>JBATMZ010000043.1:0-74973 GCA_049290115.1 Saprospiraceae bacterium | reverse complement strand
GTACAATCCATGATATCTTCAGGCTGATCTAGGGTGGTTCTAAACTCAATATCATCTAATAAAACTAAAGCTTCTTGGTGTTTGGTTTCAACCTCTGCTTCTGTGCCTTCTCCTTCTTTTTGAAATTCAAACAATATTTCTGCATCGTCCACGGCCGATTGAATACTTTGATATGTATCCAGCCATTTTTTATGGTCTTTAATTTCTTTCATCGTAAGCTCCGCTTTTTCTGGGTCGTTCCAGAAATTGGGATCTAAAGTCAGTTGTTCTTTTTCTTCTAATTGAATAATACGATGATCGACGTCAAAGATACCTCCTTACCGATGTCAATCGCTCCTTTAGTGCATTAAGTTGCTCTATAGTCATTGCCCTGCTTTAAAATGTTAAAAAAATAGCCTGAATTCTTACAAAACCCAGGCTATATATTTTTTGTAAACTACTATTTTATATCTACAACTTCAACGTAGAATACTAACTCAGAATTTGGAGGAATCATTGGAGAATCTTGTGCTCCATATCCTAATTCAGCAGGTACAAAGAAAAAACCTTTGCTACCTTTATTCATCATCATGATACCTTCGTCCCAACCTTTGATTACTTGACCAGCTCCTGCAGTAAATGCAAATGACTGTCCACGTGTAAATGAATTATCAAATTGGGTACCATTGATTAAGGAACCATAATAATGTACAGAAACAGTTTGCCCAGAAGCTACTTTTTCTCCTTCTCCATTTTCAATTATATAATACTTTAAACCCGAATTAGTTGATGTGGTTTTCAAAGCATTACTCGTATAATCCTTTATAGTATTTTTTACCAATTCTTCAATTGCTGGTAATTTCTCCATAGAGGCATTTTTTTCTACATTCATCGTTTCTTCCATTTCGGACATATACTTGTCGTAACCAGCTTTGTCTGTTACATTTACAATAGTCATGATATATTCAATATATTTCATGTCTTTTATATCAGCTGGTGCGTTTGGAATAGAGTCGACTGGCATGGTCAAAACAATAACATCGCCAACTCTAGAAACCTCCAATACATCCAAAACAGGATTAGGTTCGTCTGTAGCGACTTTTTCTTTTGGTACAAACATGATAGGCATATTTGGGCCTTCTCCCATGGATTGAAGTACTTTACCATTCTCATCTTTTATTTCTAATGTGAAATATACATACGAATCTGGGGTAACTTCTTTTCCACTACCATTCGTTAAAAATTTGAAATCATATCCGCTTGGGGTAACCGTTGGTCGGTCTTTACATCCCATAACGACTGCTACTGAAAGTAAAGCAATTAATAAAAATTTAAAATTCATATAGTAAAATTTAAAGTGATGACTATTTATTAATACACATTGGAAGAACTCTCTTTAATTTGTCCAACACATCTGATAAGCTGGCGTATACTCCTCCGCCCGCAGCATTTTTATGTCCTCCTCCGTTAAAGTATTTTGTGGCAACTTCTTGGACGGAAATATCGCCTTTACTACGCAAAGATAGTTTAATTATTGTTGGTTGTTCGGTAACAAAAGCTGCAATTTGAATATTTTTAACATATAACATCTGATTGACTATTCCTTCCGTATCCCCTCTCTGTATATCAAAATCGATATAATCCTTTTTTGTAAGGTAGATTATACCAATGCCAGAATCTTCCAAAATCTCCATGCGATTGGCCAAACAATGGCCAAGTAATCGCAAATGTTTACTCAATAAAACATTAAAAATGTTGTCCTGAAGTTTGTAATCATCAACACCCAACTCTTTAAGTGATGCAGCAACCCTAAAGGTTTCTGGTCTTGTATTGTACTTAAAAGACCCTGTATCTGTAATAATTCCTGTAAATAAGGCTTCACCAATCTTAACGTCTAACAAACGTTCTTCTTGCATTGCATGTATCCAAAGATAAACCAATTCGGAAGTACTGGAAGCTGTTGTATCCAAAAACTCATAATCGGAGAAAGGTTCGGGGTCCAAATGGTGATCAATCAACACTTTTTTAGCTGTGCTAAATTGGACAAATTCTCCCATTTTGTCAATCCTATCCAAACCATTAAAATCTAAACAAAAAATACCGTCAGCTTTTTGAATGGCATTTTTTACTTCTAGTTGCTTTAAGTCATAAATTAATGACTGACCTATGTCGTGCAAAAATTCAAATATTTTTGGATATTCACTAGGAAAAATAACTTGTACTTTGTGGAATCTTTTTCTCAAAAACATGGCCAAGCCAAGGCTCGAACCTATAGCATCACCATCAGGATTTCTATGCGAAATGATAACAATTTCACGAGGGATTTCCAACCAAAGTTTTAATTCTTCAAGACTCATATTACAAAGTTGGGCAAAGGTCACTAATATATTTATACAAACAAAACAAATTATTGTTTTTTGTGCTTTATGCAAATCATTTTTGTAATTTTGCCCTCTTTAAATTAAAATAACAAAATTATATTATTACATGTCAGGGAATAGAACATTTACAATGATTAAACCGGATGCCGTTGGGTCTGGTTATATTGGTGGTATTTTAGATCAAATATGTGCTTCAGGATTTAAAATAATTGCTTTAAAATATACTAAACTTTCTGTCGAAAAAGCAGGTGAGTTTTATGCTGTACACAAATCAAGACCATTTTATGGAGAACTTGTAGCGTTTATGTCTTCAGGCCCTATCGTTGCAGCCATTTTAGAAAAAGACAATGCTGTAGAAGACTTTAGAAAACTAATTGGCGCAACTAATCCTGCCGAAGCTGCTTCAGGCACTATTCGTGCTAAATACGCTAAAAATATTGGCGAAAATGCCATTCATGGTTCGGACAGTGATGAAAACGCAGCCATTGAATCTTCATTCCACTTTTCAGGAACTGAGATTTTTTCTTAGATTCGTGTTTAAGAAAAATAAAAAAAGGGAATTTGATATATCAAGTTCCCTTTTTTATTTAATTGGAATTCTTTAATGGCCTAAAAACCCATATTTCCAAAAGAACTTTGGAATTCTTCCATCGTCATTTTTTTGTACCCTTCCGTCTCAATTTTCATTTTTTCACTATCTACTTTATCAGAGATGGCTTTTGTTGTCATCGTCATAGTGAACATTCCATTTCCAACTGTAAATTCAAGTGGAAATCCTACATATTCAACGGATTCAAAACCACGAATAATACGCGCATTGGCTTTAATTTCTTCCGTAACATATGCTTGTACATTCATACCTTCAGCATCATCAGGGCTTGATAAAGTCATTTTATAACAGTTATAACCTTCGATCACTTTAGTATCTTTTTTGTCGTAAACTATGTTTACTTTTTCTGCTATTTCTTTTTGTTCTGGAGTTTGAACCTCGTCCAATGCAGATTCAATCCACATTTTTTGACCCATCATATCCATAAATAAGTTCATCTTGTTGGCTGCTTGCATCACTTGAGTCTTCATGACCATGAGTCCACCCATCATATTCATATGTGTGATATGTTCGTCTCCTTTGAAGAATAAGTCCATGGTTGAACCTTTCATCATTTCCATTTGCATGGCTATTTGAGGGTCGTCTGATTTGACATCTGAAATTTCCATTTTAACGGTACCTTCAGTCAAAACCTTTTGACCGATTGCTGGTGAAAAAAACAGAAAACTACTTAGTAGAAGCGATAAAATTTTATACATTATATTATTTTAAAAGTTGGAAAATACGAATCATACCCTATAAATCTGAAATAGTATCAAAAAGTTTCAAAATGTGGTCTAAATATTTTTTTTACGATTTAGCTATTATTTTTTATCCTTCCCAAATAAATCTTTGCTTCTTTTATCGAGAATTGGTTGCGGTCTAGGTGCTTCATCTAATATTTGTGTATAAAGTTTGTCGATATAAGTCCAATAGTTTTTATTCTTTTCATACCCTACCAAACTACCATCAGATACCAGCGTCATACCTCTATTGGTTGCCAGGTTTGCCTTTGTAATGAGATGATCGTGTACAATTAAATTTAACCCATCATTAAAATGTAGTCCAACATAAGAATCTGCACTATATTTTAAAACAATCCTAGTTTTAATTGTCGACCTAGCATCTTTGTTTTTACGCTCAAAAATTTCTTTTCCAAATAATGGATTTTCTTGTTTGTCAAAACTTAAAACATCCAACAATTTTATATTTTCATGTACATCAAATCTATGAAATCCAAACAGTAAATATTGCTTTTTACCATCTATCACATCTTCCAACAAAGAATAATACATCGCACCCATCCAATTTTCGTTGGAGTTAATACTATATTCCCAATCCTCGCTGTCTTTCAAATGGTCTTTTAAAGTAAATATTTTCCCTGTTGGCAATTGTATAAAACCGATGTGATCAAATTGGCCATTTCCATTATCGACTATCCAAGTAAAAATTCTAAAAGTGTTATCCTTTGGTTGCTTTTTCGAAATCCAAATCAAGGAGTCAAATGGATAAAAATAGCTACTTTCAATTGAAAGTGTTTTCTCAAATAAGGTTTGAAAATCTTTAGCCGCTTTGATCCTATGTTTGCTATTTTGGGCACTCATCATTACATCAGCATGAAAAGCAAGGTCTTGTTCTAAGGTTAATAAATCTTGACCTGAAACAAAAGTAGCGAGGAACAAAATACTTAATAAGATTAATATTCTCATTTATATTAAATAAGTGAATGATTATTGACATCTAACATGATGGTCAGAATTTAAACGGTTAATCCTTATGTTAGAATGTCAAATAAACGTTAAATTTCGCATTGTCGTATTAATTCCTCGTAATCAGGCTTATCTGCTACAGAATGATGAACAAAACTATTTTTAACTTCTCCTTTATCAAGAAGAAAAACGCCTGGCATTTGATGCCCATCCCCAACCCTCTGATTTGAAGGAAACATCTGATGAGCAACTGCCAATTCAAATCCCCGAATCCATGTTTTTAATCCCAACAATTGACTAAATGATCCTTTCATCAAGCCAAATAAGGCATACACTTTACAATCTTTGTCAGAAATATGTTCAATATCTTCAAGGGCAAATCCTTTAAAGTAGTCTTCTGCCACTTCATTGTCCGCCATGTGAACCATTACTATATGAATGCCTCGATTTTCAAGGTTAACCCTTTTTTTTGCAATATCCTTCATGGACTCCTTACAATAAACACATCCAAAATGTCTTAGGAACACAAGTAAAACAGGATGTTGCCCGGATAATTCCAAAAGGTCATTTCCTTTATTCGTATGTATTTGTTGTAGGTTAAGTTTATTGATCATTCAAATACTGAATCATTGTCATTCAAACTAAAAAAGTTATTAAAAGTTCAACAATCATTACATTTTGTCAAATACACTCATCACTTCTTTTACTGCGGTTGCTGATTCGTGTAAAAGGGCCATTTCGTCCTTTTTTAATTTCAATTTTAATACCTGTTTGATGCCTCCTTTACCAAGCTTGACTGGAGCGCCTAAAAAGACGTCGTTCAAACCATATTGTCCTTTCAACAAAGTACATACAGGGAAAATCCTGTTTTCGTCTCTAACAATTGCTTCTACCATTTGTGCAGCAGCAGCACCTGGAGCATACCACGCTGATGTACCCATCAATTTCACCAATTCGCCACCTCCAGTTTTAGTTCTATCTACGATAGCATCCAACTTGGCTTTTTGAATCATTTCTGTCACAGGAATTCCAGCCACAGTTGTATACCTCGGCAATGGTACCATTGTATCACCATGACCACCCATTAATACTGCTTGAATGTCCTTTGGCGAAACGTTCAACTCTGTCGCTAAAAAGGCTCTATACCTTGCTGTATCAAGAATACCCGCCATGCCAAAAACTTTTGTAGCCGGAAGGCCAGAAGCCTTAAATGCTGCATATGTCATGACGTCCAAAGGGTTTGAAACGACTATGATGATTGGATTTTTAGAATGTTCAATAATACTTTTGACTACTGAAACTACAATATTTGCGTTAGTAGATATCAAATCATCACGGCTCATACCAGGTTTTCGTGGAATTCCTGCAGTAATTACCACAATATCTGAATTTTTGGTATCCTTGTAATCACTGCTACCTGTTATTTTAGTACTATAGTAATCAATAGGTGCTTGTTGCCAAGAATCCAACGCTTTTCCACGAGCTAAATCACCCACTATGTCCAATAATACTATTTCATTAACTATGTCTTTATGTGCCAAAACATTGGCTACTGTTGCTCCTACGTTTCCTGCACCGACTACTGTTACCTTACTCATTTGCTATGTTTTTTTTATGTTTGAATGAAAAGAGCCACAAAAGTAATGAATGTCGTCTTTATTACCACAAAATAGACAATAAATCAAATCCAAGAATTAAAATATTTGTAAATTTGTCCGTTTGGTGAACTTTTTAGAATCCAAAAGTTTTACCAATGTAATTAATGTATAATTAAATTCTCTTCATGAATATTTTTTCAAAAATTTTACTTTTACTATTATTATTAGGTTCCTTTACTACCAACACAAATGCGCAACATTTTATGCGTGGTGTTTGTGGCGTTCATGCTCATGATATGGAGTTAATGGAAAAACTATATCCTCATGACAAAATGGGAATCATATCAGGTGATAGAAATGCTACCATACACATTCCTGTTCAATTTCATTTGGTAGCCACTAATACTGGATCTGGAAGGATACCGCCACATATCGTCTTAAAACAACTTTGCAAATTGAATCACGATTTTTCAAATACACCGTTTAGATTTTATATATATGCAGATTTTTTACATATTGATAACTCCTTGATATATAATACTCCTGGTACAAATGCCAATTCTGTGCAACAAAAAAAAGTATCAAAAGCACTCAATATTTTTATTACAGATAAAGCAGATGTTGACGGAGCTTTAGGCACTGTTTTGGGATACTACAGCCCCCAAGGTGATTATGTGGTTTTGACAAAAGCTGAGGCTGTTAAATTATCCAATACACTAAGTCATGAAATTGGCCATTTTCTTAGTTTACGACATACATTCCATGGATGGGAAAACGATCCTTGGGATAAAAGCAGGCATTCAGATACAATCAAGCTACGTTACACTCAGTCAAACAATGAAATTGAATTCATGAACAAAACCAATTGTATAAATGCTGCAGACCAATTATGTGATACGCCACCGGATTACAATTTTGGTTTTACTAGTTCTGGATGCAATTACACTTATGATGTTTGGGATTATAACCAAGAAAAAGTGATAACACAAAAAGATAATCAAATGGGTTATTTTAGTAACTGTTCTGAATACCAGTTTACACCCAATCAATCTAGTAGAATGATGATAAACTACAATTCGACGGTAAGAAATTATCTTAAAAACCAACCATTGCCAAAATTAGATACCGTCGTTGGACCTCCTACTTTAATTTCACCAAATAGTGGAGAACAATTAAATGTGTTTGACGGTGTTTTGTTTGACTGGGAAGATGTTCCAAATGCAACACATTATGTACTAGAAATTAGAAATCTATCAGCTAATGAATATTTGATTGTGACTAAGTCTGAGTACTATGCAACTAATCTGAAAAAAAATCTTCAATATACATACGAAGTTACACCTTTTAGTTTTGGAAGTTTTTGTGCAACCAGTTCCAGTGCAACTTTCAAAACAGGGACTTTATCTACAACGTCAATTGACGACATTAATTCAAAACTAAAGATGGCTATATACCCTAACCCAGTCGATCGGGATAATGCCATCACCATACAATTTGAAACAGTTGAGTCAATGGAATTTAATCTTCAGCTTTTAGACATGCATGGAAAACAAGTTTATCACGAAAAACTTGAAACATCCACGGGAAAACAATACCACAAAATAAATACTAAAGGAAGTATGTCGGGTATTTATTTTTTGCAGGTGGATTCTAACCATACCAACCAATTTTTCAAGGTAATTATTCAATAAAATAACATGGAAATCCAGTGCAGAGAGGTTGAATCTTTTAATGATATTAAGAGATTTATAGACTTTCCACATGGATTATATCGCAAGGACATCCAATATGTTCCAGAAGTCTATCTTGGTCAAAAAGCCATGTTTGACAAAACGACTTATCCTTTTTTTGAGTTTGGAAAAACCAAATATTGGTTAGCCTACAAACAAAATAAAATTGTTGGGAGAATTGCAGCGATTGATAATCCAAGATATAATGAACTTCATCATTCCAACGTAGGATTTTTTGGTTTTTTTGATTGTGAAAATGATATTCACACTGCCAACGCACTTCTAGAAATGGCAAAAAAATATGCCCTCCAAAATGGACATCAACAGTTAATGGGACCTGTCAATTATACTACCAATGAAACTGCTGGCTTGTTGGTGGATGGTTTTGATAGCCCGCCAATGGTTATGATGACTTACCATCCAGCCTACATGAAAGACCTTGTTAACAGACTTGGTTTTGTAAAAGAAATGGATCTTTTGGCCTACTACTTGATTCCGTCAGAAACAAATAAAAAGTCAATAACCCTGGCGAAAGAGTTAGAATTTAGATTACAATCTAAAGGAATAACCATACGCAAGGTTAATAAAGAAACGTTGGAAAAAGATGCTGAAAATATTAAAAAAGTATACAACAAAGCCTGGGAAAAAAACTGGGGTTTTATACCTTTTACAGAAAAAGAATTTTTGTACCTCAAGGATGATTTGTCTAAAATTATGGATCCTGATTTTACCTATATTGCAGAAAAAAATGGAGAAGTTATCGGCTTTTCAATTACCATTCCAAACATCAACGAAATACTGATCAAAAATAAAAATGGGCGTTTATTCCCCTATGGGATTTTCAGGTTGCTGTTTGGTAAAAAGAACATAAAAACAATTCGAATCTTAGCACTAGGCGTTGTTCAAGAATACAGAAAAAAAGGTATTGAAGGAATCTTTTTTGCGAAAAACATTCAAACTGCATTGCAAAAAAATATTATTGGAGCAGAAGCTTCTTGGATTTTAGAAAATAACCAGGAAATGAATCTGGCATTACAAAATTTGAAAGCGAAAAAGTATAAAACTTATCGTATATTTAGTAAATCAATCATCCAATAATGCTTGTCGGATATCCCAAATAATATCCTCAAAATTTTCAATGCCTACAGAAATGCGAATTAATGAATCATTAATTCCCATTTCTTTACGGCGGTCGACATCTATTCCAGCGTGTGTCATAGATGCAGGGTGTTCAGCTAAACTTTCAGTACCACCAAGACTAACGGCCAACTTGATTAACTTTAACCGGTTTAAAAAAGCAAATGCTTCTTTTTCTCCACCCATAATATCAAAAGAAAGCATTGCACCGGCACACAGATATTGTTTTTTGAATATAGTATATTGAGGGTCGTTTGCTCTAATATTTCCAAGGTAATACACTTTTTTTACCTTTGCATGTACATTGAGAAATTCAGCTACTTTAGCTGCGTTGATGGCTTGTTGTTCCATCCTTACTTTAAGCGTTTCTAAACTTCTCATTAATAGCCAACTAGTCCATGGACTTGTCATATTTCCTAAAAAGGTTCGCAGTGTTTTAATTCGTTTTATCCATTCGCTTGATCCAAGTACTGCACCTGCAATGAGATCGCTGTGGCCTCCAATATATTTTGTGGCAGAATATACAACGAGGTCAGCTCCATGTTTGAGGGGATGTTGCCACAATGGCCCCATATAAGTATTATCTACGACAACTGGAATTGTGGTATCACTTGCCCCATATTGCTTGGCGATATCGCTACACAATTCTATGTCAATCAAAGTATTCGTTGGGTTAGCTGGAGTTTCGATATAAATCATGGCCATCGTATCTGCCACGTTTTCTTTTTCTATGAGCGAAACCATTTCTTCTTTCGTCATGCCAGGTAAAAACCCAACCGATTTTACGCCAATAGTGGGAAGAAAATGTACGATAAAATGTTCTGATCCACCGTATAAAGGCATGCTATATAATAGACAATCACCCGGTTTTAAAATTTCTAAAAATACAGTAGTTATGGCTGACATGCCAGATTCAAAAACGGCACAATCTTGTGCTTTATCCCACAAACAGAGTCTATTTTCTAGTATTTCAATCACAGGGTTGTTTAACCTACTGTAAATCAACCCAGGTTTTTCGTCCACATTTTTTTCCCTGATTCCATAAGCGACTTCAAAAAAAGCTTTGCCATCTTCAGCCGTTTTAAACACAAAAGTAGATGTTTGGAAGATAGGACATTTAACAGCACCTTCCGACCACTCGGGATTGTACCCATGAGACATCATCAAACTTTCAGGTTGGAAAATATCGGCTTTATTGATCATATCTTAATATCTAATTTGCTTGTACAAAGGTAATATATAAGATATTTTAATCAATATAAATTTAATATTTAGTTATTTAATCTATTATTATTAATTATACTAATTAATTTTTCTATAAATAGCTTAAAAGTTATAATTTAGCAGAAAATATTTCGCCATGATTGATGATACAGATAAAAAAATATTGTTATGCTTACAAGAAAACTGCAAAATGACGATAAAACAAATTAGTCAAAAGACGCACCTGAGTCCAACCCCTGTTTATGAGCGTATCAAAAAACTAGAAAATGAAGGGATTATACAGGGTTATACCATAAAAGTAGATAGAAATAAACTAGGTTTAGGTATGGTCGTTTTCTGTCAAATCAGCCTGGAAGTGCATCATAAAGATGTAATAGAATTGTTCGAAAAGCAAATATTACTATTTGAAGAAGTTGTTGCCTGCTATCATTTAGCAGGCATTATGGACTATTTATTGCATGTTATGGTAAAAGATATGGACGCTTATCAAGCATTTTTAAAAAACAAGCTTGCTTCAATGGATAATATTCGAAAAGTTCAAAGTTCTTTTATTCTAACAGAAGTAAAACCAATGTCTCATCATTGAGCCTATTACATTCTTTATAAAGCCAATATATATTTAAAATAAGCATTATTATCACAAATTTTATATATATACAAAATAAAAATACAAAAAAAATAACATATTATGTTTTTTTATAATATGTTTTGTTTTATGTTTGCATCGTCTTAGGACAAATTAATTGAAGTTTTTTATTTTGAGATCCTAGTTTTAAGCGTCATAACCAATACGAATCGAGAATATTCATCATCCCCAAGAGGTCATCCCAACAACCGAATCTAAGGTTGACTAGGATTTTGTTTTCTCTTTCTCTGAATCTTTATAAACACGTAAAAGCAAGAGTGAGGTTATGACGCTTTTTTTCTTTCAAAATATAGTTTGTCTAAATTACGCCCCAATAAGACTACCTGCTACAAACAACTATTTTCCAACTACATTCCACCCAATTGTCTACCTCTTACCTCTGAGTATACATAGTACTTTAATTTCTTTTCTTTCATAAACACACCCCTATTTATAATAGGATACTTGTTTGAAAAATGTACATTTCCCTTCTATAAAATTTATATTTTGTTTATATTTGGGCTTTATTCCTCACCCATAGTTTGAGCATGCAAATACTGAACAAAGTCTTTATAATTTTATTACTGCCTATCCTATGTTGCGTTTCTTGTCTTCATGATGAAACTCCTTTGCCAACAGGTGGGGAAACTGAAATTAATTTAGACGCAGAAGATGCCACAAACAAATATAAAAGAGAATCCTGGTTTAAGTTATTGCATCAATGTGAGCCTGGTACGGATTGGAAAGCCTTGGAACTGGCCAATACTATAACCAATAATGCCATTATTCAAGGTCTTAGAAAAAAACAAACTGGTTCAAGAAATGACAATGAAATATTAGCGGGTGGAAATATTTTAGGAAAGTGGTACGAAAGAGGTAGTTCTAATCAGGCTGGAAATGTGATCGCTACGTCCTACGATATAAAAAAAGATGAAATTTTTCTTGTTTCAGGGGGAGGTTCCATTTTTAAAGGCAATCGATCAGGAATAGGTTGGGAGGTAGTTAACCATAATTTTCGTTTTTCGAATAATTTGATGGAAATCATCCACCTTCCAAACAATCAAAGAAGGCTAATTGCGGCTATAAATAACACACCTTATTTCTCTGATGATGAAGGCAATACTTGGGACGAAGCAAAAAATATTCCTGGATTTGGAGACGGTCAAATTTACCACCCAAGTGTGACCTCAAGTCAAAAAATATGTTTATTGCAGAAAAGGAGTTATTGGAATCCTGTGAAGTTATTCATTTCAGAGGATCATGGGGTAACATATCAGGAAGTATTCAACTTTGTCACGAATGATCATCGCAACGTAGCCATGAATATGGACGAAACAACAGGCGATATGTACATTATTTCACAACAAGATGTTGACCTCAGCACAATATATAGATATAAACCAAACGATAAAATTTGGGAAATATTAACCACAGATAGTAACCTAGGTTTTGGTGAAAAAGGAACAGCTAACATTAAGGTTATCAACACGAATGGAATCATTCGATTGTTTAGTTATGACGGAAATCAAAGGTTGCACGTTTCTAACGATTTTGGAAATACATGGACGTTTTTATCGACTTTACCATCCGAGCCCTGGTCTGTAGGTTTATTTATCAGTCCTTCCAATCCAAACCACATGATCTATGGTGAAGTGGATGCCTTTCGAAGTAGAGATGGAGGTAAGACCTGGCAAAAAATCAATGGTTGGTGGGAATATTACAACAATGTTGCATCAAAACTGCATGCTGATATCATGGCCCTAAAAGAATATGAAGATGAAGACGGAAACAGGTTTATTCTTATAAGCAACCACGGAGGATTAAGCATTACCTTTGATGGTGGAGTTACCAATGACAATATAGGCCTTTTTGACCTCAATGTAAGTCAATATTATGATGTTAAGTCTTATCCCCACGATCCAAATTTTGTGTTTGCAGGCGCTCAGGATCAAGGTTTTCAAAAAGGATTTATACCTGGCAATAATCCAGAATCTTTGGTTCAGGTTATATCTGGTGATTATGGCCACATCGCATTCACAGAAAATGGTTTACGCCTATGGACGGTATATCCTGGTGGCTGGGTTACTTACTATCCCAACCCAAGAAGCGAAGGAAACGTAGCTTCTTATGAAGTGGTATCTGAAGAAGAGAGTGTTTGGATTCCTCCCATAACAGCCTCTCCAATACCTGCTGAAAATAGCGTTTACATGGCAGGCGGAAATATCAATGGTGGTAAAGGTTCGCATTTAATTAAACTAACGTATCACAATGTTGACAACTCGATTAAGGCAAATCAATTTTCCTATAATTTCAAAACTAGTGGCGGGGAATTAAGCGCTATTGCTTTCTCTCCATTTAACCAAAAAAAGATTTATTGTGCCACTACGAATGGAAAAATGTATGTATCCCTAAACGGTGGGGATCAATTCACCTACAGTGCACTAAATTTACCCGGCTCCCAATACTTGTATGGCTCTCATATCTTGCCTTCTTCTTTGGATTCTAATTTGGTGTATATAAGTGGAAGTGGATATTCAAATTCTGGGGTCATGGTATCTAAAAACGGTGGTAAAACCTTCACAGCACTTAATAATGGTTTGCCTAAAACTATGATATTTAAGATAGTTTTCAATGACGATGAAACTTTAATGTATGCAGCCACAGAAGCAGGACCTTATGTTTATATAAAAAACCTGGACAAGTGGTTTTATTTAGGTGGAACAAATACACCAAATCAAACTTTTTGGAGTGTAGAATATTTGCCTACGCTACAAATTGCCCGTTTTGGTACTTATGGTAGAGGAATATGGGATTTTCAATTTAAAGAAAATATTATTACATCAGAAAAAAATATAGCTTCCCCACCCTCATTTTCTATATATCCCAATCCTTGTAAAAATTTTATTTATGTCGAATTGACGTCTCCTGATATGTCTCAGAATCTCATTAGCGTCTTTGACATACGTGGAAATAATATTCAAGTTCCTGTAGAAAAAATGGGCTCCGGTTTATATAAATTATCGATTGAACACCTGAATCCGGGATTATATTTTATAAGCCAACATATTCGGAAAAGTAAACAAATTCAAAAATTCATTAAATTATAAAAATAACTTATTTCTATGAGTGAAAAAACAATTTTGGGTGTTGGTTCTCGAGTCAAACATCCTGCATTTGGAGATGGTGTAGTTATTTCTGTAGACGTTGCCGCCTACAGGGTCTGTTTCATAACTTTTGGAATCAAATTGGTAGGAAAAGACTACAATAATTGGGATATTATCGAAAAGATTGATGCTACAGACGCCGTTAGTTTTTCAGAAGCTGAAAAATCTCTGATGAAAATTCTTAGAACTTGGTCAGATATATCTGAAGTAGTGCCTTTAGGGGATAAATGGTCAAATGGAGTGATGATACTAAAACCCGAGGACGAAAATCTTAAACCAAAGGAAATTCCTATCGACGCTTTTTTTCACAAAATAGTGATGGTTAGAGATAGGCTTAGAGTGATGGAACAACGGATTAACAGCAGTCAACTTAGCGACGAAGAGAAGGTTAATTTACAGCAGTACATTACTAGAATATATGGCTCATTAACCACATTTAATGTCTTATTCAAAAATAAAGAGGATTATTTCGTAGGTGATAAATCTAGTGATTAATCCATTTCAAAGAACTCAAAAAATGGCCTTAGACAAATGTATTCCAAGGGGAATATTATACATAAACTTTCTTTTTCTGTTATCGTGTGTTCAACCAAAATCTGTATTTGAATCGATTCCAAGTGGACCATGGAGAGGTGTGCTTCTTTTGGACAGAATGCCTGTAGTCAAGTACGGGGATGACCGCGATATTAAAAAGAATTTTGATTTCGACACAGAATTACCCTTTACCTTTGAAGTAGGCATGGAGGGTAAGGATAGCATGTTCGTGGAATTTCACAATGGTATTGAAAAAATAAAGATATACGATGTTACCTATGGTAGAGCAACTCCTTCTTCTAGGGATACGATAAGGATAAATTTTGTAGCCTATGACACCTACATTACAGCTGTTTATGAAGACGGTATTTTAGAAGGAAATTGGGTTGTTTCATATAAAGAAAATTATGCCATACCTTTCAAGGCCGTATATGGCCAAAACCATCGATTTGCTCACGAGAACTCGAATGCTGAATTTAATGTCGACGGAAAATGGAAAACGATATTTGAGCCGGGAACCGAAAGTGAATATCCAGCTATAGGAGATTTTCTACAAAAAGGGAATGTTGTAACAGGTACATTTTTAACGGAAAATGGAGACTACAGATATTTACATGGCAATATCATTAAAAACAAAATGTATTTATCTGCTTTCGATGGAGCACATGCCTTTTTATTTTATGCAAAATTTATTCACTCAGATTCAATAACTGGTTCATTTAGGTCAGGCAAACATTATACGGCACCGTGGTTGGCAACGAAAAATAAGGAGTATAATTTGAAAGATGCATATGAAATAACCCAAAAAGTCAACGACATGCCTTTGGATTTTAAATTACCAAATACTGAAGACTCACTCATTTCTATCAATGATCAAAATTATCATCAAAAGATCAAACTTGTTCAAATTATGGGGACATGGTGTCCAAATTGTTTTGATGAAGCCGAGATGCTACAAAAATATTTCAAAGAAAAAAATCCTCATGACGTTGCTTGGATAAGTCTTGCCTTTGAACGATATGAAGATAAAGCCACATCCATACAACAAATTCAAAAATACAAAAAGAAGCTTGGATTGGATCATGAAATTTTGTGGGCAGGAAGTTATAAAAAGCAAGAAGCATCCAAACTCTTCCCACAACTATCTGGGATTTCGTCTTACCCTACTCTTTTAATAGTAGATAAAAATAATAAAATTAGACATATATATACAGGGTTTTCTGGACCAGCTACTAAGGAATATAAAAGCCATCAAGAGCGTTTAGAAAATATCATTGAAACTTTGCGACATGAGAACCAAAAAGAATAAAATTATAAAAAATGTGCTCGTTACAGGGGCAACATCTGGTATAGGAAAAGAAACAGCTACAATTTTTGCAAAACATGGATATAATGTTATTATTACAGGAAGAAGAAAGGAAAAATTAAAAGATCTCAAAACATATTTAACCAAAAAGTACGGTGTCGACATTCTCGATTTATGTTTTGATATCAGAGACAATCAACAGGTCGTAAGTGCTTTTAAATCCTTAAAAAATCCTTTTAAAAAAATAGATGTTTTGGTCAATAATGCTGGTCTGGCAAAAGGATTAAATCCAATACACGAAGGCAAACTTGAAGACTGGGAATCAATGATAGACACCAACATTAAAGGTTTATTATACATCACAAGATTGGTTAGTCCTGGTATGGTCGATGTTCAAAATGGACATATTATTAATGTATGTTCTACCGCTGGTCATGAAGTTTACCCTAATGGAAATGTTTATTCAGCGACTAAATTTGCTGTTGATGCCCTCACAAGGTCCATGAGACTTGATTTATTTAAGCTCGGCATAAAAGTAAGTCAGGTATCACCAGGACATGTTGAAGAAACAGAATTTGCCCTTGTCAGATTTGACGGTGATCAAAAAAAAGCGAACATTTATCATGATTTTGCCCCCCTTCGTTCTAAAGATGTTGCTGAAGTAATTTACTACATGGCCAGTCGACCCAAACATGTCAATATTCAGGATATTTTAATTATGTCAAGTCAGCAAGCTGGCAGTAATTTCATAAACAGAACCGGAAGAAAGTAGAACAAGGCAAGTTCATGTGAACAATCATGAAACATTCATTGTTTTGGCTCTTTAACATATTCATATACTAACCTACCTTTATGGCAATTATAAAATTTACGTTTGAAGACACTTTAATCCAAGAAAAAGTAGTGGAGGGAATCGATTCAGGCGTTTCAATTCTTGAAATCACCGAAGATTATGATATACATTTGAATCACAATTGTGGCGGTGTATGTGCCTGTTCTACTTGTCACGTTTACATTAAAAAAGGTGAAAATTTTATTGAAGAGATATCCGACAAGGAAGAAGATTTTATTGACCGAGCCATAAACCCTAAAATTGAATCAAGATTAGGTTGCCAATGTGTCATTCTTAAGGATGATGCATACATTGAAGTAATTATCCCTGACCAATCCAATATTATTGGCCACGAACATTAAAAAAACACAGATGTCGTTTGAAAATTTTGAAAATTTACCTATCGATTGGTCAGACCATGAAGATATAGCTATGAAATTGTATGAACGTTTTGGTGACGACTTTTCCGAATCTAAAATCTATAGAATACGGTTTACAGAACTTATTTTATGGGTACTTGAAATTCCTAACTTTAAAGGAAAAAAGGAGGATTGTTCTGAAGGACACTTAGAACAAATTCAGGCCAAATGGGTCTATGAATGGCGCGATAACCAATAATTATGATCAATCAAGCTTCATTTTTAGATATAAATACCTTCATTTTTGACGTGGATGGTGTGTTTACAAATAGTCAAGTTTTGGTGCTTGAAAATGGAGAATTACTTCGCTCGATGAACACCCGAGATGGGCAAGCCATTAAAATAGCGATTGAGGCAGGTTATCATATTGCGATTATTACAAAAGGTATGAGTGAAGGCGTCCGAAAAAGATTTGAAAATCTAGGTATCGTGTACATTTTTGATAAAGTCGACCATAAAAAGCCAGCTTTTGAAGCATTTACAAAAAATCTTCAAATTGAAAAAAAACAAATTTTATATGTTGGCGACGACATTCCGGATTTAGCTGTATATCCTTTAGCTGGGATATCCGCTTGTCCGGCTGATGCTGCTTTTGACAATTTATCCAAAGCAGATTACATTTGTCGGCTTTCTGGAGGAATGGGTTGTGTCAGAGAAGTCATAGAAAAAGTGATGAGAATCCAATCTACATGGAATTTTTAAAAAAAATCAGTCCGTACCTACATGTTTTAAGAATAAAAAACTTAGGGATCATTACCTTCACCATGTTACTATTACAATATATGGTCATTGGTCCCATTGTAGAAAAAGAATTGGTATTATCTCCCTTTTTATTTTTCATATTTTTAATCATTACCTTGATCATAGCGGGTGCGGGATATCTCATCAATGACATAAAAGATCATTCTATTGATGTCGTTAATAAACCAAAAAAGAGTTATATACCACACCAAATCTCGTTTAATAATGCTCGATTATATTATATCTTACTTGTAACAAGTGGGGCAATTCTGTCTATCTATATAGCCTTAACTACGAAAAATTTAATTAATCTTTGGATATACCCCTTGGTGACTTTCCTATTGTACATGTATGCTCAAAAGTGGAAATCAACTGTATTATTAGGAAATATTGTCGTTAGTCTTTTCGTTGCGTTCGTCTGGGGAATTCTCTTTTATGTTCAATACTCTTTAAGAATATTTGAAAATACATTTTTTTTGGCGGAGAATGATATGGTTATCGGCGAACTTCTATTTTCCTATTTCTTTTTTAGTTTTTTTATTAATTTGTCACGTGAAATCGTCAAAGATATTGAAGACATAGAAGGAGATCAACTTCGTGGAATAAAAACCTATCCTATCGTCAAAGGCGTAAACTTGTCAAAAAAACTTGTCTTTATTATTTTGATTTTACTAAGTATTTTAATCGGACTTTGGCTGACCTTTTCAAACATAACCACCGCATTCGAAGTCAGGGCATATTATATAATTTTTGTTTGGAGTCCTATCGTTTTTATTTTGACAAAGTTGGTTCCTGCTAAATTAAAAAAAGACTTTGCGTATATTAGTAAACTACATAAATGGATCATGGTATTTGCCTTATTTGGTATGCTAATACTTACAAAAACAATTTTATCAGGACAGCATGGTTAAAAAATTTATTTTAGGTTCACAATCACCAAGACGTCAACAACTATTACAATTGATGAACATTCCTTTTGAAGTTAGAGTGCCGAATGTAGTTGAAGATTTTCCAGTTGAAATGGATATCAGAAAAGTAGCCGAGTATCTAGCCGGTAAAAAAGCGACGGCACTACTTGATACTTTGAATGAAGACGAAATACTAATTACCGCTGACTCGACTGTGATATGTCATGAAAAAATCTATAATAAACCAGAAAATAAGGAGGAAGCTATATTTATGTTAAAACAATTATCCGCACATCGACACGAAGTAATCACGGGTGTTTGGATAGGTAATAAAGAAATAAATGAGTCTTTTTCGGATACTACTTTAGTAGACTTTGCACGTATGACGGAAGAAGAGATAAACTTTTATGTCAATAACCAACTTCCTTTGGATAAAGCAGGGGCCTACGGCATTCAAGACTGGATTGGAGTGTCCCTAGTCAAATCAATTACTGGCTCTTACACAAACGTAATGGGTCTACCAACACATAGGGTATATAAAATATTATCCTCATATACCACCTAATCTAAACCTAGGGAAATGTAAAAAAATAGGGTTTCTTTTTAGCAAAAGAAACCCTATAAATTTTTTACTATTGTAAATTACCTGACCATTATTTTTTAATAGGTTTCGACGTCTTTGTAACATTTTTTTTGACAGATGTCGGTGCTTTAGTCTCAGATTTTACCGTTGTTGCTTTTACGGCAGGTTTTGCAACTGCTTTAACAACTTTGGTCGCAGGTTTAGCTTCGACTAATGTTGCTTTTGTCACGGATTTTACTGCTTTAGCTGCTGAAGGTTTATTTGCTTTAACTACAGCTTTTTTCCCAACTACTCCAGTTTTTACAGCAGATTTTTTTTCAACCGCTGGCAAATGTAAAACGCTGTTATTGATTCCAGGGAAAGGAGATGCGATGTAATTATCTGCACTGTAATCATTTTCCCAAATATTGCCGTCAATAAGGTATCTGAACTCGTAGGTTCCTGGCTTTAAGTCTATTGAAGCCGCAAATTCTGTTTTGCCAGCTTTCATTTGATATGCTTTTGAAGGATCCCACTGGTTAAAATCACCTAATAAAACAACGGACGAAGTTCCTTCTGTTGCTTTGACAGGTAATGAAAAAGTGACTTTGTATATTCCTTTTCCAGTTACAAGACTTTTTTTAATGCTCATTTTAATATTTTTATGTGTTATAATGTGTACTATGTTAACAAGTTTTAACGTCAAAAAAGTTCAATTTTAAGACAAAACCTAAATTATGATACAAATGTACAAAATATTAAATATGTATATTACGCTAAATACGCCATTAAACAATAATTAACAATAATTTTTTAGAACTATTTCAAAATATTATTTGGTTGATATTCGATAAATATTTTTTGAAGATAGTTTTCGATTGTTGGGGCATAATAGGTATGCTCTAGTTTCAAGACAGCTTTCGCTATAGTATCTGGCGAAGATTTTGGTTTAATTTGCACTGATTTTTGTAGTAGAATATCGCCATCGTCATAAGCTTCATTAACAAGATGAATCGTACAGCCAGTGTGGTCTAATCCCGAATCACTTACAGCCGAATGAACTTTCATGCCGTACATACCTTTTCCACCAAACTTAGGTAGTAATGAAGGGTGAATATTGACAATTTTTCGATCAAAGCGTTGTAGGAAAAATGGAGGAATAAGCCACAAAAAACCAGCTAAGGCTATAAAATCAATTGCATATTTTGTGAATAGTTTTATCATAAATTTATCGTTGTTAAATTCTTCTTTATTAAAAATAAAACAAGGGATTTGGTATTTTTTTCCTAAATGAATGACCCCTGAAGATGGTTTATTGGTAAAAAAGGCAGCAATTTTAATTTGACGATGATCCTTAAAATATTCTGTCAACACTTGGGCATTCGAACCTCCACCAGAAGCAAAAATAGCCACTTGAATCATACTTTAATATTGGATTGATGTATATAAAGTTTTTAATTTTCTAATTCTCTGTAATCGCCGGCCTTACTTTTATCCATCTTAACCATAGTTTCTACAATTCTGGATCTTTGTCCACGTTCGGCTTTTTTGAAAATTTCAATTATTTCGGTTTTTTTTGCATTACCAAACATTTGAATAATCATAGAATTGGGCGATGCAGTGTCTACTTGAGACATTGCATTGAGCGCACTTTGCATGACCGCTCTACTCTTTCCATCATCGTCTGTGATTTTATCTAAGGCCATTCTATGATAGTCATAAAATCCTTCTCTAAATGGTCTGTAAACAGGATTTATCATGTTTTCATAAAAGTAGTACCGGTTACGCCTATTGCCCGTGTCTTTTGTCCACCCGCGATCAAAAGCATAATTAGAAGGCAATGAATTAACTAATTCTCTAGCCATCTCTAAGTAAGGATCCCCGCCAAACATACTAAATGAATCAAAATCCAGTGCTATAGCCATGTAACAATAAAACGAAAGGGTTGCGGACAAATTATCGTAAAATGTATTGGTTGTTTTTAATAGTGGCTCAACTCCAGAATATTTAAAAGTGACATATTTGTCAATAAAATATATAATTGGTGTGTCGTAGTTTGAATTAAAGATAGGTCTGGCTGTTTGAAATATAATCTCAGCCTCAAAAGTGGTTGGATCTATTTCGCTGATAATATTCATTTGCAAAGAACCTACAATTTTTTCATGTGATTCAAAAGTTTCTTCCGTCCATCGGGTATTGTTGACAAATTCCTTAATTTGATTTTCAAGATTTCTGAAAATTGATTTATCAACCGTAAGATTGGCTTGAATATCAACTCTAACGTTCATATTAAGTTCTTGCCCTGACAACCATCCTGGCAAACTCAATATTGCGACTATCAACATGAATAAAATATGTCTGTTCCGATTCAACATAATGTGGTATTGGTATATGTGTTAAACGTAAGTTCTCTTGATTTGTTATTCATAAAGTCAAATTCTCTACAACCTTGTCGAGAATATCTTTGGCTACCTCTTCTTTTGTTTTTAAAGAAAAAGGAGTGACCTGGCCGTTTTTTTCAACAATCGTTATTTTGTTGGTATCAAATTGAAAACCAGCACCTTCTTCCCTTAAAGAATTTAAAACAATCATATCAAAATTTTTAGACTTTAGTTTTCGATTTGCGTTTTCCATCTCATCATTGGTTTCCAGTGCAAACCCAACCGTGAATTGATTTTTTTTCTTGTTTTCTCCTAAGGAAGCAGCAATATCAATAGTTCTAACCAAATCAAGAGTCATTGAATTTTCAATCTTTTTAATTTTTTGCTCTTTGACAGTTGCAGGTTTGTAATCAGCTACTGCTGCAGCAAAAATAGCGATGTCAGTTTTTTTAAATATTTTTTCACAAACCTGAAACATCTCATCTGAAGTTGTCACTTGATTTACATGGACATCTTTTTCTTTGGGAAGATAAGAAGAAGGCCCCAAAACAAGTTGCACCTTAGCACCAGCTCTACAAAATACATCGGCAAGCGCAATGCCCATTTTGCCACTACTAGCATTTCCTATAAATCGCACAGGATCAATATTTTCATACGTTGGGCCTGCGGTGATTAACACAGTTTTGCCTAAAAGTGGCCCATTTTGCGAAAAGCATGAAGCTAAGAAGTCTTGGATAAATTCAGGTTCAGCCATTCTTCCATCTCCATGTAATCCTGATGCAAGTTCACCATGTCCTACGGGAATTATGGTATTACCGTATGAATTTAAAGTTTGAATATTTTTTTTTGTGGATGGATGTGCCCACATATCCAAGTCCATAGCTGGAGCAATATATACAGGACATTTTGCCGAAAGGTAAACGGCAAGTAACATATTGTCAACATTGCCTGAAGCCATTTTTGATATCGTAGAAGCTGTAGCGGGAGCTATGATCATCATATCCGCCCAAAGTCCTAGTTCTACGTGATTATTCCATTCATTGACATCCACCAACTCTGAAAAAACCTGATTTTTAGACAATGTTGAAAACGTAAGAGCAGACACAAAACTTTGCGCATAATGTGTCATTACCACTTTTACTTCTGCTCCTTCTTTTATAAGCGCCCTACATAAAAAGACTGATTTGTAGGCAGCAATACTGCCACAAACTCCAAGGATAATTTTCTTATGAAGGAAAGGCGATGACATAAGAGGACGTTAATTATTCCTCAACGACTTTTTCCCCTTCCTTATATTCATATGTTAATTCTTGGTTGACAAATTCTTCTGTCGCTATGATGATAGGGTTCGGCAGTCTTTCGTAAAATTTACTGATTTCAATTTGCTCTTTGTTTTCCAATATTTCTTCAATTGTATCTGAAGTTGATGCAAATTCTTCTAATTTACCATGCAATTCTTCTTTGATATCCATAGAGATTTCTTCTGCTCTTTTGGTTATCACACACAAAGTCTCATAAATACTAGACGTAGCGCTCGCTAGTTTTTTAATATCTCTTGCTCTAACATTAGGGTCAATACCCTGAACTCTTGTTTTAATATCCGACATTATGAAAAATTTTTTAAGGCGTCAATAATTGTTTTTTGGAAAGATTTGATTTCTCCTTTCTTTTTTGAGGTAGGGTGCTTTTTATAGAAAACATCAACAAGCTTTAGCGCTTCCTCATACCGCTCTTTTTGTTTATCAAATACACTTTTTTCAGCGAGGACAACTGCTGATTTTATCATGAGAAAACGAACTTCCTCCATCTTATTCGTTTCAGGAAACTCGTTAATATACGATTGGAAAGAAGTTATCGCAGATTGGTATTGACCAATTTTATAATACAGAACTCCTTGTTCGTAGGCTTTTAAGTCTAATTTTTTTCGCATTTCATCCAACAATTTTGTAGCCGATTCTGCCCTTTCGGTGTATGGATACAAATTAATAAACTGTTCAAAACCATCCATTGCCTTTAAAGTATATGTTTGATCAAGGCGATGGTTGGGCGATAAACGATAATTGGAATATGCCGCCATATATTCGGCTTCTTCTTTGTTTACACTATTCCCAAAGGTAGTAGAATAGTTTTTAAAATAAGTACTGGCTAATATATAGTCGTTGGAATAATAGTGACAATAAGCATAGTTAAAAAACAACTCTTCCGCCTCTTGTCTTCCTCTATAATATTGAATGATCAAATCATACAAACCTAAAGCCCTATCATATTCTTTTTGTTTGTAATATTTTTGTGCGGCTTTATATATCCTTTCTGGATTATTACTTGTCCTAATAGCCTCAAATTCAGACTTACAAGCCGTAAAAAAAATCACTAAAAAAAAGAGGAAATACTTAATTCTGTTCATAAGGGCGCAAAAATACAACAAATTATACAAATGAACAAACCTTTTTTATAATATACTTTCATAGTTTAATGGGATTTATTTACATAAAAAATAGAGTGAAATGGCTATAAAATTTCATTTATATAATAAAACATAATTCTCAATAAACGGAATATAATTTCATAAAGTATAAAATAAGTAAAGATTATTCTATAGTTTAGATATTTTTATTACATCAAAAAAATATAATATCCTTTCAAACACATATTACCGATAAAACATTTTTTCATCCCCCGCATTAAAATAACGAACATTTTGTTTTTGATTCATTTAAATTGATTTTGTGATTTACCTTTTTTGGGAAATTAATTTATATTAAGAAATCCTATTGAATTTTAAGCATTTTGTCTTATTTTTGCAACGGTGACAACTATGTTTACAACATTTTCACCACCGTTCAATCTGACCAAACCTAAATTCATGACACAGATAATAGAAGAAGTAATCGACAAGATTGAAGTCAAAGAAAATGATCAACCATTTATTAAGGAAGTCTTATCTGATTATTGGAATTGCCTCATAAGTAGAGAAGCTAGTATCCTTGGCAGAAAAGAAGTACTTACAGGGAAAGCAAAGTTTGGTATATTAGGAGATGGTAAAGAAGTGCCACAAGTAGCAATGGCCAGAGTTTTTAAAAAGGGAGATTGGAGGTCTGGATATTATCGGGATCAAACATTCATGATTGCTAGAGGGTTATGTAACATTCAAGAATATTTTTTTCAATTGTACGCAGATGCGGACAACGATGTTTTTTCGGGTGGGCGTCAAATGAACAATCATTTTGCTACACCAATTATTGACAAGAATGGTGAGTGGCTTGATTTAGCCAATTCATACAATGTTTCTTCAGACATTTCTTGTACGGGAGGCCAGATGGCCAGAGCACTTGGGCTTGCTATGGCTTCAAAAAAATATAGAAGTATTCCTATTCCAGGCAGCGAACAATTTTCAAATAATGGTAATGAAATTAGTTTTGTTACTATAGGAGACAGTTCGACTTCAGAGGGGATATTTTGGGAAACTATCAATGCGGCTGCCGTCATGAAAGCGCCTCTTCTTGTTGCTGTTTGGGACGATGGTTACGGTATAAGTGTTCCCGTAGAAATGCAAACAGTAAAGGGTTCCATATCTAAAGCTTTATCAGGTTTTGATATTGATAAAAAAGGAAATGGAATTCATATTTTTAAGGCAAAAGGTTGGGACTATGCACAACTTTGTGCCACTTTTGAACAAGCTTCCGAATTGGTGAGAAATGAACATGTTCCTGCCATCATTCACGTAGAAGAAGTCACACAGCCACAAGGACATAGTACAAGTGGCTCCCATGAAAGATATAAATCAAGTGATCGTCTTGAATGGGAAAAAGAATTTGATTGTATTGCAAAAATGAGGGAATGGATGTTGCTGAATGAGTTAGCTACATCTGAAGAGCTCGACGATATGGCGCTAAGAGCAGTTGAGTTCACCAAGGAAGAGCGAGCAAAAGCTTGGGATACGTATAATGTTTTTATTAAGGAACAAATAAACAATTTGCTTTCGATATACACCCATTTGGCACAAGAAGTAAAAACTGCAGCGGTCTTACAATTGGAAGAAGAATTTCAAAAAATGATCCACCCTACCTTTGCTGAAGTTGTGCAGAATGCTAGAAAAATGCATATTCAACTAAGGCGATTTTCTAATTATTCACTTTCTGGCTTGGATTCTTTTATTGAAAATGCAAATAAAATTGCAGACAATCGATACCATACCCATTTATATAGCGAAACCCCTTATAATGCTTTAAGTATCCCAGTGGTTCAACCAACGTATGATCCTGATGCGCCCGTATTGAATGGCTTTCAAGTGTTAAATCAATATTTTGACACTTTGCTAGAAAAAAACCCTTATGTAATTGCTTTTGGTGAAGATGTAGGGCAAATAGGTGATGTAAACCAAGGTTTTGCTGGTTTGCAAGCTAAACACGGAGAGGATCGGGTTTTTGACACAGGAATTCGAGAATGGTCTATTATGGGACAAGCTATCGGTTCGAGTATGAGGGGGTTTAGACCCATTGCCGAAATACAGTATTTAGACTACCTGGCCTATGCTTTTTCAGCGCTTTCGGATGATCTGGCAACCCTAAGATATCGTTCCAATGGTATACAAAAAGCTCCGGCTATTATTCGAACCAGGGGACATAGACTGGAAGGAATCTGGCATGCTGGCTCCCCTATGGGCATGTTAATGAATAGTATGCAGGGGATTTATATTTGTGTTCCAAGAAATATGGTTCAAGCCATTGGGTTTTACAATACGCTTATAAAATCTGATGACCCAGGATTGGTTATTGAATGTTTGAATGGTTACAGACTCAAAGAGACTTTACCCAACAATTTGTTGGATTACACAATTCCTTTAGGACTACCTGAAGTTTTGCAAGAAGGTGAGGACGTAACATTGGTCACTTATGGTACCTGCATTCGGGAAGCACAAAAAGGATTGGAACTGCTAAAAGGTTTTCCTATATCCGTAGAATTAATCGATGTGAGGACCCTTTTACCGTTTGATTTAGAAGGCGTAATTGTCCAATCAATCAAAAAGACCAGCCGATTAATTTTGATGGACGAAGATGTGCCTGGTGGGGCTACTGCGTATATGTTAAGAGAAATTTTAGAAAAACATAACGGGTATAGATACTTAGATTCACAACCAGTTACTTTAACAGCAAAAGAACACAGGACGCCATTTGGATCAGACGGAGATTATTTTACAAAACCTGGAGGAGAAGACGTATTTGAAGCCATTTATCAAATAATGAAAGAAGCCGATCCTTCAAGATTTATATAATGCTCCATTCAATTTGTAGATAGTAGGTATACTGTAAACGATTTTTTTCCAACCTTTGTCTAATTCATTTTTATAATCAGACAAAGTACACTACCTTAGGCGTATTAATAATTAGAATGATTATTTGGCTCAAAGTTTTTTCAGAAAGTTTTCTTCAAGCGATTAGTGCTTTAAGGGCAAATCTTTTGCGTACTTTTCTTTCTTTGATCGGCATTATGATTGGCATCTTTTGTATTATTGCTGTCAAAGCCTCTGTAGATTCACTTCAACAAAGTATTATTTCTGGTTTTAATGAATTGGGAAGCGATGTCATATATTTGGATAAAAGGCCTTGGAACGAAGACCCAAACCAAAATTATTGGAAATATGAAAAAAGGCCAGACCCTTCTTATGAAGATTATGAAGCGATTAAAGCAAAATCTAAACTAAGTCAAAATACGTCATTTTGTATTTTTACAGGAGGAAGAACCATAAAGTTTCAAAATAACGCCATTTCTAATGCGATCATCATGGGTAGTACTTTTGAGTACATGGATATCCAAAATTTAAAACTTCATGACGGTAGATATTTTACACAATTAGAATATGAAAACGGTTCGCCGAAAATAATATTAGGCTACAAATTGTACAACGAGCTATTTGGAGGAATAGAAGGCATAGGCAAAAACGTCCGACTTTTTGGTCAAAATTTTCAAGTAATAGCTTACTTAGAAGAAGAAGGTGAAGGTGCTTTTAATTTTCTTAATTTTGATGAAGTGATATGGATTAGTTATCCGACTATCAAACGTTTTGTCAATACGAAGGAATCGGGAGCTGTTGGCCAATTACTCAATATTAAAGCCAAAGACAACGTTGAACTTGAAGAACTGAAATACGAATTGGCCTCTATTCTTAGAGCTTCTCGAAGAATAAAACCACTACAAGATGACAACTTCGCTTTGAATGAATTATCTCTATTAACACAAGTGCTTGAAAGCGTTTTTGGTGCTATCAATATAGCGGGATTGATTATTGGAATTTTTGCCTTAATCGTGGGTATGTTTAGTGTGGCAAATATCATGTTTGTTTCCGTCAAAGAAAGAACCAACATCATTGGTATAAAAAAAGCTTTAGGTGCAAAAAGAAACATCATCTTAACTGAATTTTTAATTGAAGCGGTTGTACTATGCATCATGGGTGGAATCATAGGTCTCATTTTTGTCTTTATTACTTTAAAAGGCCTTTCACAAGTCACACCTTTTGAGATGTCATTGTCGATGAGTAATATCCTACAAGGCGTTTTGTGGTCTATAGCCGTAGGAATAATAGCTGGTTTTATCCCAGCTTTTCAAGCATCTAAAATGGACCCAGTCGAAGCTATACGGGCATAACCGCTTGTCTTACTTTAACAAGTTTAGCAAGCAAATCATCCAATTTTTCCATAGGCAACATATTAGCGCCATCAGATAATGCTTCTTGAGGGTTAGGATGAGTTTCAATAAACAGCCCGTCAACGCCTACGGCAATAGCTGCTTTGGCAATACTTTCAATAAACTTTGGTTTACCACCTGTCACACCACTTGTTTGATTGGGTTGTTGGAGTGAATGGGTACAATCCATGATAACTGGAACTTCGAAAGATTGCATCACGGGAATATTTCTAAAATCAACAATTAAGTCTTGGTAACCATAGGTATTCCCCCTATCTGTGAGCAGTATTTTTTCATTATTGGATTCCTTCATTTTTGTAACGGCATGTATCATCGATTCACCGTTCAAAAATTGACCTTTTTTAATGTTAACCCATTTTCCTGTAGCCGCAGCTGCCTGGATTAAACTCGTTTGTCTACAAAGAAATGCAGGAATCTGAAGTACATCAACAAATTCAGCCGCCATTTTAGCTTCTTCATCCGTGTGTATGTCTGTGACCGTAGGAATTTGAAAAGTTTTGCCAATTTTTTTAATAATACTAAGGGCTTTGGTATCTCCAATACCTGTAAAAGAATGAATACTAGATCTATTGGCCTTTCTGTAAGATGCTTTGAATATATAGGGAATATTATATTTTTCACATAAACCAGTCACGTGCTCAGCGATCATCATACTTGTGTATTCGGATTCAATGGCACAAGGTCCAGCCATTAGGAAAAACATGTCAGATTTAAAAAAAGAAGGTTGAATGTCTATCATTGAGATACATTGTCTGAAGAAAATGGAATACCTTGAGGTATTCTTGGTTATAAACAGTGTAAAAATAAAAAAGTCAGTAAAAATTTACTGACTTTTTTAAGTATAACTATTTTTTTTTATCAACTTAATCTTGGATTAATTCAAAATCAATCTTTCCTTGCACTTCTTTGTGAAAGTTAATTGTTGCTGTGTACGTACCCATTTCTTTGATCTCGTCTGGAAGAACTATTTTTTTCCTTTCAACATCCATTCCTAACTGGTCTTTAAAAGCAGCGGATAACTGTACATTAGTAACGCTACCAAAAATCTTTCCTGAAGTACCAGCTTTTACCGCTATTTTCAATAATTGACCTTCTAGTTTACCAACCATTTCTGTGTATTCTCCTAATCTGGCTGCTTCTTTAGCATCCTCTTCAGCAATAATAACTTCCAATTTTTTACGATTGACAGCATTTGCATTGATAGCCAAACCTTGAGGTATTAGATAATTTCTACCATAACCAGGCTTTACGTTCACTATGTCGTGTCTGTATCCTAGTTGATCTAAATCTTTTAAAAGTATGAGTTCCATGATTTACTACTTTTCTTATTTTAACAAATCGGTTACATATGGCAATATTGCTAAATGTCTTGCTCTTTTAACTGCAACAGCGACCAATTTTTGGTATTTTAATGAGTTTCCAGTAATTCTTCTCGGTAGTAGCTTACCTTGTTCGTTAATAAACTGAAGTAAGAAGTCAGAATCTTTGTAATCAATATATTTGATGCCAAATTTTTTAAATCTGCAATATTTCTTACGGGATTGTCCTATAGTTGGATTACTTAAAAATTTTATATCGTCTCTAGATGCCATTTTAAATCAATTAATAGTTAATAAATTATTCTTCCTCGTTTTGAGCAACGGGTACAACTGGTGCAACTGGTGCAACAGGTGCAACTGGTGCTTTAACAGGCTCCTTAGCAGTCGTTGCTGGAGAATTGTTAGAACCTGTGTCATCCGCTTTTCTTTTTTCCTTCTTTTTGTAAGAAGTGATGACACCTGACCGTCTGTCTTCATTGTATTTTACACCGTACTTGTCAAGTCTTACTGAAAGGAAACGAATGATTCTTTCATCCCTTCTTAAGGCTAATTCCAGTTTACTGATGATAGCTCCAGAAAGAGTTGAAAATTCCATACAGTAATAAATACCCGAGGATCTTTTATTAATAGAATAAGCCAATTGTTTTAAGCCCATTTCATTAATGTGAACAATTTTACAGCCATTGTCAACCAACAATGACTCATATATTTTTGCTGTCGATTTTATTTCATCACCTGACAGAACGGGATCGATGATGAAATTAACTTCATAATGATTCATACTTGAAGTAAATTAATTGAATATGATTAAATGTAATATAAACTCTAACATACTGAAATGATACTACCAAAGGTTAAGCACTAGTTGGTGTATATCTTCTTTCTTTGATTTTAGCCTTTTTACCAGTTAAAGCCCTGAGGTAATACAATTTCGCTCTCCTGACTTTACCTCTCTTTAATACTTCAATTAAGGCAATTGCCGGGGATGAAAAAGGAATTATCCTCTCAACACCAACTCCGTTTGAAATCTTTCTAACGGTGAAAGTCTTAGTCGAACCACTTCCTTTTATCTGAATAACATCACCCCTAAATATCTGGATTCTTTCCTTAGAACCTTCAATAATTTTATAGCTAACTGCAATGTTATCGCCGGGTCTAAAAGAAGGTAATTCTCTTTTGGGTGTCAATTGTTCGTGAACGTAATTGATAAGATCCATACGAATTATAATTTATTTTTTGAATTGGAGCGCAAAGATAATATGAATAAATGGTATTATGTATATATTTTGTTGACTTTTTTACAAAATCAACGGATTAAGGTAACCTGTCCATTCTTGAGTACCGGTTCATTTCTTGGAGAAATGTAAGACGACTTGTAAATATACACACCAGGCGGGCAAGCAATAAGGTCATTATTTTTATTCCCATTCCAACCTACATTGGGGTTATCGGTCGAAAATATTTTTTCTCCCCACCGATTCCAAATGGTCATTTCGAAATCCTGAACCCCTTTAAAATAACCTTTTGGAAAAAAGGATTCGTTTAATCCGTCGCCATTTGGTGTAAAAGCGTTCGGGAAAAAGAAGAGTGTAATTGGTGAAATATCAATATAAGCAACGGCCGTATCAGTACAGCCCGATATATGTCGCACAATTTGTTTTACTTCTATCACACCAGTATCCCTAAACGTAAAATTAGGTTCTCTTTCATAAGAAACACCTAGGTCGCCAAATTCCCAAAACCAGCCAGTTCCTCTTTCCGATAGATCTTCAAATTCAACCGTATTATTAAATATGTTTGGATCTGCGGGTGAATAGGTGAAATTTGCTATTGGTTTTTCAAGTGTTGTAATCCAATCTCTGAAAACTTGGCCTGTGCTACATCCAATAGGCGAAATAATCTCCACCTGCACGGTGTATACACCTGGTAATTCATATAGATGTTCTGGGCTAATCTCATCACTTGTAGACCCGTCCCCAAAATCCCATAGGATTGTATAAGAGTCATCTATGGGAGAAGACAAATTATTAAAAAATATTTTACCTGGACTGCAGCCAACAAAATTATCGGGTTCTACTACTATCAATCCTGGCACAGGAAAATAAGACACAACTTTTTGAATTGTATCTAGGCATTTATTGCCATCTTCCACAATCAATTGAACAGCTTTTTCACCAGGTGTAGCAAAAGAATACTCAAAATTTTGTTGATTCTCCATGGTGTTGTCCAAGGCCCAATCCCATTTTTGAACTGGTCCAGCCCCACTTACAGACAAATCTTGAAATGCTACATTTCCAGCAGTACAAGTATCATAATCAAAAGTAAAATCAGCCTTTATTTCTGGAAAAACATTAACAACAAACTCTATTGAATCTTTGCAATTTTCTGATCCAACCAGAACTCGATTAAGCACCATTTTACCTGGATAAACACCAATTCCAGGAAAAACAACGTCGGCATCTTGGGTTTGGTAATTCACCATTGTTCCATTAAAATCAAAAAACCAGTCGTAGGAAATAATTCGGTCAGATAAGGTACTCAAATTGATAAACGATGTTTTGTTTTCACCACATAACCGAAGAGATTTATTTAAATCATCCCAACCATCGGCGTCAATTTTTGCCGTTACTGCAGAAGAACAGTTCACCACATTAAATTGAAAATCTCGTTGTATTATACTCAACAACTGACCATTTCTAAATTCTTTAACACAAACCCCTACAACGTATTGACCTGAAAACCTCGGCTTTCCATCAATTATCCCTGAATTTGCATTAATGGTAACAACTGGATTCCCAGCTAATGGTGCAGAAAAACTATAGAATGGCAAGGCAAAAGTTACTTGATTGAATGGTGGTCGGCAATTAATTGGGTCAGGAGTTACGCCTGTACATGAAAAAGGGCTACCTTGACCGGTACCATCTTTTCCCCCTGCGGTCAATGGTGCACAAAACTCGTAAACCAACTGGTCACCGTCTTGATCAGATGCACTATGATCAAAATTTATAAATTCGTTATTACAAATTACTACGGGAGGAAAATCATTAAAAGTCGGACTGTTATTACATGTTTGTTGGGCAAATGGCGTAATAATTACCGTAAAAGCTGCGCCTGCATCTCCTGGATTGATCAAATTTGATATCGTGGTATTTCGACAACATCTTTGATAAGCAATCATGTAGGATTCATTTTGTGAAATGGGCAAAGCAACATCAAATTGATATTCTCCTTTTTCAACCCTAACATTAGATGGCGCTATTAAACATGGATTTGACGTAATGATTGGAATGGTTGTCACACTTTTTACATTTTGGTCAATTACCTGACTTACAAACCTCCAATTATTATTATTGCCTATATATATTCCAAATCTAGCATCATTGTCAAAAGGTGCTCCACCACCAATCACGTCACGATACATGGTAAATGTCACACGAAACCTTACTGTATTGTTGGTTTGTCCTAAACAACTATATGTAACATCACCTCCCACAATATGTAAAGCCCAGCTATCCTTTGGAAGAAAAGCTACTAGAATTAAAAAAACCAAAACCCTGAATATGTGCATATTCGCTGTTTATATTGATAAGAACATCAATTCCGAATATTTGTTATATTTAAAACAACAATTTTTCATCTTTTGTCTTTATCTGACTAAAGTAAAAGTTCCATTTGTAACTCGATCCAATCCCCTTGGACTCGTATATTTTACTTGATAGATGTATATGCCTACAGGCGATTCTACATTATTCGTATTACCGTTCCAACCATCTTTTGGATTGTTAGTTTCAAATACTTTTTGCCCCCAACTATTTGTTATAACCATTTGATAATTTTTCATTCCTTTAAAATATCCGACAGGTAAAAAATCATCATTCAAACCATCTTTATTGGGCGTAAAAGCATTGGGCAAAAATAGAGTAACCAAGGGTATAACATCAACATAATTGGTTAACGTATCGCTACAACCAAATCTATTAAAAACAACTTGAGTCAACAAATGGATTCCAGTGTCCTTAACGGTAAAAGCTGGCTCTTTTTCAAGTGAAATTAATTCATCTCCTAAAAACCAATGGCTGGATGTAGCTTCAAAAGATTGGTCTACAAGTTGAAGTTCATTATTGAAAATATCGATCGAATCAGGATTTATAATAAAACCCGCTACAGGATTAGGGTGCACAATAATGGCGTCTTTAAAATTCTTTTTGGTCACACATCCGATAGGAGATGTAATCTCTAAATCTACATCATACGTTCCAGCTTCCTTAAAAGTCATTTTAGGTTTAAAAGAAGTACTTGTATCACCGTTACTAAACGCCCACCTTATAGAATATGTATCATCCACAGGTTTTGATAAATTATTAAAAGTAATGACCGCTGGAACACAACCCTCTCTATTATCTGGTTCTAATATGACTAATGAAGGAACTGGCTGCCAATTGATATTTTTAACTAGGGTGTCTTTACAATTATTTTTATCCAAAACTTCCAAAGATATTTCTGAGATGCCAATTTTATCAAGGAGAATCAGCGGGTTTTCACTAGTATCTATCACATTTCCATTGGACAACCAAGACCATTTTCTAAAGCCTCCTGCATCCAGTTTGGATTGGTTTAATAATTGCACTGGACCCGCATAACATGTATCGTAATTAAAGTCAAAACCTGCTTTTATTTCGGGGAAAATATCAACCTTTACGAATGCAGAATCCCGACAACCCACAGTTTTATTGAGAATTAGCTTACCATAAAAAGTACCCCTTTCTGCAAAATCAACCTCTATGTTTTTGGTTTTAAAAGTTTCAATAGTTTCTGTTGTATAAAATTCCCAATCATAAGAATATATAAAACTTCCGCCTAAAGAAATATTGTTAAACGCTATTTTTGTAGGTTGACATGATTGAAAAATAAAGGTATCTTTATCAATGATATTGGTTTGTAATTTTGGTGTCACAACCCTACCACACAATTGGACGTTAAATTGAAAATCTCTTTGTGTAGAAGAAAGCAGTACTCCATTTCTATATTCTTTTATGCAAACACCAACCACAAACTGTCCAGTTACTACCGGCTTTCCTGAAATGACACCAGTCGAAGAATTGACTGAAATAATGGGATTCCCAGCCATAGGAGCAGAAAAACTAAAGCCTGGAAGTAAAAAGTTAACTGTTTTAAAAGGCGGTGAACAGTTAGCTGGATTTGGAATAACTCCCTGACAATTATTAGAGTTTTGTTGGCCGCCTGAAGACAAAGGACTGCAAAATTCGTAGACAATTTGATCATTTTCAACATCACTAGCAGAGTGATCAAAGGATAATGGTTCGTTAACACAAAGAACAACTGGCGGAAATCCTTTAAACTCTGGACTATTATTGCACGATTGTTGTGCAAGTGGCGAAATGGTAATTGTAAAAGCTGCTCCTGTATCTGAAGGATTAAATAAATTGGAAATCGTCGGATTACGGCAACATCTTTGATAAGCTATCATATAATCTTTATTGATGATAGGCAGCCATGTTTCAAATTCATATACCCCTTTTTCAACACCTAAGTTGGGCGGAACAATGATACATGGATCGTTATTGTTTGGTTGTATTTCTTGGATATCTTCCACAAAAGAACTGACTCTTTTGACATAAGACCATGTATTGTTAGATTCTTTACTATAAATTCCAAATTGAACACCATTATCAAAATTAGCGCCTCCTGAACGACTATCTCGATACATAACAAAAATAACCCTATAATGAACGCTATCGTTGGTTGCATTTTTACCCAAACATATATACCTGACGTCTCCGCCTATAATATGACGGGCTTGTATAATGTTGGTCGGAAGGATATAAAAAAACCCAACTAAGACCAACCATAGCATATAAGTTACTCGTTGTTTCATTTATAGGACTTTAGCATACAGGTCATAATCTTCAGCTTTAAAAATTTCCACAAGGGCAAAATCGCCCATTCTCAAATAGTTATTTGTCGCATCTATTAAAACTTCATTATCCACTTCTGGAGAATCAAATTCAGTCCTACCAATAAAAAACTCACCTTCTTTTCTATCAATTAACACTTTCATTTGTTGACCAATCAAGGTTTGGTTTTTTTTAAGGGATATTTCTTGTTGAATTTCCATAACGCGATTGGCTCTTTGGCTTTTTACTTCTTGAGGAACATCGTCTTCCAACAAATAAGCAGATGTATCTTCTTCGTGAGAATATTGAAAAACACCAACTCTTTCAAATTCCATTTCTTCAACAAACGTACATAATTGTTCAAACTCCTCCTCACTTTCACCAGGAAAACCCACTAGAAATGTCGTCCTTATCCTAATTTCTGGTACTATTTCTCTGGCTTTGATGATTAATTGTTTTTGTTCGTCTCTTGTTGTTTGGCGTTTCATTCGTTCCAAGACAGTATCAGAGGCATGTTGTAACGGAATATCTAAATAGTTACACACTTTAGGTTGAGCTTTCATGGCTTCCAATATTTCTAATGGAAATTTATTTGGATAAGCGTAATGCAATCGAATCCATTCAATGCCTTCAACTTTACACAAGGCGTCTAATAGTTCGGGCAACATTCTTTTTTTATACAAATCTAATCCATAATATGTCAATTCCTGAGCGATTAAGATTAATTCTTTCACCCCAATTCGGGCTAAATTTTTGGCCTCTTTCACTAATTGTTCGACAGATTTTGAAACGTGTTTTCCCCGCATAAGTGGAATAGCACAAAAAGAACAGGTTCGATTACAGCCTTCGCTAATTTTTAAGTAAACGTAATGTCCCGGTGTAGTGAGTAGTTTTTCGCCTACTAACTCATGTTTATAATCCGCATTTAATTTTGACAATAATCCAGGTAATTCCATGGTGCCAAAAAAGGCATCAACTTCCGGTATTTCAGCTTCCAAATCGTCTTTGTAGCGCTGAGAAAGACAGCCTGTCACGTACAACTTTTCTATTTCACCTTGAGATTTTAAGTCGGCATATTGCAAAATAGTGTCTATAGATTCCTGCTTGGCGAGATCTATAAATCCACATGTATTGATGACGATAACATTAGCGGGGTCATTTGACTCGTGTTGAACATCAATTTTATTTGCCGCCAGTTGGCTCATGAGCACTTCAGAATCTGCCAGGTTTTTGGAACAACCAAGTGTAATGACGTTTACTTTATCCTTTTTTAGATTTTTTGTTTTCATATTTTTCTAAACGAATCGCAAATTTAAACATTATAGTCGAGTAGCGTTAACTTTTAAAAATTCAATACAATATTTTCCAAAACCAAAATTTATTGATTATGTTTGCTTCCCTCAAAAATGAATATGCAGAAAATACTTTATGTTGTACATTTTATTCTCTTTTTAACGGCCGTTTTATTTTTAAATGGTAATGTGAATGTAGCCAAAAATCCATTGCCCCCTATTCTAAAGTTTTTAGATCCATTTAAAGGAGTTTGGAATCACAATGTTACTACAGATGTAAATAAAAGCACTTTAACGCTTCCGTTAACAAGCGAAGCAAATATGTATTACGATCATCGATGGGTTCCTCATATTTTTGCGGAGAATATTGAGGACATCCTATTTATGCAAGGTTTCGTTGAAGCACAAAACAGACTCTTTCAAATGGAATTTTTGGCAAAGGCTGCAGCTGGAGAGTTGTCCTCAATACTTGGTGAAGTTACTGTAGAATACGATTTAGATAAACGGAGGAGGGGGATGACTTACGCTGCTGAAAATGCGGTAGCTGCTTGGGAAAAGATGCCAAATTTTGCGTTAGCAGAACGCTATATTGCCGGAGTAAATGCTTATATTTCTGAGCTTAAACCCGAAGATTTTCCGATGGAATACAAATTATTCAACATAAAACCAGAACCATGGACGATGTTGAAAAGTGCTTTGGTTTTTAAAGAAATGTCCTTAACTTTATGTGGAAGAAATCAGGATATACCCTACACGAATGCAAAAAACAGTTTGGATGATTCAACTTTTTCATCGTGGTTTCCAGAGTACGAAGCCGTCGAAAACCCAGTAGTTCCCGACCACATATCTTTTGATTTTGATTCACTTTTTACTAAAAAACAAAGTCCTTCTGCCTTCATCAATCATGTAATTGAAAAATCATTTTATGAAGCAAGACAACCTGGAATCGGAAGCAATCAGTGGACGATAGGAAAAAACAAATCGGCTTCTGGCGCCAATATTTTTAGCAATGATCCACATCTTAGCCTTGGACTTCCATCAATTTGGTTTGAACAACATTTGGTGACTCCCACTTTTAATGCTTACGGTGTTTCCTTTCCAGGGTTTCCCGGAATCATGATTGGATTCAATGAACATATAGCCTGGGGCGAAACCAATGTAGGTCAAGATGTAGAAGATTTATTCGTTATTCAGTGGGTTGATGCAAGTAAAAAAGATTATGTTTTAGACAACCAAAAAATAAAAACCAAACATAGGGTTGAAAAAATCTGGGTTAAAGGTAGAAAAGTGCCACTTATGGATACCGTGTTATACACTTATTTTGGCCCTGTGTACAAAACATCAATAGATGGTAAATCAGACCTCGCTTTACGATGGCTTGCTCACGACGCACCGTCAAAAGAGGAATACATGGCCTTTGTTGACGGAATGCAAGCTAAGGATTATGATTCCTATGCCAAAGCAACTGAAGTATTTATGACACCTGCTCAAAACTTTGGATTCTCTTCTGTCAAAGGGGAAATGGCAATTCGTGTAAACGGCTTATTGCCCGCCAAATTTGACCAAGACGGACGTTTTGTCGAATATGGTAACAAGGTAGAAAATGACTGGCAAGGATTTATACCTCGACATCAGAACCCCCAAGTTTTGAATCCTCCCGAAAATTTTGTGGCTTCCGCCAATCAAAGAAGCACTACTAAAAATTATCCATATTACTATACTGGAAATTTTGAAAATTACAGGAACAGACTCATCAACGACAAGCTTATACATTCAGAAAAAATGACGGTGGATGATATGAAAGGTATGCAAAATAATGCCTTTTCTATCAAAGCAAAAGAATTTATTTCACTATTGCCCGATCAATGTAAAAACATAACAGGCAAGTCACAAACGCAGTGGTATCTAAAACTACAGCAATGGAATGCACATTATAAAAAAGAGGCTATAGAACCCGTATTTTTTGAAATTTATATGGATCATCTTAGGAAAGAAACCTATGACGAACTCTACACATTACAAGAAAAAATGGCGATGGCCATACCAAAAGACTGGGTATTGTTCAAAATGTTATCGTTGTTTCCTAATGATTACCTGTTCAACATTAAGCAAACTAGTACCATAGAAACGGCCGAAAACGTGCAGATCATAGCCTTTATGAAAACAGTCAATAATATGGATAGCATGCTCCAGATAAATCCTGCTTTACATTGGGGTAATTACAAACCTTTGCACATTCAACATTTGACAAGAATACCAGGATTGTCTTCTTTAAATTTGGAAGCGAATGGCTGTCCTGATGCCATCAATGCCAAGGGCAATAGCTTTGGGCCGAGTTGGCGGATGATAGTTCACCAAACCAATCCGATAGAAGCATATGGAGTTTACCCTGGTGGTCAATCTGGAAATCCATTTAGTCCATTCTATAAAAACATGATAGAAGATTGGATAGAGGGAAAATATCACCTTCTCAATCATCATAACAACCAAGAAGTTTTTAAAAAAGAGGCTGTTTGTACGTTTCATTTTCAAGTTAAATCTTAAGCAATGACATTTAAAAAATCGTGGTTATTACTGTCTATTCTTTCTCTCCTTTTTTATTTTGTCAATGGACTATTTGGAATTTGGTGGCTTAACCTTGTTTTTGCTTTTGGTCTGAGTTATATTATAATTCAACAAAAATGGCTTGCATTTACTTTTCATTTTTTGCTGATTTTTTTATTGTGGATTGTAGTCAGTTATTGGAAGGACATGGAAGTCTCTGGTGCCATTTCACAATTTATTTCAGGATTATTGGGTGAATTACCCTCAATTTTAACCTACATTATCACGGGTTTCTTTGGAGGAGTCCTCACAGGGTGGGCTGGATTTTTGGGTAGTTCTTTGAGACAAATGATGTTGCAAAAGTCAAGTAATTCATAATTTGCCTCCATGAAAATAAACCCTAAAAATATTGGCATTATGTGCCACGAATTGGCTGGAAATGGTAAAGGTGCAACGATTGGCCAATTAGCTTTACAGTTTTTATTGGAAAAATCTATTCAAGCAACTCTTTTTGTAAATACTTGGCCAGCAACTTTAGATGATTTTACAGAAATTTGGGTAGCAGGCGGCGACGGAACGATCCATCAATTTATTAATCACTACCCTAATATAAATATTCCTTTTGCATTGTTAGGAGGTGGTACCGGCAATGATCTAAAAAACTTTCTTTATGGAAAGCAGGCATCTGTAGAGCTTTTTGAAAAATTATTGGCTCAAAATATATTGGCGATTGATGTTGGAAATTGTAATGGTAGATTGTATGTTAATTCTTTGGGAATAGGATTTGATGGTGATGTCTTACAAAATATATCTTCTATACGAATGATTGGTGGCCATCTTGGATATTTGTTGGGTGTGGTCAAAAGTATTTTTACTTACAAGGAAAAAAAATTTATTCTACGATTTAACAACGAAGAAAAAGTAGCACATCCTGTCATTTTAGCCATCTCCAACTCCATGTACACTGGGGGCGGCTTTGTGATTGCCCCTAAATCATCCTTGCAAGATGGCCTTTTGGATCTGTTGTATACTGACCCCCTTCCTTGGTGGAAACGACTTTTTGTTTTACCTAAAGTAGAAAAAGGAAAACACCTTGATTTACCTTATGTATACCACCATCACGTCGAAAGAGTATATATAATTTCTGAAACACCTGTTTATTATCAAATAGATGGTGAATTGCTTGAGGCAACAACTTTTGACATTTTTATTGATTCCAGAAAATTGCAGTTAAACTGTCCTACTTAAGATTATTTAATTAGTAAAATAGTACTTGGCGTAAAGATGCAAGCCAGGGACCCAATAGTTTTGTTTAAAATTAGAATGTGGAGAAGTAAAAGACTTCGTATACATGGTAACCCTACTTTGAATTCCAATCCCAATATTTTTTTGAAGGGCAAACTCTACATCCAAACCACCGCGATATCCAAGACCTAATGTTTTTTGGTAATTGGACTTTTCAACAGGTTTAAAATCTTGTAATGAAGCCAAAACTTGTCCTTCAGTTTTTAATCCAATGTTGATGAGAATTCCCGCTTCTACACCTAAATTCCAACGGTCTGCCAAACTAAATTGATAACCTGCACATATAGGAATATCCAACAAGTGAAAGTAATGGTGTTTGATTTTTTGGCCTTTGACCACACTTTCTGTTACAATATCTCCATAAATGACGGTGATGGTATCTCCATTTTGAGATTTTGTTATGGAAACAATGCCATACATTGTATCTTTCCTAGTGTAATTATACACTAAATCCAACTTTTCACTCAATCTCGAATAAGCTAGTCCTGTTTTAATGTAGAGCGGAGTTTTTCCTACATACATACCTAAATATAATGCGCCATGCAAACCTTCCAATGTTTTTTCCTGCTCCCTTCTGAAATCGGTCACTTCGGAGTTGTCAGCAACTCTTTCTTGTAATGTTTTTATAGGATAGGACAAACCAAATTCTGGGCTAACAAACAATGAAGTTTTTTTCTTAAGTGAAAAACTTGGACACTCAATACTCTTTCTTTTTGGAAAAATTGGTTTATGATACGATTCTACGACAAATTTACCCCGTGGTATAATCTGGGCATTTTCTAAAACAGTGTGATTACGTTGACTATTTAATATATTTTCAACATCCTCATTTAAATTTTTTGAATCTATCATTACATTTTCTTGAACAAGTCGAATATCTTTCTTTATTTTTTTGCCAAAAACCACTTTGGAATCCTGCCTTGGGCTATTTGTACTATTTTCATATTCAGAAATGGATGGAAAACTAGTTGTTTTAGAAGGGTGATTTAAAGCATTTGAAGCTACATCCTTTGTATCGATAACAACTTGTTCACCTTTATGCACTGGAATAGATTTTGCTTCGTGTAGAAATTCACTAGAACCATAAAACATTAAAATTCCTCCAGCGATACCTGTTACGACCCACCAGAAAGGGAAAATTTTTCTACGTTTTTTATCATTTTGAAAAATTTTATCCAAAAGAGCATTTGTATCTAAGGCCTCTTCCTTATTGTATAACATTTGCTGAATTTGTTTCTCAAAAGCTGAAAACTTCATAATTTAATTTTTATGTATGAGCCATTGGGTAGTGAATAGATATGTTTTCTTGTTTCAACATAGAAACCAATGCTGTTCTTGCTCTACTTAACAAAGCCCTTGAAGAGCCCTCAGCCATAGATAATATCTCTGCGATTTCTTGATGTGAATATCCCTCCACTACGTATAAATTAAAAACGATATATTGATTTTTAGGTAATTTGTCTAGGTAGAGCATTACTTCCTGTTCCCCAATTAGACTGTAAACGTCCGGTATGACCGATTCTTCAAGATAAGGTCCGGCGTCCATTGAATAAATCGGAATTTTATAAAACTTTTGATTCAGTTCTATACTCTTGGTTACGGCAATTCGTCTCAACCATCCTTCAAAACTTCCTTTTCCCGAATAAGTGTGTATATATTTAAACGTATTTACAAATGTTTCCTGCAATGCATCTTCAGCAAGACATGCGTCATTGCAATACCTTCTACAAACAGCCAAGAGCCTTGGCGCAAAATTATGTACCAAGGCTTCCTGACATCTTCTGTCTCCCGATTTACATCCTAGTATAATTTGTTCTACATCCAAAAGATACTTTTTATTTTGTTACAGTACGACGACTTTTTGAAAAGCAATATAACACCCAGAATTGGCATCTTCCACTACGACATAGTACGTACCAGCTGGAAGAAGATGCATATTATTAAGGGTGCTAACATCTGAATTTAAATTGTCGATATTATAAATTTTAACTCCGCCTGCCGTACAAGAATTACAATCAGCTGTGCCATCATATCCTACTTCGATAAATCCATCTGTACATCCTTGACAAGAAGTATTCACCATATCTTTAATAGTCAAGCCTTTAAATTGGGGCAATCTGAATTGTCTATAATCAGAGCACTGACCTTTGCTAATGATAACATTAAATTGAAAACCAGTCTCAAATATATTTATTCCGATTAAACTTGTTACAGGTATAGTCGTATTGTTGACCTGAATCGTACCTGTATCAAATAGACTTGAGCCTATATCAAATAAGTGATTCTGGCAATTTGAAATCGTATTGTCGATAAATACTTCTTCGAATATACCACAATGTGTCGCTATACAACCAATAGCATCCGTTACAGTAACACAATACGATTCTCCTGGTAACAAAATAACTTTTTCTGCAGTACTACCATTGTGCCATTTGTATTTATGTGGTTGAACACCTCCACTTGGATACACTTGCATTGGATTGAAGCATTCTGTTTCAATAAAAATCTGGAGTTTTCCCGGATAATTATAACAGAAAGTTTGCTGACAACTAGGCACTAAAACATCCTGAACTGTTACACAGATTAATTTTGGCGACAGAGGTAATATGTTTGTAGTATTAGCCAAAGAATCCCCAGTTGACCAAAGATATACATATTGACCACTTCCTTGGGTGACCGCCATTTCTAAATAACTACATAAGTCGTTAATGGATCCATCTATATTACAGCCAAGTGTACAAACATTTATATCTTTTACCAAATGGGTGGTTAAAGTTAGGTTTTCAACAATGCTCGCTTTATACGTCGATGGATCATAGGCGAACATGGAAAATTCTGTGATATTTTCACAGGTATAAATAAAAAATTGATAAAAACCGGTTTCGTCTGATAAAACATGAAAACTATTCCCACCATAGTTGTAGGAAACAATAGCATCTTTAATCGGCGTACCATTACATTCTACTTTGCCTTCAATAGTTCTTGAATCGGCTTCAATGATAATAGGATCCAAAACAACATTAGTGTCAAACGGGCCAATTTCGATAGTTTTGAGGGCATTGTCACATCCAGATTTTCCAATAATAAGTGTGATTTTTTTACCTTTAGGAAATTTTCCACAAAAATGGCCATAAAGGTCTACATAACCATTTCGTGTAGACATTCCTTCCACTCTTGCTTTTATTGTTACGCCTGGAATATAAATTTCGTTTTGGTTAATTATACTACCACATATTTCAATTAAAGGAAATGGAGCATCACAATTCCAAAATGAAAAGTGGCCTACCTCACCATGGTAAAAGTCTCCATTAAGTGTGGCACTACCCTCTTCCACCCAGTAGCCTCGATTTTCATCAAAATACCAAAGGGGTATCGTTGTAGGTTTGTTATCTGATAAAGCTAACATTTTAAATTGCACTTTTTGTCCAGCTTTTATTTGCAGTTCTTGGCCACTTTCATCACGAAGTTCAACAGCAAACATTCCAGCGGTACCAAGTACAGAAGAAATTCCCAATAAGTCTCCCCCTAGCAAATCACCTGGCATTTCGTCCCCAAAGGTAGGACTGAGGGGTGATATAAACTTAGCGGTGACATACACCTTACCGTTGAATTCATTACCATTGGCTGTAACAATTCCCTTTTGGGGAAAAATGAGGTATCCTCCACCGTCCATTTGTATTTCTCCGCCGTCATTTGATGCAAAATGTTTTTGATTATCCAAGGCAAATAATTTAGTTCTTGAATACAATACACCTTTGGCAGGAAATACTTTATCAGAACCTGTTATATAACCAGCCTTACTAATTCTAATATAAGTTCCATGATGATCTAAAGCCCTATTTTTAAAATGAAAAACACCGTAAATGTCTGTAGTAGTAGTGGCTCCATATATTTCTACAATTGCACCTTCTATCGGTTGTTGTGCTTCGTCATAAACGTACCCTAGAATAGATCCTTCAACCTGTAATTTAATTTCAGGCATAAATTGTGTAGAAGTTATTTCCTCTCCACTTTCGTAATCTTTATGGCAGGATAAAAATAAGAAACCAAAAGCGAATAAATATATAAATGATTTGTACATGATATGTTTGATTCGATGTGAATAAATGACGTTAATACTTAGAAGAATCAACTACAAAGCAAAACGTTGCACTAAACCTATTATACCTTTACAAATAGGCGTATTAAAGCTTTACAATCAAACAAATATACAGGGATTATTTAAAATGAGAAGAATGGCGTAGTTTAAAAGTAGGAAATGTGGTGTATTTGGAACATTGTACAAAAAAAAATGCTCGTGACTTTTCACGAGCAACAACGAATTTTACAATTTAATAACCAAAACTTACACAACGCAAAGATAATACATATTATTGATATTTTTAATATATCGTTCAATTTTTTTAAGTTATACGATATATTTTTATTTTTCAATTTGTATTTCATTACAAAACAATCCATTACAAATAGACCTTATGATCTACTATTTGGCGCTCAGTTTATGTTAAAGGGAAAAGTCTAAAAAAAGTTATATTAACTTAGAAAAAGTACGGATAGGCAGAAAATAATTTGCCAAAAACTACAGTCTGTACTGTGTAAAAATCACCTGTATAAACAAAGTAGCGCCCTATATGAGCTGCTTCAACGGATCTCGTTTTTTCTGGATCATTATAAACAATGGCATCATAACTCCAATAGTCATATTTTTTTACAGATTGGTCTGTACTGGTAAGTGTTATCGTGCAAAAGGGTTGTAAGGTCAAAACAGAATCCTTTTTCTCATAGTCATTGTACATTAATTCAGTACCCATTTCTTCATAAAAACCTAGGTACGTCTTTATTTTACTTTGATTAGCCGCTTGAGAATTTTTCGTTACAAGTGCGCTTACCGGTGATATGTCATACTTGTCGCCCACTTTTTCAATCAAATACGACGCCGCTGGATCAGTGTGGTATTCAACTTTGACTGATTGAATAGTCTCAAGAGGCTCTCTATAAATATACCTATCTCTATATTTATCAAATGGCTGCTCGAATCTAGACCTGAGTACCCCACCTAAACTTGGCAATTCGACTGCATAAGGCTGATTAAACCCGTCGAGCAACATGTAAGTACCTGCTCCATTCTGCAAGTCTGCGCCAATCGTCAGTTTTTTAAGTAAAACATCGTTTTGATCATATACTTCCACATCAATCCCACGTTGATCCATGCTATTACGAATATTTTTTAAGGCATTTTTGGAAGGAATTGACAGCATTTTAGCCCGTGTCAAAACTTGCACCATATAGCCAATTACAATTTCGTCTGCCCTATAGGTATCATTAAGACTCCAAATATTTTTTTCCAATTTTTTAAATGTCAAAGGCTTTTCATCTTTTCGTTTCAAAATGATTTTATGGATCATTTCTGGAGATTCTACTGTAAAATTTCGCTCCTCACTAAGGGAACTCATTTTATTATTTACCCTTGACTTTTCATATAAAAAGTAGGCTCCTGTACTCAAAAGGATTAATGTCGTTAATAATATAAGGTTCCTTTTCATTCTAATGTATATTAAGGTCTTTAGGGTTTTCCATATTTATTCCTTCGCCACCACATGTATCCAAAACCAAATAAGCCGACAATAAGTACAGGTAGTACTACATTAATAAATTGCCATTTGGACTTTTCTTCTTTAATTTTCACTGGATCGAGCAACCTAAGTTTCACTTCTTTGGAACGAGATTCGATGATATTATCACTATCCAACATATACTCAATGGCGTTGGTCATAAAGTCTCTATTTCCCTTGTAATACTTCCGTTCCCATTTATTGTATCCTATCTGTTCTGTTTCTCCTGTACTTGGATTGATAAGGTTTTTGGTAAAATCGGCATCAGAAACCACCAATTGTTTTGCTTTTTCAGACCCTTTTTTTATAAAAGTTAGACCTACTTGTTGTAATGTTTGCTCTAATTCTGGCGTCAACCTATTGGCGAAAGCCGAAGTAAAACTACCTTCCAATAAAACAGCTGTAGATTTATGTCCATCCTTAAATTTTTCAGGATCGGGTGCTACTTTTAATATTTCAAAACTAAGTCGAACTGGGGATAATTGAATTCTAGAATACTTCGAACTACGAAGCAAAATGGTTTTCTTAATATCATCCTCATTTTTTAAGGTATCAATCGAACTTGGAAAATACAAATTTATCCTGTCAATATTTTTGACAATCGGGTGATTAGATTCTGAAGGAGATGATAAGTGATAGTACCAAGGGAACAACTCTGTTTGCGCTTTGCCGCCTTGCATACCCACAACTTGGGGAATGGAGGAACATTCTAAATCCATGATAAGATCAGGCATGATACGCACACCGTACTTAAACAATATATCGTCCGTGCCTGCATCAATATCGGGTGGCACATACATACCGTGTACATTAATCGAATCCAAGGACGTCTCCATTTTGTCCAATAACCAAATAACTTTGCCCCCCAACATAATATATTGGTCTATCTTAAATAAGTTTTTAACATTAATTACTTGGCGAGGTCCCGCAATGATTAATAAGTCAATCGTAGTGTCAATCTTCATGATACTATCGAGATGTACCCTACCCACCATGTGATTTTTTCTAATTTCTGATTCAAGGCGGAAAAGTTGATCCTCTCCTAATTCACCATTTCCATGTGTAAACAACACTTTTTTGGGGCGACTGGCTGTAATTTGCTGAAAAGCTGCCGCAAATTTATACTCTAGTAATTCGACGGAGCGGTTCAAAACCATTTCTTCGTCATCACCTGGCAATTGTTCTTCCAGTAAATTGACTACAAATTTTTTATTTTGATAAAAGATTACAGCAAATGGAAATATTGGTTTTTGAACCATCTGAGCCCCATCAAAATAATTTAACAAAATAGGTGATATCTTATCTTGTGCAAATTCTTCTTTCCTTTTTTTCAACGTTTGTCCTGACCCCGCTGTTGGATCTTCAAATTCGTAAACAATATTTCCATTATAGTCTCTTAATTTGGTAAGAATTTCTAAAGTAGAAGCCCTCAATCGTTTAAATCCCGATGGAAATTCTCCATCCAAATAAACTTTTATAAAAATATTATCATCGGGTATAGAAACTATTTTTTTAGTACTATCAGAAATAGTATACCTTTTATCACCTGTCAAATCAAGGTCGAAATAAAAAAAATGGGCAACTACGTTCACCATAAAAAGGATGCCAATCCACAGCCCTATTTGGACCCATGTGCTAGATTGATTTTTCATTTTTTCTTTTCCAATAATACGTAGGTGAGTAATAAAAATATCCCAATTAAGGAAATAAAATATAAAATATCTCTCGAATCTATGACCCCTTTACTTATAGAACTATAGTGATAATTAATCCCTAATTTTTGAATAAACAAATCTAATTTAGAGATAAAAACAGGTAACTTAGACAAATAAGAAAATGCCCAATGAAAAAAGAAACATAAAAAGGCGCCCGTGATAAATGCCGTGATTTGATTGTTTGTTAACACAGAGGCAAACATACCAATTGCTACAAAACATGCACCAAGAAAAAACAATCCAATATACGAACCTATGATGGCGCCAGTGTCCAAATTGCCCTTGGGAGCTCCCAATTGATACACGGAATAATAATAAACAAGCGTAGGAAGTAAAGCCAAAGCTACCAAGGTAACATTTGCCAAAAACTTTCCGAGCACTATGTCAAATAGCTGCAATGGCTTGGTGTATAAAAACTCCAAGGTTCCCTTATTTTTTTCCTCAGCGAATGAACGCATTGTTATCGCAGGAATCAAAAACAAAAAGACCAAAGGGCCTATAGAAAATAATTGGTCTAAGGTGGCAAAACGGTATTCCAAGACCGAAGTATCTGAAAAAATCCACATGAATATTCCAATCGATACAAGAAAAACGGAAATGACGACATAACCGATCAGCGAACTAAGAAAGGAGTGGACTTCTTTATAAAAAATGCTTCTCATAATTCCTGGCTTTTGGTTAATTGCCTGAAAATGGATTCCATATTGACACTTTCGCTTTTCATTTCTATAATAGTTAAGCCAGCTGCAACGGCTTTTTTAAATATTTCGGCTTTAATATTTTCATTCTGTTGGGTATAGAAAAACAGTTTACGACCCTCTTTGATTATTTTTTTGACTCCTGCGATACCTTCAAATTGTTTGGGACTTGCTTGGTCATTTTCGAAATCTACAACGATTTTTAAATCTCCAGCCATTTTAGATTTCAGTTTTTCGATCGGATCATCTGCCACGAGAATTCCATCATTGATAATCAATACTCTATGACAAAGTGCTTGTACTTCTTGCATAATGTGGGATGAAAAAATCACAGTTTTCTCTTTTCCCATCTCTAGGATTAATTCTCGAATACCCACCAATTGATTCATATCCAAACCAGACGTAGGTTCATCGAGAATCAGCACTTTCGGATCGTGCATAATAGCTTGAGCGATACCAATTCGCTGTTTATACCCCTTCGATAGTGTACCAATTATTTTGTGTTGTTCTTTTTCTAGGCCTGTCGTTTCTATAACCTCTTTTATCCTTTTTAATGGTTGGTCTATTTTGTGAATAGCGCAAACAAATTCAAGAAATTCTTTAACATACATGTCCTCATACAACGGATTATGTTCTGGAAGATAACCTATATTTTTTTTTACATCTAATGGATTTTTAAGAATATCAAATCCTGCAACTTCGGCTGTGCCTTCTGAAGGGGAAAGGTAACAACACAACATTTTCATTGTGGTACTTTTCCCAGCACCATTAGGTCCTAGAAAGCCCACCACTTCTCCAGGTTTTGCAGAAAACGATAGGTCATTCACGGCGAATTGATTACCAAACTTTTTAGAAATCCCTTTGACTATGATGGACATAAATAATTAAAATGGATATAATTTGTATTAAAGGAGGGCAAAATTAAGGTAATTTCCTATGAAAAACGACTTTCAACCATCAAAAAATGCGCAAAAACCTTGTTTGTAGCTTATTGACTTGGCAACGACAAACTAATGATTTTTGGTTTTTAATAATTCGGGATGTTTTTCCTGAAATTTTTTCAGTCTTGGAATAGAAACACTTTGAACATATGGGTTGTCGGGATTTCTTTTTTTATAATCCTGGTGGTAATCTTCGGCAGGATAAAAAGCTACAAAAGGAACCACTTCAGTAACCACTTTATTTTCATACAAACCACTATTCTCAATTTCTTTTATTTTTTCATAAGCCAATTGTTTTTCTACCTCGTTGCGATATAAAATCATCGATCTGTATTGTCTTCCATAATCTGGTCCTTGCCTGTTGGCGGTAGTTGGATCATGTGAATCAAAAAAGATGACTAACAAAGTTTTATAATCAATTTCCTTGGGATCGTAATAAATTTCTACCGCTTCGGCATGATCCGTCACACCGGTACTCACTTTTTTATATTTAGCTGAAGATTCAGTGCCACCTGCATATCCAGAAATAACTTCTTGGACTCCTACCACTGATTCAAAAACACTTTCTACACACCAAAAACAACCCGAAGCAAAATAAGCTCTTTCGTATTTAGTTAAATCCAACATATCTTTTTTCGTAGGGCGGTTTTCATTATACGTCTCATTATTTACTGGCTGAGAACAAGTAAACAAAGTACTAATTATGATAGAAAACAAAGCTAAAATAGGCATAAGGTTTAATATTTAAGTTTCATATTGATGAAACAAAAAAAGCCGCGAACTGTTGAGAACGCGGCTTATTACTGTTATATTAGATAGGTTACGGAAGGTTTTAATTTTTAATAAATCTTAGATTTTCAACGTCATATGGTGTTTCGGCAATGATGATGTACATACCCGACGGTAAATGATTGAGCTCAAATTTGCCTGATGTTTCAGTTACTATTTGTTCTAAAACTTTTGTTCCTTTGGTATCGAATATTTTTATGGTTGCAGGTACAGAACCAATACTATAGGACAATTCATCTTGAACAGGATTCGGATAAACGATTAAACTTTCGTCGTAATATTCTTCTTGTTTATCGTCAGCTATTTCAATCCATCGATGACCTTCAAGTAAGTTTGAACCCGTAAATCCTGTTATGATGACAGCATCGATAAAAGTATAATCCGAATTGTCAGAACCTTGATTACTAAACCTAAATTTAGAAAGGTTTGAAAAACTACCTGAAAGATTAATCGTCACATTATAGGTCACATTATTGACAAATTCGCTTCCTGCAACAAAGGTAGCGACCGTATTGTAGGTACTACCGTTAAAGTATTGGAGCACAAAACTCTTTCCACTTTCCATACCTGAAGCTTTAAATTTAAATTCTACAGAAACGGCGCTAAACGAAAGTAAATTGTAAGATGGAGATGTCACAGCTGATTCTACGCCCTGATTTCTCATTCTAATACTATAGGTTCCTTCTGGAGAAAACGATCCTCCGTACCGGAAACAATTTGTACCTCCATCATGCCATGCGTCCCAGCCAGTTTCAAAATAATATCCGCCAATATGACTTCCATTTCCCGAATTACAAACATTACAAACCGGGCCACCACAATCAATGCCCGTTTCTTGTCCATTTTGAATACCATCACTACATGTGGCGCATGGAACACAAGTTGGACCTCCACAATCAACGCCCGTTTCTTGTCCATTCTGAATACCATCAAAACAAGAGGCGCACGGAACACAAACTGGTCCTCCGCAGTCTACCCCAGTTTCTTGACCATTTTGAATACCGTCTGAACAAGACGCACATGGTAAACATATTGGACCACCACAATCTATTCCAGTTTCTTGACCGTTTTGAACACCATCAGAACAAGTAGCACAAGGCTGACAAATTGGACCACCGCAATCAACACCAGTTTCTTGACCATTTTGAATACCATCTGTACAAGTAACGCAAGGCAAGCACACCGGTCCTCCACAGTCTATTCCTGTTTCTTGGCCATTTTGAACGCCATCTGTACAAGTTCCAGAACCAGTACCAGAAGTGTCATATCCTCTAATTTGAACCGCGTCGATATACACCCGATCATAACTATCTGAAGCACTACACTGGAATTTAAAACGAACATTATTGGCTAAACCCGATGATAATTTAACGTTGATTGTGTAAGCTGAATTGTTTTGAAAATGAACACCATTGACGTACGTGGCCAAATTTAGCCAAGTAAAACCATTATAATATAATAATGAAAAAGACTCCCCTAGTTCGACGCTACTGGTACGGAATTTAAATTGAACTTTAACAGAATCGTAGTCAATCAAATCGTAATATGGCGATGAAAAAGAACTTGATTCTTGTTGGTTGGCAGAAATTCTAATACAGTAATTACCTTCTGATGCATAAGCACCTGAATATCTGACTGCATAAGCACCACCTCTTGTCCATCCATCCCATCCAGTTTCAAAGTAGTATCCACCTAATAAAGTTTCTTCCACAGTGCCTTGACATGGTACACAAATAGGACCGCCGCAGTCAATACCCGTTTCTTGTCCATTTTGTATTCCATCACTACAAGTAGCACATGGTACACAAATAGGACCGCCACAGTCAATACCCGTTTCCTGACCATTTTGTATTCCATCACTACAAGTAGCACATGGTACACAAATAGGACCACCGCAATCAATGCCTGTTTCCTGTCCATTTTGTATTCCATCACTACAAGAGGCACATGGTACACAAATAGGACCACCACAATCAATACCCGTTTCTTGACCATTTTGTATACCGTCACTACAAGTAGCACATGGTATACAAATAGGACCGCCACAATCTATGCCTGTTTCTTGACCGTTTTGTATTCCATCACTACAAGTAGCACATGGTACACAAATAGGACCACCGCAATCAATACCCGTTTCCTGACCATTTTGAATACCGTCACTACAAGTAGCACATGGTACACAAATAGGACCACCACAATCTATACCTGTTTCTTGTCCATTTTGTATTCCATCACTACAGGTTGGTGTTGCTGTAGTAGAAACACAAAATGTCTGTACATGGGTCGAGGAAAACTGGCCTCCTGAACCTAAGATAGTTTCACCTTTTTTTATATGATAATACCCTTGACCATAACTGCAACAAATACCATCACCATAACTATCAAATATAGTAAAGGTATAACATCCGTTAGGCAAACAAAAATCTTCTAACTTTATCGAATTTGCACCTGAATAAGGTCCTCCAGAATATATGATTTCATTGGATGCATTTTTAAGATTCCAAGTTGTCTCGTGTGGGTAATTATCTACTTTTATAGTCAATTGAACCTCATTGGTCGTACATCCGCCACCGCCAACCTCACAATTACCAAGACAGCTGGCTGTGCTCACTCTACTCCGCATAATATTGCCGGGCTGCAAGCCAAAACCATTTGAAAAATTAATTCCTGCTGAGGTTAAGTGGCAGTAAGACATGACCGTTCCTCCACCCGAAGGCAATCCTGGACTAGCGCAACCACCTTCCGTTGAATAACAACCATCGATGGCTGTATTATTTCCATTCCAAACACAGGCATGTGTGTGTTGTGAACCAAATAAATGACCAAATTCATGGGCACAAACCTCTACAGTCCAACTATAGGCTGGCACATTGGAATAAGTGGAGTGAATACTGGCAAAGCTCATACTTTGATCTGGGTTTGAGCGACAAAAACCGTTGACATATGCCACTCCTCCACTCGCTTTATACGAAAGTAATTGGGCAAGATCTCCATTAAATCCTTGTCGATAATCTGTAAAGGCATTTAACATCCCTATAGATGAAGTTGAATTGTAAGGACTAGCTTGAGTCCAAACAACAATCTGAGATACGGTAGTTGTCAGGTTTTCATTGGCATAAAGTGCCCCTACTTGGTTAAATATACCCGTGATATAATTATTGACAGCTGTCAAACTGCTTCCCTTACCCGTATAAATATCAAAATCTACTTCGAGGTAAAGTCGGCTACATCGCACAGTTCGCTCACCTGACAAATTTCCTTTTAATTCTTCCAAAGTATATTTTGTTCCGTCTTCTTCAACGGCACAAGTAAATGGCATTTTTTCCATCATTTCTTCATCTTCGTACAGTATATGTGTATCGGCTGTTTCCATTTTACCGAGAACCAAATTACTTTCAAAGGTCGGTGATGAAATGAATCCCATGATTTCGTTTTCAAAAACACTAATAGCTACCAAGCTCTTTTCGTCTCCTTCGATAATGCCTCTGAAATGTTTTCCTTCAGAGACAACAAAATCTTTAAAGCCGGGCTCAATTTTAATCACATTACGCTCAGAAACTTTCACTTCGACCAATTGTAATGTAAGTGTATTTCTAGAATGTTGTGGTAAGGCCAAAACAATGTTTTTTGCCTCAGAATTAAGTATTTTTTGGAATAGTTTTTTATCCGGTGTAAGTAATACTGGATTTTTACATCCTTCAGGAATGTCTATATATCTATCAGCTTGTTGTGCCGTAAATAATTCGCTTGAAATCGTTGTCCAACCTGTTTTTTGTGCGCGAACTAAATCGACAGGTTTGACCTGAGCGATAGATAAGGTTTGACAAATAATAAATAATAGGAAAAATAGGTACTTCATGAAACAAATACTTTTCAGAATGAATAAAAATATGAATCTTGTAAATCCCTTGAGCTTGTTGCATGCACCGCCTAATATTTCAAAATAGCGTCAATGATACCCACTTTTGATGGATATAATTGAACAAAGGGATATAATTCGACTAAAAATGGTTACTAACCCTAACTCGTTAATAAGGGTTTACCCAATAATCATGCCTAAGTCAAAAAAAAGACATTAAACAGATAAAATATTTTTATCATGTGTAACTAATTGATGATAATTAATATCCAATATTTAGTTTCTATCATTCTATTCAGAATAAAAACACTAGAATTTGTGGTATTGCTTATTCGTTTTTAGTTCACTGCTTTTTGAAATTACGTTTATTCGTCTTGTTCAGTATATTTTTTAATAAAAAGTATAACTAGCATCATTTGAAGTTTGATATTTGTAATGTTAATGGCTCTTTCTAAAATAGATCATTCAAAAAGTGCCGTAATAATTCTTTTATAATAGGCAATTTCATGAGGTCTTATATATTCAAAAATGGAAAATAATCATTAATACAAACCCGATGAAAAACACAATGATCTTGGTAATGTTTGTTGTTCTAAATATTGGTTGCAAGGTATCGAGCGTTCCAACACATCTTACCATTAATAACTTCTTCGATCCTCCTGGAACGATCAAAATTTCTGAAAATTTATATATTGATCAAATTGAAATTACCAATATCGGATGGTTAGAGTTTTTAGCTTGGACATCAAAAATCTACGGCAAAGAATCAAATGAATACAAAAGTATGTTGCCCGATACAAATGTTTGGAGTAAATTACATCCAAGATATACCTTTCTAGATACCTTCTATTTTCGACATGATGCTTATGAAGAATTTCCTTTGGTCGGGGTTACATTTGAACAAGCTATGGCCTATTCAAATTGGAGGTCAGATAGGGTCATGGAAGCAATCTTAATTATGAAAGGAATTATTCCTGCCCGTATTATTGTTCCTAAAGACTCTATTTTTACCATTAAAAATTATTTTAATGGCCAATATTATGGAATACAGCCAAGTCCTAAAATATTAATATACCCTTATTATTCACTACCTGATACTAACTTCTATACATTTATATCGATGATCGCTGATTCTATAAACCTTGCCAATTACAAAGTAAACTATAAAAAACCCAACCCTACTTTTTTACTTTTTAACCAAAATTGTTTTGACAACAAACCATATAAATCCTCAAAGTTGCCATACGGACCTGATCCTACCATGTCAAACCATTGTTTAGATTGTAAAAAACATTTTATAGCTCAATTGAATGGCAACGTGAGAGAAATGACAAATATTAAAGGAATCGTTTTTGGAAATAGTTTTTTGGATTCTTGCAAGACCAGTCTTAACATTCGTAGCTATGATACGTTACAGCTAAATGCGTATACAGGATTTAGAAATATATGTACCTATAAACCATGGACAAATGAATGACAATAAGTGATGTGCTAATTGTTAATTCTCCGTAAAATTCAAAAACAAAAACAACCATAATATTTAATTTCCGATTAGTTAAAATTTAAGATTTCACTTTAACAGACTGTCATTACATATATAAACTATCTAAATATTTCGTATCATTGCACCAAAATAAACCATTTAAAAATGACAGTCAAACAATTACCCGTTGTTGCCATCATAGTTTGCTTTTTTGTTTTTGTAACATCTTGCGAAAAAATACTTCCTTCAGCACCATCTGACGACGAGCTGTTGGACGGCCCACTCGAAGGTCTTACATTTGATCAAAATGCGCAATTCCTTAGAGGTGATGTTGCGTTTAACGATGAGGTTTTTAATTCAGCCACAGGACTTGGACCTATTTTCGTCGCTACGAGTTGTGGTAGTTGCCACGCTGGAGACGGTAAAGGGCATCCTTTTACTACCCTCACCCGATTTGGACAAATTGATAGTACAGGAAATAAGTTTTTGCACCAAGGTGGTCCACAATTACAAAATAGAGCATTGCCAGGTTTCACACCTGAAGTAATACCAAATGGTGCTACCTTTTCAAAATTCACACCGCCCGCCAATACTGGATTAGGATTTATAGAACTGGTATCTGATACTGATATTTTGGCTATGGCTGATCCACATGATTTGGATGGTGATGGTATTTCGGGCATACCTAATTGGAAAAATCTTCCTTCATTTTTAACACCTTTCCCAAATGCTATATCACAAAATGGAAAATATATTCACCGATTTGGTAAAAAATCGGGTGCCTACACCCTACTTCATCAAACCGTCAACGCTTACAACCAGGACATGGGAATCACATCTCATTTTGCTCCTTTTGATGTGTATAGTGGACTTGAAATAGACCCTGAAGTCTCCATACAAACGCTGAACGATGTCGTGTTTTATTTACAAACCTTAAAAGCACCTATTCAAAGAAATCAAGACGATGCTGAAGTAAAATTTGGCAAAGAAATATTTACTACCATCCAATGTGCGAATTGCCACAAACCCACTTTAAAATCTGGATATTCTCCTGTGACACAGCTTTCGAACAAGGAGTTTCACCCATACACAGACCTATTACTCCATGACATGGGCAGTGGTTTGGATGATGGTTATACCGAAGGAAGTGCCAAAACATCGGAATGGCGTACCCCGCCATTGTGGGGACTTGGACTTTCGCCAAATTCGCAAGGTGGAAAATATTTTTTAATGCACGATGGTAGAGCCAAAAGTATAGAAGAAGCCATTTTATTGCATGGCGGTGAAGCAAGTAACGCTAAAAACAAATACACACAATTATCAGAACGTGACAAAACCGCATTACTCAAATTTTTAGAATCTTTATAGGTCATGGATAGAAAAGAATTTATCAAAACATGTGGATTTGCTTGTTTAGGAGGAGGGGCACTATCTACCCTTTTGCAAAGTTGTGCGGGTGCAAATTATTTTGCCCAAACAGCTTTGGTCGATAATCACATCGTTATTAAAAAGGTAGAATTTATAAAAATAGATAGAGATAAGACCGTTCAACGTAATTTTGTCCTCGTCAAATCTGACAAATTCAACTTTCCAATTTGTGTGTATAGAACGGAGGATGAAAGTTATTCAGCACTCTTGATGGAATGCACACACAAGGGCTGCGAATTAAGGCCGCAAGGAGATTATTTAATTTGTCCTTGCCACGGTAGTGAATTCAACAATAAGGGTGTGGTCCTAAACCCACCGGCCGAACAAAATTTACACACTTTTAAAATCAAAACAGATAATGAAAACCTTTATATACAACTTTAAATATATCGTTGCTTTGGTGGTCATATGGTACTCGATCACCAATGTCAATGCACAGACCGACTCAACAAAATGGATCCAACGTATTCCTGTTGACACTTCGACACAAAAACTGAATATGGATGCAGTGTATAACAGACCTTTTCTAACGGCAGGAAAATTACCAATTGCCATAGGAGGATATATGGAAGCCAATACGCAATATGCTTCTACGGATGGTGTGACGGACGGTTTATCTTTTCAAGCAAGAAGATTTACCTTGTTTTTTTCTTCTACGATAGCCAAAAAAATAAAGTTTCTTTCAGAATTAGAGTTTGAAGATGGAACCAAAGAAATTAATATCGAATTTGCCGCTATGGATGTCGAGTTTCACCCACTCCTTCAACTACGTGGGGGGATTGTCATGAATCCTATTGGTGCGTTTAACCAGAACCACGATGGGCCTCGCTGGGATTTTATTGATAGACCTATTTCGTCTACAACTATAATACCCTCTACCTTAGCCAATGTAGGGTTTGGACTTCATGGAAAATATTTTGCCCACAACTGGATTATTGGTTATGAAACGTATTTGACCAATGGTTTTGATGATAACATAATTTCTAACAGCGATAATAGAACTTCCTTGGTAGCCGGAAAATCAAACCCAGTTAAATTTGAAGAAAGCAATAGCGGACTTCCTATGTTTACTGGAAAATTAGCCATTCGAAATCGAAATATTGGAGAAATAGGCCTTTCCTATATGAGTGGTGTTTTTAATAAATATAAAATCGATGGACTTGAAGTTGATGAAAAACGATTTGTTCGTGTATTTGCCGTAGATTTTAATACGTCATTATTGAACAATAGAATAGAAATCACAGGAGAAGTTTCCAAAGTTAAAGTTGATGTTCCAGAAACCTATAGCCAAACCTTTGGAACCGATCAATTGGGTGGTTTTGTGGATATCATTGGCACGGTCTTAAAACGTCCAATGTTGGGTTGGGAAAAAGCAAAACTAAACGTTGGTGTTCGCCTAGAATATGCCGACTATAACCAAGGAAATTTTAATGAGACCGATGATAACATAGGCGATGATTTGTGGTCTATTGTACCAACCATTGCGTTCAGACCAGTAGGAACCACCGTGCTTAGATTTAATTACCGTTATATGCAACAAACAGATTTGTTAGGTAATCCTCCATCGATTACTGGTGCTTATCAGTTTGGATTTTCTACGTATTTTTAAATTAGATGTTATTCCAGTTGGACGAGGCTTTCCAATATTATATCGTATAAACAACTGAATACCATTTAATATCGAAAAAGTCAAAATGTAAAACGGCCAATCAACAACAAAATCAAATGGTTTTTCTAACAAACCTCAAACATGACCCTATCATTATTTGAAAGTCTAATTTTTATTACGATTTTACCCCTAGCTGTGGCAGGCAGGCAAACCTTGAAGCGAGTTCGTAATAAAAATTGAATTTCTGCAATGACTTTCATCCTGAATACTATTGTAAACTAAAATATTATTTGTAATTCTTTTCACCCTCTGGCAACAGGCCACCTAAACATCTGTCTTCATTAATCCTAATCCAAAGGTCATGAAATTATTACTGCCATGGGTTTCAAGCCGTGGTTAATGTAACAACGACTAAAGATTTTGAAGGTATTTTAACTTTTTTTTCGAAAAAATCGTTACAAAATCAATTCTATTGTGTTTAATTCACCCACGCCCGCTCATAAAATAGAGGGGTGATTAAGTTGCCTTTTGGAAAAAAACTACCTGACAGTAGTTTAGTTTTGTAAACTTATTTTAGGACTAGAAAATCAATTCATAACTGAGCACCTTCCTATGACATCTCGACATCACCCATATTGACCAAACCGTCGGGTAATTCCATTAAAATTTTACGGTCTTTTTTGTCCCAATTTATAATCCATTGATCTATCAAAGGTATGTGGATAATTAGTCCATCACTTTTTTTGACCATGGACATCATTTGACTCGGATATTGTTGAACTTCCATAACCTCCCCTATTTTTACATCGCCATCATAGATATGATAACCAACCAATTCTTCAAACAAAGGAATACTTTTTTCCAACTGTTTTTCTGACATGTTTTCGGCATGTAAGCCAATCGTAAGGTTGTTGTATTTTCCTGCGTCTTCTGGGTTATTGACGTCATCCAGTTTTACCAAAAAGTTTTTTTCTACTTTAACATCTTCCATCAAAAAAGGCACGGGCAATCCTTCACAGTATATAAATAAAAAGCATTTAGGCTTTATCACTTCTTCAAATCGTTGGTCGATATCCAGTCGCAAATATCCTTTAATCCCTTCAGGCTTGACGATTTTACCAATACGGATGATGTCCATGAACTCGTTAATTATGTTCTACTAAAATCAAATCGTGGTAAAAACCTTTGATAGCCCTTTCTTCAATCGGTTGTGCACCACCTTTATTGTCTTGAAGGAAAATCATTTGTTTTTTGTACAATCCCACACCTTTGATATAGGTCTCGTAGTATAGTTTTTTTTCAAGGGAAGTAGAATTATCATCGACATATCGTATGCGCACATTTTCCACAGGTTGACCCAACCACAAAACTGGCGTAGATGAGTTGTCTATTCTCGTATTCCACCCATCGTACATGGCATTAAATACTTCACCACCTATTTCAATGTTGATGGTCGGATCAAAATATTGGTTATGGTCGAACCTTACACTAGGTCGTATGGGAAAAACCATTTTAGTAAATACAAGATTCCCCTCTTGCCTAAGCGCCTTATGACTATCTTTTGATAAAAATATTTTTTTCTGAAATGTCCATTCACCGTCTGGTAGTGACTTGCCCGAAACATTGACAATAAAAATACTATCCATATTTTCATTGATAAAAAAATCAACTACATCTTCTCGAATCAAACTAGCAGAAGTATCCCTTATCGTTCCTGCACTAAACAAGACAATACTATCGGATTGATAAATCCAATACTGGCCAACTTTTAGAGGAAAGTATTCGTAGCCATAGGTACTTGGGTCGATGTTTTCTTTTTCGTTTTCGCAACCCGAGGAAATACCCATTAAGAGCAAACCAAATATACAAACGAAAATTGATGACCAATTAGTAAAGGAACGCATAAACCAGTTTTGTCCATTAAATGAATATTTAATATATTTTATTGTTCTAACTGTCAATTGCTTTTGATACATTTCCATTATGCTGGTAGGAAAACTCCTTGTTTTTTCATGATTATGCCACCACCTACGACATCATCTCCTTCATAAAAAACAGCAGACTGCCCAGGAGCTATACCTTTGACGGGTGCAAAAAAAGAAACGTCCACCCTATCCTGATTTGGATGCAAAGAAGCCAAAACCCCTTTATCATTATACCGCACTTGTGTAGTGGCTTCAAATCCATCTTGGAGCGATTCGTATTTCATCCAGTTTAGCTGGCCGACGGACATCGTATTGCGAATCAATTCGTCCATTTCACCGAGGACAACTGTATTGGTTTCTGGCAATATTTCGGTGACAAACATGGGCACTTGAAACCCGCCACCAAGACCTTTTCTTTGACCTACAGTGTAAAAGGGATATCCTTCGTGACTTCCGATGATTTCGCCATTTTTATTGACAAACAAACCATTTTTTACACTTTCTTCAAGACCTGGAACCCTTCTTTTTAGGAATCCACGGTAGTCGTTGTCGGGAACAAAACATATTTCGTAACTCTCGGCCTTTTTGGACAATTCTTCATATCCAAAATCTTTGGCCATCTGCCGTATTTCTGGTTTTGTATATCCTCCTAATGGAAAATTACTTCTCGACAAACATTCTTGTGTCAGACCCCATAGGACATAGGACTGATCTTTACGATCGTCCTTACCTTTAGAAATAAATTGACGTCCATTTTTTTCTTGGATTACGGCATAATGTCCTGTGGCTATAAATTCGCAGTCCATGGCATCCGCTCGCTTCAGCAAAGCGCTCCATTTGATGTGGGTGTTGCACAAAACACAAGGATTCGGTGTTCGCCCAGCGATATATTCTTCCACAAAATTATCGATGACATAGTCTCCAAACTCATCGCGGATATCGATGATAAAATGGTGAAAACCCATATTGACGGCTACTTGTCGTGCATCATTGATAGAATCTAAGGAACAACAACCCGTTTCCTTTTTGGAACCCCCAGAACCCGCATAATCCCATGTTTTCATAGTAATGCCTACCACTTCATAACCTTCTTCGTGTAGCATCATAGCGGCCACAGTGCTGTCAATACCACCACTCATAGCTACCAATACTTTGCCCTTTTTACTCATCTATCTTTTGTGAATTCAGGTGCAAATATACAACATTTTGAGAAAGCCGTTGGAAAGGATTTTGACTTTGTATATGGGAAGATGAGAAAAGAAATTGGTTCGTAAGAGAATGGGTTTGTGTAGAGCTATTTCAAGACGAGACAAACAAAATCATATCTACTGTTTTTAATCTTTCCCTGTCCTTCTCTTAAAATAGTGGGGTGATTAAGTTGTCGTACGTTAAAGTTTTAGTTTTTTGATGGACTTTTTTTAGTCATATTTCCTCCTGTAAACTATTACTCTCCCTTCCTTTTCTAGGGAAGGGATTGGGGTTGGGTAAAACTTAAGGCATGTCTCGTCCTGAAATAAGTTTACACAAAGCTATTTCAGGACGAGGCAAGGTGACCAAATTTAATGTTTTTACTCTCCCCCTGCCCTTCTCTTAAAATAGAGGGGTGATTAAGTTGTCATACGTTAAAGCTTCAGCTTTTTCTTGGACTTTTTTATTTAGTCATTTTTCTTCATGTAAACTGCTGCTCCCCCCTTCCTTTTCTAGGGAACGGGTTGGGGTTGGGTAAAAATAGACGGGTTGAACTTCCCCAATCTGAGACCAGCTATGTATAGTTTGTGCTATCCCAGACTCGTTGTTATGGGTACAATGATCCCTCAATTCTGCAGGACTGACTTCTCTGTTACTTCATTTAATGAAATAATTCAACATGCCCATGCAGCTTGCTAATACTTCTGGGCGTACACTAGCGTATGAGAGACTTTCACTCTCCAGATAAACTGTTTCTTTAAACAGTTTGTACTTCTCATTACTGAGTTGTACATTTGCCATTCAAGGCACAAACAATGTGCTGGTCGAACAGCCTCCCTATCGGTGGTTAGTCACCAGAGCCAATCCTTATGTGTATTAAAAGTAAAATGAAGAAACCAGAACAAATAGATGTAGTTGCCTTGATGCCAGAACTTGATAAGTTGCTCTTCAAATTATTGGAAGAATTATCAGCCGATGATTGGGATAAACAAACTATTGCACCTAAATGGAAAGTGAAAGACTTGGCTGTTCACTTACTGGACGGGAATTTGAGAACACTTTCCATGTTGCGTGATGAATATTATGGCGAGAAACCTAATAATATAAATTCTTATGCAGATTTAATAAGCTTTTTAAACAGGCTAAATGCTGATTGGGTCAAAGCGACCAAAAGGCTTAGCCCAAAAGTCATTATTGATTTATTAAAATCATCGGGTAAAGAATATTGCGATTTTTTAGCAACCTTAAATCCTGATAATAAAGCCGAATTCTCAGTGGCTTGGGCAGGTGAAAATGAATCAAAAAATTGGTTTCACATAGCAAGAGAATACACTGAAAAATGGCATCATCAACAACAGATTAGACTGGCAGTTGGTCATGGACAGGAGTTACTGGAAGAAAAATGGTACTTACCTTATTTGGATACTTCAGTAAGGGCACTACCTCATCATTATCGAAATGTAGAAGGAGAAGATAATGAATTAATCAAATTTAATTTTCTCGGAGAAACAGAGAAATGTTGGTATCTGAACTATGATAAGCGGTGGAAATTATTAAAATCTGCGAATCAATTACCTGTTTGTGAAGTCAGAATAAAAGATGAATTGGCTTGGAGAATATTTACCAAAGGAATAAGTAAGGAAGAAGCCATTACAAATTCAGAAATAATTGGAAAGCAAGAACTTGGTTTCAAAATTTTTGATATGATTGCCGTAATGGCATAAACAAAATAAAGTCGAGTAGGCTCAAGAAATTTCACCCCCAAACATATTTCAGCACCATAGGTAAACCTCACGATTCATACGGCTCTTCTTAATCCATATCTCCTAAGGTCGAAACCCATCATTCTGCCAGTGTTCAAACAAAGTCGGAAAGTCCTTGGATAGGCGTTGTAATATTTAAATTTTCATATTTCAATTTACCCTTTCTTACTGCGGCAGGCAAGCCTCTTTTTAGTACGCCTTGAACATAAAGTCAAGACATCTCCTTGCTCATTACCCCAGCCTGCCGTAGCAGGCAAACTCTAGATGGTGCGCAAAAAGATAATACAAGTTTGGAGTAAGAAATATTTTCCTGTATTTCTTTACCTAGACTTTTAGTTTGCCGCAAGCAGGGTTAAAAAAAAACAAGTCATCCAACTCCAAATCCAGAGGATTTGACTTACCTTCCTTGCCGAAGCAGAGAGGATGCAATGATTATCAAAAGTTTATAATGTTTTTTTTTTCAGGACTGTACACCTCACACCCTCCTACCCTTTACTCAAATAGTCTTCCACGCTTTTTTTCACCCTTTCTTTGATGTGAATAGTGTCGGATTTGATGAATGGTTTGCCCGTCACCTTTTCGTACAAATCAATATATCTATCTGAGATCATCCAAAGTAATTCGTCGGACATGTCCGGCATCGTCTGCCCTTCCTTGCCTTGGAAACCTTTCGAAATCAACCACTCCCTTACAAACTCCTTGGATAGTTGGTTCATCGGCATGTCTTTGCTAAAATCTCTCACATATTCTGCTTTGAGAAAGTACCGCGAACTATCAGGCGTATGTATTTCGTCGATAAGGATAATCTGATCACCAACTTTACCAAATTCATACTTGGTATCCACCAATATCAAGCCTCGTTCTGCTGCCATTTCGGTCCCTCGCTGGAACAACAATCTGGTATATTTTTCAAGTATTGCGTAGTCTTCAGATGACACAATACCTTGAAGCAAAATTTCTTCTTTGCTGATGTCTTCATCATGGCCTTCTGAAGCTTTGGTCGTTGGTGTTATGATTGGTTCAATAAAGGCTTGGTTGGCGATTAATCCCTCAGGAAGTTCAACGCCACATAAAATACGTTTTCCATCATGATATTCTCTCAAAGCATGACCTGTAAGATACCCACGAATGACCATTTCTACTTTAAAAGGTGTAGCTGCTGCGCCTATAGAAATATTGGGGTCAGGGCTAGCTATCAACCAATTGGGCACAATGTCTTTGGTTGCTTCCAAAAAGTGCACAGCTAATTGGTTTAATACCTGCCCTTTGTAGGGAATGGCTCTTGGTAATATATGGTCAAATGCCGAAATCCTGTCTGTGGCTACCATGACCAATACATCATCAATATTGTAAACGTCCCTTACTTTTCCATGGTAAACTGCCTTTTGACCGGGAAACGAAAAATCGGTGGAGGAAAGGGTGAGATCACCAGGATTCATACAGAATTTTAAATATTGGTCACCGAATTTCGGTCAAATAAAATATCTTTTAATTCTTTTAGGGCCTTGTATTCGTGGGGTAGAACTTTTTTAAAAGCCTCCTTGATAGCAAAAAATCCGCCTTTTTCAATGCCCGGTAGATTTTCTTTTACAATAGTTTTTACAATTTTTACGTCGTGTTTTAACATTCCTCGTATGGAAGGAATGTCGTGCCAATCTCCTTCGATCGCCAACGTTTTAACAGTGCGTCCATCTTCCATAATCACTGCATCTAAGTCGATGGTCTTCAATTTATTTTCCAACATAGCCATTGTGCCTTCAGGTATTTTCCACACTTCAGGATCTTGCGCCATATCGTTATGAATCAAAAAAATTTCTAACCCTTTTTCGTGGAAACGGTAAATAATTACCCTCGCTAAGTCTAGTACGCTCATATTCTATATTACTACCGCAAATTTAAAAATAACTACGAATTAAAAAAAGTTATTTACCTAAACTCTTGAATAATAAAAAGGTTTATGGAAAAGGTCGAAAAAAACTGTCCTCAACTGTTTGATTTTTAAACAGAAGATAATCCTAAAAAATATTCTTCATGGTTAAGTTGTTTTACAAATATCACCTATGTGTACAAATTAAATGGCACAAATGAAAAACGATTTATCTCAACTTGAATATTCGATGATTTGATTAATGATTTGCGCTAGCTTGTCCTATTAAACCTAGCTGCTTTAAATTTCGACTTTGGTTCAAAACAACAAGAGTGAATGTAGAATCAACATAGCGTTTTTTACAAATTACTACTTTCATACAATAAAATAAAATCGGTCATTCGTAGAGACAAAAGAAATCATGTTTGAAACGCGAGGGTATAAAAAAAATACGGTTCAATCTTTTACAAACTCAAAGATACGCCCTTAACAAACCAGCGTGAAGACACAACAATTATCCATCAATTAATCTCCAAAATGAGTATGATCGATATAAAGTACAACAGTAAACGTTCTATTGGCCTCGATAAAACCTGCTAGAAGTATTATTTAAAAACTTCAATATGTGCTATTATAATTTTGTTCTATAAATAATACATACATTCTCTACCTAAATCCAAATTTTTATCAATATTTATATAATTAATAAAATAGTCATCGTTTGTATTCCGACAACTCTCTTTAAATTAACTATTTTTGCAATTCATACTTGTCCACAATGCATAAACATAATCAATATATACACCGCGATGTAAGCTGGTTGTCCTTCAATTACAGGGTACTCCAAGAAGCCAAAGACCCGTCCGTTCCTTTATTAGAGCGACTTAAGTTTCTCGCTATCTACTCTTCCAATTTAGATGAATTTTTCCGAGTTCGAGTGGCCAATCATCGCAGTTTTGCCAGAGCAGACAAAGCTACAAGAAAAACGTTGGACTTTAATCCTGAAGAGGTTTTACAACAAATATTGACCACAGCCAATAGCCATCAAACGGAATTCAGCCGTATTTATGAAAAAATGATTATTCCCGAATTGAAAAAACACAACATTCATATCATTTCGAGAAAAAATCTGACGAAGGAACAAGTCGAATATATTGATACGTATTTTAATGAAAATATGTTGCCTTTCGTACAGCCCGTCGTTTTGGTAGGTAAAAAAGTAAAACCTTTTTTGAATAATGGCGCCTTATATCTAGCCTTACACCTTCATAGTAAAGAAGTGTCAAAACCAATTTCTGAATACGCTATCGTAAAAATACCATCGGATCATTTGTCCAGGTTTTTAGAATTGCCCTCTCGGTCATCCAATGTAAAACAAATCATCATGCTTGACGACGCTGTTCGCCACAGTGTTCGATTGATATTTCCGGGTTATGATATCCAGGATTCATTTTCGATCAAATTGACCAGAGATGCAGAGTTATACATCGACGATGAATATACAGGAGACTTGATTGCCAAAATCAAAAAAAGTGTATCTAAAAGAAGTATTGGCTTGGCTTCAAGAATGGTCTATGACCGAACCATGCCCAAACACTTTTTGGACTATTTGACCTATGTATTCGAACTACAAAAACTGGACTTACTACCCGAAGGAAGATACCATAATAACTCGGATTTTTTTAAATTCCCAGACTTCGGTATCCACATGATCAAGGATTCAAAACTGGCACCTATATCCATCTCAGAGTTGGAAGAAAGTGAATCCATTTTCGAAAAAATAGCTGAAAAAGACTACATGGTCCACATGCCGTACAATAGTTTTGAATCAGTAATTAAATTTTTTGAAGACGCCGCTTTTGATCCAGAAGTAACCCACATCAAAGTCATCCAATATCGGGTGGCCAAAGTTTCTAGGATTATGGTTGCGTTAAAAAATGCCGTTAAAAATGGTAAACAAGTCAGTACTTTTATCGAAGTGAAGGCTCGTTTTGATGAAGAAGCCAATTTGAAATGGGGCGAAGAATTAGAAAGTGCAGGCGTGACCGTCCATTATAGTATGCCAGGCTATAAAGTGCATTCTAAAATTGCACTGGTTAGAAGGCTTGAAAACGGAAAACCAATGCTCTACACGTATTTGAGTACTGGAAATTTTCACGAAGAAACAGCTAAAGTTTATTCGGATTTTGGCTTATTTACCAGTGATAGAAGGATAACGGCAGAAGCTGCCAGGGTTTTTACTTTTTTGGAAACAAAACATAGACCACAACAAGAATTCATTCACTTGGGTATTGGATTGTTCAATCTGAAGGAAAAATTCATGGCACTCATCAGCAGGGAAATTGACTATGCACGCAAAGGAAAAAAAGCGTCTATGACCCTAAAAATGAATAGTATTCAGGATAAAGAAATGATCGATTTGCTCTACGAAGCTAGTCAAGCAGGGGTCATCATTAAATTGATCGTCAGAGGTATTTGTTGTTTGGTGCCTGATGTTCCAGGATTAAGTGAAAACATTCAAGTAATTTCAATAGTTGATCGCTATTTAGAACATGCCAGGGTATTTATATTTTTTAATGCAGGCCAAGAAGAAGTATATCTTTCCTCTGCGGATTGGATGGTTAGAAATCTTCATTTTAGGGTAGAAACATTGTTCCCTATATACGATCCAGATATTGCCAAGAGAATCATCACCTGCTTGAACATTCAATTAAATGATAACGTCAAAGCAAGGATTGTAGACAACAAACAATCCAACCAATACAAAAAAAATATTAGTGACATCGCCGTTCGCTCTCAGGTTGAAACTTATTTTTATATAAAAAGAATCGAAGAGTCAAAAAACTTACAAGATAGAATTACCAAGCCATAAAAATTAACCTTATGTTACTAGCCGTTTCACCTGTCGATGGACGTTATGAAAGTAAAAGCCTTCCCTTATCACCATATTTTTCTGAATTTGGATTAATACATTATAGGGTTAGAATTGAAGTAGAATATTTTAAAGCTTTACTTCAGTTTTTGAAAAAAAATGATGGAATGGACATTGATCTTGATCGATTAAAAAACATCGACCTTATATACCAACAGTTTTCTAGCGAGGATGCGGAAGACATTAAGCGGATTGAAAAAACAACCAACCATGACGTCAAGGCTGTTGAATATTTTATCAAACAAAAATTAGAAGAGTATAACCTTGAAGAGTATAAAGAATATGTTCATTTTGGACTTACCTCACAAGACATTAATAATACTGCCATTCCACTTTCACATTTGGAATGTCAAAAAAATATTCTTTTACCCGCAATAAAAAGTTTCATAAGCCAACTTGAAAAACATGCTCAAGAATACGTTGGAATTCCTATGTTAGCCCGTACCCACGGTCAACCTGCCTCGCCTACTACCCTAGGAAAGGAATTTAATGTTTTTGTAGAAAGATTAAACGATCAAGTCAACATTTTGGAAGTACAAACCATCAAGTGTAAATTTGGCGGTGCTACTGGAAATTTTAATGCACACCTCGTCGCTTTCCCTTCACTAGATTGGATTGGATTTGCCGACAGATTATGTATATCTTGGGGACTACACCGTTCGCGATACACAACCCAAATTGCGCACTACGATGATTTGGCGGGGATAGCACATAATTACGCACGTATCAATACCATTTTGATCGATTTATGTAGAGATATTTGGTCTTACATTTCCATGGAATATTTTAAACAAAAAGTGGTGGAAGGTGAAATTGGTTCTTCTGCCATGCCGCACAAAGTCAATCCCATTGATTTTGAAAATGCAGAAGGCAATCTCGGTATGGCCAATGCGATTTTTTACCATTTAGCTGAAAAGCTTCCCGTTTCGAGGTTACAAAGAGATTTGACAGATAGTACGGTGCTGCGAAATTGGGGTGTTCCTTTTGCACATGTAATGATTGCACTATCTTCTCTCGAAAAAGGTTTGTCTAAAATCATCGTCAACAAGGTAAAAATGGAAGAAGACCTCGACCAAAACTGGGCAGTCGTTGCGGAGGCTATTCAAAGTGTATTAAGGAAAACTGGATTGAGCAACCCTTACGAATTGTTGAAAGATTTGACGAGAGGAAAAGACGCCATTACAAAAGAAAGTATTCAGTGTTTTATTCAACAATTACCTATCAATGATGATGTAAAAAAAACCCTGTTGAATATTACCCCTTTTAACTATGTTGGATATATCTAAAGTATGAGGATTGTTTCGTATGCCGTAATGTTTTATATGTCTTTTGCCTTAATATGGTGGTCGGTACTCTTGACCAAAAACAACAAAGACCTGTACAAAGTAAAAGTAGAACAACTGGATATTTCTGATACCAATTACCAAACCAAACTTAACCAACTTAAAACATATCACGACAGAAAAGCCAAAATGATTTTAGGCGAAGGATTGGTTTTTGGTTTCATGTTGATTATTGGTCTATACGTCATTCAGCGAATGTTCAACAGACAATTGGACAACATTCAACGTCAAAAAAACTTTTTATTATCGATTACCCACGAACTAAAATCACCTATAGCTTCTGTCAACCTCATTACCGAAACCTTACAAAAAAGGGAGCTCGACAAAACTACTCAAAACGAATTATTAGCCAATATTCTTTTGGAAAGCAAACGATTAGAAAAACTCATCAACAACCTCCTGTTATCTGCAAAGCTTCAATCGTATTACAAGTACAACTTTGAGTGGGTAAATTTATCATCCATTTTAGAAGATCAAATTCAACGTTTGAAAAGGAACCATAAAAATGTCACGATAACTACGGACTTCCCTAATCACATTGAAGCCAAAATTGACCAGGAATCTTTTACATCTGTGATCTCCAATCTACTTGAGAATGGCATTAAATATTCCGAAAAAGATCCAGTGTTAGACATTATAGCCAAAAGTGAGGGTGAGATGTTATCCATTAGCGTAAAAGACCGTGGAATAGGTATTTCAAACATGGATAAAAAGAAAATATTTGACCAATTTTTTAGAGTTGGAAATGAAGAAAATAGATCAACAAAAGGCACTGGACTTGGTTTATATATTGCTTATAAAATTGTGAAAGCCCATAAAGGAAAAATTGAAGTTTCCGACAATTTTCCGAATGGAAGTATATTTACTGTTCAATTACCCGCATAAATCTTAGCCAACTTATGAGAATTCTTTTAGTAGAAGATGAAGAAAGTTTAAATAAAGTCATTCAAATGAATCTAACATTAGAGGGCTTTGAGGTCGTGGCTTGTGATGATGGCCTACAAGCATTACACATAGCCGAAAGTCAGCATTTTGACCTATTGATTTTAGACATCATGCTTCCGGGATTAAGTGGATTAAAAGTGTGTGAATATGTGCGGCTCAAAAATAAAAAAATAGGCATCATCATCATCTCTGCCAAAGATACTTCGCAAGACAGAATACAAGGATTAAAACTGGGTGCCGATGACTATCTTTCAAAACCATTTCAATTGGAAGAATTGTTACTTCGAGTGAATAATTTGTTGAGACGAACCTCGGAAGACAAAGCGACGGAAACAGGGATATACCGTTTTGGCGACAACGAAATTAATTTTACGACCTATATGGCTTTGGGGAGGAATGGCGTAATTGAATTGACTAAAAAAGAAGCTTTATTACTACAATTATTTGTTGACCGTGCCAACGAAGTAGTGTCGAGAAACCAAATTTTACAAGCCGTTTGGGGTTACGATGTTTACCCTTCTACACGCACCATTGATAATTTTATTTTATCCTTTCGGAAATATTTCGAATCCGACCATAAAAATCCTAGGTATTTTCATTCCATCAGGTCCGTGGGGTATAAGTTTACGCCGTAAGGGAGATAACTATTTGGTAAGTTGACTTGTTTTTTAAATAGGTATGACAGCGGAAAGCCACTCGAAGGGAACTAAATCACATGTAACCAGTCAAATAAATAAAAAAGAATGATGTATCGGGGTTACATCCCGAAAATTTCGGGACCGACAATCGGGGAAAGGACGGTGGTAAGCTGTGCTACTGGCACTATATGAAATTTTACAAATCCCCCAAATCCTACATCTTCACCACCTGCTTTCCGTAAAATATCCTTTCCTGATGGTCATCGGGATAAAACTCGATATTATATCTTCCTGACGGATACGACGATATATCAATTTCTTCCCATACCGGCCTCTAAGAGATTATTCAATTACAACGATTTTTTTATTGGTGACATTGCCTCCATCATCGCTAAACCTGAAAAGTATAATCACTATTTAATAAGCACTGGCTTATTCCCATGTCTTTCCCAACAATATAAGAACCTACTTCACTTCAAAACAATAGGTACCAGTCTCCTCCCAAGCAAATAGACCTGATCCATATGGACTTTGCCACGAATGTTTATATTTTGTCGTATAAAAGTTGTCATAATTGATTGAATCAATATAAACCAACTCCCTTTCAAATTCTTCTAAATGATTTTCACCTTCAATCATATTACTAATCTTGTACTTCCAATCTGGACATTTTCCGTCAAATGTAATCGTATCTGCATAGGAATTCCAACGGTCCGGATTTCCACCCGACTTATAGATTTCATATACATCTTGCATTTGAAAAACATATCTGCCTTTGGTTTGTAAAACTATGTTTATTAGAAATTCGTATCGGCTATTTACATAATAGGTGTTTGCAGTTATAATTGTTTTATATATTGGTTTGTATATACTGTCTATGAAAATAGTATGACTTTCAAAACCTCTTTGTAAGAATTCGCCTTCAGAATTAAAATTATAAAGTCCCAATACCGGTTTAAACAGAAATTTTTCAATTTTAAATGTCATTTCTGTATTAATATCATAAATTGAATCGGTCATACTAACAATTATGGAAAGTGTATCCCCAATTTGATATGAAGATTTATTGGGTACAGCATGTATTGGCACTTTAAGAACATGTCTTGCCCCCACTAACAAAGGGGTGTAGCCGCAATTATCAGTTTCCGTGATACACCCGTGAAGAAATATAATAAAGGAAAAAAACAAATATTTATTCATTGATAAAAATTGTATATTAGGTTAAACATTGATTGATTAAATCGACCAACATCATTCAATATTTTTCAAAAATATATCATTTTGTTCTCATTAAGCTTATTTTACCTCAAAACAATATGTACTAGTCATTTCCCATGCAATGGAACCATTTCCATATGGTGACTCATTAGATCTTTTATATTTTATGGAGTAGTATCCATTTCGATACACATTATTGTCGATATGCAATAGTTCGGGTTCAAAATCTAACATGTGATCGTCACCTTGGACCATTGCTACAGGGCTTTTTTTAAAATCACACTGTCCTTCAAAAGTGTAGTACTCTATTTTTTCGTCATAATAATCAGGGGGATATCTATTAATAAAATCTTCAAACTGAAAAATATACCTTCCTTTTTTTTGAAGAATAATGTCCATTTCAAAAGAATACATGTTATTCCTTTCTACAAATTTTATGTATTGAATGCCGACATAATCGTCATTGGAATCAAAACGCCTTAGATTTGAAGAATCTATCAGATATGTATTTACTTTGAGCCCATTTTGCCAGGTCGAATCATTTTCAAATCTCCACAATTTTACACCAACGTCAAAAGGAAAATTCTGAATCAAAAATGTTTGTTTAGTGTTGTAATCAAACATCGAGTCACGAAAAGTCGCATTGATGTGAAGTGTGTCACCTACATTATACGTTTTTTGATGAGGAGAAATAATAACAGGTATGAGAAACTGGTGGCTATTGTTATTCGCTTCAGGATAAGGGCAAGGTATAGGTTCTGAGATTTCAAATAATCTGCAGGATGTAAAAAAACTAATAGATAAATAAAAATAAATTGACTTCATCACGATTAATTTTTATCCGGCGGATAAACTATTTTTATCCACCGGTCATTTAACAAAGTTAGTTAAAAACATCATATACGTCCACAAGCGCATTAAATTCTGATAATGTATTTGGAGTTGAACCTAGACTTAAAGTGCTTAACCGATCCCGAAAACCTCTGACACTGTTTACATTAGGAATTAATGCTCCAAAAAACATTCCAGGAGTAAATCCTGAAATAATATCATCTCGCATAATGGTACTATTATTAGAGTCCGTCACAGGATCTACAACATTGTCTGATCAATCATATCCAGTGTGTTCACCACGAAGTGAACTCTTTCACATGCCAAGCCCTCTATACAGCCATCTGCATCCAGGATGACCAGCAAGATATTGGTCGATGAAAGATTTTCATTGGTTTTATGTGATTTGACAGAGACGTAACCTTGGCCATCAAGGATATAAACACAAATTTGTTTGATACTCCATTTTCGTTCTATTTCAATAAAAAACCACTTTCTGCCTCACCACCTCTCCGGATTTAATATGAATATGTGCCAGATACATCCCATGAAGGCCTTCGGTCTGAATGCCGTTGGTAATGTCATAGGTTTCGTACACCTTAGTACCAGCTATATCGTAAAGTTCTATAAACAGAACTTGTTCAGGATTAAAAATATCTGTATGACCTCCGGACGGATTGGGAAAAAGATAAGACACCGGCAAATGGCTCAGGTGGTTGGTTGTGGCACTGATGACGTCCTCCAGTTTTGTCACTTTCAGACAAGCGTCATTAATACACCCATTGGCATCCGTTCGGACTATGAGGATGTCGTTGTCGGGTCGTGGTCCTCCGATAATCGGGTCAAAAGTCAAATAATTACCGATTTGCCCTACTGCAAGGATGTCCCCGTTTTCCAGTTCTGTTGCGTCCAAAAAATGTCCGTTTATAAGTACGTTTTCCGATAAATATACATCTCTGTAAAATGCCTTCAGCCACAACAACTGCCCTTTATCGGTAAGTCTGAACATAAACGGAATCTGGAGAAAATCGGGATTGTCATTTCTCGTGTCACCATATTGACCGACACCCAGAATATCGCCATTCTTCAACTGTTTTAGTCTTCTGATTTCTCTCCTTTGACCCCCGTTTTTATCCGGAAATTCAAACTTCCAGGCGACACTTTTGTCTTCATTGATGGCCCAGACTGATCCTATGTAGGAAAAGCCAGGCGTAGTCATAGCGACCAAGGTTTTTCCATCACTGAGTTGACATCCGTAGGGCAATTGTTGATTGTTGCTTACTTCCGAACTCC
>JBATMZ010000042.1:0-1813 GCA_049290115.1 Saprospiraceae bacterium | reverse complement strand
TGGTGGAATTTGAAAAAGGCACATTACAATATTATCAGATCACTGATGCACAGGGTAACTACTCTTCCCATTTACCAAAAGGAACATATCGGGTAAAAGTATCCCCCAAAAATGAATCCTGGAGCCTGTGTCTTCCTGAACAAACTGTAAACATCGAAGATAAAGACATTTTTAATCTGGATTTTATTGCCAAAAACAAAATACTTTGCCCTCAGATCAAAGTGGATATTTCCACTCCATCAGTGATACACTGCAAAGAAAATATCTATACGCTGATTTATCAAAATCAAGGAACTGAAGCGGCAAATAATTTAAAAATTGATGTTACATTTAGTAAATACTTTACCTATATAAAGTCTGATCGAAGCCCTCTAACTATAAATGAAAATACTTTACAATTTGATTTAGGTAATCTTTTACCACTACAAAAAGATACCATCAGGATTGTATTTAAATCAGATTGTGACCAGAATTCCATAGGCAGAACATATTGTATATCTGCAAGAGTGTCACCTGTTGCTCCATGTACGCCGGTCCCCGCATGGTCTGGTGCAGACTTACAGGTGACACCCCATTGTGATGAATCCGGCAAAAAGGTGCAATTCATCATCAAAAATACCGGGACTAATGACATGCTGGATATCAGGCACTATATTGTGACAGAAGAAGATGTTCTGAGACCTTCACAACCGTTCAAACTTGACAAACAAAAGGAACTCAAAATAGAATTGCCGGCTGATGGTACTACTTACCGACTGACTGCCGATCAGGATAAAGGTTACCCATATAGATCGGTGATGGTATCGGCAGCTATCGAAGGTTGTGGTACAAACAATTCCGGAAGTTATAGCAAGGGATTTGTCACACAATTTGAGGAGACAGACCGGGATATCTTTTCAGATACAGATTGCAGGGAAAGTGACCCACAACTCAACCCAATAGACATCACCGGCATGCCAAAAGGTTATGGAACGGAGCATTATATCAAAATGGATGCCTATCCAGAATTTGTTTTTTCATTTAATAAACCTCAGATGACAGATAAAATTCATTCTGTAATCATCAAAACCAAAATAAATGAAGCATTTGATATCAGCACACTTGAATTGGGTGCTTCAAGCCATCCCTACAGGATTTTTATCCATGAAGAAAGAGAGCTGGTTTTTGTTTTAGATAGTATAGCACCAGGATTATCGACTGAATATCAGGGATTTGTAAAATACAAAATTAAGGTGAGTCAGAACGCCAAACCAGGAACAATAATAGAAAACTCAGCAAAGATATTCTTCAACTTTGGAGATCCTATTGCCAGCACAACTCAATTTTATACTCTTGGCGAAAGTTTCATTTTATCACAATCATCTGTACCTCCGGAGCATAAAAATATCAACCTGTACCCGAATCCGGCAGAAGATGTGATCACAGTCGACATCCCTCAAGCATCTGATAAAGAATTCAGTTTTTCGATCCAAACTATGGAAGGAAAAATTCTTGATGAAGGCAAACTTGTCCAAGGGCAAAATATACTGTCCACAAATAGGATGTTTACAGGTCTTAACATCTTGTATATAAGATCCGGATTCAAATCCCAATCAGTGTATAAAATCATTAAATTATAAACTTTTTTAACTTTTAAAACCATCTAATCATGAAAAAGAATTTTTTAACCCTCCCTTTTTTAATGTTTGCTTGGAGCCTGATATCTCAGGCACCCCAACTTACAGTCAATGTAAAAGACGAATGTAACGCCTTATTCGCTAAACAAATCAACATAAGTTTGTTTAAAATAACCGGTTTTGATACAACACTCGTC
>JBATMZ010000041.1:0-3748 GCA_049290115.1 Saprospiraceae bacterium | reverse complement strand
CACCACCGTACGTACGGGTCTCGTATACGGCGGTTCGTAACTCATCAACCAAATAGCTCTTTTCACCTGTTTGGGCTATCCATTACTTTAAGAATAGGCTAAGAAAGTCTTTCCTATTCGAATTTTTGGAGAATTACGTTCAGTCCTTCCCCACTTGTGAGACCTATCGGGTATGGTTTTAACAGCCCGAACTCGTTACTATGGGTACTATGATCCCGCAATGCTGCGGGACTGACTTCTCCGTTACTTTTTAAAAATATGTTAATCTCTAGCTGCAAGCCGTGGTTTGCAGTTCCTTCACTAAATCGTGATTTCTTATCACGATTTTGCTGCGCACCGTTCAGTCATCTCGGTAAGACAAATATCTTTCAGTCAATCGCTGCCGAATCTACTCAACAGGTATCCAAACTTCGGGCGTTAGTATGGCTTCCCACCCGCTTTCGCGGTTCCATCCCTTGAAGTACTGTCGTACTTCACCCTTCGGGGTCGGTCAGTCATCTTACCCAACCTGTCAAGCCTCTAATCCGACCGCTTCGCTCTTCTCTTCGTCAAAGACATTTCTATGTCTTTGGTTTCCTTTAGAAACTTCACTTCGTTCACTATTCGTCAGTACCGACCTTTGCAGTCCTGCTTACTTCAGTGCATAGATCGCTCTATACCACCTTGCAGCTTGCTCATACTTCTGGGCGTTACACCAGCGTATGAGAGACTTTCACTCTCCAGATAAACTGTTTCTTTAAACAGTTTGTACTTCTCATTACTGAGTTGTACATTTGCCATTCAAGGCACACACAAAGGCTATGATGATATTTTGGCTATCGCCAAAAACATCACATAGCCTTGGACGTTGGCCGTAATTTTCACAGACACATGCAGACAGACAAAATACTAAAATACTATTGGGACATTTTTCTATACCACACTTGCGAGTTTTACCAACTTGACAAAGACTCTATTGCCAAATATGAGTATGAATTGGATTGGACATCTATAAGCAAGAATAAACTCATTTCATGGGACTTGGACTTTTTAGAGAAATACGAAGACCGTTTTATTTGGCATGAACTAGCTTGGAATAATGCAATTTATTGGGACGAAGAAAAAATAGACAGATTTAAGAAAAGACTCGACTGGTATTATTTAGGACGCAATCGGAATTTGCCAATAACTGATGATTTTATCATTAAATACTCAAAAAAACTGTTTGTAATTGAAGACAATCCTCGTTTAACAAAAAATCTAATTGACAAGTACGCAATAAAAGTATTACCCAAAAACACATTTGACACACAGGAAATAAAAGAGTATAACGAAAGTGACTTCGATAAAATTTTCAATAAAACTACCTTTCACCATAATCAAAAAGTCATTTATGAAAAGGTAATTGTCCCAATAATAAAGGGAAGTTCTATTGAAGAAATTTTTGAAAACAAATTTGATTACAGTCAACGCTATTATTTTTTCGAGCCTTTACAAAATGACATTCAAGGATTAACTCCTGAATTTCAAATTGAAGGTTCAAATCCATTTAATGATTTCAAAGAAAATAGAGAACCTTTTAAGATTTCCAATAAACTTACTTTAGTTAACGGTTCTTTACAAGAAGGACCGGACAGACTGTATGAAATACCTCGTTTCACTTCATTTTCATACTTCACAACACTACTAATAAGCGAAAATGTAAGACAAATTCTCGCCCAATTTAAACTTCCTCACCACGAATATCATGAAATAAACCTCGTTCCGAAAAAACTAAAAACTAATACGAAGTTTTATATTTTACACTTAGCGTTTGACACTCTAAATAAAGATTTGGATTATGAAAATAATTCTTTCAGCTACTCATATAAGGACTTCAATAATAAAGGGAGTGGAATTGTAGAGGATAAAATCAGAAGTTATTCCGAATTAATGGAAGTGAAAGACAAGTTAAAGAAATTGTACTCGCCAAATGGTTATGGCGTAAATATTAAGCCAGGTTTCTATAAGTTAAAAACCGATTACGACTTGTACACATATTCAGTCCACGGAAAAGTAATTGTAAACCAGTATTTGAAAGATGCTTTAGAGAAAAATTTTCCAAATCAAATTAGTTTTAAATCAGCACAATTATTAAACATAAAAATTGAACAAACTGAATACGAGAACAAAAATAACCTATCCATAAACACAAAGCTACCTTCAAGATTAACTTATAAAGAATCGGAAGAAGATAAGTTTTATTTTGCAAAGGTTGAAAGGCTAGAGAAGTCAGGCAAAGCATTCGAAGTTTCACAGATACAAGACGATAAATTTTCAAAGAAGGAAATTGAACTGGACGTTCTTTTTCCTCAAGTATTTAAAAACAACTATTTGAACAAAAGACTTAAAATTAGAGGATATACTTTATTGCTAATTTCCAAATTCTATACCCAATCTGAATACGCTGACAGGTATCCTGAAACTTATAAATCAGTTGTAATCGCAGAAAATGGAGTTGGAGACTCAATAAACTTAATACTTGAAAAAGACAGCGACTACAAACTTCAAAATAGACTTATTGAGTTTTTCCATGAGACAGGAGAATATGAAGAAATATAGGTCGACTAAGTAAAGGACAATCTCACCCCCAAACCTCTCTAAGAACCGTACGTGAACCTCTCGATTCATACGGCTCTTCTTCATCCAAATCATTTAAGGTCGAAAACCTTCATACTGTCAGTGTCCAAACAAATTGGGAAAGTCCTTTGATAGACGTTGCAAAAACTTATACACAACATACCATCGTTGTTTCCGGTACCTACGGTATTTGTTGCGTATCCATTTTACAAGTCGTATGTGCAACAAGCGGAATACTTTCCGCATTTCACTCATTCGGAACTTACCATAATAGTTTATCCAGCCTCGTATTTTGAGTTTGAGCAATTCAGCAATCTTGCGGATGGGGAAGTGTACCCAGCAATGAAAATCCATCGCTTTCAGCTCTCTTGTTATCCTACTCCTACTCTTTTGGCTGATGGCAGGACTAAAACCCAATTTGAGTATCTCCCACTCTTTCATTGGATTCAGCCAAAAGGAAAATTATAGTGCTAAAAGTACCGTATTCTTGTATTGCTTTTTTTGGCTCCCTTCAGGGTAAGGGGTAAAACAAAAAAAGGAATACGTTCTATTAATACGTTTAACGAAAGATAGCACGAGTTGCACATTTTCGGTATTTGGAGCACAAGCATAACCTGATTCATATTGGTGGTGATAAACCTAGGTATATTTGGAAAAAGTGTATTTTTATTTGAGAGGAAAAGAACACGTAAAGAAAATTTATTTACCTATTTTTTGGTTGATGGGAAGAGCATAAATTCCATAGTAGAATAGGAAACGTTTTTTACCCCATGTTTCAGATTATTTTTTTTGCGGCGTATGCTTATGACATATCAAAAGAAAGAGTATATTTGCTAACGAAAGCATGACTGAAAAAGGCGGGGGAGAAAAAAAAGAACAAGTTTGGAAGAAGGTCAGAATCAAAGAAACACAGTCATGTACAAACGTTTTTTAACATGTGCAAATGTTTAAAAACAAATACAAAAAATATAAGCGCAACCTATGGTGTACATAAAATATATTGAAAACCAATGACTTGTAAGATATGTGGAGAAAAAGTGTGGCGGGAATAAGTAAGTTGAACAAACCCCAAACTAAAGAAAACTATAAGTCTAAAAGTCCTTTGAGAATAAATTAGAATCATTTTTGCTAGAGAATCTTATTTAATCTT
>JBATMZ010000040.1:0-11521 GCA_049290115.1 Saprospiraceae bacterium | reverse complement strand
GCCAAAGAGTTTCATTGTCTGATTTAGAGTTAAATAGACTTGAAATTTTAGGATTGGACAAAAGTATTGAAATAGAAAATAAGTTATTGAAAGAGCATAGGAAATATATTGATAGAATAATTGATATAAATCTAAAAAAATTTTACGAATCTGGGAAACCAAAAGATTTACAAAGATATTTTGAATTTGAAGTTTTTAATGAGTTTAAGTAATATTAAATTGATTTAGATTATAAATTGATGAATTCAATAAATTTTTAACGTTTTTATGTATAAATTAATAAAATCAGGCAGTCAACCAGGCAGTTGTATTTAGAAATCATGTATATTGTTGATAATCAAATACTAATCAAGTCCTGGTGGGCCCACCCAAAAGCCCCTTAATCTTTGTTGATTGAGGGGCTTTTGTTTATACATCTTTTAAATTTTAGAATATTTTTAAGATCGAATCTTTTTAATCTTTTCAAGGATACTTCGACCATTAGATTCCAATTCATCGTACCATCCTTTTTCAATTATATCTTTGATGATTAATTGTGAACCCATTCCTCCATTAATATCAACATTGTTTCCTGTAATAAATGAAGCTTTGTCAGAGGCTAAATAAACTACCAGATCAGCAATCTCTAAAGCCTGGCCTTCTCTTCTAAGTGGCGTACCATTGGCAACATTTACCCTAACTTCGTCTTTCGTAAAGTCATCGTGAAATTTTGTAGCTATCATTCCCGGACATAGTGCATTTACCCTGATACCTTTAGGTCCAAGCTCTTTCGCCATTGCCCTAGTAAAAGCGGTAACGGCGCCTTTGGACGAGGCATACAAAGAAGATCCACCTCCCCCGCCATCTCTAGCTGCTTGTGAAGAAAGATTTATAATAGATGATCCTTTACTCATCAATGGCTCAAATGCCTGGGTCACAAATACAGTAGCCTTAAAATTTACATCCATAATTAATCCATAAAAGGATTCATCTAACTCTTGTAAAGTTTTAGGTGCAAAAAGCCCTCCTGCATTATTAACAAGTATATCGACATTTTTTTCCAAATGCTTCTATAGCTTTTGTTTTTAATAGGGCAATTCCATCCAAATTTGAAACATCTGCTTTCACAGCAATTGCTTCACCTCTGAAAGATTTTATTTCATCTATTGTCTCTTTTGCACTAGATTCAGAACTAAAATAATTTACTACTACTTTAGCTCCTTCTTTTGCTAGCTTTATAGAAATTGCTCTTCCTATATCCCTAGAACCTCCTGTTACAATGGCTACTTTCCCTTTAAATTTTTTCATTGTTTTTCTCTATTTATTCATTGTTATTTAAATTCCCAATACTTGTCCTCCGCCAACTTGTATTGTTTCAGCCGTGATGAATGATGCATCTTTACTAGCCAGAAAAGAAACTACACCCACTACATCTTCTGGTTGACTTAATCTCCCCATCAAAATATTGTTGGCCCATGAAGCAAAAACCTCTGGTTTGGTTGATTTAATTTGTTGATGAAAAATATTGGGTCAGACCGTTGCCTTGATGGAAACGAGATATGAATAAGTTATACTTTTTAAAATTTCATGAAAAAATGGAACATCCAAAACATGAGAATTGTGTAATTTATATAAAAAATTGTGTAACATAACTGACCCAAGATTGAAGTACTTTTGATGTTCACCATGGTTTTTCGAATATTAAATGATAGAGAAAAACCAAATAAAATAATTATATGAATCGTTTAAAATTTTTGACAATTGCTTTAGTGTTGGTAACGGGTACTATTCAAGCTCAACACATTAACATCGGAATAAAAGGTGGCTTAAACGCCTTTACTATTTCGAGCAACAACAACACAGATTATAACGTAAAACTAGGTTTTGTGGCAGGCTTATTGGGCCATATTCACCTTAGTCAGAAATATGCATTTCAACCGGAAATTGTATATTCTGTACAAGGATCATCCTACAAAATTAGTGGAAGTGATAGTAAGCTAAACCTGAACTACATTAATATTCCGTTGATTTTCCAATATATGTATGACAACGGATTCAGGTTGCAGGCTGGCCCACAAGTCGGTTTTCTCACAGGCGCTAAATTTGTGTCTGGAAGCAACGAAGTAGATTTGAAATCAAGTTTTAAAAGCACTGATATAGGCGTTTCGGTGGGTATGAGTTATGTAAAACCATCTACCGGACTGGGTATTGATGTTCGTTACAACCATGGATTGACCGATATTGATGTTTCTTCAAATAAGTCTTTCAATAGAGGAGGACAATTAACTATATTCTATTTGTTTGCCCACAAATCTTAGTGTAAGTTTTACATTTTTAGACATTGATAAGGCCTTGGTTTTCTAAAGAATAAATTGGTGTCGTAAGTTACTTTAACTTTCCATACTGAAACAGTGAATTTTCCGACAAGGAAGATTCACTGTTTCATTTTTATAGCACATAAAGGGTAAATGCATAAATCTATCCATCAAATGTTCTTCTTCGAGGATACCTTCGTGGTTTTGATGATAAAGGTTGTTGGGTTTCCGGAGACAATTAGATTATACAATTAGAGTTTCCAAAAGCCGATAAAAAAGTAAACAAAAGGCCTACAAACATACTTGTGGAAATGGATTTATTATCACGTTGGAATTTTAATCCGGAGAGATATTCTTCGTATGGGAGAACAGGAGCATTTAATAATAAGATTTCAACCAAAATCCCTTTCATGGAATATGATTCAGGGGAATAAAAATAGTTTTTTTAATAGTCAGACCAGCACTTAACTTAAATAATTTTACAATCGACGACCCTGGAATGGGGCTTCTGAGTTGTGAAAGTTAGTGGCGATGTCATTATATTTTGGATTTACTGGTATAGATTCCACCAGCAAATAGGATAACGGCTAAACCGACATAAATTAAACCCTTTTTTTGACCTGATTCATTTGATGCATCAATTTTTAAACCAAGCAGGTTGATTTGCTGACTGTTATCTGAAATTTTAGATATACCAATAAAACCAATGAAAAGACTGGCAATAATCAGTATTACGCCTAAAATTTTTGAAGTGTTCATAAATATGTATTTTTTAAAATGGACAAATTTGATTCCCAATGAATATAGAACTACGTAAATAATAATAGTAAGCTTTGCCTGTTATTGAGTGCATCAATGAAACTCTATTTGCCAAAGTTGGCAGCAAGATTAAATTAAAACAATAGCATACAAATACATAGATAGATCGAGCTCAAACAATAAAGTTTGGCCATTCTAAGGGAAGATCTTTTAAAACCAAAAGAGATTACTAATCGAACGGTAGTTGAAATACTACGAATTGGAAATGTCCAACTTTTTATTATCGTATTTATCCAACTTTTTGAGCGCCTTAAGCGCTTTTTTTTCTTTAGGCGTATTGGCAGCGGCCGTTTTATCGGACTTCTTTTTACCTTCTTTTTCTTTTGACATGGTGATTATATTAATAATGAATAAAATAATAATTTATTTTGTGTTTTCTTTAAAAAACGAAGCCCAACGTAAATTGCAACCATTGATTTTTGTATCTCGGAGTGGAAGAAGTTCCATCTCCATTATTGGTTTGGAAATCCCAACCCACTCTGGCTGATATCACTAAAGGTTTAAAGATTAAGTCTGCTCCTCCTACAAATCCCAGAATATTTTTGCGAATATTGTCGTTTTTGAATTCTTGTTCTTGATCTGAGCTGTTGGCTCCAAAAGTGTATACGTCCTTTTGTTTTAATAGGTATGAAAATTGTGGTCCTGCCAATATGGTGATAAAAGATGCAGGCTTAATTTGAAGTTGCAATGGAATGTCTAAATAAGTTGTGGTTCTAGTAAATCCATAAGGAAAACCAAGCAACGTACCTGATCCTTGTATCCCTTTTTGAGAAAGTAAAACTTCAGGCTGGAATCCTAATATATTTCCAATAGGTATTCCTAAAAACACCCCACCGGCAAATCCCACTCTCGAATCTGCACTAAATTCCTCTCCTTGAGAATCCCACACATTTGAAACATTGATTCCGGCTTTGGCGCCAAATTCAAACTTACCTCTCCTTTCACTGTCTTGGCCTTGTAGGGTGACAATGGATAAAAAACAAATGGCGCTGAGCAAACATATTTTTTGTGTCATGATTTAATTTACTTAAAATGTATTATTGTGGATGATTCCGGGTAAAGTGGAGATATCTCATTGAAATACTCTTTCAATGTTTGCCATACTCCTAGGCATTGTAAAATAGACACTAAAAAAATTATGCTTTATAATTTAAAGGTCAATCCAATTTTCCCACCGGAAAAAGCATTTCCGCCTCCAAATTCTAAATTTATACCTGTTTTGGAAGATAAAAAGTAACGAAAGCCAACTTGGCCACCTAATCCTAATCTTGAAGTATTAGACCCATTATAATCATTTGGCGAAGACCATGAATAAAAGCCAACATTTAGTCCAGCATAAAAATCAAATTTTCTTGGTAAGTTTAACACTCTGTTGAAATGATAATTGCCATTTCCAGAAAAACCAATGATGTTGTGCTTATAAGTATTGGAATTGTAGTTTTCATTGAAAGAACGAAATGAAACTTCAAGGCCTAAGGTAATATCTTGGCTAGTGCCATGATCAAACCCTAAATATACAGGAATGCCCCATCCCGATAGACCAACCCCCAAATTTATTTGATTTCTTCCTTTTTCTAATGAAGCTTGAGCAAATGAAGTCGTCCCAATTAAAAAAAGAATTGTTATGAGATTTATCCGTTTCATATTTGATTTTTAATTTTAAATGATGGGTGTTTTAATTAATAATTTTTTTTCCTGAAATGATTCTTAGTAAAACAACAATGACGGCAATGACTAAAAGTATATGAATAATGCCACCAGAACTGTATCCAAAAAAACCAATTGCCCATATAATGATCAGAATTACCGCAATGGTATATAATAAATTTCCCATTTTGTTATATTTTTAATGTGATTAAAAGTTATTTATAAGGCAACAGGAGAGTGAACTACAACAAATTACTAGGTTTCTGTCATTCACTCTTTTGTTGTTTATTCTTTAGAAAGAAAATCAAATTTATTTTTTGTTGTCTACTGTAAAACCTCTAAGTGAATTTCCAAGTTCTTCCATATCGCGGTTGAATTCAGTTTTGAAAGATTGCCATTTATCCACTCCGTCATCTTGATAATCGTTCATTCTTCTTTTCATTTCAAGATTTTTTTGTTCCAATGCTGCAATTTGTTTGTCGTAGGAAGCCTTAACATCTTTTTTGGCATCTTTCATTTCTACTTTTAAATCCGCAATCATTATTTCGTAAGCAGTGATTTTTTCATTGGATTCTTGTTTGAAGTTAGCAATTTCTTCTGTGTAATTATTCTTAGCATCTGTTAGATTTTCTTCTGCTTGAATTACATCATCTTGTGCAGTATCTACTTTTTGAGCAGGTGAATCACAACCCGAAAAGGTTAGTGCACCAATAAAAAATAATACTGCTAAGATAAAATGTGTTTTTTTTAATAAATGTCTCATTGTGGTTAATTTGTTTAATAAATAATGATTAAAATTTTTATTCGTCAATCTACAACTAGAAGGTTCAATTTTTATGTAAGAAGCGGATTAAAGTGTTTCGATTAATGATTGCAACTCTTCTTTTGATTTACCAAGTTTTATTTGGAGCTTACCTAACATCTCATCTTTTTTTCCTTCGGCAAACATTAAATCGTTGTCTGTCAAAGTAGCAAATTGTTGTTTTAGTTTTCCTTTTTGCTCGTTCCAGTTTCCTTTTACTTCGATTGTTTTCATATGTATTTATTTACGTTGTTTGTAATAAAATAATTACCATACAAAGGTGGTTACATTCACTGAATAAAGTGTTACACAATAAAAACATAGAGTTACATCATTCACACATACAAAAAAAGATAATGTATAAGTTTGATGCTTTAATACAGGTGTTTTTATTTTTTCTTTGTAAGCACTTTGATCATACCTTTTACCCTAAAATTAGATTTAATAATAAGGAGTGATGGGCTTTCGTCACCCAATAAAAAACCCCAGGGCTTTAGTGAATCAATGTGATCGCAGATGAGTTTGATAATTGCGATGAGTGGGATAGAGAGAAACATGCCCGGTATACCCCATAATGCAGCTCCGGCGATGACGGCAATCAAAGCTACGGGGGCATTGAGCTTTACTTTAGAGCCAATAATTTTTGGAACGATGTAGTTGTTGTCAATAAGCTGAATAGCGGAATACAGGATGGCTACATACAATATGTAAATGGGTTCTTTGGAAATTAATGCAATGACCATATACAATATCACGGCTACTATTCCACCAATAAAAGGTATGATGTTGAGCAATGCACCGATGATGCCCAATACAATAGCATAGTCAATTCCAAGTAAAAGAAGTCCGATTGAGTTTAAAACAGCCATGATGACAAACTCAAAAAACAGTCCAGACAGATAGGCTTGGATAATTTTTTTTGTTTTTTTAAGTATTTCACTGACTCTGCTGTCGTCATCGGCACTAAAGAGTTTATGTATAAATGCGGTAAAATGCAATTGATAGTAAAGAATCATACAAATATAGACAAGGACGAAGGTGGCCGCTTCAAGAAAATATCCAAGGGCTTGGAGGGTCGAACCAATAGCCGAACTAGTATGACTAAGCAATTCTACTTTTGACTCGTCTATCCATGTATTTATACTCAAGGTACGAATATTAAAATAACCAGAGGCCCACGAGACCAGTTGATTTAATAAATGCTGAAATTTATCGGCAAGTTCAGGCAATGACTCACTGAAACTACTTGCCCGCATCGATATCAAGCCAACGAGGGCAACAATAATGATTACTGCGGCAAGAAAGACAACGAAAATAGCAAGTATACGATTGATGTTTATGCGCACTAAATAGTTGACGGCCGGACTGATGGCAATGGCAAGAATGGTGGCATAAATGACGGGTAAAATAATATCCTGACCAATATATAACATACTGATCAAAAAATAGGCACCCATGATGACGAGTGAAACTTTGGCGTAAAAAGGAAGCTTAATTTGCTCGTTCAACGTGCCTAGGTTTAAGGCCGGTAACGATTTTAAAAATTACTTTAGCAACGGCTTTAATGGTTTCAGGATTATTTGCTACTGTGTTGGTAATGCCAAACATCAATGCAGTTCCGAATATCTTTCGTAAAGGATTGTGAGATTCGCCCTCAAATAATTTTTTTGAAATATAACCTGTTGTTATACCAACAGAGGTGTTGAAAAGATTGTCCTTAAGATCTTCGGAAACAGTTATTTCTTTAATAGTACTTTTTATCAGATTGATTGGTTTTATACTTTCGAAAACAATTTGAAATTGTTCTTTTAATATGGTTTCCTCTTCTTTTTGTTTTACTTCCAACGTGAGAATGGCTGCTCTAAGGTTATTTGCTGTATGTGTGTATTTCATGATGTGTTTTACCTCTGTCGCCCTTTCAGCCCATTCTCATTAATAGAAAAAGGAGATTACTGGAGTGTTTGATTAATAATAAAATTGCTCATTGTTTTCTTTATCCATTTACGTAGGAAAAAATGTAAGATTAATCCTCCGAACAGATAAAAGCCCGCCACTATAAAAAATCCATAATAAGATTTACCCAGCAGTTCACCGAGCCAGAGTGCAATTCCAATGTTTAAAACCAATATAAAAATAAAAATAGTAATAATGACACTCAATCGCCATATTAAGGCCGAAACCACAACTGAGGTGGTTTCTATGGCCTTAAGTTTGGCAAGTTCAATAGTTGTTTTACTGTAAGCCTCGACCCGCTTGTACAGCTCTTCAATAACAGTGGTTGGAATTTCCATTTTATGACTTAACGTCTCCTTTAAGTTCTTCTGCTTTGTCTTTACCGGTTTTTATCAATCGTGCGGTTTCTTCTTTCACTGCTTCATATTGTTTTGAAACACCGTCAACAAAGTCGTTGAATTTATGCTCCACATCGTTGACATAACCACGGCTTTTTTTCGAAATTTTCTTTCGAGTTGTTGTGCCTTTATCTGGTGCGAATAAAATTCCTAATGTTGCTCCAACAGCTAAACCTGCTAATAATCCTAATATTACTTTTCCTGAATTCATGTTTCATTTATTATGTTTCCCACAAAATGTGATTAATACAAAGCTAGTAAATTTTAAAGAAAAATCATTACACAATTCTGTAAAAGAGTTGCATTATTCACACTTCTTCCAGGTTATTTCGTTTTTGTTTGAGCTTCTTGTAGAAAGTAGGTGTCAAACCTGTTACTTTTTTAAATTGATTGGACAAATGAGCTATACTGCTGTAATTGAGTTGATAAGAAATTTGTGTCAGATTGAGTTCGTCATATAAGAGCAGCTCTTTTACTTTTTCAATTTTGTGGGCAATGATAAAATGTTCAATGGTTACACCCGTTGTTTCAGAAAATAAATTAGCAAGGTAGGTATAATCGTAATTCAATTTATCCGCTAGATAAGCAGAGAAGTTTTTTTTGGGCAGTTCGCTGGCATAGTGTACCATTTCTACGACTACATTTTTTATTCGCTCTATCAACATAGCTTTTTGATCGTCCATCAACTCAAGACCTGATTTGAGCAAAGCAATTTTAAGTTGATTTCGTTGTTCTTCATTTATATCTTCCATGATCACTACATCGCCTAAATCAACTGAAATGTATTGAATCCCAAGTTTCTTCAACTCTTCTTTTACCATCATTTTGCATCGAAGAGAAACCATGTATTTTATATATAGTTTCATGTTTTTAGGATTGCAATGTTGAGTGGTTGATGGGAACCATTGGTTTTGGAATAACGATGAATTTAAAACAACATGCAATTTACCCCTTTTTATCAACTAATGTGTGAATTGTGTAACCGAAAGTTTTTATTATGTAATGTATTTCAATAACTTGGTTGCCATTTTGTAGTTACATTTTTTTTTAGCGGCAAACCTATTTTTTATTTCCACAAGTGCATAAAAGAAATGAAAACTTGCCATACTTTTCGTTGCACAAAAGCAAATCTCGCACTATCTTCGTTTTCGATGATTAACCCATTGGGTAGACCTATTATATATAAAATCATATTATTTGTTGCACGATGAAAGAATTAGCCGTTTGTTTTTTTACTATATTTACATAACAATTAATAAGCTTTAGAAACTAAACTCAAAAATAAAGTACGCCAATATGCCAGAACCTTTTATACAACGTAGTCCAGCAGATAAGTTAGTGCTCGATCCTATCAAGCAGTTTATCAATAATTCTACCATGAGTGGAATTATCCTTTTTTCTTCTGCTACGGCCGCCATCATTATTTCAAATTCGCCACTAGCCGAATCCTTCCATCATTTTTGGCAAACTGAAATCACCATCGGTTTTGGTTCAAATGTACTTACCAAAGACCTCCACCACTGGATCAATGACGGTTTGATGGCGATATTTTTTTTCGTCGTTGGCCTCGAATTAAAAAGGGAGATCATTTCTGGCGAACTAAGTGAACCAAAAAATGCAATCCTACCGATTAGTGCTGCTGTGTGTGGTATGGTCGTCCCGGCACTTATTTATTTATTTTTTAATCGTGGTACCGTTTCATCATCAGGCTGGGGTATTCCGATGGCCACAGACATTGCTTTTGCCCTAGGCATACTCTATCTTTTGGGTGATCGAGTACCATTGAGTTTAAAAGTTTTTCTCACAGCCTTGGCCATAGCCGATGACTTAGGGGCGGTTTTGGTTATTGCTTTTTTTTATACTTCCGATATTCACTTTTGGAATATTTTTATTGCTATCGTCTTTTTAGGCATCCTCATCATAGCCAATATGATGGGTTTTAGAAATACAATTTTTTATGCAGTCGTAGGGATTGGCGGTCTTTGGCTTGCTTTTTTATTGTCGGGTGTGCACGCCACTATCGCCGCTGTTCTCGCCGCTTTCACTATTCCTGCCCGTGTCAAAATACCAGAGGAAGTATTTTCTACTCGGTTACAAGAATTAAACGAATCTTTTGATAATGCCAAAACACACGACTTCTCTACGATAACCCACGAACAACTCGACATCTTACAAAAAATAGAAATCCTGACCAAAAAAGCCCAAACACCTTTACAGCGCCTCGAACATAGAATGCACCCTTTGGTTGCCTTTGTGATCATGCCTGTTTTTGCCTTGGCCAATGCAGGTATTCCCCTACATGGGGACATCGTAAGTGCTTTTTACGACCCGGTTTCGATGGGTATATTTTTTGGTCTTCTCGCTGGAAAAGTGCTAGGTGTCGTAGGAATAAGTTATGCCCTCATCCGCCTCAAGATTGCTCCACTTCCCGATGGGATGAATACCTACCACTTGTGGGGCGCAGGTTTTTTGGCAGCGATTGGTTTTACCATGTCTTTATTTATCACTGATCTAGCTTTTGTGGACGTCGAACAAGTCTATCACGCTAAAATAGGTATTTTGTCCGCTTCTATATTAGCCAGTTTTATTGGATACTTTTTAATTAAAATAGGCAATCGTTCTGAAGTAGTTGGTATTTGAGGTTTACCACCTTATCCCCTTATCAAATAGTCTATCGGGGTTTACGATTCCAACAAAACCATCAAATCCAACCATTTTATCTCTATCAACCACCATGAAGCCTACTCAACACAAAATGTCAAGCCTATCAACAAGTGGGAAACCTACTTGACATCAAATTTTAGGGTTATCAGAATTCGGATTACCTACTTTTCACAAAATATCCGTCCATCTACACCTTGACAAGGTACATCCCACGAATTTTAAGCCTCTACACATCGAGATAGGGCACTACTTACCCTATTTCAAGCTTTCAAAGGTACTAATGGGTCATTTACACCGGAGTTTTTACTTTTTCCGTCATCGAGACAAAAAATTCAGCCTCTATTACTTCCCTCTACAAACAAGAAGGAGGGTAAACTATTTATTGGTTTATGAATAAGGTTCTTCTGAACTAATCTTCAGACCGTATTTGATTTAGCCAATTAGTTGCACCGATTGATGCGTATCTTTTCTGAAAAAGGTGGCTACAACCCAAAGCTAGCCTGTTTTGCGCCCCAATCTAACAACCCATCCAAGTCAAAATACTTCCAAATTCTCGCTTAAAACACCTACAAAACACCCCAATTCACTTTTTTTTATAGTTTTTTTTAACTTTTTACGCAAGCTACGATCCAAAAATAGTTGGTCCATCGTTTCAAATCCCAAAAATGTACACTTTATTTTGTCCTGACTACCTCTCTTTTTTAAAAAAGGTATTGTTTTGATGGCTACATGAGGAAAAAATGAGCGGATTTTTCCCGAGAAAGTTGGAGTACATTTCTATTGGGAAGAAACACAAAGCTACACTTAAGTTATAAAATCCATCTCTTCCAACACGAAATCAGGTTTTTTTTAAAAAATGGCCTATTTCGTCACGGCGAAACCTACTCTTTGAAAAAATAAGTACCATCATGGCGAGATGATGACCGTGTTTTAAAAAATAAGGT
>JBATMZ010000039.1:0-2709 GCA_049290115.1 Saprospiraceae bacterium | reverse complement strand
AAAGGGTTTGTTGTTCTTCGTCTTTTTTTGAAGCATTGCCGATTTTTTAAATCCGGTTCAACATATTCAAACATAAAATTTCAAACGGCTATAATGAAAATTTGTTGTCAGATAGAAGAGTTAGGTTTTTGAATGTTTTACCATTTAATATTTAAACACTTTAAGTTATAACGTTCACTTTCAAAATTTTCTTCTTAAAATTAATTGTTCTAAAGGATTTGCTGTTTTTGGAAACTGGCAATTTTATTGCGGATGCAATGGCTTTATATATCAAAAACGGATATCAGGTTATAGATAATTGTGGTCAATATAAGGGGAAAGAAAAAAGTAACTGTTTTTTGAAATCTTTTCTTTGTAAAATTGGGTCAGAATTTTAAATCACCTGAAGCCAAAGAATTAATAAAATTGTCCGGCTATAGCTGGATATTTTATTATATGGCAGCGTAAATACAGAGGGTCTCCAACTTCAGCGGGACTGAAACGGTCCTTTGGTGGCTGTGGTGTTTTTATTGGATGCACAAGTTGCAAATCGTATCAAACTTTAACATGACTTGCGCTAACTTGAGGCTTCTATTGAAAATAATAAAATGTTACCTTCTAATTTGGATTATTGATTTCTTTGTTTTTATAATTATACTTCATCATTATCAAGTTTTCAAGATTAATTATTAATGATTTAGTTTCAAAATTTAATCCATTTAATCCTTCAGCTTCACCATAGTAACTCACACCATTATATTCCATTTTAAGGCTATATTTAGAATGATCTCCTCCCTTATTTTGGTTACTCATCCTAAAATTTGAAGAATTAATACTTTGTACTACAGACTTAATGAATTGGTTTTCAATTTTATCTAAAGTAATTTTAGTGGTATCAGATACAATTTCTCCTTCTCGATATATAATTCCATAACCATTGCCAAATAACCTTAAATTTATATTAAAAAAATCGTTAAAAACTTTAAAGTCTATTTTAAACATATCCGAATTTGATTTTTCAATTTCACCCATTCTTTGAAAACAAGCCATTTTTGTACCTTCGAAAATAATACAAAATTTGTCATTTTCCTGACTTTCTAATTTAAAGCTCTGGTTTATTTGATTACAATTAAAATATATAAATCCATTACTTAATTTATACTTACAATAATTATCATTAAAATTATTAATAAAGCCTCCAAATCCTAAATTATATTTTATAGTATTTGTTGTAAATTCAAAAATTGGTTCAAAAGTATTTTTTTCAAACAAATCCAAATCAGTAAAAATGATATTTGATTTATCTAAACTTTGAATATCTACATATGTGCATTTCCAAATACCTTGAATTTTAAATCTGTTCTGACAGGAATAAAAAATTAAACTTAACATTAAGATTACAAAACAATTCTTCATAGGTACTATTTTCTAAAAGTTAGATGCTTTTTGTAAGCAGGTGAAGCTAAATTGAAAGCTCTGTTTTTCTTAACTAATGGGTCAATAATTTTATGATTTTCATTTCCGGGATATTGACGATGCAAAGGTTCGTGAACACCAAGAATGTTTATAGCATCACCAGCATGATGAAGATAAAAGAGACTTTGTGTTCCTCCTCCAAACTTCCCATTTTGATATTCAGTTAGAGAAACTGGATGAACGTTTATAAATATATCATCCCCTTTACTACCTTTTACATAGTTAGCAGCTGACCAAGAATTATCAATTTTAAATTTCCCACCCGACAATTGAGAAGAACTGTAATCAATAATGCCATCTTTATGAGCCTGATCTATTAAATGTGTAAAAACATTAGATAAGAATTCCATATTTTGTTTGCTATTTAATTTAAAATTGTTTGCTACATAATTACTCAAATACTCACCATGCTGTTCTGCGACATCGGTAGAAATTACAACATCCTCTCCTTGGGTAAGAGCATAATAATCTATTTTGTCCATTAACATAATCTCACCATTAAAATCAGAATAATTATAGTGACCTAAAAACTCACCTGTTCTGCTATCATGAATTGGGTCATCATTTCTACCATCCGGATCAATTCTATTTATTGGGTTATTACTAGTAAAATGATAAGGCGTTTTATCAGGTGCTTCATCCGCCAGCGGATCCACCCCAAACCAAATACTCAATCTCGTATCCAGATACCTCGCTCCAAAATAATGCAAACCTGTAGCAGCATCCTGCTCCTTGCCAGTAAAGGTATATGGTGTGGCCCATCCGGCAACTTTTTGATTTGCCATCGCCTCTCCGAATGGTAGATATAACATAAATTCATCTGTGTTTTTTAGTTTAGCACTCTCTGAGTGCATATTATTATGGTCAGATGGAACGCCATAAATCATTGTCCTTTGTGCCCGGCAGTCGGTCATGGGCGTTTCATATGGAAAACCCGCTGCATCCGTCAGAAATGTGCTGGAACCGATGTGATCGGAGTGGTAGTAGTACAATACATCCACACAATTATTTTCATAAAAACATTCGCACTGTTTGCTGCTTTCATCATCCCCACCCTCACATGTTGATGTGTGCGGTTCATTGTTATTTCTAATATATTGTTTCCCAAAACCACCCATCACACTAATGATAACTTATAGTTATAAAACGTTTAACCATTTTTCTTAGTCCTCTTATGTTAAATTGATAAAGGGTTTGTTGTTCTTCGTCTTTTTTTGAAGCATTGCCGATTTTTTAAATCCGGTTCAACATATT
>JBATMZ010000038.1:0-2849 GCA_049290115.1 Saprospiraceae bacterium | reverse complement strand
AAATAAAGCTTGTAAATAAGAGTACGAGAATAATTTTCATATTTATTTCATTTTTCATTGTTTATAATTTTAATGTTGTGTACTGTTTTTATGCTTGCAGGCAACTCAAAGGAATGCCTGCCAGTCTGCAAGAGAGCGTGCTCCCCAAGATCGTCACTGAATCGCGACAGGGCAGGCATGTGATTCGGCAATTCATTATTTTTTAATGGTCTCATCGAATCTGCGATTTCAGTTGAACGATTATTAAGAGGGAAGGGCAAATAAGGGAATCCCAATGAGAACGGTTTAATTAATTAAGAGATAAAAGATAAAAATCGGAGCTAAGATAGAACAGATTTTGGTAAAACTTGAAATTTTGGAAAGATAATTCAAAACAAAAACGGATGCAGGAACAAATTTGCGATTAGGAATTAGTGATATGGGACATTTTTGGCAAAAAGTGCTGAAGCCGTTTATGGCTGAAAGACAAATTAGTAATGATATTTTGATCGATATGAGGTGGAGATTTATTGAGAGTGTTAATATATAAGAAAGAAGATAAGAAAGAATTGTCTTTAGGGAAAGCTATGTGTTCAAATTCTTTGGATCCACATTTTTCACACACCTGGTCTTCAACACCGAGCATGGATTTAATGATCTGAAAGATAGATCGGATGGTATTATTGTTTTGTTTCACCAGGTTCGGAATCTTTATTTTTAGTTTTTTGAAGCTTGCCCAGGCATGAAGTCCGTAATATCTGCATTTCTGAAATTTGTAAGGCAGAACATGTTGCAATATCTGATCAATAGCGATGAGAGGTGGTAATTCTAAAAAGTCTTTAGGAGCAGCTTGACCTTTAATTTGATTTTTGTAGTCATTGAATTGGATAGTGACAGAATTATGTTTTTTATCAAAGGAGAATTTGTTTTTGGAAAGGCCAATCCTACAGATATATCTGCCCAGATATTCTTCGATGACCTTGGTATTGGTAGTAGCATTGGTATTGTGGACGCACCATTGTTTAGCGAAAAGATCTTTTTGTAAAATTGCGAAATCACAATTGAGAGATATTATGTTTTGGGAGACTAATTTTGTAAACTGATTGAAAAAAATATCTCTGAAAGTATTGTTGATAGCTCTATATTTGGCAAGTTTGTTTTTGCGTTTAGGCCAATGCCAATTTCCATTCTCATCAAGACCTCCATAAGTGACCAAGCAGTGAACATGAATATGATATTTGAGATCTGAGCCCCAAGTGTGCAATACAGAGATCATACCCGGCACTCCACCCACATTTGATGGAATAGCACAAAGAGTTTTTATAGTCAACCAGGCACTTCTAAGCAATAGATTAAATACGATTTTGGGATATCTTCGTGCTATACCATTGAGCTGGTGAGGAAGGGTGAAGATGATATGTTGATAAGGTACTTTGAGCATAGATGCAGCTATTTTATCTTGCCATAAAAGCCTCTTTATGCCCTGACATTTGGGACATTGACTATTGCCGCAACTATAGTAAATATAAGTCTGATGTCCGCAGCGATTGCATTTTATTATTTTACCCCCCAGAGCCGGAGTTTTACAAATTCGTATTGCTCTGATCAGTTTTATTTGTCTCTGATCAGGCTTGTATGTTTCAATATATTTTTCACCAAAAGTACGAAAGAGATCACCTATACCATTGTCTTGCGGCACAAAGGTATGTCCATGTGAGCAATGGGATGATTTATATGTTGATATCTCTCTTTGCATAGATGAATGTATCTTGCTGTAGTCTTTAGATGTTTATGTCCCATATTTTCCTGAAGATATACCAAATCCGTGCCAGATTCCAAATGATGAGTAGCATAACAGTGCCTCAGTGTGTGAGGACTAGCGGTTTTAAGGATTTTGCATTTAGCTAAAACAGATTTTATAGCCCACTGAACTGCTCTTGCAGAAATGGGAGTTCCACTGATTCTGCCATTGAAAAGATAGTCCTTTGGCTTGAGGGCAATAAAATACGCTCTTAGAACTGTGATGAGGATATCAGGTATTTGTATGTATCTGTCTTTGGCTCCCTTGCCTTTAGAAATCCTGATCTGCAAGCGATCAGAGTCGATATCAGAAATTTTGAGCATACGCAGTTCATTGAGCCTCATACCGGTAGAGTAGAGCGTTACGATAATAGCCTGGTGTTTTGTATTTGAAGCGTTGATAATGAGTTTTTGAACATCTTGCTGTGATAAAATTTGAGGTAAATATCTTTCTTTTTTAGGTCTTGGAAGTTTCTTAAAGCTCCAATCAATTTGGAGTACTTCCCGAAATAGTTTACGCATGGCAGAATAAATATTATTCATAGTCTGCCACTTAGCTCCATTTTTAACTCTGTAAACAAGGTATTGCCTGACATACTCCTGTTGCAAAGCTTCTGCAATATTATTTTCATTGCAATAAAGAAAGTATCTTCTGAAATTGGACAGATAAGCCTTGCGTGTACAGGAAGATGCATTGATAAGGTATAAATGATCTTCGTATTTACGATAGGTGTCATTGAATTGTGCTGTTGTCATAATATATAATTTTATTAAATAATATGACAAAAATACGTCAAAATGTTGTAATAAGCTAATATATAGACAATAATATATTATGAAATACTACGATAATTGTTCAACATTGGGAGCCTACGCCTAACATTGGGCCTACGCCGAACAGTGGAATAAAAAACAAACATTACAGCATTCGTGGCTGAAAATTGCAAGCAATCAATTGTCACAATAATAACTGATTTATTGCACATTTTGATTCATGTATTTCAAATTATTTAAAATATTAAAGAATGTTATATATTTGTAAAATATTTTGATCAATAATTATAAATCAT
>JBATMZ010000037.1:0-2601 GCA_049290115.1 Saprospiraceae bacterium | reverse complement strand
AAATTTTCTTAAATTTTTAATTATTTTAAAAAACCCTGGATGGGAAAGGGCATACCTATCCCATATATTTTAAGAAACTTTGACGCTCATTGGCATACCTAACTCAACGAATTTATTTAATATTTTACTTTTTATTTTCACCTCTGTTTCCTCAAATCTTGTTTTCCTTGACTTCATCTTTTCTGTAAATATTATCTTATACCTGAACATATTTACTTCACTTTTGCTTCGTATGTGATAGCCAACTTCTTCTTTCCATTTCTCTCGTCCTATTTCTGCTATCCTGTTTATTGCATCGTTTCTTTGATCCAGCTTATCCTCTGTCGATATTATAGCATTTTTTCGAGGAGGTATTAATTGTATGATCTGGGATGGTATCTTACACCTGAATTTTGTTTTATCATATGCTCCGTCTGCCGCAACTGATTCAATTTCTTGTTCAATTTCATCTACGATTTGGGTTCCTGCTGTAGCATCATCTATTTCGTTGCCGGTTAAGACTACCGACAAAATCTCTAAATCTTTTTCATCACTTCCCATATGCAATTTCCTCCATGTCCTGTGCTTGCTCCAGCCGTGTTTCCTGACTTTCCATTCTCCTTCTCCATAAACTTTTAATCCCGTACTATCTATAACTACATTTATATTCTGCTTCTTCCATTTTCTTATGCGTATATCTATTTCAATTTTTCCGCTTCTTCTTTGTATTTGACAGTAACTCGGCACAACTAAGTCATTTATTGACATTAGTTGCAATAAATCCCGTACAAATCCTTCTGTTTGCCTATAACACAAACTATACAAATACTTAAAAATTAAGATACACTCAATTGTACTATCACTATATTCAATCTTCCCTCCTGGTTTATTCTTGCCATTATAATACCAGTTTTTCTTAACATCATCACTAAACCAAAATGTTATCTTCCCTCTATTTTTCAATGATTCATTGTACGATGACCAATTTGTTATTCTATATTTCTCTCTATTGTTTTTCCTGGTTTTATTTGTCTGTCCCATAGTATTCGTTTTTTGTTTTACGTTTACTATTTCCGGGAGCCTGCAAGTTATACCTTATTTTTCATATTACACATTTATTTAATGTTTTTTTAGCCATGCAACAAAGTCATTACGATTTGGAAGATAAACAGAATGCTGCCTAAAGTCACATGCCTTACCTTTTTCGTTGGGTTTGTTTATTACATGGAGGTAATTATTGGTTCCAGAGGATACAATATAAATTTTGCAGTCAGGACCTAATTGTGCCTGTCCAAATTTACTCCAAAAAAAATAATCTGGAAATGAGTCAATATGTGCTATATGTTCCAATGAGCCTGGTACATCATCAGCCCATAGGTCAACCTGAAACAGATCATAATCATTTGACAGATAAACAAATTGTGAGCTTGGAGACACTGCCACTCCATAGAATATCCCACTATCCTGGGGCATAACTCTGATTAGGTTACTCAACACTCCTGTCGTCCTGTCAAAGTCAAATATCATACATTCATCTACAGCTCCATTTGTGATCCATTTCTTACCATCTGGAGTAAAAACTGACTGTCCTAATCTTGGTACAAAGTTCGGGATTTCTTCAATACGCTGCGAATCAACACTAAAGCCGGTTTCAGTGAGCAATATCCCGAAATAAACATTTGTTTCTTGTGTCATCTGTAAAAGCCACCAGTCCCTGCCATTTTTGTGCTTGCATGCCGACAGGTAACCGCCGACTAAATTTGTAGTCCTAAATATTGACCAGTCCTTTTTGATAACCTTTCCTCGGCCATTGTTTGCATTCATATCAATATAACTATAATACAACTCCGGAATACTGACATGCACATAAGGTTTTGCTTCCAGTTCCTGCCTTTTATGTATAAGGTAGTATCCATTTCTGCCTCCCACTTCATTTCCGGGGTCTGGTAGAACTATTGAGTTTTGAGTTCCTGGATATCGTGACCAGACAGGGCAATAGTTTTGCCATGTTTTACCATAATTTATGCTATCCCCATTCTCCATCAGTTGAAACGTGCTATCCACTATCCTGCATCCATTAAAATAGAACAGCAGGTTTCCATCCTTATCGCTGATCTCAGCATTGTGATTGGCAACCGAATCGTAGAAATCGACGGTATCAACTCTTCCCATATTGTTGAAATCCATTATATTGCCTTTGACTATTTTCTCCTGAACTCTATAGCTTGAACCAAATAGCCATTTATAATCATGTTTGCTTTGCGAAAATATATTTGAAGAAGATGCAAAAAAAATTATAACTATAACTAAATTTTTTTTCACTTATTTTAGTTTTTTATTGATTAACGAAGTTTATGTGATCATAAAAATATAATGTCAGAATCTTCATGAACAAAATTACATGAAAATTCTGACATTATAAATTCTTCTCTGTATTTTACAATTAGTTTATCTTCATTATTTTGGCACCATAAAAAATTCTTTCATCTGATCTGTCAGGATAAAACTCTATAAAATAGCTACCATTGGAATGATCGGAAATATCAATATCTACTTCAGGTATTATATTGCTTATGTCTTTCTGAAGAACCAACTGACCTTCTAAATTTAAAACTACCAGTT
>JBATMZ010000036.1:0-3764 GCA_049290115.1 Saprospiraceae bacterium | reverse complement strand
CTCCATCGGAGCTTTTGAATTAAAAGTTAATTAATAAATATTATTCAGGATAAACCTGATTAGTTTTTTGATTGTCAATTTTACCACTCAGATTTGTCGGGGATCTGCACCGAAGGAGCAAGGCAATGCCATTGGTACGTGCTACCATTTTTTAGATGTTTTAATAAATTTGGAAATTATAGCTTTTAATAAGTTTTGTTAACTTCTGTTGGCTTCGATGAATTTCTTAAGTCCACTAAGAAATCTATTTCCAGGTTCGGCGTCCATAGCCTTTTGAATTTCCAAGAGAATTTTTAATATATCATCATCTTGAAAATTACCATTTTTTAGATTTTCATTGTATAAAATCTGAGTTTCCAAAAGCTCACCATCATTATATATATGTAAGTTTATTCCCATCGCTATTGAAATAAAAAGTTAGATAAAGTCTTAACAGCAATTTCAGTATCTGTGATATTAGATACCATCTCAATTGCAAATCCTAATTGCTCAAGATAATCCTGTCGATGAGGTTGAAATTCAGATACGAAATTCATCTGCATTTCCAACGTAGAAATAATTTCTCCTATGGTCATTGAATTTAATTGGGCTTCAAACTTATCTTCAAAAGATTGATAATCTGCTGATTCTGGCAGACTGTTTTGACCCGAATCGGGTGTGGAAAATAAAAATGCTGTCTTCATCTGTAAAATGATTTTGTTAATTAAAAAAATTATAAAGTATTATATAGTTTTATATCAGTAATTACTTCATCTAGAATGAAGCGAACGGGAGACTTAGATCCTTTCCCTACCCTATAGGCCTTAATAATTCTATCCCTTCTAAGTCCATCGATACAGGACTCAGATACCCCAAGGGCATCTGCGAGCTCAGACTTTGTAATCATCTTGCTGACTGATGGAATTCCAGATGGCATTGATTCTGCTATTGCCTTCCTTATTTCGTCTGTTAATACTTGTGTGTCTAATGTAAATGTCATATAGTACTGCTTTTATACAATACTATAATGCTAAGGGGAAAGGGAATATAAAAGGGAATTATGGTTTTCCCCTATTTTTTTTATTTTATTGTAATAGTCTTTGAAGAATATATGTCTTTACTAGATTTGAAGTATTCTTTTGGTTTAGTTCTTAATAAACGAAATTGATTTAAAATATCTGGGGTAATTAAAGATTCTAAATCCCTTTTTAGGACAGAAATATGTTGGTTAACTTTTTTACAATCAATTGCAATAATATCATCTGGTTGTTTTGGAACTATAATGCCAAATAATTTTTTATATCTGAAATAATCATGTATGGTTTCGTTTTTTACACTCCGGTACTTTAAATTTTGCAAACTCGTATTTAATAGCAGCATCCATTTGTCATCACCTTTATATCTTTTATTTACAACTTTAATAATATTTTTCACTTCAATAGACTTAATACCTTCAAAATCATCATACTTATATTCTTTTGATTTATAATATGCAAATAAAAGAAAGCATATTGCAGGTGTAGTTATAGACTTATTAGTTTTATTTTTGTCATCTATGGCGTCCTTTTTGTTTACTGGTTTTAATAATGTAGAATTTTGCAAGCTATCTATATAATCAGAAATAATAGAAATATCTGATGGAGGACTTAGTGTTTCTAACATAATTTGCCTTAATAAATTAAGGTTAACAAGCAGTGAGCCATTCTCAAAATTAGTTTGAATCATTTTTATCCATATACTCATATCTCTATCATGTAAACGAATTAAAGTATTGTTATAATATTCTATTAATTCATTCCTTTGCTCATTATTTCTCTCAAATATACTAAATACATCAAAATTAAAATAGTAATAGCTTTTACAAATTTTATTAGCTACTATTAATTGGTTTTTTAAATTTTTTTGATGTTCAATTAAAAGATTATGTATTGTGTTTTGATTTACAGAAATCCTTGCATCTGGCCAATGCTTAATGTTCGATAAGAATTCATCATTCATAGCGAATATAGCAGGTAAATTGCCACATATCATGAAGTTTTTAATGATATCTATAATTGTGAAATAATGATAGATTAAATCTTCTCTCCGGTCAGATTTATATGCCAAAAAGTAATTTTCAAAGCAAGTTCTTATATTTTCTACTGTCATATAAAGTGTTGTATAAAATGGTAAATTTATATATTATTTTAATTTTATCCTTTGTTCTGAAATAAATCCACCCACTTTTCGGGCATTCTCCAATTTATTCCCACGCTCATAATGCAATAAGATCTTCAAGGATTGACCAGTTATCTTACATAAGTCTTCTGCCCTGATGCCGAATTCGTTGATCATAATATTAACGAACGAATACCTTCCGGTATGGTTCACTATTGTTTCCCAAATTGGTTTATTAGTCTCTACGATGGAACCACCAACGCTGCTTTTATCCAATATTTGTCTATTCAAACCTACAAGTTTGCCTAACTCTTTTAAATACGCGTTCATTTTTTGGTTACTGATACCTGCAGGAATATTAAAATTATACTTAGTCAAAATGGCTTTAAGCTCTGGAATACAGTGAATAACTACTTCATTATCTTTCTTTTGGCTATCACCTTTCTTTGTGAACATACGTATATACAATTGTCCGTCATCTTCGAAAATATGCTGTGGCTGCAATCTGCTGAAATCCGAAAAACGCAACCCCGACAGACATGAGACTAAGAATAAATCCCTGATCCTATCCAATCTTTGATTTTGAGATAAGTCATAATTATATAGCTGCATGATTTCATCGAAATGTAACGGGTGTTTTGAAGTATCGACTCTTCCAACATTAAATTCATCATCTAAAAAAATTTGGTTATTATGATACGGGTGTTTCTTCCCTTCTTCATCTTCAAAATACATCTTAGAAGAAAGTTTAAGAAATTTTTTTATTACTTCAAATGCCTTAGATACCGTATTTTGGCTCTGATTACGAGGTTCAGAATAGCACCAATCTGTAAAACTTGCTAAAAATGAAATATCAATATCTTCATAATTTAGTTCATTTAGATTTTTATCTAAACAATATTGAACTAAATGATTATAAATTGTATGGTACTTTTTCCATGTTAATGTTGAGTTTACCCTTCCCTTCTCAATATTTATATAACTTACTATAAATTCAAAAAATGTAGGCGGCCCGTTTTCTGGTCTATCCACTTCCCTACCTAGTTCAATATCTAACTTTGTTTTAAATGATTTAATATCAATGTTTGGATTCTTATTCTTAATTTCACTCACCTTCCCAAGAATATCATCCAATCTATTATTAAGATCAGCATACTCTGGATGTGCCGCAGTTACTTTAGCTCTCTCTCTTTTTAGGTTCCAGTATTTAGGTTCAACAAATTCACCAATAGAGTATTTAAGTCTTGAATCCATATTGGAATTAAATTTGAAAACCAAAAAGATTAAAGTCTTTTTAGCAGCTTGTTTATCCCGTAAATAAAAATGGGGAATAGATATTTTGGTTCTTTTTCTGATGGTTGGCATAGCGAACGTTTAAGCGAACAAATAAAGTAATAATCACTACTATTATAACGCTTTTCTAAACGATAAAGTTCCCTAAATGACTGAAAATGTGCAGAATACTCTTTAATATTATTTAATATACATGTGATAATCAGCGCTGTCCCCGCTACAAAATATAAGGTAACTGATTGATTTTCAGTTACCTTTTTTTATTTTAAGCCTATCATCTCACCTATATGAAAACTGACATTTATACTGTATACGTACTTTACTCTAAAAAATCT
>JBATMZ010000035.1:0-16349 GCA_049290115.1 Saprospiraceae bacterium | reverse complement strand
CAGTAATAGTAACGATACCAGGACCACTTACATAATAAGTTGGGTTGATATCACAATTGTCATGTAATTCCCAAGGTCTAGGTAAAGTAAAATCAGCCGCACAGTACCAAGGAGCCGTAGATACGATGGTATCTTTCAAAATGAATGTTGGTGGCTCAAGGTCAGCAGATTTGATTAACTGTGTGAAAGGTACAGAAACTACACCTAAACACCAGTCGATACACTGCCATGTTCTGATTACTTTTTTGTTACCATGGCAATGAGGGCCACAAGCTAAAATAGTTTGATCAGTATACGTACAAACGATATTACATACTTGACCAGCAACAGGCACAGGCTCACCGTCAATAAGAACAAACGGATAAGCATTAGTTACATCACCAGTAGCTGCTACGATAGAAGCAGGGTCAGTATCCGTATTACACTCAAGAACTACTAATGGATTAGGGATGAAAACATCACCAAAACCAATAGGGTTAACTTGAATTTGTTGAATACATTCTTCGCTGATGTTATTACTTCCATCAACTGCTTGCCATCTTCTTAAGATGATTCTAGTACAAACACCACTTCCAACTTCTAGGTCATTGAAATTTAAAGTAGCATCACCACAATTGTCAACAACTGTAGGAGCACCTAAAAATAATGGGTGACCAAGAGGTAAGTTAAGTCTGTCTGATAACAAACAAGAAACTTCAAAGTCAGGACATTCCAATATAGGCGCATATTTGTCCTCTACTGTAAATGTTCCCCAACATCTGTTACCATTAAATGGATTAACTACAACAAAAGTATGAGTTCCAAATAATCCACTAAAGTTCACATTTTGATTGTTTACGTTTGGCGTTGAAGCAGCTTCTTGACCAAAAGGCCAGATGTACACTTCGTAAAAATCATAACAACCATCATAAGGACCTTCTAAGAACATATCAGCTCTTACATCGATCGCACATTCTTGTTGTACTGAAATATTTACATGGTCATTACAAGACATTGCATCAGGAATGTCTCTTACAGTTACACAGAACTGAGCAGTAGCAGTAGCGCCACAAGCATCAGAAACCGTAACAACATAAGTATATTTACCAGGAACCGTCAATAAACCGTCAAATGAAGACCAGTTTGCACCAGTTTCTGTTAAACCAGTTGTCATGTTCCAAGCGATACCATATCCAGCAGGACTAGTTTGACCCATCCATGCTTGCATAGTTACCTCTGGTCCAGAAGTAGCTACTATTTGTGTTGACATACCAGTAGCTGGGTTTATAGTTCTATAAGAACCAGCTCCTCCACCAGCATACATCATAGCATGAATTTGACCACCCCACCAGAACGCATCCTGCGCAAAGTTAGCCGCAAAACCTGTAGCTCCGATAGGTGCAACTGCACCAGTGTTTTTGTTAACAGACCATAATCTATCTGTTGCCAAATCCATCATGTACATATTACCTGTGACATCATCAACTACTATCCAAATAGCTAAGTTGCCAGCTACCCAGCCACCACCAGCATAATTACCTACTAGTGTTGTAGCACCAGTTGTGGTATTAATAGTGTATAAAGCAGTGGTTGTTGTTACATACATAGTATTGGTCGTTCTATCCCAAGCATTACCTACTGTATTTGCAGGAAGCGTATTACTAATTAATGTTTCAACACCAGAGACACTTCTAAAGAAAGAAGCCGGCGCATTTACACTTGTGTAATAAACAGGGTCATTTGGATTATATGCATCCGTAGATAAAGAATTTGTCAATCTAGATCCACCCGTTCTTAAGTTTAAACTTCCACCAGGGTGAAGAACTGAAGATATAATACCTGCATTGTCTCCTCTTCTATTTGACCACCATGCTTGTCCAGCTAATGCGCCAGAAACGTTCCAGTCGTCAGTATATGCTACTCCATTTGCAGGACCAGGTACACCACCAGTAATGGTCAATGAACCAGTGAACGGCTCAAAAGGACAAACGGTAATGTCAGCTGGAACAAATGCTGCAGACAAAGGATTATTTGTACACGTACAAACATCAGGAGAAAATGTAGTCGTAAGGTCGTAAGCACCGGTCGCGGAACCAAATCCAGTTACATATATATAATACGTTGTACCACCTACAACTGGAAAATTAACCGTTGACCTAAAGATAAATGGCCCACAGTTGTCATCATTACCCGTTACACATGTCAAAGATGGACATGAACCTGTAAATACACCCAATTTTGTATCGAATGTTGTTGCAGCGTTACAAGTTGTCAGAGTGATATCACCACTACAAGGTAATACTAATGTATGCCAAACACCATTGGCACTACTTAAAGAAGTACCACAAAATGTCACAGGCTGAGCTGGTGAACTACAAGAAGTAGAGCCAAGTGTCGTAGTAGAACCACCTGCCATTGGAGGTGCAACGATAGCTGTCGCCGCAGTACAAACTTGTTGTCCAGCTGGTGGACAACTCATACACTGAGCTGTAGTTGCTCTACAAGTGAAGGCCGTTCCACAAGTTGAACTTGTGTGAAAATGTACTCGAACTGTACCAGTTACAGTTGAAACCCAGTTTAAAGGTTGAACACCACTAGCCAGTACACCATTTGCAACGGTAGTAATCGTAATAAAATCAGTAGCTACTGAGCTACCAAATTGATACGTTTGACCCGTGATAATACCACTCACTGTGGCATATTCACCTGCAAAATTACAACCATCTATGGCAGTCGGAGCGCCACCGCAGTTGCCCAACGCTGCAGACCCATATGCAGTGGTTGCTATACACTGAGCATTAATGTTAGCTGACATAGCTACACCAAATACCAGTGTGAATAAATGTTTTAAAAATCTTTTCATTGAGATTGAGATTTAGTTAAAGAATACAATTGTATAAAAATTTTCCATTGCTGTTTTTTTCTGATAGAATCTAGGTCCCTCTTCAGGAAAATCCATCATAAAAACTGCCATGTTGTCTTGATAAGCAGCGTCAACTGCTCTACCTGAATTTAAGTCAGAAAGCATACTTTTGTAAAGATGCGTTTCTATCTTTTTCGTCTTTTGCGTCCCTGGATCATTTGGAAACTGATTCAGTTCGTGATAAAGCACCACCAATTGCTGTTGGATGCCCGCTGTAATTTGGTCTTTGGTCCTAAAATCTCCTTGTTTAATTTCAAGAGCAGTTTCAGACAAATGGCTCGATTGAGCTGATGAAACTACTGAAAAAGAGAAAATCAAACCAACAACCAAAATGAAAGAAAAGGTTAACTTCTTCATGAGATTGAGTTTTGGTTAAAAAAAATAAATTTTATAAAATAATAAATTAGCCAATAGAGTGACAGGTCGAACCTGTTTGGCGACGGTGGGAAAGCGCATGAATATTCTATATAAATAAAATGAAAATCATTTTATCATAAAACAATCAAAGCAGATTGAGGAGCCTTAGCAAAACATAATATAAACTTAGGGTATCATTATGTCCTGTGTATAGATAAGAAATAGAAACGGAGGAGATGTCGAAAAGATTTCGTCTGTCTGGTTATTAAATCGAGATCAAATCCGGTGTAGTTTTCTATCTTTCTTAATTCGTCTTTATAAAAATAGCCCATTCTTTAATGAGTTATGGTTTTACGGCGCAAAAATATGACATTAACATATACGATGTATTAAAATTTGAATTTATTTTAATACAAATATATCTAAAAAGTGTGCCAAACACTTTGAACCGACACGCAAATATAGGACACTTTAAGCTCCAAAAAAAGAAAATGTACGTTTTTTTACAGTTAAAATTAATATATAATTTTTCAATATATGTAAATTATTATATACGTTAGTCCTGTACTTGACAAATTGAAATAATTATGCCAAATAAGGATGTCAAATACCGCATAAGTACGTGGAATATCACAAATAGTTATTATTTGTATATGCTTGATTGCCCTATTTTTTATATAATAAACCCTACGAAAACCTATCCATAAATTAGGCTTCTAAAAATGGGTGCATTTAATCTGAAGTTCTCACGGTAGTTTCCTCTTGAATCCAGCATGGAACAAAATAACGAGATCCTTTTTTAATGCTTCTGAAAAATAAATCTTCGGTCTTAGGCATGTACTGGCTGTACTGTGTTATCCATTTATTGGCTTCTGAAGTTAGGCTCGGATCAATGGTTTTTGCGTATTGAAATTGATCGATGGCCACCCATGTTACTATCTGGCTATCCCAACCTGTGCCTGAACCACAAAGTGGACCACTTGAAGCATACAGTTTGCCAATAAGCATATAAGGTTCGCCCCAATTTGTTTTAAAATCTGCAGCTTTTAGAGCATAAGTTCTTGATTTACTGAAATTTTTTAAATCGCCGTAGTAAATTTTGGAGATTAAGAGATAATATTTTGCTTTTACCTCCGGATCTTTGGCATCTTGAGCAAAAAGCTCAAATTTTTGTACCGCAATTTTATATTTACCTTCTTGATATGCATCATAACCCTGCCTGACAAGGCCTGGTGCCTCAGGAGCCACATAACATTTTAATTTTTTGACCTCCGCTAGTTCTTTTAATGCAGATCCTTGAGGATCACATCCACCTAAGGATAAACGACTGTAGGCCGTATTGATAATGTCACAGCTATCGGGAAACTTTTGGTATAAGTTTAAATATTTATCTTTATAGTAGGCACAATCATAAAAATTGTCAACCCCTTCTAATAATTCCATTTGAACAGGGGCATATGCCTCAATAATAGACCATGTTTCACATTGTTTTTCCTGACAATTTTGGACTCCATTGGCCACTATATCCATGATCAATTTAGCATAATGTAATCCTTTTCCCCTAGGTATACTACCCGAGATTACACCGTCGTACAACATTTTTGAAAAGGGATTAACCACAAAATACTCGGATTGAAGGCCTAATTGATCAATATGATTGGTAAACCAGGTAAAAATAGTTGTCGTATCAAAAAAATTGGAAAAAGAATAATATCCATCAAAACCTTTCAATCCTTCGACATAGGCACTATCTCCAAAACAATAAGCTCTTTTTTCATAAAGCATATAAATGGAATCAACGTACAATTTTTTCTTTTGACTATCTTGTTCTTTCTCTAATAAGTATTTGTACAATTTGACACCATCGTCAAACTGATATTTAACCCGTCCATTTGATGCAGGAGCCATTTGAAACGCTTGCCTCCACAAGGGCAATGCCTCTTCAAAACGATTTATTTTAATCTGGTCTTTATAAAGTACATATGCCGTCATGGCTGTTTCTCTTTCATATCCGCTTAAATCATCAAAAGTTATACAGCGAACTAAACGCTCAATTGTATCCTTGTCTATTTCTTGTTTAAGTTCATCAGTAATGATACTAGTAGTGGTTTTTGGTGTACATCCATTCCATAATCCTAAGCTTAAGAGAAAAACGAATATTGAATGTAAAGTCGCTAAGGGCAAAAATCTTTTCATATATGTTGACTAAGGTTTAAAAAAAGCCCCATAATTTAAGGAGGCTACTCTATTATTTCATAACGAACAATCATCACCAAAGTTTACATGAAGAATTGAATACTAGCCAGAACAACATATATCATATAAAAACAATATATTTAATTGTGATTAAATTCCATTTTTACATATACCTTTAAAACCACATATAAATTTGCTTAAACTGCTTATTTTGCTATAAATTATAGGATTTATAATTATGTAATTACTGATTTAATTCAAGTTTTATATATTAAGTTAATATTTAATTTAAAATATACCCTAAAATTTATATATTTTTTTGGACTTTATCCTACAAAAATTAAAACTTTTTGTAGAATGTAATTAAGGGCCTTGTTGGAATGATTTCTATTGTAAAATTGTATCTTTGCCCTTTGATTCTTTATTCTATGAGACATTTTAACAGGTATTTGGTTACTTCGGCACTTCCTTATGCCAATGGTCCTTTACACATCGGCCATTTAGCAGGCGCTTATTTATCAGCAGACATTTATGTGAGGTTTCAACGACTCATGGGCAAAGATATTTTGTTCATTTGTGGTTCGGACGAACACGGAGCTGCCATCACGATAAAAGCGATGACGGAAGGCCTTTTACCTCAACAAATTGTCGATAAATACCATGCGCTATTTGAAGATACTTTTCGGAAAATGGGAATATCGTTTGACGTTTACCATAGGACGAGTGCTCCCCTACACCATGAAACCTCCAAAGAATTCTTTAAAACACTATATAATAAAGGGGAATTCACCGAACAGGAATCCGAACAATATTTTGATGAAAAAGCAGGTCAGTTTTTAGCAGACCGTTATATAAAAGGTCATTGTCCAAAATGTAATTTTGATTCGGCTTATGGTGATCAATGTGAAAATTGTGGTTCTTCTTTAAGTCCTACAGAATTAATTCAGCCAAAATCAATGCTGTCGGGTGAAACCCCTGTGCTCAAAAAAACCAAACATTGGTACCTACCACTTGACAAATATGAAGACTGGTTAAGGGTGTGGATTGAAACAGGAAAATTAGATGATACTGAAACCCACGATCCTTTAGATTGGAAAAACCACGTATTAGGTCAATGTAAGTCTTGGCTGGACGCTGGATTACAACCACGTGCCATGACAAGGGATTTGGAATGGGGGGTTGATGTTCCAGAAGAAATACCAGGTCACGAAGGAAAAAAATTGTACGTGTGGATGGATGCGCCTATTGGTTATATTTCTGCTACCAAACAATGGGCGTTGGAACATAAAAAAAACTGGAAAAAATATTGGCAACATGATGATTCAGCATTGATTCATTTTATTGGAAAAGACAATATCGTTTTTCATTGCTTGATTTTTCCAGCTATCTTAAAAGCGCATGGCAACTATGTACTTCCTTATAATGTTCCCGCAAATCAATTTATGAACCTCGAGGGAAATAAAATATCTACGTCTCGCAATTGGGCCGTATGGGTTCATGAATATTTGGAGGATATTCCAAATCGTGAAGACGAACTTAGATATGCTATGATTAAAAATATGCCTGAATTAAAAGACAGTGAATTTACTTGGAAAGGTTATCAAGATGCTGTAAATAATGAATTGGTCAACAATTTGGCTAATTTTGTCCATAGAGTAGTTGTCCTAACTCATAAATATTATGAGGGCAAAGTGCCTAAGTTTGATGAAAGTTTGGATATCATTGGACCGGAAGATCAATATGAAAATTCGTATCACGACAGTGAAATGTTGAGGTTGTTTGACGACATTCAAGAAGTATGTCAGAGTATTCGAGAATATAAATTCAAAGATGGTCTTAAAGGAATGATGGAAATTTCTTCCAAGGGAAACCAAATCCTTCAATTTAACGAACCTTGGAAAATCTTTACAACAGAACCAGAAAAGGTGAAGGTGGTGATCAATCTAGTTTTGCAATATTGTGCAGCCCTACGAATATTGTGCAGCCCCTTTTTACCTTTTACTTCGGAGAAATTATCGGCACTTCTACAATTACCACCAATCAAACAAAATGGGGATTTAGTAAAAATGCTGAATGCGCTGTCAGAAGGTAAGGTCATTCTTAAAACAGGTCATGTGATAGGAACACCTAACCATTTATTTACCAGAATTGAAGATGAAATTATTCAAACGCAAGTAGAAAAACTTCAACAAAAAGGAAAGCTCGTGAACGAACAAAATGGACAAGAATCAGTTCATATAAAAGATGAAATCCAGTTTGATGATTTTCAGAAATTAGACCTTAGAGTAGCTACAATAACGGCCGCTGAAGTAGTACCTAAAGCAGATAAATTATTGAAATTATCTATAGATTTAGGTTTTGAACAAAGAACGGTTGTTTCAGGAATAGCTCAACAATTTACGCCAAGTGACATTGTTGGAAAACAAGTCGTGGTAGTGGCTAATTTAGCACCTAGAACCATGAGAGGTATAGCGTCCCAAGGAATGATTTTGATGTCGGAAAACGAAGACGGAAAACTAATTTTTGTATCTCCAACTTCCTTAGGGACTAATGGATCTTCAGTTAAATAAAATTCATGCAAAACCTGGAACAAATATTAAAAAAACATGGCTTGAGAAACACACCATTCAGAACACAAGTGTTGGATGTTTTTCAAAATAACACACATGCATTATCACCATCAGATATTGAAGAAGACTTGGCTGATTTTGATCGGATAACATTATACAGAACCTTAAAAAGTTTTGAAGAAAAAGGCATCATTCATAAAATAGCGGACCATTCTGGAGTCTTAAAATATGCACTCTGTGAAAGTGATTGTAACGAGGCTCATCATCACGACCAACACGTTCATTTTCACTGCGAAAGTTGTGCTCGTTCCTTTTGTATGGATATTGTGACAGTCCCAAAAGTTACTATTCCAGAAGGTTATAGTGTTGTATCTCGTGACATGCTTTTGAAAGGTATTTGCAAAGAATGTAATCAACGTAGTAAAAATTAAAGCTCTATAAAAGAGTTCAAAGTATGAAAGGTCCAGCCATTTTTTTAGCACAATTTATCAGTGACGAAGCTCCTTTTAATCATTTGGAAAACTTATGTCGTTGGGCTGCTTCTTTGGGATATAAAGGGGTTCAAATACCTACTTGGGATATAAGACTTTTCGACCTTGAGGTGGCATCACAAAGCAAAGATTATTGCGATCATATTTATGGAACAGTACAATCTTTTGGTCTTGAAATATCTGAATTAAGCACACATTTGCAAGGGCAATTGGTTGCGGTAAATCCAGCTTATGATGCGATGTTTGATGTTTTTGCTCCAAAACGATTACACAAAAAACCAAAAGAGAGGACGGCATGGGCTATTCAACAAGTGAAAAATGCCGCCACAGCCAGCAAATACTTAGGGCTGGATGCGCATGCCACTTTCTCTGGTGCATTGGCATGGCATACAGTTTATCCCTGGCCACAGAGGCCAAACGGCTTGGTTGATATGGCTTTTGAAGAATTGGCTAAAAGATGGATACCTATTCTTGAATATTTTGATGAATGTGGTGTCGATCTATGCTATGAAATTCATCCAGGAGAAGACTTGCACGACGGTATCAGTTTTGAACGATTTTTAGATAAAACAAACAACCATCGTAGAGCAAATATTTTATATGACCCTAGCCATTTGGTTTTACAACAATTAGACTATATTTCATTTATTGACCATTATCACGAGAAAATTAAAATGTTTCACGTCAAAGATGCTGAATTTAGGGCTAATGGTAAATCCGGTGTTTACGGTGGATATCAAGATTGGATAGACCGACCTGGACGTTTTCGTTCGCCAGGCGACGGGCAAGTAGATTTTACGTCCATTTTTAGTAAACTAGCTCAATATGATTATAGAGGATGGGCGGTATTAGAATGGGAATGTTGTATCAAGTCACCTGACCAGGGAGCACGTGAAGGAGCACCATTCATTGAAGCGCACATGATCACAAAAACGGACAAATCATTTGATGATTTTGCTTCGGGATCAAGTGACCAACAACATTTAAAAGACATTTTAGGCTTGGATTAGTTTCTGTTATAAAACATCTTCGTCCTATATAGATACTGGCTATCCAGCTAATAATTCTTCCCAATATTCTGCTCCTCTACGCGTGTGAGGAATGCAAATTGACCCACCTACAAGATTGGCTATAGAAAAAACTTCATATACTTCCTCTGTTGTAACGCCCAATTCATGGCAAGTGCCCAAATGATACTTTATACAGTCGTCACACCGCAAAACCATAGATGCGACCAACCCTAAAAGTTCTTTTGTTTTTTCCGACAAAGCACCGTCTTTGTAGGCTTGATTATCTAGACTAAAAAAACGTTTTAAAACGATGTTTTCCTTTGCCAAAATGACGTCGTTCATTTTAGCCCTGTAATCGTTAAATTCTTGTTTTAATGACATGAAATTGTATTTTAAACTTGATCAACTGTATTTCTAGTGCGCCAAAATGAAATAATGAGTCTGATTGGCATAAAGGCGGTCACAACAATAGCCCCAGTCGTAAAAAATATAAACTGGTACTTTATAAATTTTCCAAAATTATAATTAGACATATCACCTGTATGGAGTAAGACACTTGCAATGCCTTCTTCGTCCAAAAATCGCTGAAAATCATACAACGACCCGACTAAATACATCAACAAAGGAATGCATAAAAACACGCTAGCAAACTTAATCCATTTTGCCCTGGCAACGGGTGTAAATTTTAATAAAAATATATATTTGGTAAAGGAAAAAAAGACAACAATACCTACTATATTTTCAATATAAAAACCATACAATTGATCCGATTCATTGTAAATTGGCAAGACAAATAAGGCAACAACTCCGATTATAAAAAGATAGCTCAATAATTCAAAACTCCATTCTTTGGACATGGGCATCAAAATTAAGAAAAAGCGTTAAAACCAGTTACGTCCATACCGGTAATCAACAAATGGATGTCGTGTGTTCCTTCATAGGTGATGACACTTTCAAGGTTCATCATGTGACGCATAATCGAGTATTCACCAGTAATACCCATACCTCCGTGCATTTGACGGGCTTCTCGGGCTATTTCCATTGCCATGTGTACATTGTTTCTCTTGGCCATACTAATTTGAGCTGGGGTTGCACGACCTTTATTGGCCAATGTGCCCAGTCTCCAAGCCAATAATTGTGCTTTAGTAATCTCTGTAATCATTTCTGCCAATTTTTTTTGGGTTAGTTGAAACTGTCCAAGTGCTTTGCCGAACTGTATTCGTTCTTTTGAGTACCTCAAGGCTGAATCGTAACAATCTAGAGCAGCTCCAATAGCACCCCAGGCTATTCCATACCTAGCTTTCGAAAGGCAGCCCAACGGTCCTTTTAATCCTTCGACATTTGGTAAAAGGTTGGCTTTGGGTACTCGTACATCTTCAAAAACCAATTCGCCGGTAATCGATGCCCTCAAACTCCATTTTCCATGTATTTCAGGCGCTGTAAAACCCTTCATTCCTTTTTCGACGATAAGACCTTTAATTTTTCCACTTTCATCTTTAGCCCAAACTACCGCTATATCAGCAATTGGGCTATTGGTAATCCACATTTTAGCACCATTCAAAATGTAAACATCGCCATCATCTTTTATATTGGTCACCATGCTGCTTGGATTTGAACCGTGGTCTGGTTCCGTCAATCCAAAACAACCAATAAATTCCCCACTTCCGAGCTTCGGCAAATATTTTTTCCTTTGCTCTTCATTTCCATATTTATAAATCGGATACATAACCAAAGATCCTTGAACAGATGCCATGGACCGAATACCAGAATCACATCTTTCTAGTTCCTGCATGATGATTCCGTAAGCAATTTCGTCCATTCCACCGCCACCGTATTCCACGGGGAGGCTTGGACCAAATGCCCCGATATCTGCCAACCCCTTAAATAAATGTGCTGGACATTCAGATCTCTGTGCATATTCTTCGATGATGGGACTTACTTCTTGTTTGACCCACTCTCTTACTGCTTGTCTTGCAAGTAGGTGGTCTTCAGATAATAATTCATCTATATTGTAGTAATCATGGTATTCGTATTGATCCGTTTTAGATGATTTTTTTATTGGATTTGAACTCATAAAGTTAGAATTAAATTTGAGGCTGCAAAAATAAGTAATTCAAAGCACAATCTATTAAGCTTTGATTTAGAATGATGAGGTAGCATGAAATTTTCATTGTAAAGTTGTCATTTCCCTATGCCTATAAAAATGAAAAAAAGTGAAGCAATGCCAGATTTGATCAAAACAAGAGAAATATTTCGAAGTAAAATAAAGGATAATCATCCTATTTTTAACAATTTTGTAGATAAAACCGTACTTTTGGCCATTGAATAAATCCGCCTGATATGATAGCAAAAGTGGGGATTGAAAACGCTGAATTTTTTTCTTTTCATGGTTATTATCCAGAAGAAAGGAAATCTGGACACGTTTTTCTGGTTACAGCCTGGGTAGAAATTGGTTATTCTACGGTGAAAGACCAAGTACTGGCCAATACCGTAAATTACGAATTGATTTACAATATTTGCAAAGCCGAAATGGATATTCCTTGTGTACTACTGGAAACGGTTGCTTGTCAGATCTTACAACGCTTAAAAACGGAATTTCCTAATATTCGCAATGGCTATATTAAAATTAACAAACAATCACCACAACTAGGCGGTAAGGTCGAGTCTTCTTTTGTTGAAATGAAATTGTAATCTCAAAATATGGTAATTTTAACCGGTGTGTCGGGTTTTATTGGGTCGTGTATGTTGACCTATCTCAATGAAAATGGGTTTTATCGGGACGTCATAGCTGTGGATGATTTTTATAAAATATATAAGGACAATAACTTCGAAAATAAAGATGTCAGAGAATTTGTGCATCGAGACATTTTTTTAAATTGGTTTGAAAGCACAAGTCAACATATAGATCTAGTGATTCACCTTGGCGCCAGAACGGATACTACTTCGACAGATAAAGCTATTTTTGACGAACTAAATCTCGATTATTCAAAAAGGATTTGGACGGTTTGTGCCCTTAGAAATATTCCTTTGATATACGCAAGTTCTGCTGCCACATATGGTGATGGAAAACTAGGTTTTGACGATACAGAGCATACACTATCCACACTAAAACCCATGAATGTTTATGCCCACTCTAAACACGATTTTGATATGTGGGCACTTAGTCAAGAGAAAAAACCAGACTTTTGGGTAGGCTGTAAATTTTTTAATGTCTATGGCCCTAATGAATACCACAAAAGTAGAATGGCTTCAGTCATATTCCATACATTTAATCAAATCAAAAGTACGGGAAAAATGAAGCTATTTAAATCCCACAAGGATGGATATTTAGATGGCCAACAAAAAAGGGATTTTATCTATGTAAAAGATGTCGTATCCATGTTAGGTCATTTTATACAACAACACAAATCATGTCCTTCTGGAATCTACAACATAGGTACTGGACTGGCACGAACATTTACTGATTTAGTCACGAATACATTTTTTTCAATGGGCTTAAAGCCGAATATTGAATTTATGGATATGCCAGAAGATATTCGAGAATCTTATCAATATTTTACTGAGGCATCTATGACCAAATTAAAGGAAGTGGCAGGATACGCACAACCATTTTATAGTTTGGAAGATGGTGTAGAAGATTATGTCAAAGGATATTTAATTCCTAAAAAATACTACTAATCAGAGGAATTCTTCTTCTGGATAGTCTATAGAAGGAACATATTTTGTAAAAGGTTTTTTAAGTAATTGCCCTACACTATTTGTCTCCTTTTTGTCCATCATTGTATCGATGCCATAGATTAATTTTTCATTAGGCGCTGAAAGATAGGTGCCAAACATTCGATCCCAAAAAGAAAAAATATTTCCATAGTTACTATCCGTATACGGCAATTTATAATGGTGATGTACCCTATGCATATTGGGTGTCACGAACACAATCATCAACAAATTGTCGAGCCAAAAAGGCATCTTAATATTTGCATGGTTAAACTGCGTCAATACTACGGACAACGTTTGATATAAAAAAACTAGCCAAATAGGAGCGCCGATTATAATGATGGCAAAAACCGTAAAAATAAACCTTAAAACACTCTCTCCTGGGTGGTGTCGATTGGCAGAAGTAGTGTCAATCTCTTGGTCAGTATGATGGATAATATGAAATTGCCACATCCATTTAATTTTATGTTCCAGCCAATGGATAAAATAAGCGCCGATTAAGTCTAGCAGCAACAAGCCAACAATAAGAAAAAGCCATCCATCCATAGAAAGCCAATACAATAGTCCAAATTGATGTTCGACAGTCCAATCAGATGCCAGTAACATAGTAAAAGCCAAGGCAAAATTAACCACTACTGTTGTTAGCGTAAAAAATATATTTAAAGAAGCATGTTTCCATTTATTATATGAAAAACGAAAAAAAGGTGAAGCACCTTCCAAAAGCAAAAATATCGACAACCCTCCAACCAAAAACAAAGATCGCTGAAAGCTGGAAATATGCTCAAAATAATGGACAATGGATTCCACTTTTTAAAATTTAACGGTTAAAATGAATGTGAACATAGGTTGAAAATATTCTTGGATAAAACTAACATTGAAAACCATAGAACTTTTCAGAATAAAAATAAAAATACAGTATTAATCATAACAACAAAAATAAGTAAAATAATTGCACCTATCGCATAATGCATAGTAAAAATGGATGGATTTTAAAAAAAAATTAACACTTTTGTGGGTTGAATCTTCGTTTACGGAACGAATTTTACCTCTTCTTAAAATATATCGGCATGTTGTCAAAACGTATAACCTACTTTTTTACTCTTTTTTTATTTTGTATTCAAGGAACAAACGCTACAAACTACCCTTATCGTTTTACCAATACGGTATATGATGACTACATTAAAACCATTTCGATTGAAGTCAATAATTTACCTACGAATTTCCCCGTTATGACATTAAATGGAAGTGAAAGTTTATTATTAAAATTTGATGACTTACTCAATGAAGAAAGGATTTTATATTATAGAATCGTTCATTGTAACTGGGATTGGACGCCGTCTAATTTAAAGGAGTACGATTATATTACGGGATTTAATGACGAAAGATTACGAAGTTATGAATATTCAGTAAGCACAAAAGTACCTTTTATTCATTATTGGCAAGAATTTCCAAATCGGGATACAAAATTTAATGTATCGGGCAATTATTTAGTGGTCATTTACGAAGAATCTATCGACTACCCCATTTTAACTAGGCGGTTTATCATCACAGAAAATCAAGCCACCATTACTGCCAAATCTACATTAGTAGCTGATGTCGAAAACTTCAGGTTTAATCAGGATTTTCAATTTGATGTAAGCCTTGACAAAATTATTTACAGAGATCCACAAAATGAATTGACCTTATTAGTATTGCAAAACGAAAATTGGGATGCTTATAGGGCGAAAAAGCCTAATTTTCTTTCTAGAGATGTAGCAAGGTTTACCACTGCCGGGGCCTTTAGTTATAAAGGATTGGCTGAATACCGAGAGTTTGACACGAGAGGTTTGCAATATCTTCGAAGAGGCGTACAAAGAATAGAAAGGCAAAAAAATAAAACGGATGTTTTGCTTACGCATGCCTATTCACGTTGGAATGTCCCTTATTTATTTACCTTCGATTTTAATGGGAAATTTTTTGTTGCCAATTTTGATGCGCTACTAATCTCTACTTCTTCTAGAGAAATCAACAACTTAATTAGCTCAAGACCAAATTTAATATTTTCCGAAAGGGATTCCATTATCAATTATGCAAGATCAGGTAATAGTCAATATGGATTTGATGAAAAAAATATCAATTCAGACTATTTAAATGTGATATTTACTTTAGATAATATAGATTTTTTAGAATCTGGAGATGAGATTTTTGTATTAGGAGCGATGAACGATTGGGAACCAAGGGCTGAATTTAGAATGAAGCCATCAGAAAATGGAAAATACCTTACAACAGAAGCCATGCTAAAACAAGGTTATTATAATTACTACTACGGAATTTTAAAAAATGATGGTTCTATTGATTATCAAAGTTTGGAAGGAAGTTGGAATGAAACCGAAAACGAATACCAAGCCATCGCATATTTTAGGGGTTTCGGCGATATTTATGATAGAGTGATAGGCATTCAAACATTTAACACAAATACCTTGAACTCGTTAAGGTAAAACGTATTATTCCAAAAGAGAGACAAGTTCATCCCACTCTTCCATTTTTTTGGCCAGTTCTTCTTGCTTTTTATTGTATTTTTCCAATGTTTTTTGATGTTCAGGATCGTTATAAAAATCGGGTTGTGCCATTTTTTCTTCAAAAATGATGATTTCCTCTTCCAGTTTTTCAATACTTCTTTCTACCTGACTTACTTGTTTTTTTGCTTTACGGTATTCCTCAGAATCCAAACTACTTTTATTGGCAACTACTTGCTCAGAAGTGGTGTTCTTGTCCTTAGTAGTCTCAATATCCCTCATATTGGAAAACGCCTTTTTTTCTAGGAAATAATTGATATCTCCTAGATACTCCAACACTTCTCCATCTTTACACTCGTACATCTTATTGGTCAATCCTGCCAAAAAATCACGATCATGTGAAATAACTAGTAACGTGCCTTCAAAATCATGTAAGGCCGATTTTAATATTTCCTTAGAGTGGATATCAAGGTGGTTGGTAGGTTCGTCCAAAATCAAAAAGTTACAAGGCTTCATCATTAGTGAAGCCATAGCCAATCTGGCTCTTTCACCTCCCGACAAAACCGATACTTTTTTGTCTACCTCGTCTCCTGAAAATAAAAACGACCCTAACA
>JBATMZ010000034.1:0-1962 GCA_049290115.1 Saprospiraceae bacterium | reverse complement strand
AGCCTTTTGCTTTAATATAGGTATTAAGTGTTGTAATCGAACCATTTTTGTTTGAATATCTACTTATAATAACCTTTGAAATATTTTCATTAAAATGTTTAATATCAGAAGTTTTCTTAATTTTGGATGGTTTAGCTAGTTTTTTAGAATATAACCATCCTAAGAGAAGGTAATAAATAGAAAGATGTACTTCTTCATTATTAGCCATAAACTTACTATCGGTTAAACCTATGTCATCAATTTTCAGATTATCCAACCAGTCAATATTAGTTACATATTTTTTGGAAAATAAATCATTATGTAATGATTGTAAGTATTTATAGGCTTCCAAGAATAAGTCACGTCTTTCAAAATTTGCCAAATGATCAAAAGAAATAAACTTATTATCCTGCTCAGTTTCAAAATACATGTGAGATTCAGAAGCGAATGTACCATGATCATCGATTATTTTATGTCCATCAACATAAATTTTTTCCTTATTGTTATTTAGCATGCGTTTAATGCTATGAATGTCAATATAAGAAATTAACTCATTTATTTTGGATGTGATGTAAAATTTTGGATTTGTTGAAAATTTGATTTCATTCTTAATATTGTTAATATAATCAATATAGGCAATGTCCATGTCTGTACCCGGATTCATTAAAACCTGGATGAACTTCGGTAAATATGTCTTATTATAATAATTGGTACCATCTTCAATAATAAATGAATTAGAATCATTTAAATCAAGAATGTCTCCATTGTACGTGGAATTATTAAATCCATAATATCTTACCAATAAAGAATAATATAAAATAAGCCATTCATATAATCGAACTTGATCTTGATCGCTAAGTACTCTTAACTTATAAATAGCATGCAATGATATTTCTGATTGAGAATCAATCAAAAGTTTTACTTCCGGTGCCAGATGCCATGAAGAAAGATATTTGATTCTGTTAACCAGCCATTGATTTATTATTGTTTTGTCTTGCAAATTCAAAATAAGAACTTCATCTACTTGGCTTAAAAATCTTTGAGTTAATTTATTTAATTCCAGATTTTCGAAATCTTTGTTATCTAAATAAGATAAAATATCTATGGTCATATGAAAATGATTACATAACAACTAACTAAAGATATAAAGATAAAGTTTATCCGAAATATTTGAACATACTAGTTTAGTTTGGATTTTTCAATACAGCAGAATTTATACCTTTAGTACAGATTTCATAATGATTGATGGATCCAGTACATTGGAATCAATATTCATTCTTACGTACCGACTGAAGCTTACGAGGTTAGAATGGCCCGATACAGCCATAATCTGATAAATGGATGCATCTTTCTCCATAACCTTTAGGGTGCAATAAGTTCTGCGGGCGGTGTGGGAGCTTACATGTTCCCACTTTTCCTTCTTTGTGAATGTAGGATTTTTTTGATTTGCTTTATCAGTGTAAATATTAATGGTATCTGTCATTTCAATAGCTTTGCATATCTTTTTAATTGCAACATTAAATTTTTGTTCACTTATAGTAGGCGGATATCCATTATACTTATCAAATATTTTTTTAAGTTTCTCATCTAAGTAAATATAAACTAACTTATTACCTTTTACTTGCACAATTTCCAATACATCAATATTGTTTTTTCTTACTACAAAATCTTTATTAATCCTGGAGTAGTCGGAGTATCGTTGGCCGCTATAGATTCCTAAAAGAAATCTATCTCGTACCTTATCTAATGTTTCTGATAATTCTGCCTTTTCAAGCCGGATTATTTCGTTTACCGTTAAATATACATCATTGCCAGAGATGGAATCTTTTGATGGTGCCACTCGCCAAATTTTAGACTTATAATCTTCGTTTATAAGTATCCCATAATCTTTTGCCTTATTGATAATTGATATTAAATTGTTCAAATGTTTATTTACACTATTACGACTGTATGTTTCTCCTGTATACTCTCTGATTTCATTTG
>JBATMZ010000033.1:0-1567 GCA_049290115.1 Saprospiraceae bacterium | reverse complement strand
TGTGTGTCCTCTGTAAACTTGTGAATGGTGGTTAAGAAAACGCCTCCGCTTTGTCTGCCTTGAATCAATTCTCTCAAATTTGCTCTGCTCTCCACACTTACAACTGTGTTGTCCCCAATGAAATTTTTAGCATTGGTAAACTGCCCCGAAAGTTGGTCGTCTAAATCGGTGCGGTCGGTAATTAAAACAATGGTCGGACTTTCAAAGTATTCGCTGTTCATCAACAACCTTGTGAGGTAAAGCATTGTGAAACTCTTACCGCAACCAGTGGCACCAAAGTAAGTTCCGCCTTTTCCGTTTCCTTCGGGCTTTTGGGCTTTTTTTATGTTGTCATATAAGGCTCTTGCCGCATAGTATTGCGGATAGCGACAAACAATTTTTTCGTTTTTCTTAGAACTATCAGGAATGTAAATGAAGTTGCGGATAATATCACGCAAACGGTTTTTATGAAACATTCCCTGAATGAGTGTAAACATACTGTCGATGCCGTCCACATCTTTTGCCAAACCTGCCACTCTACGCCAACCATAGAAAAACTCATACGGGGCAAAGAATGAACCTGACTTGTTGTTTACTCCATCGCTGATAATACAAAAGGCATTGTATTTAAAAAGTTCGGGAATGTCTCTGCGGTAACGAACCGTTAATTGCTTGAAAGCATCATAAATAGTGGCTTCTTCACGAATGGCAGATTTGAATTCAAAAACTACCAAAGGCAAACCATTGATGTATACAATGCCATCAGGAATGCGTTTTTCAGAACCAACAATTTCTAATTGATTTACGAACTTGTAAATGTTAGTGTCGGCTGGATAAACTTCTTCGGGTTCGGCTGCAATAGAAATTAATTGGTCTGCTTCGGGTTGGCGGTGTTTGTTTAAGCCTGCGTAATTAATCAGTTGAATGTAAATGTCTTTTTGGCTGCGGTCTTCTCTTTTGAGAATAAAACCATCAGAAAGCATTTTTAAAAATGTTTTGTTGCTTTCGTAAAGGTCAGAAGCAGAAAGAGATTTAAGTTGAAGAATGATAGATTTGGTTTCGCTTACCGTAATGCCTTGCCCAGCGTATTGAGTTAACAAAAAGTATTGTAAATCTTCTTCTATCAATACTTCGTCTGGCTTACGAGTTATCGTAATACCCAAATGGTGGGGAAAGCCTTCTTGGCCCAACAACTCGGTAAATGCCCGTTCTAATTTTTCTTCGGTGAATTTCATTTTAATTCGGATAATATAATTGAACTCCATCTAATTCAATTCCGTCTGCAAAGTTTGAAATAATTGCCACACTGTATTTTGCCCTTGTTATTGCGACATAAAGTTTTGCCCTTGTTGAAAAAGGCAAATCAGTCTTGTTGTTGTAAACCCATTTCTCCATTTTGTCTGTCGGATATATAATTACCCTGTGAAATGTTTTACCCTTTGATTCACCAAAATTGTAAACGCTATAATTCTGATTAACATCTTGCAAACTATTCCAACGCAACTGAATTGGATTAAACCTTTCGAGATAATTTTCTATATCCACCTCTCTTACAAGATATATTCCTTCTGATTCTTCTAAGTAGTTT
>JBATMZ010000032.1:0-1665 GCA_049290115.1 Saprospiraceae bacterium | reverse complement strand
CGGCTGGAGTAATTTCCAGGCAGCCAAGCTCCTGAAAGATCTTTTGCCAGGTGTGCCTGTGCTGATCGAAAACGACGCAAACCTAGCAGGGCTTGCCGAAACGCGTGCCCTCAATCCTGTACCGCTTTCGACTCTTTATGTGACAATAAGTACCGGTATCGGAAGTGGATTTTGCACCAACGGCTACATCGACCCTGCCATGCGCTACAGCGAAGCAGGACATGCCCAAGTTGAGTATGATGGGAGAGTCCAGGCGTGGGAAAAATTTGCTTCCGGTCACGCCATCGTTAAAGTCTACAAAAAATTTGCCCGAGACATCACCAGCAAGCGTACTTGGCGACAAATCGCTGACCGCATGAGCCGCGGTTTCTTAGCGGTTATCCCTATTACGCAGCCCGATGTTATTATCATCGGCGGGAGTGTAGGTACTTACTTCGAGCGCTATGGCGATATGCTCAAGAGTATCTTGGACGAACAGCTGCCGTCATTTATCCCTTGCCCAAAAATTGTCCAAGCACAGCATCCCGAGCAAGCAGTTGTCTATGGTTGTTATTATTATGGTAAAGATTACCTCACTCACAAGAAAACTACAAGCTAGCGCTCAGCAGCACCCTCACCTTGCCTGTCTCACCTTCCAAAGAGGTGAGACATTTCGCTGGGACCATACCGCTTGTGTTATTTATTTCGATCCAGATGTCGCACATGCTGAGTCCTACCTCCTGCATGAGTTTGGTCATGCGCTACTTGCCCACACCACTTATACACGAGATATCGAGCTGATTGCTATAGAGCGTGCGGCCTGGGAAAAGGCAGCAAAGCTCGCTCCTGAGTATGGTATCGCGATCGATACAGAACTTATCGAGAATACGCTCGACACATACCGAGACTGGCTGCACGCACGATCGCGTTGTCCGCAGTGCACCGCTACCGGCATACAAACAAGCAGCCACAGCTACCGCTGCTTGGCCTGTACTCAGTCCTGGCGCACCAACGAAGCACGCACATGTGCGCTACGACGCTACACCACAACAACATAACCTCCATTACTGGAGGGTATGCTGTCTTTTAAAACATCTACAGATACTGCTTATGCAGTAGTCGATGTGGTTGGTGTGGTCTTTTTGGTGCGACGTGAGATACGACCACCTTTAGCACCTGCAATTCGCGCAAGCGCTGGGTTGGCGGCGAAACCACCAGTGCGTCCATTACGGCCACCTTTTGCGCCAATCTTCGCGTAGAAATTTGGATCTTTTGCGAGATTTTTTTGCGCAGCCTTCAGACCGCCAGCTTTTGTTCCTGCCATATTCATGACTCCTTATACATTAAAAGGGCTTCGCGAGACCCCTGTTGGAGTCACTCGAAACCCTCACTTTACCTCACATATGATATGTGTTGATATCTATATTAGCACAAACGATTCATACTGTCAATGGTTACATGTGTAAAAGATATGGCATAAAAGGTATTGTACTTATGCTCGTGGTGGTATATCATAGGAAATGCACCTGTTTGGACCACAGAAATCATGTGATCCACCACAAAAAGCCGTGATTCTCGTTTTCTGCGAGATCCGAGAATCCACCATAACAAAATGACCCGAAGAGACGGGTCATTTTGTTATTTTGTTTATGAGACTTTCTTTTTGGTAACTGTAGCGAACTAGAG
>JBATMZ010000031.1:0-92669 GCA_049290115.1 Saprospiraceae bacterium | reverse complement strand
AGGTGCTATTTGCAAAAAAGAATGGATGGTTACTCCGCCAGCATTAAGCGCAGCTATACCTGTAGGTGCCACAACAGCCGCATTTTTATGGGTAGTTTCTATGATTTTTTTAAGCAATGTAGTTTTTCCTGTACCTGCTTTGCCCGTTACAAAAATACATTGTTGGGTTTGTTGGACCAGCTGCAATACCTTAGAGGCCAGATCGTGTGATTCAGTGTTCATTTTTTTCATTTTTTCACTGCAAATATACAAATGATATATTTATCCGTCAAGTTCGACGTCTTTTTTGGGAAAGTTTAACGTTTCCACTTTATAGCTGGGGGTTAACAAGAGTTTAAGAATTGGTCATACAAAATTCGGGTTAATCTATTTTTTTGATGGTCAATTTTGAACTAATGAACATACAAAACAAAGACAACTAAATATATATTACATAAGGATTCCAAAATATGTATTGAATTTCATCCAAAAAATCTATGCTTTGGTCTAACATATTTTAAAGAAAATACCAATATGGAGATATTAGTGATTTATTGAACATATTACCTTAAAAGTTATAACCCAAATAGTCATTTCTTCCAAAAACATTAAAAAAATGTTAAAATAAACGATACTTGTAATAAAATAAATAGGTCAGGTGTTGGAATTATATTAGTTGCCACCCAAAATCAAGACGAGATAAAAAAATACAAATAGACTTCGTTTTCATACTAATTTGTTTATCCCGTCAATTTGCGTTTGAAACCGTGATTTGATGGGATTTTTTTTACCATTTTCATGCAAAACCTATTAAATTTATTTTAGTTTTGAGGTATCAAAATTAAGATTACCTTTAATCCATTGACCTCAGCTAATTATAGAAACAATCAGATTATTAAAATTATCGTTAGCTTAAAAAAATATCTTGGGATCCCATCCTCTAAACTTACTCGTACGATTTTTACTTGAAATTTCTGCGCTTGTAAGTATAGGAGCGTGGGCATGGAGACAAAATGACAGTTGGTATAGGATAGTATTTGCTGTTGGATTACCCATCATTTTTGCTGCTTTGTGGGGAATTTTTGCTGTTCCAAATGATCCGAGTCGATCTGGTTCTACGGTAGTCATCACTTCTGGTGTAATTCGAATTTTGATAGAATTAGGCTTTTTTGGCTTTGCTATTTGGACACTCTATGATATGGAACTTTCAAAGGAGCTTTTAGTTTTTTGTATTATGGTGAGTGTACATTACCTAGTATCTTATGATCGAATCATTTGGTTGTTACAACAGTAAAGTAAACCTGTATTTTACAAAATTATTAATTCTATATAAGCGAAAGTACATTTTATTTTGCTGCTTAATCAACATTTTTCTTATTAGTCAAGGAATACAGCATCATCTAATATATAGATTAAAAAATCAAAATTGTCAGGATTCGTTTTAAAAATTCCTGAAAATCTAACCTTGGTATCCGTTTTGATTGTGGGCAATTTTTCATTAATTAATACATCAATAATAGATTCAACACCTGCCTGTCCACAAAAAAAACATTGAGCAAACGGGTAAGCAGACAATATTACTATATTTTCATCTCCAGTTTCTTCTACCGGAATATAAAATCCTTCTATTATCACTTTTTTACCGTGTAATGCAAGTACTTTGGGAGTAAATTGAGGAATATCTACTGAATCCATAAACTCATGCGAAAGCCTATTAAATCTGACATCCAACAAATCTTTCCAATTAAGGACAACGTTATCCCCTTCCCATTCATACAAAGAACTATCAAGTGGCATATTTATCATTAAACTATCTGATGGTGATTGAACTACCAAGTTCGCTTGATGGTTTTCTTTACAGGATATTACCATTCCCATAAAAAGAAACATGTTTAGTGTAAACGAAATTGAAATAAAAGCCTTCATTTTTGTGGATGTATAAATACTAAATTATCAGAATCAATTCTTGATAACCATTCTACATTCAATAGTGTTTTTTCAACCTGGCCATCTTCTAATATCCGAAATCCTTCATAACCTAAGTTCAACATTTCCTGTACGGCCAAATAATGTGCATCATTATCCCAATCTTGGATTTTAGGAGGGATAAATTCCATGATGACTAATGGTTTATGGTTCTTTAAAATATTGTTGGCACCTTTGATTACTTTTAACTCTGCTCCTTCAACATCAATTTTAATCATATCGGGAATATCTCCATGAGTGGTTACGTAGTCATCAAGGGAAACACTTTCTACCGTCACCTCTTTTGACTTAACCGATGATGCCCATTTTTCATCTTCATATTGAGTCGTTTCGATGCTGTTGTACTCGGAATACAAGTTGGGGTATTCATAAAACGTTAACTGACCATTGTGGTCACTCACCGCCTTTTCAATAGCCAAAATCTTTTGATCTTGTGATACATTTTTTTGGTAATAGTAAAAGGTTGCTGGAGAGGCTTCAAAACCAATAATTTTACCATTTTCTCCTACTAATTGAGCTGCTAGTAAACTAAAATATCCTACATGACCACCAATATCATAAAAAACAGCTTTCTCTTTTAGGTGACAACACAAAAATTTAGCGAGTCTTATTTCAGAATGATGGCTCTTAGCACCTAATAGGTAAATATCTAATCCAGATGGTAATGCCAAAAAAATATCTAATCCAAAAAATGTCTTTTTTTTAACGTGTAAACTTTTTTTAAAGATGGGATACACAAACTTACTGAACAGCATCCCTATCAAATATCCGGCGGGATTATACAATAGCCGCTTCAATCGTGACCCAGTCGAAACATTAGAAATAATGTCTAATGCAAGAAGCATTTCTATTCTATTTCTCATCGTCTAATACGTGTAGATTTGGAAAACTTCCAAAACATTTAATATTCATTGGAAAAAACAATGGCATTGTCTATAATATGTTGGCTAATTGTTCTTTAATTTTTTCTAGTTCGTCTTTCATATTGACTACCAAAAGCTGAATTTCAGAATCTTGAGCTTTTGCACCAAGTGTATTGATTTCTCTACCCATTTCCTGTGCAATAAAACCCAACTTTTTACCTTTTAAGGTTTCATTACTTGAAAGTTCTTTCAAAAAATATTGACAATGTTGAGCAAGGCGAACTTTTTCTTCCGTAATGTCCAATTTTTCAATGTAGTATATTAATTCTTGTTCGAATCGATTATGATCTACTTGTTGGCTTACTAAAAAATCATCTAATGCTTTGCGCAGTTTTTCTCTCAACCGAGGAAGTCTTGCTTCTTCATGTGGAACGACATCTTTAAGATATTTTTCAATTTTATGTACACCTTGAGACATTTCATCTTGAAGTATTTTTCCTTCTTGTTTCCTAAATTGCTGAATATCTTTCAATGCTGTTTTGATAGCAACCTGCACCACTTCCCACTCTTCGTCTTCGGCCAGTTCTTCGTAATTGACCATAACATTTGGTATACTAAGCACAGCCTGTATCATGTCTCCTCCTTCAATTTTAAGATCTTGTTTGAGACTTAAAAGTTCGCCGTAGTACTTCTTAAACAAGGTTTGATTGAGCATAGACGATGAGCTTTCGTCAATATCTTGTTCTACGGAAATCACTATATCAATCTTTCCTCTTGACAATTCATCGGTCATCAATTTTCTCAATTCCATCTCCTTATCCCTGTACACGTTGGGCACACGACTTCGAGCTTCTGTTGTTCTTGCATTAAGTGCCCTTATCTCTATTCTTATCGTTTTATTACCATAATAAGCAATCCCTTGTCCAAAACCTGTCATGGATATAATCATCTTTCCAATTTTAAAGCAAAGATACCTGAAATAACGTATTTTGATAGATGTAATCTAACGTTAATTGAATAAAATATTGTAAATGAATTTGTTAAAAGATAAAATTTCATATTTTTTACAAAAAAAATAAAACTTTTTTGTTTCATTATTCAGAATATTTTAGAACTTTGCGACTCTTTTTAAAAAAGAAGCATACATTTTCAAACATTATTGCAAAAAATAAACAATGCGAAAAGCAGATTTAGTAAATATCATATCAGAGAAAACAGGGGTGCCAAAAGTTGATGTATTAGTAACAATGGAAATGTTTTTTAAAGAAATTAAAGGAACTCTTTCTTCAGGAGAAAACGTTTATGTTAGAGGATTTGGTTCATTTATTATAAAAAAGAGAGCAAAGAAAATAGGCCGACACATAAAGAAAAATAAGTCCATCGAAATCCCTGAACATTTTATACCTTCCTTCAAGCCTGCTAAAATATTTGTTGATCAGGTAAAAGAGAATGTAGATAGTCTACCACAGGATGACGGAGATGACGATTAATCTTTTATAATGCAAAAGCAGCACTATTTCGCCATTGGCATTAGCGTTTTCATTTTTGTATTGCTATATTTTGGGTTGGATACCATTCCACCAAAACAAAAAGAACTTGAAAAGTCAAGATCTTTACAACTGGAGAGTACTGGAAACCAAAATATACTCGATAAAGCGCTTGAAAGTCTTGATTCAGAAAGTAAATCGATTATTGAAGCGATCAACCTCGACGTTGAGAATGCTCAAAATGACAGTCTGAAAATTGAGCGGCTTAAAAATTTGGCTTCTTCTTGGTACGAATTAGGCCATCCTGCTGTCTCAGCCATTTATGCTGAAGAAATAGCAGAAAAAATAAAGGACGAACCTACTTGGTCCATTGCTGGTACAACTTATATGTTAGGAAGTCGTTCAGCTGAAGATCAAAAAATAAAAGATTTTTGTTCGAAAAGAGCCTTAAGAGCTTTTGAAATGGCGATATCTTTAGCACCGGATAAAGTAGAACCCAAAATTAATCAAGCATTAGTGTTTGTCGATAATCCCGACAAAACCAATCCTATGAAAGGGATATTAATGCTTCGTGAACTCCAGGAAAAATATCCTAAAAATACATCGATTCTTAATCAATTGGCTAGTCTAGCGTTGAAAACAAATCAAATAGACAAAGCATTGGAAAGATTACAAGAATCTTTAAATATAGACCCAGAGAATAATTTTACGATTTGTTTATTAGCAACAGCATATGAAATGGCTGGTGATGCGCAAAACGAAAAAATATTCAGAAATCAATGTAAATCTTAATTTTTCATTTAAAAAAATAATAACATATGCCTTGTGGTAAAAAAAGAAAGCGTCATAAGATAGCGACTCACAAACGCAAAAAAAGACTTAGAAAAAACCGACATAAGAAGAAGAAATAAGTAGTGAATGGCATCGTGTTTTTGTTTTAAAGGCAAGATCACGATGCCGTCCTCGTTGAATACATAGTTATTTGACTTGGATTTTTTCTTTGTCCGGTTTTAGGCATTCATATCGAGGAAGGTTAATTTCATCCCAATACTGAAAAAACCAAAATATATACGCTCTTCAATACAGAGGTAACTTTTGTTCTACGTACTGAGCATCTTATTCTGAAACAACTTAACATCTCGCCTTCCTGTATAGTGCACCTACTGGACTTGGATTTATAATCATTTAAAATATCAAGCTGTGGATAAAGAATTAGTAATTAATTCCAATCCTGCGGTTGTAGAGATTGCATTATTAGAAAATAAAAAGTTGGTCGAGATTCATAGTCAGAAGACCAATAGTAACTCTTCCGTTGGAGATGTTTTTTTAGGCAGCATTAAAAAAATAATGCCAAGCCTGAATGCTTGTTTCATGGACATTGGCCATAGAAAAGATGCCTTTTTGCATTATACGGATCTGGGGCCTCAGATTAAATCCTTAATCAAATACACGAAGGAAGTAACCCATGGATCTTTCAATAGTCCGTCTTTAGAACATTTTTCATTAGAACCCGACAATCCTAAAAATGGAAAAGTTGACCAGGTTTTTGTTAAAAATGCCCAAGTTTTAGTACAAATTTTAAAAGAGCCTATTTCTACAAAAGGTCCAAGATTAAGTTGTGAATTAACCATTCCTGGGAGGTTTGTGGTCATGACTCCATTCGTCGAAATAGTGGCTGTTTCCAAAAAAATAAGCAGTGCTGATGAAAGAAAAAGACTTAAACTTTTAGTAGAAAGTGTAAAACCAGCCAATTTTGGCATCATTGTACGGACGGCTGCAGAAGGAAAAAAAGTAGCTGAAATTCACAATGACATCCGCGAATTACAAGAAAAGTGGGGTTTAATTTTTAGCCAATTAAAAAAAGTTAAGACACCAGGAAAAGTTTTAAGCGAAATTGATAAGTCTTCGACTATATTGAGAGATATACTCAATGACAATTTTAATAAAATCATCGTCGACGATAAGATGATGTATCAGAACATGAAGGATTACTTAAACGGAATTGCCCCTGACAAGGTAAAAATTCTACAATTATATAAAGGTCCAAGACCTATTTTTGATAATTTTGATATTAATCGGCAGATTAAAGCCTCATTTGGGAAAACGGCCACTATGTCTAGTGGTGCTTATATTGTTATAGAGCACACCGAAGCTATGCACGTCATAGACGTAAACAGTGGGCCCAAAATGCAGAAAAAAGACCAAGAAGAAGCAGCCATTTCCGTCAATCTTGAAGCTGCAGAAGAAATCGCAAGGCAACTTCGATTGCGGGATATAGGTGGCTTGATTACCATTGATTTTATCGATATGAAGTCTAATGAAAATAAGTCCAGTCTCTACCATAAAATGAAGGACTTCATGCAAAGTGATCGGGCACAGCATACTATATTACCCTTGAGTAAGTTTGGGTTAATGCAGATTACACGACAAAGAATGCGGCAAGAAGTAGTCATCGATATTCAGGAAGTATGTCCATCTTGTCAGGGAACAGGCAAAAGTATGCCGTCAATATTGGTCATGGATAATATCGAAAGAGATCTTCACTTTATACTTGAATCCAGGTCTAATATTAAATTGTCTTTGAAGACCAATCCCTTTGTCTATTCTTACATTAAACGAGGCCTGCCCAATCTACAGATGAAGTGGTGGGTCAAATATAAAAAGTGGATTAGGGTTGAGAAGAAAGACAGTCTCGACTTTTTTGAATATAAATTTTTTGACGAGAGAAACGATGAAATAAGACTTGATTAATATGTATAGCCTATTTGACAACTACTTTCATCAAGTACTTCCTTGGTCTATGCGGGTTTAAAACACCTGCTTTTTGCTTATATTCTTGATTTCAAACTGTTCGAAGACTAAAGAGTAGTCATAGCACTATTTAAACGTGGCTGGAAATTCGTATAAATTGATGTCCCAAAGTGGAGACATCACCAAAAAAACGTAAAGGGTGATTAAACATACCGAAATTACATTTAACCATATCCCTGCTTTGACCATTTCATTCATTTTTATGCGCCCACTTCCAAATACGATGGCATTGGGTGGTGTGGCTACTGGTAACATAAATGCGCATGAAGCAGCTAAACAAACTATGGTTAATATAGGAAAAGGGTGTACATTCATAGCCAAAGCTACACCAGCCATTACTGGTAAAAAAACAGAAGCTGTTGCAACATTTGAGGTAACTTCTGTTAGAAAATTTACGATCAGACTAACAATAAATAAAACTAAAATATAAGGCAAAATTTGTAGTATGGTTAAGTTTTCTCCAAACCACGTGGCCAATCCAGACACCTGAAAAGCCTTAGCAATGGTAAGTCCCCCTCCAAAAAGAAGTACGATACCCCAAGGAAGGTTTTTGGCTGATTTCCAATCCATAATCATTTCTTCCCGATTTTTTGATGGGAGCAAAAATAAAATAATGGCGCCTATCATGGCAATTATCGTATCATTAATAAATGGAAAATATGGTTCTATCAACCAAGGTCTAGTTACCCAAGAAATAGCCACAGCAAAAAAAACAAAAAGAATTCTTTTTTCTTCATAACCCAAGCCATCTATTTTGATTTCGTCTAAGTGCATTTTTAGATCTCCTGGTTTAAATACCCGTATTAAAACAAGCCAAGATATTACGAGTAAGATACAGCTAATAGGAAATCCTATAATAAACCATTGGTAAAAAGAAATACCTACGCCAAAACTTTTTTCTACCATTCCCGAAAGAACTAAGTTAGTCGGAGTACCAATTAATGTGGCCATGCCACCAATGGAACAAGAATAAGCGACGCCAAGCATGAGCGCTTTTCCAAATCCAGGAGAGGTTTTACCATCCATTCTATTCAATAATGAATCAGCAATTGGCAACATCATTAAAGCAGTCGCCGTATTGCTTATCCACATAGAGAGAAGAAAGCAAGCCAGCATAAAACCAAAAATGATGGTGTTTAGATTGGTGCCAATATAAACCAAAACTAATTTTGCAATTCTAATATGTACATTCCACTTTTCTAAAGCGAGTGCTATGATAAATCCGCCAACATATAGCCAAATCAATTTATCTGAATAAGAAACGGTAGACTCATCCATTGTCAGCACTGAAAACATAGGAAAAAGTACCATGGGTAGTAAAGATGTCACTGGAATCGGAATCACTTCTGTCACCCACCAACTGGCCACCCAAGCAGTGATACCAAGCGTAAATGCTGCATTTTCAGGCATGTCAATGTTTAGTCCCATAAAGACAAAAACTATGAGTAACGCAGGGCCTAACATCAATTTTAATACGTATTTCAACATGGCAATCTGATAAATTCACACGATAATTGGTAAAAATAAGATATTAAAACGCTTTATGTATTCATTTCATATAATAATATTTCTATATATGAATATTTTTACTTTGAATGAAGTTAAATAAATTTAATGAACTAGACTCACTTTTTATGTGTTACATACGTTCTTATAATCATTACATGGTACTGAAAATTCGATTTTTTTTAATGGCAATTATTTTACCCTGTCTTTTATTCATGACGGGTTGTTCTTACACAAAAAAAATCAAAAATGGTGAAACAGCGTATGAACTACAACAATACTCAGTGGCAATTCGATTGTTTTCAGAAGAATATAAAGAATACAGCAATTCGATACACAAAGCAAGGATAGCTTTTTTATTAGGAAAGTCATATGAAAAAACACTAGATTATCCATCTGCTTTAGAATGGTATAAAACAGCGGAAAACGCAGGTTTTGGTCCTGAAGCAAAAAAACAAGCAGCACTACAATTAAAAATGATGGAGCGATATAGTGAGTCGATGATCGTTTTGAAAGAATTGCAACAACTTCCAGAATACAAGGTTATGGCTGACCGCGAATTTTTGATTTGTAAAGAAGCCGAGCGGTGGAAATCTGATCCTGAGCCCTATCAAATTGAAAAGCCACTTGAAACCATGGGTTATTCGCATTATTCACCGACTATATATAGAGACAAATATTTGGTGGTTTCCTCTGACCGGCCTGAGGCCAATGGAAAATCTATCTATGCTTGGACAGATCAGAAATATAGCGATTTATTTATTTTTACAAAAACGGGCGTACTAGTTTCTCCTTTTGACCCATTAATCAATTCTAAGCACAATGAAGGAAGTGTTTGTTTTACAAAAAGTTATAACACCGTGTATTTTACAAGATGTCAAAGAGAGCTGCCCGAAAATGACGATTGTAAAATTATGGTCAGTCAGTTTTTTGAAGGCGCTTGGACAGAACCTCAAACTCTAAACTTTATAAAAGAAAAAGTTCAATATGGCCACCCTACTTTATTGGAAAATGATAGTGTTTTAGTCTTTAGTTCTGACCTGTCAAATCCAGGTGGCACTTTTGATTTGTTCTATTCTGAATTGATGGAAAACGGAATTTGGTCTGATCCATTTCCTATGCCAAAATCAATCAATTCTGATGGCAACGAAAAATTTCCTACAGCAGACAACGACACTTTGTATTTTTCCTCAGATTATTTGCCAGGAATGGGTGGGTATGACATTTTTAAAACTTATTTAAAATCGGATAAGAGTTGGGCTATCCCTGTAAACTTAAAATATCCGATTAATTCTGGTGCAGATGATTTTTCGTTGATCGTTGACAAAGAGTTTATGCCCGATGAAAACCGACTTTCGAAAGGATATTTTAGTTCGTCGCGCTCCCTCAAAGGACATGACGAAATCTATTCTTATACCCAAATATATAAAAAGGTGGACAAAAAGGATGTGCCAAAAGCTGCAGAAATTGATTATTTTATTGCTGGCAATACCTTTTCAGAGGCTTTTGAAAATGATGATCCGAATGGTCAAAAATTGGAGCCAGTTATTTTGGCAGATTGCCACCTTCAATTATACAATGACAATGGGATTCTTGTAGATGAAACAAAAAGCAATCAAAAAGGCATCTTTCTTTTTAAAGTAGAAGCCAATCAAAACTACACCATCAAAGGTCAAAAAATAAATTTTCTGGCAGCTTTAACAGAGGCAAATACTTTCCAACTTTTCCCTAAATTATCAGAGACTGTAGCCACTCGCCAGGTCGATTTGATATTGGCCAAAATATTCTTGGATAAAGAACTCATTCTCAATAATATATACTACGAATTTGACCAATGGAATTTGACAAAAGAAGCCTATCCAACCTTGGAGGTTTTAGCGAATATGATGATAACCAACCCATCCATTAAGATTCAATTAAATTCGCATACAGACTGTAGAGGAGATGATGAATACAACCTTGAATTATCTCAAAAAAGGGCTCAATCCGTTGTACAATTTCTAATCAATAAAGGCATAGACCCGTTGCGTTTGATTGCGGTAGGCTTTGGAAAAACAAAACCTTATTTAGATTGTATTTGTACACAATGTTCAGAGGAGGAACATCAAAAAAACAGGAGAACTTCATTTACCATTCTATCTGTTGTTCGTTAAAATAAAAAGTATTAATTTATTGTTTACAAGATTCTAATTAAATTCTGCCGTGACTATTCTATTTTTACCTTGTAAGTCTTGGATGATTTGAATATTTTTCCCATTCGATTGTTCGAAGACCTGAACTACTTCAAAAGCTCTAAATTCATTGATTTCATTGACAACATGTGTTTTCTTTTTTTTAAATTTAGCGAATTGGGCTATTTTTTCATAAAATTCCATGGGATTGTTTTGGGTAAACAAAGCAAGTGATGGTTCAAAACGGAGTGTAGACATAGACATCACGTCTTTTTCTTCAATAGGAATATATGGAGGGTTGCTTACCATCAAGTTAAAGTCAGCCATACCTTGCCACAAACTTTGGTTTAAAAAATCTAATTTTTTCCATTCTACATTTGTTACACCTAGGTTTTTTTGATTTAATCTGGCGACGTGTAAAGCTTCTTCACTTATATCCAAACCTATTACATCGCATGCAGGGCGAAGTTTAGCTAACATCAAGGAAATAACTCCACTTCCAGTCCCAATGTCCAAAATACGCCACGGCTCATTTAACGGGATAAGTTGTAAACACGTATAAACCAATTCTTCAGTTTCCGGTCTGGGAATGAGTACTGCTGGAGTTACAACAAAATTTTCTCCATAAAAATTAACCTTTCCAGAAATATATTGCCATGGTTCACCTTTTGCTAGTCGATTCATTATCATCGATGCAGTTACCATTTCTTTCTTGGTACATAACCTTTCTGATAAAACGTTTTTTTCGTGAAACAAATCTTCAATCAAGTACCGACCAATTAATGCTGCTTCATGTTCATCAGTACCTTTGACTAATAAGGTGGAATTAATATCCGAGTAAATCTTTTTTATTGATTCCATATATTGACAGCGTATAAAGATAAAAAGGCAAGTACTTGATAAAAAATCCACCATTTCCAAGAAATTAAATCCATGATAGTGATTTTAAATTCTTTATAAAGCCAATACAACATACCCACTTTTTGTACATAATAGGCCACAACAGTAGCCAACACTAAACCTTGAAGACCCCATAGACGTACCCACCAAAGTGACAAAACCAGATTAATAATGAGTTCGATGATACCAGACCACAAAACCCATTTTTGTTTTCCATTGGCAATCAAAACACTTTGTGGCAACAATAATCTCGAACCAAGTATAATAAGATATGTGTTAAAAATATAGGCTGACGTTTTAAAGTCCATATTATAAATAAAAACAAATATGGCAGGACTTATCCAAATTAACAGAATTGTCAATGGAAATAATACATGCATGTGTCTATCTACTTTTTGTTTCAACAAACTTGTTTTTGAAACATCAATCAAAGCAGGAATCATAGCTACACTAAGTGCGTTCATCAACATGGAAGATAAGGGCAATTCGCGGGCACCATAACGAAAAATTGGAAATTGGTCTACATCAAAAAAATGGACTACTAAAAATCCATCCATCATGTCCATGCTATACCCTACTATGGCTATTAAAAAAAATGGTACAGCCTGTTTTAAAAATGTAAGAATAAATTTAAAGGATTCAATAACAAATGGTGGTAGAATTACCACTAAATAAAGACATTTTGCTATAGCCAAAATTGTCAGTAAAAGAATAACAAATACTATTGTACTATAAAAATAGTAAAAAATGAACACTAAAAGGAAAAACAAAACAAATGAAGCAACAGCAAAAATCCACAGTCTTTGTGGTTTATTTTGAAGTAGTAAAACTGTTTCAGGATAAGAAGATACTGCATTAAACACCAAATAAAATGAGCCTAAGCTTAAAAGTGTACGTGAAAAACCAGAAATATTATCCCAAAAGAACAAAGGAAAAACACACCAAAATACCACCATCGATAATATTCCCAAAAAGGTCAAACTTATCCAGCCTTGGTGCAAAAGTCTTTTTCTGTTTGTTTCATCTCCTTGATTCCACGATGTCAATACATTGTCTTTTATCCCCGAAACCCAAAACTGACTTATAAGGGCGATAACAAATAAAGTAATTTCTAATTGTCCAATATCTTTCAGTGAAACCTCAGATTTAACTAAAACAATACTTAAAAGTATGTTGATAAGATATCTAAATATTTGAGATACCTGATACGCTAAAACTATATCATTTTGGAGGAAAATAAACTTTTGAGATTGAAAATATTTCACTTACTCGATTTCAAATTACATCTTATTTCCGCAAACTTTGCAATAATTTGCCTCAACATCATGACCTTCATGACCACATTCTTTACAGTTTATTGTATTATTTTCACCTTTAGCCATACGAATCATGGAAGAAGTTACTATTCCAGTAGGAACAGCAAGTACTGCATAACCAATGAGCATAGTAAAAGAAGCTAAAAACTGCCCGAGTGTTGTGATTGGAGAAATATCACCATATCCAACAGTAGTAATGGTGATGATTGCCCAATATATACTTCTTGGAATGCTATCAAATTGCGGGTTTGTATCATTTTCTATAACAAACATCATACAGCCAAAAATGAAAACTACCAACAACATGATGCTCATAAAAATAATGATCTTTGGCAAACTCATCTGCATTGATTTTTTTAGAATCTGGCTTTGAGTCGTGAATTGATGTAATTTAAAAATTCGGAAAATCCTTAAAAGTCGCAACGACCTTACAATTTTTAAATAGTGTAAATTCGGGAAGAAAAACGATAAATAAGTAGGAAGAATAGATAATAAATCTATGATGCCAAAAAAACTAGTTGCGTACTTATATGGATTATACACTGCATAAAGGCGAAGTCCAAATTCAATCGTAAAAAAAATAGTAAAAACCCAGTCAACATAATAGTAAAAAAGAGCCATAGTTACTGACTGCCCTGGAATAGACTCAAATAATATAATGATAATATTGACTAAAATGGCAATAAGAATAATGACATCAAATAATTTTCCTTCTTTTGTCTCGGCTTCAAAAATCACTTCATGCAACTTTTCTCTAAAATTGCTGAATCCTTCTGGTTTGATGTCTTTGTTTGTCATATTTGGTTATAAAAATTATTCCCTCGATACATTAAATATGGGAATGAAAAAATATGGGCACAAAATAATAATAATCAATACTAATATCCATAAAAAAGGGAAGCATTTCTGCTTCCCTTTGCTCAAAATTTGTATTTATTAACCAGATTCCTATTCTATAAGAACCATTTTGCCAATTCGAACTGCATCGTCAAAACGCAATTCATACAACAAAACGCCTATATTTCGTAATTCATTTTTTTGAAGTTCAAAGCTATTGACACCTGCATTAAAATTTGTTTCTTTTTTCACAAGAACTTTACCAGCAATATCTCTAACGATCAATTCGACATTTCCACGATTTGGAATAAAGAATTGAATAGTTGTTGTATTGCTCCAAGGATTCGGTGCATTACCCATTAGTAAAAATTCTTGATGAAGCTCCTTATCGTGGTTGTAATTGAAACTAATTTTGTTTGCTTTCAAGTCAATACCATAGTATTCAGCATCCATGATATTTGCTTCAAGATTTACAAACTCATGTACATATCCTGTGGACTGAATATTTGCATGAATTGTGAAAATCACGTCTCCAGATCTTACATTGACAAAGGAGAAATCAGACCAAGAAATAAATAAATATCCATTGACCACATGATAATGTTCCTTGGTTAAAGGCAATATATCAGAAGAAATAGTTATATTTTCTAATTTCTGGACCGACAAGGCCAACTGGAATCCAACTATTTCTTGGTCAGTAATATTAACTACTGGAATTGATATTGGTCCTATGGTTGGTATTTTATTATCTAGTACTTGCAAGTGTAATTTGTCAGATGATCTGTCCTCATTTTTAGTTCCTTGAATTTGGTAACTTTGGTTTACATCACCCACTTTAACACCCGTAAAGTCTATAACCATATCTCCATTGAGTGACTCAATAAAATAACTATTCGGAATAGGTGTGGCAAACGGATTATTAGGATCAAGGAAGTTAAATCCTTTGTAAACCATTCTCCAACTGTCATTATTAGGGAATGTTGCATTGATACCTAGAATGGCTTTTCGTAATTCAACTAAATCCAGTGTATTGACTTTTCTATCATTGTTTATGTCGGCGGCCAATAAGTTAAAAGGACCTTCCAAACCACCTACACCTGTTATATGTCTTTGAATTAGTACTAGGTCAAGTGTAGAAACACCTTCAAGAACGCCTGTCACTTTACTTGGTCGAATAGAATACTGTCCATTATTTTCAGCATCTTCCTTGCGGAAAGCTCCTTGATTGTCTGTACGACCAAACATACCATTATTGATAAATATATCGGCGTCTGTTACTGGAATATTATATTCAGTTTGAATATTTCCGGATATAAAAACTCTTCCTCCAGGGCATAACGAATCAGTGTCTGATAAGAAATACTGAGTCGTGCACGAATCATATAATATAGTATCCCCACTTCTAGTATCCCATAAGTAAACTACCAAGTCAATACCAACTGGCGTGAGGTCTTCACAGTCCAATAACATAGAAGTATCTCCAATCATTGGTGAATAGGTTACATAGAAGTGTCCTGATTGTGGACAAACATCGTCAAAAACATAAAACTGGGATGCGTGAAGTAAAATTTCGAGAGTATCAGGTATGTTTAAAAATTGTTTCGTACAAAGATCTCTGAATGCGTGGATTTTCAACGTAAAAGTATACTCCGCAACATTACCACAATCATCCTCTGCTGTCAATGTGATGGGATAGATACCAATATCATACGTACCTGATGGATCTAAACCATTTTGATCGTCTGCCCAGAAACCATTATTAGATAAAGTTAAATTACCACTACAATCTGTAACAGCTACACCAGAGAGATCCACAAAAATATCGCAATCTGGAGCCGTTAGTGTAAACTCAACTAATGCTGGCGGAAGATTTAAAAATGTAGGAGGTGTATTATCATTTACGAAGATTACTTGTACAAAAGTAAAGATACCGTCATTTGTTCCTAACATTAATTGACAAGAGTCAATCACTGTCCATGTCCTGATGATGGTGTCTGAACATGTTCCTCCATTTGGTGGCAATAATTGGTCCACATGGGATATAGATATAACGGAACAATCTGATCCTTCATCATTGACAATAGGTGACCCTGTAAAAGTTGGACTCGTTTCAAGACAATTAAATACTTCCACTGTGTCCTGTGGCCAATTAATATCATCTTCTGTGATAGGATTTGTTGGTTCGATTGTAATCGTTTGTACACATTGTGATGAATTATTACTATTGTCAGTTGCTACAAAGGTTCTTGTAATTACACCTACATTACAAATGTTAAGATTTGGAATAGGTGTTTCAGTCACCATAAGACCAACAGGACAATTATCACTAAATTCAGCCTCTCCAAAAACAGTAAGAGGTGCAGCTGGATCGTATTCTAGACAACCTATTATAGTATCATTTGGACAAACTAATGTCGGAGGAATTGTATCTAAAACAGTTATTGTCGCATTACATTCTAAAGTATCTAATGTAATTGTATTAATTACCCTCAAAATGACTATTTGAGTTGGAATATGATTACAGAATAAAATAGATGGATCTACTTCTACTTGTATTTCACCATTACATCCTAATGTATCGCCTACACTAATTAATGCAGGAGTAATGATTACTGAACCCATGATGTCAAGATATACCGTTGTATCTCTAGTTTCACAAGAAACTTCTCCAGTTCCAACTTCTACTGAAACCGAAGCAACATCAGTACAATTACCCGTACTTGTTACAGTAACAGAATAGGCTGTAGTTTGTGTTGGAGAAACGGTTATTGAAGGTGTTACTTGACCAGTGGACCAAAGATAGGTTCCTCCACCTCCTGCGGTCAAAGTTGTACTCGCTCCTATACATATAACAGTAATGCCTGAAATGGTAGCATCAGGTCGGGGAAGAACCGTTACTGTTCGTGAAGAAGTAGCCGTACAATTATGAATGTTAGTAACTGTAACTTGATAATTAGTAGTTTGAGCAGGACTAACGAAAATAGATGTCGTGGTTTGTCCTGTTGACCAAAGATAAGATGAACCCCCACTTGCGGTTAGCGTAGTTGGATCATCTGAACAGATCAAATTATTACCTGTAATATTAGCTATTGGCAAAGGATTAACAACTACGTTAAATGTACCCGTAGCAGAACATGCATTAGCATTGGTTACCGTGACGGTATATTGTTGTGTCGCTGGAGGACTAACTATTATCGAAGTCGAAGTTTGGCCATTTGACCAAAGGTATGAAGTCCCTCCTGAAGCAACCAATGTGGTAGATTCTCCTACACAAATAGGTGAATTACCATTGATTACAACCACAGGCAAATTATTGACTGTCACGGTAGCCGAAGAGGAAGCTGTACAACCGTTATTGTTAGAAACCGTCACTGTGTAAATAGTCGTCACTAGTGGTGTTACCATTATACTTGCTGAATTTCCACCATTTGACCAATTAAAAGAATCTCCTCCAGTAGCTGTTAAAGTTGTGGATTGGTTTTGGCATACTGTTCTATTACCTAGAATATTAATGGTAGGTGGTGGCGTGACAATGACTAATATTTCTGCAATTGCAGTACAGCCTAGAAAAGAAGTCACCGTAACTCTATATGTCGTATTAGTAAGAGGACTAACTATGATTGAGGTTGATGTTGCATTTGTCGACCATAAATAAAAACCTCCTCCTGATGCCGTCAATGTTGTTGAAGTACCCGTACAAATAATATTATTACCAGTGATACCAGCATTTGGCGTATCATCAATAGAGGTTACAGTTTGTGTATACGTGTACAAAACAGGAGTTGAATAACAATTGAATGTAACAGTCCAAACTCTACTTAAGGTAGTACAATCAGGACCACATGAAGTTGCAGGGTTATCCATATGCGTTACGGTCACATCATTACAATCACAATCCGTTTGTAAAATTGGAATTCTATCAAAGCCTACTGTATCTATATCCAAATTACAACCTATTTCGTGAACATCTTCTGGCCATACAATACAAGGTTCCAAATCTGGACAGACATCATCGTCATTATTGTCCTGTACGTCAACAACCACAACACATTCTGATACACCTCCACCTTGTTTATCAATGACGTAAAGTGTAATTTCTTGTAATCCAAGATGGAAACAGTCAAAACAATATTCTGTAAATGTAGTATCAATTGGTGAAAAGCTAAAACATAAGTCATCACTACATGGATGGCTGCTGCCAGCATCTAACCAAGCGGCAGTAACACATGACATTTCAATATCATTTGTTCCGTCGCCATCCGTATCCATAGCTATTAAACCGATACTAATTCTTTCGACGCATACTGCGGTAGGATTGTCACAATTTCGAATATTAAACAGTTTATCACAAGTGGTAACATTACCACATCTATCTTCAAAACTAAATTGAACTCTATGGCTTCCAACAGGATAGATAGCAGAAGCTCTAATGGTATCACCATAACCTGTAGAGTCAAAATCATAAATACCGTCATTGTCCAAATCAACTTTATATACCCATTTTAATAAGTTTCCTGGCGTACAAATATCATTGGCAGATGCCACCAAATTTACAAATCCATCCATACAATTATCTTTGGGTGTACATACGTTAATAGTTTCGCATGAACTTGTAATTACGGGTGCAATAGTATTCTGAACTTTAATCGTTTGTTGGAAACTATAAGGCTCATAATTAGGATCATTAGCCATAGCACACCAATCGATTACATACCAAGTTCTTACGATTTTAAAACATGCGTTTGGTACAAAATTGAATACTTGATCCTTAAAAGTTGCACCTACATTATCACAAAAATCTTCAGTAATTACTGGATAACTATAAGGATATTCCAAATTATCAGGGTGTAAATCTAGGATTGAGCAACCTTTATCTGTTTCAAAATTTTGAGGTTTTTCAATATCTGAAAAAGTAAAAGGGTTTTCGTTAACAACATGGATATACTGCGAACAAGTTGCTACTCCAATATTATCTCGTGCTTCAAAACGTCTTTCAATAATTCCTGTTCTACACTGATTCAATGTTGACAAAGGCACTATTTCAGAAACGGTTGCTCCACAAGCATCTATCGCCACAGCTGTCCCATATTCGGATAAATCAGCTAAGTCAATTGGAGTCTCACAAGCAATAGTAACATCGTCAGGACAAGTTATTTGAGGAGCAAATTTATCCTGAACAGTCACTGGAATCATACAAGTATTGCTGTTCATATGAAGATCTGTTACCCGCATTTCTACGATAACAGGTATTCCTACATCAGCACAGCAAAAATCTACAAGACTTCCAAATACGTCTGTATTTGTTCCACATTTATCGGTCATTCTTCTCACTTCATAATGAGAAATACCACATGCATCAAAACTTCCATCATTGATATGAACTGGTCTAAGGTAACCCTCTCCCTGGAAGTTTAAACTTACAATCACTTCTCCTTTACAAATCACTGTTGGGCCTGTCTTATCTTCTACATGAACGTTAAAAGTTCTTGATGATGAATTCAGGCATGCGTCATACACTGTATACACTATTTCGTGACTTCCGCTTGGAAGGGTGATTAAGGCAGATGTTTGGTTTTTAGCAAATCCACCTGGATATGTAATATCAACTTTTAAAATACCATTACATTCGTCATCGACAATTGCTTCTGGCAATTGAACATTTGCCATACAATTGCCTTTATTTGCACTAACTGTCAAATCTGCAATAGGTGCAATGGTAGGACGAATGGTATCTGTAATTTCAATCATTTGCGTAAATCTCGTCGGCGAACCGTTGGTACACCAATGCTCGTAAAGAAGCCATTCTCTAGCAATTTTACGAGTACAATTGATCAAACCGAGGTCGCGATCGTGAAATCCTGCAAATAATTTACAAGACTCCAAAGAAACTGGATAAAGAGGTACTCCGTGCAAAGTAGGTACACCCGTTATTTCTGTAGAAGGTCTTCCTTCACCATCAAGTGGAAAATTGTCGCAAATCAATGCATTTCCATTGGCCATTGAAATATTTCCAGGTTTAACGATAAGGTTTGTATCAGGTCTTGCGACTAATATTCTCATAGCACAAGGCAATGAAAAATTTCCGGCAATATCTTTTGCTCTGTATACTCTGTCGATATGTTTAATATAGTCATCATCACATGTATATGGTGTGATCGTTTCTGACAACAAAATATTTTCAACAAAGCCACCACAATTATCAGTTTCGAATGGTCCAACATAAGTATCTAACTCATGGCAGGCCAAAGTGATATCTTGGCAGAATGTGGTGGGCGGAATTTTATCTTCTACTAATATCGTGGCCCAACAAGAGTTACCTCCACAGCCATCAATTAGTTTAGCCATTATTTTTTTACCAATGTGTTCTTTAGTAAGTGTCGCATTCGGAATGGTTTTTCCCAAATGATCCATTAATACTACCTGGTATGGTGATCCAATATTAAATTGACCTGCTATCAATACGGCAGGAATCACCACAAATCTGCAATTTTCATCTAAAGAAACATTGACATTAGCAATACATGAAATAGCCGTAGCGTCTCCAATACCTGAAGCAACATTCAAAATCGCAGGAGCTACACAATTACCAACACCAGATACAGAAACACTTATGACGTGGTCACCGTCGGGATATGATGACCATAAAATAGGTAAAGAATTCTGATTCAAACCTATTGGCATTCCATCCAATAACCAAGAATAAGTTGCACCTGGTATATTTAATACACTATAGGTTGCTTCTACGGTATTACAAACGGAAACGGGTCCTTGGATATCTAAGTCTTGATAATTACAAGTTCCTTGGTCTAATCGGTATGACCTAGTAATTCCGTATTCGTTTTGAACAATCACAAAAATACCTTGGCCGTCAATATGAACTCCTTCCAAGGAATATATTGAAATTCCTGCACCACTAATTGTTTCGTCAAGAATAAAACCTCCTGGGCCAGTGATAAATGGAGTTGGAGCAGCTGGTGGAGCTGGGCTTGTCAATTCATATAATCCAACTAGTTGGTGAATATACCATGATTCTCCTGAACCACTAGAAAAAATCATGTTTATCGAAAATTGTCCATTGTCCTGATTTGTAGCATTTTGTAAACAAGTACATGCATTTCCTACGACAATATTTCCTGCCATGACAACTTCTGCAAAAGAGAAATTATCCTGTCCAAGATATTCCATCACATTGTTTTCGGTATTTTCTACTGTAAGAGAAAGATTAGAGTCAATATCTAAATCTGTTATTTCATTTAGATTTGTTCCAAAAATCCTATGAACCTGGGCTACATTTGTTAATTTAATAGGTGCTATCATATTTTCATCAACCAATAAATTGATGCTTGTAAATGTACTTTCACCTGGATTTAAAGGGCTTTCAAGCGTGATTTCTTTTTCTGCAATATTATTTGGTAAAAGTTTCCACTCTAAATCATTCAATTTCAAACCATGAGGAATGTAATCTCTTAACACAAATTTTTTAATAGCTACACTTCCTTGATTGATAATTTCAAGGTTAAATAAGACATCTTTTCCAGCTATTATTTCTCTATTTTCTACTGTTTTGATTAAGGCGACATCCACGATATTCAACATAACAATCAATGGGTCATGATCGTCTTCGTCTATTTTACCATGATCATTAATCATATTGTCTGTCAATGTATTGATTTGACCGCCTTTATCATTTTTAATATCTTCATCTGGATTAGAATCGAAATCTACAGCTACTAACCCAGACTCATCTGCTCCATCCATGATTTCTGCATAATTGATGATACCACCTACTGTAGCATCTGCTTTCAACACGAGGAATAACATGATTGAACTGTTTTCCCCTGGATATAAGACATCTTTTACTTTGTAGGTTAAAAATCTAGCATCGCCTGACAATTCCCATCCAGTGTTTTTGTCTGGGTCAAAATCAAATTCTTCATTGAGATAATTAACTACAGTAAAAGAAGTCGCAGGCGTGTTGCCTTGATTGTAAACGGTAGTGTTTATTTTAACTTCTGATCCAAATGAATAAATTTGGTCAACAGCTAATTCATGTTTCAGCGCCAAGTCAAATATATTCGGTGTAATGGAAGTAATTATACCATTTGGCGACCCGGCACAATCTAAAATATTGCCTACTGGTTGACCGACAACATCTAAGATTTCTGTAACACTAAAATCATTTGTGAAACTAATATTTTGTTCGTCTTCATTGAAGGTTATCAACATTTCAGTACAATATGATTGGCCTTTGCCTAAAACTTCATGAATAAACCTTGTGTTTTTCGAACCTTCGTTTGTCCAATCTGGATTTAAAACAGGATCTAAAATATTGCCGGAAGGCATATTATTTTCTAGTTTAAAACCTGAAATAGGTAGTGCCCCAGTATTGGTTACGCAGATTTCATAAGTAACCACACTTCCAACTTTTATAGCCTTATCGCCAAGGATTTTAGCCTGAATTGCCATACCACAATCAGATGCTTTATGAAGTCCAATATCATAATTGTGATTGGACTGTGCTGTCTGAACACTTATTTGTGCTTGTTGACAACCTGCAACGGTGGATATGGCTTTATTGCCGACTAACTCTTCCGAGTTTTTCTGTATACTGAGAGAATAATAATCTCCTCCGATGGTATATACAGAAATATTTTGATCGTATAAATTTTTATCTATTCCAACATAAAATTGTGCACCAGGCTCTAAAGTTGCCAACACATTATTTTTGTTAAAAACATAACTTCCAAACTCATCTGTTGTTGTTGTTCCTAACACTTCGCAAAGATGATCATATAAAACCAAACCGATATTCGGCAAGCCTAATTCACCTGCATCTTGAATTCCGTTTTTGTTAGTATCGTTCCAAACTCTATTTCCAATTTCGATAGGTTGTTCAGCACAAGTGGCCACGATATCACCAAATCCCGTTGCTTTTCCAAAAGCTACGGTAGTATTCAACCTATATAATTCTTTAACACCCAATAATTCTCCATTTGAAGTGGAGTATCTATGTAAGCCTCCAGAATAAGCATTTACATGTGGATCAAAAACAGTTGCTACAACTGAATTGGTACCAGGCATGACAAAAATACTACCCAAAGCTACTTCAGGGTGATAAGTAGGATCTTTTACCCAATGGTCAAAACCAAAAAACTCTCCACCCCCTGGTCCTTCGCCATTTCCTACACCTGAGCCTATGAGTCCATTGACCTTACCGTCATTTTCCAAAGTCCACGTTTTGGAGTTTTTATTGTACCCGACCATAAGCAGGTCTGGCCTTTGGTCGTCTAAACGATTTGTGAAATTAACAGTACAATATCTGTGACCTGTTCTGTCAGATAATGACAATAACATATTACCTTCATCTGTAAAATCGATGTCAGTCAACCATTGCATGGTAAAAATTTGGTTAGCATTATTATCTCTCCAATATCCTTTTAGATAGTTGGTTGTATAAATTAAGGTAAAAGTTTTTGTCTTTGGATCAAATTCGTATACGTTGGCTGATGAGGCGGTTTCAGTTTTAGCTGTTTCAGCTGTACATGTTACGCCAACATACAATTTATTGTTGTACATTTTTAAAGCAAAAGCCCGGTATTCGCCATTGGAACATCCAGGATTTGGAATTACAAATGATGTTGTATTAGCTGCGGTGGGATTTTTTGTAGGTATAGACACCAATGTATTGTTAAACAAATTGATGGTATATAAATAATTTTGATCTGGTGAAATCTCTAAGGCCCCTAAGCCCATTTTTCCTACTTGAGCGCCATAATCACAATGATTTATGTCGGTTGTCGTCAAGTTACCTACATTTTGTCCAAGATTACTAAGTTTAACAAATAAGGAAGTAGATGGCATACCCACCTCTGGTATATTTGTTTTATAAATAGCATCGTGACCATGTTGGGTCAAACCACCGTATTGTTTTACAAATGCTGAACTATATAATGCTTTTTCTCTTTTGTTCCATGCAACCCCCCAAATGGTACCAGTTTCTCCATACATAGCAAATTTTGTTGCTGCTGTACCTAGGTTGAAACCGTAATCCAAACCAACAATGGTTGGTTCAAGTGGAAGAGCTGATGTTGGCCCCTGTACAAAACAAGTTGTAAGCATTCTTGTTGCTTCATTACAATATTGTAAAGGAGAGGTCAAACCAAGACCTTTCGAACAAGCTGGAACTTGTACAAACTGAACTCTTGAACCATTGTCAGTACCCAAAAATCCATCACTATATATATCGTGTTGGTAAGTTAGTCTGACATTGAGCCCATCTGCTAAATTTGTAAAAGTATAGATTCCATTAACGTCAGATAAGACTGACCCAAGGGAATTTCCTATCTGATCAATAGCTTGAACTCTAACATTTGAAACACCTTTTTCTCCTGGATCCTTTAACCCATTATGATTTACATCTTGAAAGACAAACCCTTCAATCGCATTGGGCTGAGGTGTACATTGTGAAATACCACTTGTCGTGGATAATAACATGAGGGAACCTGCTAATACATATAAGCAAGCAAGACGCTTCCTGACAGGAAACGAGATTTTTACGTTTTTCATTTGAGACCTAAGTTAATACTGAACAAAATATAAAGCTTAAAATTCCGAATCAAGCTTTATGATCCTATTTGTATTACTGTTTTGGGTTCATTTACTGTATTCTATGAGAACCGAACCACACGGAACACACTAAACGATGCCGCAAATATATAATTTATTTGTAATATGTTGTATGTCTTTGTATTATTTTTTTTTAAAATTTTTTTCTCCTTGATTATCATTTACTTATGCTAATTTTTTATCTTAGTTAATACCTGAAGTATCTTAAATTCTATTTTAAAAATTTCATTTTACCTATTCGACACCTCCTTAATCTAAAAATCCTACCTTTGTTTTTCTAAACATAAATGATGTTACCATTTGTCCAATTAAAAAAAGGTAAAGAACATTCAGTCTTAAGAAAACATCCATGGATTTTTTCGGGAGCTGTTCAAAAAAGCACGCCTAACATTGCACAAGGCCATGTGGTGGACGTTTTACAATACGACGGTAGGATATTGGGTAGAGGCCATTATCAACATGGCGGTTCTATTGTAGTTAGAATATTAACTTTTGACGATCGTCTGATTGACGCTGGATTTTGGAACTATACACTTCAAAAAGCCTATGATTTTCGCCAAAAATTAGGTCTAATTTCTGATCAAACCAACGCTTTTCGACTCATCCACGGTGAAGGCGATTTATTGCCTGGATTGGTTGTAGATATATATGCCAATATTGCAGTAATTCAGTGTCATTCTATCGGTATGTATTTGCAAAGAAAAGAAATCGCCAATGCTATTCTCCTTGCGTGCAAGATCAAAAATATGTCGATTTATTGTAAGGCAAAAGACACTTTACCTGCTATATATGCCAACCAATGCGAAGATGGATTTATTGAGGGAGAACTGTCTGAAACGACTGTATTAGAAAATGGTCATCGATTTACTGTAAATGTGGTAGAAGGGCAAAAAACCGGATTTTTTTTAGACCAGAGGGAAAATAGATTTTATTTATCTCAGTTAGCTCAAGGAAAACGAATCCTGAACACTTTTTGTTATACTGGAGGATTTTCAGTTTATGCGCTAGGCGCAGGTGCGGTTGAAGTGGATTCCGTCGATAGTAGTGGTAAAGCAATGATCTTAACCGATAAAAATGTAGCTTTAAATCAAGTTACAGGTATTCACCAAAGTTTTACTGAAAATGTCCTTACTTTTTTTCAAAAAGAAGGCCTAGATCCTTACGATATAGTTGTGGTTGATCCTCCCGCATTTGCCAAAAGTTTGACTAAAAGACATAATGCCATACAGGCATACAAAAGGCTTAATATGGCTGCCTTACAAAAAGTAAAAGCTGGTGGTTTTTTGTTTACTTTTTCTTGTAGCCAGGTAGTCAATACCCAATTGTTTTACGACACAATAGTCGCTGCAGGTTTAGAATCAGGCCGTCATATTAGAGTAGTTCGCCACCTTAGTCAAGGAGCAGATCATCCGGTCAATCTTTTTCATCCAGAAGGACATTATTTAAAGGGACTATTGGTATATGTTGAGTAAAAATGATAAAAAATACCCTACAATGAAAACAGTATATACTTTGTTTACCATTTTAATTTGTATTACTAATGGTCATAGCCAAGCTGAAAAAATGAGATATCCTTTTTTTTATAAAGGACTTTATGGAATAATGGATGGTCATTACCAAATTACCCAAGAACCCGTATATCATTCTCTTGGTTTAAACATTGGGGAAGGTGAAAATACTTATTCTGTTTTTTCTACAAAAATTTTTTCAAAAGGGGTAACAACCGAAAAATTTGGCTTGCTCAAACTTAACGGCAAAGTAGTTTTTAAACCAAGATTCGAAAATTTAACGTACGATGGTAACGGATTTTATGTGTACCATTTTCCTAAAAAGGATTCCATCGAAATTTGGAGCATCCTTTTCAAGAAATGTATTAGACGTCAAAGTATGAATACTTATTTGTCCAAAAGGGGTTTGTGCACTATTGTAGACCATACAAAAAAACAAACCACCATGATATTTCAAAATGGAAAACATAAGACGGTATCATCTCCTGTGACGATTAAAATGTATGGTGATTTTTATTATTATTATTACGTTGAAAACAACGTTGAGTATATTTATAACGCCAAAGGAATGATAACCAATGTTGAGGAGGAGATTGATTTTTTTGACATGCCAATGATTGAAGAAGTTTATAATCCTATCGATGAAAAAAAGAAAAAAACAGATTGGAAAAACTTACAATCAACCCTAGGATCCAACAACTTAAAACCGGTTTGTATGAATCAATACGATAATCCTTTTGCAGCAATTTTTACGGATGAAAAAACAGGATACAAGTCACTCATTGATCTGGAAGGTTCTGTTATTTTTGGAGAATTAGACATTATCGCTATGGAAGAATTGAAGGAAAGTAATTACTTGCTTACATATAAAATTGGAGATTATTGGGGCTTAATCAATCTCAATGGAAAAAAATTATTGTCTCCTGAATATATTTCTATTGAACAAGTGCCCAACATTTTACCTGTTTTTTATGTCTTGCATCAATCTGGATATGGGGGCATTAGCTTATATGGTGAACAAGTTTTTCTGCCCAAACAAAGTAATTGTTCAGATTTGAAATGAAATGGATAGTTAAAAACGAAGGATCTTAAGTATTGATTGAGCATAAACTCATTATTATAATGTCAATCAAATACTATTTTGAAACCTGCCTTTAACCAAAAAAAAACCTACTTCTTTGTTTTACACATTCAAACCCTTGCCATCCCTGATCATGCCCACAAAATAATCATATACATTTTGTTCAACGTTGGATGGATTTTGACGTTTCCGTTTTTTGTAATAATCCTCTATAATGTCGGCTTGTTGTTCGAAATTAAAATGCTGTATATTTTTACCTAACACCATTATTTTAAACAAATTTTCGCTTCCTCCATAATCATAACCCTCAGGGCTTTTTTGGGCTTTCAAAGACTTAGAGATATACACAGAACCATATTGTTGGAATTGCCAAACGTGAACCAATTCGTGAATAAAAATCGGCATCGAAATATTTCGTTTATAGTTAATCATAAAAAAAGTAACATAGGCTATCACCTCTTTTGCTAATCCGATTTTGGGTTGTTTGTCAATGCGTACCAAATCATAACGTATTGCCTCACCAAATACCGACCGTGCTTCATGAATTTCGTCAAAACTCATTGGACGAACGGAAGATTTGATCATACCAAAAAATAGTTCGTACCACAAAGGTATTCCGAAAACATCAATGGTATAAAATAAAAAATCGAACCACCATTCTTTGGTAGACTTTGGTGGAAAATCATTAAGACATGAAGTAGGAAAAAACACCCAGCCTATATGTTTTATCCATCTTAAGCATACTTTTGGATATTGACATACATAATATTTTACCCTTTTCATTCAAAACGAATTGCCTTTAGAGGAGATATTTTGGATACCAAAAAAGTCGGTAATATTAAAAATAGTAGGGTCATTAGAAAAGTGGCTAAATTCAGCCAAATGATGTGATATACATCGATATAAATAGGAGCAGTATCCAGGTAGTAATTATTCTCATCTAGTGAAATAAAGCCAAATTTCTTTTGTAAAAAGGCTAGGCTTAATCCGATGACATTTCCTATTACTAAACCCAAAAAAATAATATATGCTGCATGATACAAAAAAACTTTTCGAATCTGCCATATGTTCGAACCTAGTGCCTTCAAAATTCCTATCATTCTCGTACGTTCTAACACCAATATCAACAATACCGTAGCCATATTTATTAATCCAACCAAAATCATTAGGTTAGTAATAACTCGTTCATTGACATTTTGTAGATTAAGCCACTCAAAGATACTAGGAAATTTAGAGCGAATCGTTTCGACATACATATTGGAAGGAACATTTTCATAATAAATATAGTCTGCTAAAATATCCATATCGCTGATGTCATCCAAAACAACTTCCATACCTTGTACCTCACTATCCGACCACCCCAATACTTCACGCAATACGTTTATGTCAAGCAAGGCTAGTCGTTTGTCATACTCTTCCAATCCTGTATTGTAAAGTCCGCAAATGGTAAATCGTCGTTTCCATTGAACATTATTTTTTACAAAACTTAGAATAATTTTGTCATTGGGTTCAAGTGACAATTTTTTAGCCATATTCCTGGATAAAATGATTTGCTGGTCGTTGATATCTTGCGGAAATTTTAACCAAGAACCCTCCACTAAAAATTTGGACATAGACTCCCATTTGTAATGCTCATCAATTCCCTTGAGTAGAACTCCATGAATGTTCTTTTTGGTGGTAATCAGTCCAGGTAGAACAATATATGGATATACACCTTTAACACCACCCTTTGTGACCATATCCACTTTCTTTTTTCCAAAAGGAAGGCCCAAAAAAGAACCTTCGGCCTCATATTCTACTTGCTTTATATTCCTAATTTCATTAAATACAGTTTGATCACCTTCAATGGGAACTACTTCAAATATACGGCTTACATTGGAATCTGTTATGTGAATATGTCCCCAAAATCCAAATATTTTATCTGTAATTTCCCGCTTAAACCCATTGGTAACCGCAGAAGTCATAATCATCACTGTCATACTAATAGCAATGGTTGCAATGGCAATTCTAATGATAATTCTTGTAAAAGACTTGTCTTTGGTAAAGGCAATTCTCTTCGCCAAATAGTGGGGGAAGTTCATAAAATGTGTGCTCCGAATTTTTAATTCACTTTATAACAAAAAGAGTAACGTGAAAATCTTTACTTTTGCGCAAAAGTAATCAAAAGTAATGAATTTTATCGAAGAATTAAGGTGGAGGGGCATGTTGCACGATATGACGCCTGGTACAGAAGAATATGTTCAATCAAATAAAGTAATAGGATATATTGGTTTTGATCCGACAGCACCGAGTATGACCATTGGTAATTACGTACAATTGATGATTCTCACCTTCTTTCAAAAAGCAGGTCACTCCCCTATTGTCTTGATGGGTGGTGCTACTGGAAGGATAGGTGATCCATCATTTAAAGCCACAGAGCGAGAATTAAAAACTTACGACGAGTTGGATAGAAATCTCGCTTTTCAAATAGAACAAGTGAAAAAGTTTTTACATTTTGACGGACCCAATGCGGCGAAAATAGTCAACAACCACGATTTTTATAATAAAATGAACGTATTGGATTTTTTGCGTGATGTAGGAAAAACCTTAACGGTCAATTATATGATGAGTAAAGATTCCGTTAAAAACAGGTTAGAAACAGGGCTTTCTTTTACAGAATTTAGTTACCAATTATTACAAGCCTATGACTTCCAATTATTATACGAACATCATAATTGTTTTTTGCAAATGGGAGGTTCGGATCAATGGGGTAATATCACTTCGGGAACCGAATTTATTCGTAGAAATTCTGAGGGCAAAGCCTATGCTGTGACAACTCCTTTACTGACAAAATCTGATGGAACAAAGTTTGGTAAATCCGAACAAGGCAACATTTGGCTCGATCCAAATTTGACCTCGCCCTATAAGTTTTATCAGTTTTGGATCAATGCTGACGATGGAGATGTTTCAAAATATTTGCGATATTTTTCGTTGAAATCACATGAGGAAATTGAACAATTGGAGGCTTTACTTCCTAGTGATCCTAGAGGCGTAAAAGCTGTCTTAGCAGAAGAAATAACCGAAAGAGTTCATTCAAAAGATGCATGTGAAAGTGCAAAACAAGTCAGTACATTGTTGTTTAGTAGAGATGCAGACCACAACTTTATCCTTTCTCTGTCAGAAACAAGTCTAGAAATGATCGCAGAAGAAATTCCTACTTTTGCCTATTTGCCTCAAGAGGATATGATAAAAGCAGGAGAAGTTTTGTCCGTTATGTTTTCATCTAACAAGGAAATGAGGACAGCCATCCAAAGCAATGCGGTCAGTATTAATAAAGTCAAAATTCAAAGCCACGAACACGAATTATCTTCACATGATTTACTCCACGGAAAATATCTTTTGGTAGAAAATGGGAAAAAAAATAAGGTTTTATTTGTAAAAAGGTAAAAGGAGTATTTCATTCATTTTCTTTAATGCGTTCTTATTTTCTGTACAATAAAGTTTCAATATTGATATCTCTAGTGATTGGTAGTCCGACATTAGTATGTAAAACCATTAAGGCATCCCTAGCCCAATTGCAACTAAATGTTGTTTGTCTTTCTGGCCGAATGTCTATTAATAAAAACTGATCCGGAGCGATATATTGTAAATGTGGATTAAAAGTAATGTCCAAAGGATAATAGTTCATATTAATAAACTTAAAGTCTTTTTGCACCGTATTATATAACTGTGCATTTACTATTCCAGGTAAAAATATATCATGTTCATTGATAAAATGGGTTTGATTACCAATGAACTCTAGTCCATTTCCATCCATTTGATAGTGCAAATTATTAGATTTTTGATATATTTTTCCATTCTTTCCGGATATATTAATTTGGTATAATAGTCCCGAGCTGGAGAAATCATTTGATTCGGCATTAGGATAAACAAACTGCCAAGTATTAGTGGTAGGATTATACTTTTGGACCCCATTGCAATAAACAAAAAATTCGGTTCCATTCCAATCTATGTAGGCATGCGTCGAACAAGACGGAGCTCCAATAGTTGATACATTAGCCCAAGTATTTGTATTTACGTCGTATAATTTACCATTATTTAAATAGCCTCCTCCTGCATTTCCTCCCCATACCAAAACTTTTCCTCCACCATAAGCAGCGGTATGTTTGGTTCGAGCACTAGGGGCGTTTGCGGTTGAAATTGCACTCCAGGTGTTTAATGCTGCATCATATATTGCACCAGTATTATGGTAGGTAGTACTTGTTTTACCTCCCCAAAGTAATATTTTATTGGTACCAACAGATAAACTTACGTGTCCTTCCCTATCAGACGGTTGATTAAATGTTGGTGTTCGTCTCCAGCGGTTTTTTGATACCTCATAGTTCAATCCCCCATTAAACATTCCAAATACCAAAAGGTAATTGCCCGATGATGCTATTTTTTTTGCCACCGTAGTCACTATATTGGCATTGAATTTTGGATATATATATACAGGATTCGATTCAATAGCAAAAAAATGTAAGTCATCTTGATCACCTAAACACTGATATCTTGGAAAAAAATAAATATCATTTCCAACTACAACTGTTGCTGTATAATCTAAATGTCTACTATTGCGAAAAAAAGACGTAAAAGATACATTTGCTTTTGTCGTTAAATCAAAATAATATGCAGAATAAGTATTTGGGAGATAATCAATATTTAACGTATTAAAAAAAAATACCTTATTATTGATACGTTGAGCCTTAAAATATTTTGTAATATAAGCTTCTCCTGTTCCTGGTACCCAACCATCGTTCCATAAAAAAGACACTGGATTGTAAAAATTAATACCATTCATAGAATTATTTTCATCAGTTCTGCCACCTAACATCATAACTTCGGTGTCCGTCCATAACATTTGGTGATTATGGATTCTTGGCCCACCTGCAGGCAAGTCAGACCAAGAATTCGTGGATGGGTTATACTCGATTCCTATATCCACGCTTATAGTATCTCCCATAGAAACTATATATCCTCCGTAAAAAATCGCTTTGGATCCAGTCCAAATAACTCGACTTTGAGGATAGTATAAATTACCATTACTAGTTTCAATGCAAGTAAAAATATTTGAAGTAGGATTAAAGGTTATTCCTCCGTTTGGTCCATAAATGATAAGTAAGGTTCCAGTCCAAACTTGTTCGGTCGTAACGGTAAATCCAGTACAAGGATTCGTGGGAAAGTTGGTGGTAGTATTGGTGGCACAATCAAATATAAAGTGCGGATAAATCAATATTTTACTGCCTGTAAAAATAGGAATTGTATTATCTAGATTAAAAGATGGTACAGTAATATTGGTAACTGTTCCGTAACCAACTTCTGCCAAACTAATACTGAAAATTGTTCCGGATTTTACCACATATATTTTTTGATCAGTTGTCGAGTAAATCAGATGATCATAAGGATTAACCTGAGGCCAATTAAGTAAAGGGTTAATTAACCCGCCACTTGCCGTCGTTTTTTGGATGGTTCTATTTTGAGACCCCATTAATGTATAACCTTGTGCTGAAAGGGCTGATGTATCTGTAGTGTAAGGAGAAACCTCAATGATTTGCCCCTCCTTGTCAGGAAATGACCAAGACATTTGACCAGATCCTTGGCTGGTAAGTACTTGGCCTTGTTCACCTTGGTTACCAAATGGTTGAATCTCACCATTTAAGGATATATTTCCTCCAAATTGCGCTCCTCCTGTGAAAGAACTACCCCCCTGAGCGTGAAATGTGATCCTACGATCATATCCTGTAAAATCATTGCCTGCGCCAAAAATATCTAACGATGGAAATGGCCCAAAAAGGTTATAATTAAAACTACCATTCCCATAAGGCTTATTGACGATGCCGTGCCCTAGTTCAAGATTAAACCCATCTCGTATTCGAAGGCCTTCATTGGTCAGCCTCATTCGCTCAATTAAATTAGTTCGAAAGGACAATTCTTGGTCGTCTGATGTTCCTATAAATTGTACGTCAGGATCTGTACCATCATTGCCTGATGTTTTCCAATCAAAGTTTGATCCTGAAGGTGTGAGCGCACTCCACCCAAATGATGGCCCTCTACAAATAAATTCTTTAATAGCTGAAGTCTCGATTTGATTATTTTCAAAAATGACTGGGTATCCGCTATTATTGTAAATAACGAGTCTTCGTCCATTAATAAAGGTCTCTACATCTGTTACCGTTACTTGACCCGTTACACCCACAGGGCTTACTACGATAAATGAAACGTCTTGTGGTACATTGATATGATTGGAAATAGGGTCAATAACCACACTTCTATGGGCAAAACCACCTTCTATATCCAAGGAAAGTTGTGGACTACTTGTATTTATCCCTACATGTTGACCATATACATTGCAAATAAATACCATGTATAAAACACTTAATATCAATGTATATTTCATCTTCAACGGTTTATATTTTTATCCTTCAAAGATAATTATGTTGCCGTTTAGCAAAAAATATTCACTGTCACATGATGATGTGATTTTTTTTAAATTAGGTTTTATAATACAAATTTATACCATCAAGGGACATTGACCCTTTTATCTCAAAATTTACATGTCCGATGAATGAGATATATACCCTTACTTAGCGTATTCGGTTTTTACAAAATCTAGGGAAACAGAGTTTATACAATACCTTAATCCGGTTGGTTTAGGACCATCTGGAAAAACGTGCCCCATATGGCCACCACAACGGCCACACATGACCTCTGTTCTTGCATATCCCAAATCATGATCCGTAGCCAATGTCAACGTTTTTAAGTCTAAGACATCAAAAAAACTTGGCCATCCTGTTCCCGAATCAAATTTATGTTTACTGGCAAACAACACCTGTCCACACCCTTTACATGTATAAAGTCCTTCAATTTTATGTTTGTCGAAAGCGCCCGTAAATGCCCGTTCAGTTCCTTTTTCCCTCAATACGTAATATTCTTGAGGAGACAATTTTTTCTTCCATTCTTCTTCTGAAAGCCTAATTTTTGGAATAGTATCGCCATACATATTGACGAAATAATCTACATTTTGTTGTGTATTTTCACTTTGAATAGCCGGTGTAACTGATTTAGTTTTACAAGAAAAAAAACAGATAAATAAGCTTAAAAACAAGACTTTCATATGACTAAATAATTTAAGTTGAATCAAAAATTTGTGAAAATTTATTGTCCTTCATTTTTCTTTTTGTTGGCATCACTTTTTTCGGCAAGCCAGACGATAAATTTAATGAGATTGACAATGGACAACAAAACAAGGTATCCAAATGTAAATACGGTTAAAACCCATTTTATGGATTTCGCTTCATCCATTGGAACCCCACTTACCCACCATGCTACCAACGATAAGGCAATAAACAATAGTACATAACTAATGATGGAATACAACCAATATTTTTGACCATCCTTAGCAAATAGCGCCATGACGGAATTAGCCAAAGCAAAAAACAAAATCATTGCAGCCGCAATAGTCCACGGCATAGCCACCGAAGTTTTTACATTTGGTGACATGGGAAATAAAGTGGACATTCCCATAAATAGGAGGGCAATCAAAAAAACAAATCCTGCCTGATGAAATGGAGTAACTGGTTTGTCTAATGAAATCATCTTCTTAGTTGACTTTGTCATTCTACAAAGTTATACAAAATTACGCACCCAACAATATTTATAGGTTGATGTTTACACATTTGCGAAACACATTATTTCAAATGGTGAAAAACTACTACCTTTGTGGCTTGAAAAACAATCCAAAATGTTTAGAGTTTTTATTTTAATTCTAGGGCTTTTTCTTGCCAATTCTAATCAGACATCTACCTTCACTCCAGTTAAAAAAATTATTAAACTTGGGGAAAATGAAGTGTCTTTGCTAATTTATACAAAACCAGGAGAGTTGATTGCTTACGCTCATGTTCATGAAAATGAAACTTCCTCTCTTGAAGCAGGCCTTCACATCTGGAATAAATATGGTGGCAAAATAATTACCATAGACCATTCAAAAGATAGTACTAAAAACAGAAATATTACCTTCAATTGGAAAAAGACAGTCTACGAATTTGATCCAAATCGGATTTATACGTCGGACCTTGAGCTTTTAAAATTTAATATAAAAGTAATTAAAGGCAAGGGCGTGGTAGATGACTTTATCATCAAAGAAGTAAAAAAATTAGCCGATGCTATTTGGGCAGAAGTGGCTGATTTTCCATTCATCTTGGCTTTACACAACAATAAAAATGAAGCGGGTGCTTTAGTCCGTAAAAACTGGTTTTGTTATACTTACCAGCCAGAATCTTACAGCATCAATAGTTACGTCAAACGATTTGATCAGACTAGTGGTTCAAACCTAAGCTGTGAAGATATATACATAAACCCAAACATCAACAATAGCGAATTTTTTATTGTCACCCAACGCCGTGATTTTTCGGTATTATCCAAAAAAAGATACAATGTTGTATTACAAAATGACCATCCGGTAGATGATGGTTCCATGTCTGTATTCGCCCATAAAAACAAGATACGATATATCAATTCGGAAGCCAAAATGGGTAGAACTAAAGAACAAATTGATATGCTACAATTGTTATTTGATTAAGGGCAAAATCACTAATTATATCTTAACTACTTTATAGGTCAATACTCGATTTCCAACTTGAACCCTAACAATATAAACCCCAGGTAAGAGTGTATTACCATCCAGTTGGATCATCCATTTTCCTGCTTCATAATGATATTTTATATCGACTTTATAAATTGCTCCTTTGGTGTCAAATAATGATACTTGGTCAATCCGTTCATCTTCGTTTAATCCGTGAATTTCTAGGTAAACAATATCGGAAAATGGATTCGGATATACTTTCCATTGTACATTTTTGGTTTCATCGTCGGTCCCTGTAGTACTAGATTCATCTATACAATCGAAACATGGTTCCTGCAAACCTGGCTCTAAGGCAAGAAACGCCGTGTGTCTAGACAATACCCTGTTTTCAAGACTTAGGTCGATGATAGAGTTTTTATGATTAACCACACTTCTTAGTTCCAAATCCAGAATCTTATACCCGGCGTGAGTGGTTTTATACACATGAAGTTGTTGTGTTTTGAAAGTAGAATCAAAAACTATTTTTCTAGAACTTACCTGTCCATCTATAAAAACAACTGCGTCTAAAATAAAGGGCGGTTTTCCAGCAAATCTTCCAGTTTGAAATAGTTGTCCAGTTTGAAACCAACTTGTAGTACCCTTTTGTACAGAAACATTGTCATACGTCAACCCACCTTCAGGTTTTAAAAAATATTGCACTTCAAAAGGTTTCTGTGTTTGCCCTTCGAAATAGTCACCAAAAATTGTCAATAATGGGCTCCAGCTATCATAACTCTTTGTGGTAATTGGTGTGGTTTGCAAATATCCATTTGAATTGGTAGCAAGGATATTGTACAACAAATTATTACCCCTATGATGTTGATTTGTGACCCATACAGATGACGCTTTTTCATTGACATAGGAATTTACAAAAGTTCGCATCAATTTTCCATAGGTGTTCACCAAGTTATTTTTAATAGATTGCGACTGTGTCGCATTGACGATATTTCCACCAGAAGTAAAAACTATCATAAATGTATTACTTCGTTGTTTAGCTATTTCGTATGCCTCAAACAAAGAGGATGGGACTGCACTAAAATCGCCTAATTTAATTTCTGTGATAGGCAGTTGAAACTCAAAATCATCAAGCGGAACAAAATCTTGATAATATTTTTTAGTGCCAATGCCGTTATAAACTATTTGCAATGAATCGCCTGCACTTAGGTAATTTTGAACGAATGAACGAACACTCAACAATACGTCAGCCTTACTTAAATGACTGTAAATACTATCGTGATCAATCACCAATACAACATTTCTATCTTCCTTAGCGGAAAACTCAAAAGTTGCTTCAGCATTCAGCGCAATTTGATAAAAACCTGATGATGAAGTGCCATTAGTTTCTGTGGTGTACGAAAACTGGAGATGAGGAGTCAGTTCTTCGACTGTAAAAACTGGACTTCCCAAGGTTGGATGTACATTTGTTTTATAAATGACACCTAATTTTTCATCATGCTGCATGACCAAAGGATTCTGTCCTTGATAGCTTATTTCAAAATCATTGGAGTTTAATATTTTTACGACAACATTTGGCACAAGACTAGAGCTAGAAATCATATTTGTTGGTAAGGTAAAAGTTCTTTTGCCTCTTGTCAATTCGATAGGAATCGTCAAACTCAGTTTAACCCTCCTAGTTTGATTGTACAGGATAGGATAAATTCTAAATAAATAATCTTTAGCGCTGTTTTTATATAATATGGAAGGATCTTGCCTGCGGTTGACGATGCCCTCGTAAATATTAAAGGCTTCATTTCTTTCGAGTATTAATGCCTTCATAATAATCGTATCTACCCATAACCATGAATCCGTGACAAGGACATTTTCTGGCAAAGTAAACTGATGGGCTACCTCGTGATTGATGTTTTCTTTTATACTAGAATGGTCTGCCAAATAATTCATATACACATCGCATTCCACAAAGTTTTTTCCTGGTTTGACAATAAATTCCGCATAAGTAATTTTCCCAGCAAAACTAGTCCAATTTCTTACTGGATCAATTATTTTTAAACTATTTTGTCCAAAAACTAAGGACTGTAAGCCAATCCAACAAAAAATAATCCATAAAATATTCGTTTTCATAACTTTAAATTTTTTTTGTAAATTATAATAACAAAACTGCCTTTTTTATTCTATCTAATTCGGTTATTGGCAAAATTTATTTCTGACATTGTCGCCATAAACAACATTCTTAATCAATTTAAATATGTACATAAAAAAAGGGCCAGGCGGGGAGCCATGACCCATAATTAATAAACCAAACTCATCTAAAGAGATGATATTAAAAAGACGAAAATCCTATTAAATATCCTCCATGCTTTTGAGAATAATTTTTGTGCTCAAAAGTTCTTAATTAATGCTTAGAGGATTCTACGAAAACCTATTTAGTCAACGTTGTCGTATAAAAAACTATTATTGGAAATCAGTACGGTGCCGTCGTCTTCCATATTTACAGAAAACTTAGATTTTTGAACACCATTGCTCTTATTTTCCTCTTCCAAAACAACATTCCTTCGCGTAAATGCAGGAACCAATTCAAGATCCGAAATAATTTTGGCATTATCTAAAGGTTTGCTGTTGGTTTTGCGTAAAAATTCGCGACGAGCAGCATCTGCTTCTCTTTTTGCTTTTAATTCTTCACTCAATGCTGAATCCCTTCCATTTGAATCCGAATTACTTTGTGAGAAAGAACGTTTTCTGTCCTCATCTCCAGTTTTTCGTTGGTTTTGACTATTTGATTGAATGGGTGTATGCACATCTTCAAACTCAAAAACGTTGGCCGTTGAATCTGATTCAAAATCCATTTCAAATTCATCCTCCTCGATGACTACTGAAAATGGTTTTTCAAGAGGTACTCTTTTAATTTCTTTTCGATGTGTGTCTTCTTTGTTAATATTTACACTACTTCGTTTGGTACCGCCACCTTCAAAACCAGTGGCGATGAGGGTAATAATTAGTTTCTCACCCAATGCATCATCGTTACAATTACCCCAAATTAAGTCTGTACCATATCCAGCTTCTTCTTGGACGTAATCTGTGATTTCTCCAATTTCATCCATGGTAACTTCCATTGTTCCTGACGAAATATTCAACAAAATATGTTGCGCTCCTCGTATATCGTTGTCTTCCAAAAGTGGAGAATTTAATGCTTCATGAATGGCCTTTCTTGCCCTGTCATCTCCTTCTGCTGAACCAGTCCCCATGATCGCCACACCACTATTTCTCATAACGGTGTTGACATCTTCAAAATCAACATTGATATAGCCTGGAACCGTGATGATTTCTGCAATACCTTTGGCGCCAGTCGTCAAAATATTATCGGCTTGGCCAAAGGCGGCTGTTAGCCCTAAATTACCGTACATTTCTCTCAATTTGTCATTGGAAATCACCAAAATAGAGTCAACATTTTTTTTGAGTTGCTCAAGACCTTCCAAAGCCTGTCGTTGTCTCCGCTGACCTTCAAATTTAAAAGGTAAGGTAACAATTCCAACGGTAAGAATTTCCATTTCTTTGGCTACTTTGGCAATGATTGGAGCAGCACCTGTTCCGGTACCTCCGCCCATTCCAGCCGTGATAAACAACATCTTGGTTCCGTCAGACAACCACCTTCGAATCTCTTCGATGGATTCGATGCAAGATTGTTTTCCAACTTCAGGAAGACTCCCAGCCCCCCTACCTTCAGTAAGATTAGGCCCTAAGGCTATTTTAGTATTTACTGGATTATTTTCTAATGCCTGGGCGTCTGTATTACAAATGGCAAAATCTACACCATTTATTCCTTGATTAAACATATGTCCTACGGCATTTCCACCACCGCCACCAACACCGATGACTTTAATGATAGAATTATTATTTTTTTGTATATCGAAAATCATATTCGTTAATTTTAAGCTTCTAAAAATGAATTAAAACTCGGAATCAGGTACGGTTTCAAAAAAGTCCTTAGTGAAGGTAAACAACTTATTAAAAATACCTTTACCTTTTCTATCGTCGCCTGAATCACCTGTAAAGTCTTCGGCATCATTCATGTCTTCATATTTTTGTCCCGGTTCTACTTTTTCAATTTTACCTTCCTGAATGGTAGTGGTAATACTTTTAAATTCTTCCACATACGCATTTTGAGCATTGTCCTTATTGTCAATACTATATTTTAAAAGCCCGACTGCCGTGGCATATATTGGACTAGCCAATTGACTTGTATATCCATGAGCTAAATGCTCTACTGGATGACCAACCCTAGCTGGTAAACCTGTGTGATATTCGGCCAATAAATCGATATTTTTTAATAAAGATCCACCGCCTGTCAAAACCATACCGGCAATCATTTTATTTTCAAAGCCCGACCTTCTGATTTCCCACAAAACATAATCAAATATTTCTTCAACTCTCGCCTGAATTATCCTAGCGAGATTTTTTTCAGAAATTTCTTTATGTTCTCTCCCTTTAAATCCAGGGATTGTAATGATTCGATTGTCGTAGATTTCATCTGCCAGTGCCGAACCAAATTTTTGTTTTAGTTTTTCAGCCTGTTCATTCATCACGGTACATCCTTCGCGAATATCGCGTGTGACTACATTACCACCAAAAGGAATGACACAAGTATGTCTGATGATTCCATCCTTAAAAATGGTAATATCTGTAGTTCCACCGCCTATATCTATCAAGGCTACACCAGCTTCCTTTTCTTCATCGCTTAGTATTGACGCAGAAGAGGCGATAGGTTCGAGGGTAACATCAGCCACTTCCAAACCCGCTTTCTCTACACATCGTAAAATATTTCTAGAAGCCGTTATCTGACCAGTGATGATATGAAAATTGGCTTCCAACCGAACACCCGACATTCCAATAGGATCAAATATATCTTGCTCATCGTCCACCGTATATTCCTGCGGCACTACGTGCAATATTTTATCTCCAGGAGGTAGGACTAATTTGTACATATCCTTGATTAATTTGTCAATATCTCCTTGATTAATCTCGGTGTTTGAATCATGTCTGACCAACAAACCATGGTGATGCAAACTCTTGATGTGCTGACCTGCGATACCAACATGCACGAGTTTAAACTTACATCCTGCATTTCTCTCTGCGATGTCCACAGCCTCTCGGATGGCTTTAACTGTTTTGTCAATATTGGATACAACGCCTCGTGAAACACCTTCAGATTTAACCGTTCCCACACTGACAACTTCAAGTTTGCCGTATTCATTGAGATAGCCGGCAATGGCACACACTTTCGTCGTCCCAATATCCAGGGCCACTGCCATGTTTTTAAATTTTGTTTGGTCTGTCATAGTGATAATATTTAATGATGAGTACTTTCTATTGATACTAATTAATGTTGATGAATATAATTCGTTTCACCCGAAGCTACTGGTGCATTTACCGGTGAACTGTTAACTAAAACGACTTGGTTTAAATATTTTAAATTTAATGCAGGATAACGGTTCCACCCTAATTTGGTCATTCCGTCCCTATAAAATATTTTTAGGTTGTCAAATTTGTCTTCCATATTTTCTGCTCCTCCAAAAACTAGATTTTCTTTTCCAACTTTTGGAATGAGAATAATTTCTCTAGCTTCGTCGACGTAAATTTGTTCAATCAAAGCATGTAAAAATTCGTCTTTATGTATGTACTTAACAATGAGGAAGATATCCTTCAAAGCCGTTTTACCTACTTTGGTATCAAATCCTTTTTCGTAAGCATTAATGTGACCATTGGCAAGCGGTACTCTGACAGCACCGCCTTTCATGACGGGAACCTGTTGTCCTTTTTCATCAAGGAAGTATTGTTTCCCTGAAGCATCCGAAATCCGAACAATGACCTCTTTGGGCAATAATTTTACATGCATTTTATCCTTTGAATCAAAATATACTTCAACATTGTTGATACGAGGATCTTTTTTTAAATCAGCCTCCAGTTTTTTACTGTTAATCTTTCGGATTGATTTTTTTTTCGGCTCAAACCCAATGGACTTTACTACTAGTTTACGAACATCATCTTCCTGCACTAGTCTTCCATTTTCTTTAGCTGTAATATGAATGACTAAGGCATTTACTGAAGCATTTTGTTTTCTCTTCACAGATAAAAATAAAAGACCCCCTATCCCGATGAGGACTACTGCCCAAATCGCGGTGTTTTTTATCTTATATGTGTTAAACTTTATCAAAACTTATTGATTTATTTTTTCTAATTTTTCTTTAATTTTGGGAACAAAAACATCTATATCCCCTGCTCCAAGCGTGACCAAAACTTCAAGATTATCCCATGGTATTTGGTCCATTAGCCCTGCTTTTGAGACTAACCTCTTATTTTCATGGTTCATTTTCTTGAAAATCATCTCTGAGCTTACGCCTTCAATTGGCAATTCTCTGGCAGGATAAATATCCATTAACATTACTTCATCCAACAGATCCAAAGCTTCAGCAAAACCGTCATAAAAATCTCTCGTTCTAGAATATAAATGAGGCTGAAAAATCCCTGTTATCTTTTTTTCGGGAAACAACATTCGAACACCATCAATGGCTGCTTTGAGTTCAGTAGGATGGTGTGCATAATCATCGATGTAAACGACCTTTTTTCCTTTGTGAATGAATTCGAAGCGTCTCTTTATTCCAGAAAAAGTGGCTAATGCACGTCTCAAATCTTCTTCCTTACCTCCCAACTGAAGGGCAATCGCTATTGCTACCGATGCATTTTCAACATTATGTTTACCCGGTAATGATGTTAACAAATGTTTGAAATGACAATTTTTAAAATTCAAGTCAAAAACAAAAGTGCCCTTTTCCACTTCAACATTTGACACGGACAAATCAGCCGTTTCAGTTCCAAAAGAAACAACATTTATGTTTCTTTTCCTTAAGAATTTATTGTCTTCCTCAGAAAAATGAACCATCAATTCCTCTTTGAGAATTAAGGTTCCATTGGGCTTAATTTTTTTTGCAAAAGCGACAAAACTAGTCAACATATCTTCGTGATGTCCATAAATATCAAGGTGATCTGCATCCATGGACATTATAGCTGCTATGTTGGGTTCTAGGTGCAAAAACGACCGATCAAACTCATCTGCTTCAAGCACGACATATTCTCCGTTACCACTTAAAAAGTTGCTGTTGTAATCGACGGCAATACCACCTAAAAAAGCGGATGGATCAAAACCACAATGGTATAACAAATGCGCAGACAAAGTACTGGTTGTCGTTTTACCATGGGTACCAGCAATAGCAATACAAAATTTCGACCGACTAATGAGTCCAAGTACTTCGGACCTTTTCATCAAAGGAAAACCTTGTTCTTTAATCCAATTCCATCCCTTGTGATCTTTAGGAATGGCTGGAGTGTATACAACGAGATCAACCATTTTTGGTACCAACGATAAAGCATCTTCAAAATGAATATATATGCCTTCTTTTTGCAACTCTTCAGTCAAAGTTGTCGATGTTTTATCATACCCAGAGACTTGTATACCTAATGAATTAAAATATCGGGCAAGAGCGCTCATGCCAATACCTCCAATTCCAATAAAGTACACGTGTTTAAGGTTTGATACATCCATATTGTCAATTTCCCTTGTTGGATGAACCATATTTCAATATCTCTTCCGCAATCTTTATTGCGGCGTCTGGTTTGGCAAAAAAGCCAATATTTTTTGAAAGTTTTTCAAGCATTGAATCATTTTGTACAAGATCCAGCATCACTGAAACTAATTTTTCGTCGGCTTCTGAGTCTTTGATGAGCACTGCGGCCTTTTTATTAACCAATGCCATTGCATTGGATGTTTGATGATCTTCCGCCACGTTTGGAGAAGGCACAAGGATGGTTGGTTTTCCCAATAAGGCAATCTCAGAAATAGCTAGAGCGCCAGCTCTACATACAACTAAATCTGCCGCATTATACACAACGGCCATATCCTCAATAAATGAAAAAGCTTTAACATTTTTAAGTCCAACAGGACTCATTTTGCCATACTTTTCCCAATTTAATTTGCCTATTTGCCAAATCAAATTAACCCCATCTGGATTGTCCAATATTGGCCATCCTTTGACGACCGCTTCATTTAAAGTTTTAGCTCCAAGGCTTCCGCCGAAAATAAAAATAGTTTTTAAGTTGGGGTTTAATCCAAGTGCCAAAACACTACTCCTTTGATCCAAATCCGAAGATTTTAATGTCTTACGGATTGGATTTCCGGTAAACATCAAATTCTCTTTTTTGAAAAACTTATCCATTTGGTCGTAGGCTACAAATATCTTTTTTGCCTTATTGCCAAGTAAACGATTTGTTGCTCCAGCATAAGAATTTTGCTCTTGAATCATGGTCGGAATGTTTAACCAATTAGCTACCTTTAATGTAGGCCCACTGGCATAACCTCCCAATCCAATGACCATTTCTGGTTTAAACTCTTTAAGCACTTGATATGCCTTCCAAAGACTTAGGATTAGTTTGAAAGGAAAACTCAAATTATTGATCGTGATTTTCCTTTGAAAGCCACGTATTGGAAGTCCTTTTATCTTGTACCCTGCTTGGGGGACTAGATTCATTTCCATTTTTCCTTCAGCGCCAATGAATAACACTTCCGTTTTGGGTTGCATAGATATTAAAGCATCCGCTATCGCAATGGCTGGAAATATATGGCCACCTGTTCCCCCTCCACTAATAATTACTCTCATCAGCTACACTTAAATGTTCTGCCTTCTTGCGCTCTTCATATGCTTCTTCGACAAATTTGCTTACGCTTAATATGATGCCTAATGAAATACAAGTGAACAAAAAAGATGTACCACCCATACTAATCAATGGCAAGGTCAAACCTGTTGCCGGAACTAATTGAACCGAAACTGCAATATTGGCAAAAGCCTGAATGACTATTTGTAATGTCAGTCCAATCGCTAGAATAGCACCAAACGTTTTTGGGCTTCTAGTAACCAAACGTACACTTCGAATGAGAAGCCATAAAAATAATCCTACCACTGTAAATCCGCCTATCATACCATATTCTTCACAAATAATGGCATAGATAAAATCGGCGTAGGCATAAGGTAAAATATTCCTTTGAATACTGTTGCCAGGACCTACACCAAACCATTCACCAGATGCAATCGCTACTTTCGATTGTTGAACTTGATATTCTCCGTCTGAATGTAAAAATTCATCTACTCTTGACATCCAAGTTTCTACCCTGATATATTCAGGAAATTGTAACCCAATAAAATAGATCAAACTAAAAACAGCTCCTCCAAATAGTATCAATAAAATCACATATTTCAAAGATATTCTACCAATAAACATCATGAGGAAACAAGTAAGAAACAATAAAGCTCCAGTTGACAAGTCGTTCGGTATGATAAGTCCGCAAACTAAAGTTATAGGAACTATGATTGGTAAAAAGGCATTTTTAAAATCTTTAATATAATCTTGACGCATTGCCAATAATCTCGCTACATACAAGATTAGAGCCAGCTTGGCAAAATCAGAAGTTTGAAATGATATATCCAAAAATGGTATAGTTATCCACCGTGCTGCATCATTGATTTCAACGCCAAATAAAAAAGTATATACCAACAGAGGTATGGCTATAATCATAAGAATGGGTGCCAATTTTGCATAGACCATGTAATGCAACTTATAGGTCATGTACATGAGCGTAAATCCCAAAGCAATAAATACCATTTGGCGAATTAAATAATATTCAGTACTATTTCCAGCATTCATCTTATATACTACACTACCCGATGTGCTATACACAATCAGAAGTGAGAATAAAATCAATAAGGCCACTATGAGCCAAACAACTCGGTCGCCTTTTAATTGATGATATGCATTGATAACTGACAAAATATACTATTTAAACTTTATTTTTTTCTTGATAAGATCTAACGGCTTTCTTAAATTGGTCACCGCGATCCATATAATTTTTAAAAAGATCAAAACTTGCACATGCAGGAGACAATAAAACAACATCATTGGGGGCACTCATCTCTTGTGCTAAAGCTATTGCTTGATCTATAGATTGCGTTTCGACGATAGCTGGAATTATGCCTTCAAAGCTCTGTCTCAATTTAGTGTTGTCTACACCTAAACAAATCAAAGCTTTTACTTTTTCCCGAATTAAAGGAATGAGGACATCGTATTCATTTCCTTTGTCTGTCCCTCCAGCAATCCAAATGGTTGGACTTGTCATAGCTTCCAAAGCGAAGAATACTGAATCAACATTGGTTGCTTTACTATCATTAATATAACTTACTTCATCAATTCGCCCCACTTTTTCAAGACGATGTGGTAAATTGATAAAACTACCTAGACCTTTATCGATATCACTTTCTGATAGACCCAAGATCCGGCAAACTTCTACAACACACTGACCATTAAATAAATTATGTTTACCTAATAAATCAAAGGTGAATTTGCCAGAACCATCTGATTTGTACAGACCATTTTTGTACATCTCGTCTGTGACCGAAATTTTTTGTGCCAATATCGACTTTTTATTTAACCGCATGACTATTTCATGATCATTGCCATTGTAAATAAAGTAATCAGAAATGTCTTGGTTTGAAGTAATGTTAAACTTTGCATCAGCATACAAATTCATATTGTATTCGTATCTATCTAGGTGATCAGGTGTGATGTTTAACAATACACTAATAAAAGGTTTGAAAGTATCAATGTCGTCTAATTGGAAGCTACTCACTTCCAACACCATGTACTTTGGTTGAGATTCTGCTACGATTCTAGCAAAACTTTTGCCGTAATTGCCTCCCAGGGCAACATCCAGGCCGGCGCTGTGTAAAACGTGGTATAAAAGTCCCGAGGTTGTAGTCTTCCCATTTGAGCCTGTTATGCCCATGGTCAGTCCGGAATAAAATAAAAAACCAAACTCAATCTCGGAAATTACTTTCCGTCCATTTTCGCTTAACATACGCAGGACTGGCGCATGATCCGGAACCCCGGGACTTTTAATAACCACCTCAGCTTCCAACAGCCTACTAAAATCGTGACCTCCTTCTTCGAAAGAAATCTCATTGCTAATTAACTCAACCTTACTCTTTTCATCAAGGCTTCCAAAATCACTCAAAAATATCTCGATGCCCATTTTTTTTGCCAAAATTGCTGCTCCAACCCCGCTTTCTCCTCCTCCTATGATGGCGACTTTTTTCATTTATCGTATCTTTAAGGTGATGACGCTGACAACAGCAAGCATGATTCCAATAATCCAGAATCTTGTGACAATTTTAGACTCGTGCATGCCAAGCTTTTGGAAATGATGATGTAAAGGAGACATCTTAAAAATACGTCTTCCTTCACCATATTTATTCTTGGTATATTTAAAATAAGAAACCTGTAATACCACGGATAGATTTTCAACCAAAAAGATTCCACATAATATGGGAATCAATAATTCCTTGCGCAACAAGATTGCCAGTACGGCAATAATTCCTCCCAATGTCAAACTTCCAGTATCTCCCATAAACACCTTGGCCGGATACGAATTGTGCCATAAAAAGCCAATACATGCACCAATAAAACAAGCTGAAAAAACAACCAATTCAGCTGATTCTGGAATAAATAAAATGTCGAGATACCTGGCTATAATTGTATGGCCCGACACATAAGCAAAAATGCCTAATGTAGTGCCGATGATGGCAGAAGTGCCTGCTGCTAAACCATCTATTCCATCTGTCAAATTTGCCGCATTACTTACGGCCGTGACGATAAAAACAACAATCAACGAAAAAATAATGGCCAATAATAACCCCGAGTTATCGGGAAAAAACCAAATCAATCGTTTGTAATCAAAATTATTGTTTTTGTAGAATGGTATATTTGTCAATGTTGACTTTACATGTGCCATTTGTAAAATCGTTGCTTCATCATTGACTTTAGAGACTACAGTTGAGTACGTTTTTGTAATTTCATATCCTCCTACCTGTGCTTCCTCTAAAGGCATTCTGATGACCACATCTTTTGAAACGATCATGACAATACCAACGACAAGTCCTAAAATCACTTGACCAAAAATCTTGGTTTTACCACTTAAACCATCCTTATTTTTTTTAAACACCTTAATATAATCATCCGCAAAACCAATAATTCCCATCCAAATAGTGGTGAAAATCATGAGGATAATATACACATTATCCAATTTGGCAAACAATATACAAGGGATTAGGATGGATAAAATAATCATGATACCACCCATGGTAGGTGTTCCTTCTTTTATTTTTTGACCGTCAAGACCTAAGTCTCTAACGGTTTCTCCTACTTGCAAATTTTTCAAAGAACGTATGATCCTCCCTCCAAAAATCATCGTAATGATCAACGAAAGAATGATGGCTGCACCTGCTCTGAACGTAATATACTGGAACAATCCAGCTCCGGGTATATTGTATGTTTTGTCCAGAAAATCAAAAATGTAGTGCAGCATTAATTTATTTATTTTGTAAATACACTTGTAACCTAATCATTCTAAAAAATTAACAGTGCAGAAGGATTCTCGGAACTTTTCCCAAAAACGTCCCTTCTGCAACTGTTAAACCAACCTGAGAATGATAATAGAACCTAATTCTTTCGGAAAAACAGTTTAATTTCCTGTTATCCCTTGCTGCTGAGTAAAAATTCACTCAACAACTTTTTATCATCAAAAGGAGTCTTTACTCCCATTATTTCTTGATATGTTTCATGCCCCTTTCCGGCCACCAGAACAACGTCTCCGTTTCCTGCCATCATCACTGCCGTTTGAATGGCTGATTTTCTATCGGTTATTCGCAAACATCGATGCGCCAATTCATTCGAAATCCCAGCTTGCATATCATCCAATATCTTTTCTGGATCTTCTGTCCGTGGGTTGTCACTTGTCAAAATCAACACATCTGAGTTGTCAACGGCAATTCTGGCCATGATTGGTCGTTTTGTTTTATCTCTGTCACCTCCACAACCGACAACCGTAAAAATTTTTGATGCTGGTTTTTTAACTGCTTTAATGGTAAGTAAAACATTTTCGACCGCATCTGGTGTATGTGCATAATCCACAATTCCACACTTTTGGGATATTGGATCTATAATTTGCTCAAAACGTCCTGCAGGTCCTTGAATTCCTGATAATATTGTTAACACCTGCTGTATTGGTTGTCCGAGGATAAGTGCAGTACCATAAACTGCTAAAATATTGTAGGCATTAAAATCACCAATCAGTTTAAAATAAGCTTCTTGACCGTTGATTTTCATCATTAGACCAATGATATTATTGTCTATGATGTTTCCTTTATAATCCGCCATGGTACGCAGGGAGTAAGTTTTAATTCTGGCCAGCGTATTTTGTACCATGACCCTCCCTCTTTTATCGTCAATGTTGATCAGTGCATAACTTTCTTTATTCAAATGATCAAAAAAAGTTTTTTTTGCCTTTATATATCGATCCATGGTCTTGTGATAGTCAAGGTGATCTTGGGATATGTTCGAAAAGATGGCTACTTTAAAATGTAGACCTCCAATCCTATCCTGATCCACGGCATGCGAACTGACTTCCATAAAAACGTGCGTACATCCGGCTTCCTCCATGGTTTGTAGTAGCTTATGCAATTGAATCACATCGGGGGTTGTGTGTGTCGCAGGAACTACTTTACCATTGATAATATTTTCTACCGTGGATATTAAACCACAAGTATAACCTAAGCTCGAAAAAAGATTATACAACAAGGTGGCTATGGTAGTTTTACCATTTGTTCCAGTTACACCCACCATTATAACTCGGTCGCTAATACTTCCGTAATATTTGTTTGCTATAAATCCTGCAGCCTTTCTGGCATTGGCCACTTGAACATACGTCACATGTGGGAATGTTTGATCTGGCAGATTTTCACATACAATGACGTTGGCTCCTTTTTCAATGGCACTGTTTATAAATTGGTGACCATCTACTACGCTTCCGCGAAAAGCCAGGAATAAACATCCTGATTCGCAAAACCTGGAATCAATCGCTAGGTTCGTGATCTCTCGATCCTTTTTACCGAGAATAACTTTAATTTCCTCTAGGGGCAATATGTCAAACAACTTCTTTTTCTTACCCACATCTATTTATTTAATGCAAATAGAGTGTTATCTTCTGCTGGGCAGCTCTAGTTCCTGGTGATATACTCTGCCTTAAAACTTTCCCTGCGCCATAATATTCAATACTCATTCCCATACTTTCTAGTAAAAAAGTTGCGTCCCTAGCTCCCATTCCTAGGCAATTGGGTACCACTTTATCTTTCAAATACTTGTCCTTGATAAGCATGGTATTTCCAGATGGATCTGCTTCTACCCATTTACTTTTTCCTTTTAAAGTAAACGGTACATTGACATAGGTAAAAATGGCTTTTAAATCCTCTTTATCTCCTATGGTTTTATTGGGTAGTGACGTATTATTTACGAAAACTGAATCCTGAAAAGTTCTGGTTGTTTTATTTTTCAAACCATATATTTTTTCAGCTACTTCTTTGAAAACCGGTGCAGCAACATATCCACCGTAGTATACCCCTTTGGGTTCGTAGACTACCACTATGATAGTATACTCTGGGTTTTCTGCTGGAAAATACCCGCAAAAACTGGCATTGTACTTGGCATATTCACTTGTATTGGCATAATTTACTCTTGTTGTACCAGTTTTGCCAGCAAGGGCAACGAGGTCAGACTTAATTGACTTTGCTGTTCCTTTTAAAACCACATTTTCCATCATCTTTTTGACGGCATTTATATTTTCTATTTTAGCTATATTTTCTTTCAAAACGATTGGCTCAAATACTTTGATTTTGTCTTCTCTTATGACTTCTTTTACCAAAAAGGGTTTCATCATTTTACCACCGTTGGCTACTGCATTATAAAAAGTCAGCATTTGAAGAGGTGTATTTAACATTTCATACCCGTGTGACATCCATGGTATGGTCGTACCGTACCATTTGTCTTTGTTTTTTGGATTTTTAAACTCGGGTATTGCTTCACCCAAGAGGTCAATACCCGTAGGTTCGCCAAAACCAAAAGACATCATTCGTTTGTACCATTTTTTACGTCCATCAATAGAATTATATGCTTCATTTGCTAAGGTCGCTATCCCAACATTGGAAGAATATTCAAAAGCTTCCGACATAGTAACTATGGTCTTTCCATGTTTTTCCGAATCATGCATAACTCGATCCGAAAATCGTTTGGAACCATAATTAAGATTCACCTTAGTTTCTGGCGTAGCATATCCATCTTCCAAAAGACCTAGAACTGATGCCAGTTTAATTGTACTTCCTGGTTCGCTCAACCTGGCCACAGCATGGTTATATGATTCCATATAACCTCCTTCTTGATATCTACTCAAATTGGTGATTGCTTTGACTGCTCCAGTTTTGGTCTCCATTACAATGGCTGTTCCCCCTTCCGCATTAAATTTATTCAAAGTTTCGATCATTGAATGATGAACAAAATCTTGAATTTCAATATTGATGGTTGTAACAATGTCGTCTCCTTTTCGAATATCGTTTTCTGAAGGATCGTAGAGTGGCACCCAAATCTCACCATCAGAAGAAGGGAGTTTTTTCATCAATCGTTGGTCGGCGTCACCTTTCAAAAATCGATCAAAATATCCTTCCAATCCAATTCTGTCAGCGTTTTCGCGATCAACACCAATGGTTCTACTAGCCATATCTTTAAAAGGTTTAACCCTTCTTCCATATCGAAAGGCAATCAGGCCTCCTCTATATTTACCATATTTAAGAATAGGTGCTTTTTTTATCTTGTTATAAGCGTCAATATCCAATCCTTTGGCAATAAAGAAGTAGGCATTTTTTTTCTTTTTATTGGCTAAGAGTTCCGACTTCCATTGTGAAGCTGGTTTTTCTTTTACAAACTCTTTGGAAAATTGGCTTAAAAATAAAGCCAACGAATCCACTTGATCGTAAAATAATTGGTCTTTGACGGTTGCAAGATCCATCCTGATTTCAAAGAACTGTACGGAAGTTGATAACAAATGCATTTCGTCAGAATAAATACTTCCTCTATCTGCATCTACTATTTTCCACTTTATATTGTCAGAGGTTTTGGCTTTCCATTTGGTACCTTCGACAACAGATATTTTGAATATTTTGAACATGATGACAAGAGAAGCCAGTACAAAAAACAGCATCACTAAATACGCCCGCCAAAGCAACTCTTTTTTCTTGTCCATCCTGGTCGGTATTCAAATTATATTTTCACTTTTCTTTTTGTTCGATTACAATGGGCGGTTTTTGATTTTGAACCAACCCAAGATGTTCAACTTTAGCTTCAATTTGCGATTGTATGCTACCATATTCCAGCTTTTGCTGGAGGTTCATATAGTGCCACTTGGTATCTTTTACTTCCTGCTTGAGAGCTTCAATCTTTCGCAGTGCCTTTTCGGAGGCATGTGCGTTTGAGATATAAATGACGCCCAACAAAACCAGATAGCATACAAACGGCAAATTGACAAAAATCCATTCGACCCACTTCAGTCTAAAAATTGTAGTTTTCTTATCCTGGAAATTAGCCATACATGGAGATTTTATTTTTATTATTTCTTTTGTACTACTCTCAATTTTGCACTTCGGGATCTGGGATTCTCCTTTAGTTCTTCGGCTTCTGGTGTGATGATATTTTTTCCTACCAATTCAAACGGTCTTTGAATGTGACCGTAACCATCTTTGATCTGGACTCCATCAAAATTTCCTGTCTTGAAAAAGTTTTTTACTTCCCTATCTTCAATGCTATGGTAGGTAATAACCACAAACCTTCCTCCTTTTTTTAAAACTTTGGCAGCTTGTAGCAACATCTCCCTCAAGACATTAATCTCATCATTGACTTCCATTCTTAAGGCTTGATAAACCTGAGAAAAATATTTCAAAGATGGACCAATGCACACTGAGTTTAGGACATTGTTTAAAGCAAAGGTAGTTGGGATGGACACGGACTTTCTGATTTTCACCAGTGTCCTTGCGAGTTGTTTTGTATTTCTTACTTCTCCATAACGACTAAAGATTTCAACCAATTTTTCTTCCGGGTAAGTGGCCAAAACATCTTTGGCTGTAAGGTCAGATTCCACGTTCATCCGCATATCTAAAGGAGCGTCAAAACGGTAAGAAAAACCTCTTTCCGGAAAATCAAACTGATGGGAAGAAACCCCTAAGTCAGCTAGTATTCCATCGACTTCAACTACATTGTACCATTTGAGAAAACGCCCTACATATTTGAAATTAGCATTGATCAAAGTAAATCTCGGATCATCAATGATATTTCTGAGTGCATCTTTGTCCTGGTCGGCTGCGAATAAATGCCCTTTGGCACTTAAGGTTTTTAAAATCGATTTGGAATGTCCCCCGGATCCAAAAGTCATATCGACATATTTTCCGTCTGGGTGGATTTGTAAAGCCTCAACACTTTCTTTCAATAAGACGGGTACATGATACGCTGTCATCGTTCGTTGGATGGATTAAAATCAAAACCGTTTCCAAATATGCCTTCTGCGATGGAGGCAAAATTATCGGGTTCTTGATTTAGCATAGCTTCGTACGTTTCTTTAGACCATATTTCTATTTGTTGTTGATATGCAAACAATACGACGTCCTTGCCAATACTTGCATATTCCATCAAACTTCCTGGAATATTGATACGTTCAGAAGCATCCATTTCCAACTCCGTCGCACCTCGGTAAAAATACCGAATAGCCTGTCTTTGTTGTGTGTTGTAAATGTTGAGCTGGTTTATTTCTCTTGATTTTCGTTCCCAAACTTCATTGGGATACAACATAAGGTGTTTTTCAAACCCCCGGTTAATGGTAAACTTGTGATTTTCGTGTTCGCCCAATTGCTTCATGATTGCAACGGGAAGTTTTAATCTTCCTTTGGCGTCAAGCTTACACTCATATTCTCCGGTGAACTGGTATTGTTTCACACTTCATGTTGGTTGTTGATGCAAATATATATTTGATTTCCCACTTTCTCCCACTTTTTCCCATTTTTTTTAAAAATATATGTAATTTTTTTTTAATTTGTTTTGACCTATAAGCAAATGTTTTACAAAGTGTAAACAAATTGCTTTCATTTTGACCAAAATAGGCGTTTTTAAACCAGAAATAGAATAGAAGGGGAAACTCAGGTTGGAAATTAAATATTACACAAAATTAATATATATCTTATATATAAATGTAGTTTATCTGTATTTTATTGAAAAAATACTAGATATATATATGTAATAGTGTAATATATTTACTTTAAAAAATTTAAAATGTATAAATATAAAGTATATATTTAGGAATGAATGGTAGTTATATGTCCGTTTTTTTTAAAAAATCAGGGAATTATCCTATAGTTAGTTATCGTATAGTTAGCCATTTACCTAATAATCAATTTTAATAAAGGAAATGGAACCCAACATATAGCTATTAAACATCCTTATGGTGTAATGACCCGAAAGTAGGTGTTTAATATCCAAAATAAAATTTTGCTCCCCAGCTTTGAAAAATCTATTTTCATTCAATACAATGGTTTTTCCAGTGACATCCACCATGTCCAAGTGATAAAATCCATGTTGTGGTAGTAAACATTGAACGGTTACCTCACTATGTCCAGGATTAGGATAAATATTTAATGTCAAATGAGTTGGCTCTTCTTTTGTTGTTGAAACTGTAGTGTTGCCTATTTTCCGAAGCACGAAAACACCAAAAAACGGAAATTGATTTACGGGCTCCTTGCTAGATCCAATCACAGGGGCCATGCTATGCCCTGTCATAGGCACAGATACAAAATTTTGATCTAATATAGTATCCAAAATAATGTCATTGTAATAATCCATCACGTTGACTAATTCATAAATATCTCCTTTTTCTAGATTCGCTTCACCCAATGGAATTTGTACACTAGGTGCACCTTCCCAGTTATAAATGACCCAATGGGCTCTATTTTTTTCGTACTTATTAGGGTATATAAAATAATTAAGTCCCGTATCGGGCTGTTGGGAAAAATATTGATTGGCTGGAAAATCCACGTTGCTAAATCCCCATAGGAAGTATCCATAAATAGCAGGTATTCCTGCGATAAAGGTATTTCCTCTGACTGAAGCATTAAAGATAGGTGTATTATTAAACCCTAACCTCGTTTGACAAGTCATAAAATTACTATCCAAAACCATGTGGTCGACCCCATAATTGAGTCCAAAGGCATTTACCGGTGGTCGAGGTGTATTAACTCCAGCATAAGTCAAATTATGTTTAATAACGGTATTGCGAATTGGATTATTTATACTATTTGAAACCACAAAAAAATTGTGTGTTCGAGAATTATTTCCCACACCACCAAGATTTTCAGAAGCGGCTCCTCCATTAAATACAATATTTCTTTGGATGTCAAAATTACCAATCGCATCCGTCGTCGTCGTTTGCCAAACGCGTATGCCAAAACCATAAGTGCTAAATACTATGTTGTCGTGAATTCTTTTTGTCCCTACAGTGTCGTTTTGAAGATACATTCCATGTCCATGGCCTTCCCAGTTTATTCCATTTTGTAGATTATTTCCTATATTATATATAATACATCCGTATGTTTCAGAATTTTTTGCTGTTTTCCAAGAATCTAAACCACTACCCATATCATGGACGATTAGATTTATAAACTTAATTTGCTCAGCAGTACAATATACATTACCCAATCTATTTATATTCGAATGATCCCGGTCAAAACTACTTGAATTCATTATTTCAACACCCCACAACCATGTAAAACTACAATTTCCAAGACCAAAAATAATGGTATTGGGCAATTGACTGTCAATAGTCGCCCGTTCATTTTTATAATTACGGAAAATAATAGGCGAAGTTGCTGTTCCATTTGTAAAACAGTTAAACGAAGTTTGGGTATTAAAGGTATTGGTATAAACGCCTCCCTTTAACCAAATCCAAATGGTATCTTGAGGTAAATGAAGTGCCTGTGGAGCATTAAATGCTTGTTGAAGTGCCCACGGCTTCTCAATACTTCCATCACCGTTGCCATCCGCAAAACTAGACACATAAAATTCTAAGGAAAATCCTTTGGTCGTGAAGGCCAACAGAAAAAAAACAAATAATATCGTTCTTCTTAACATGTCTCAAAAATTGTTTTGACCGAAAACTATTAGATATATCACTTAATATCTTAAAAACAAATATAGGTTTTTCTGTTCAATAATAAAATATTTACATCGACCCTTTTCGTATTGGTTGGATAAACAACACCAAATTTTATCAATTATTGTTTATTTAATTCTGTATACCACGCCAGCCTTATTTTTATAATATACAGGTAAATTTTCTTGTGCCGTTTTAACAAATTCAGGTACTTTATCCCAATCAGTATTAGATAAATAAGCGGTCATTCCATTCATAATGATATACAATTCTCTGTTTTTATGAATCTTTGGATCATAGTCTTTAAAAACGACAAATGTGTTGTTGTCCTTATAACCTGCATAAAACTGACCTATATTTGTATTGGCACCGTCTGTCAAGATATATTTATTTTGAGGACCACTTTCCAATACTTTTTTTATTAACTCTTTTTGTCCTTGATGATTTGTTGATTGGTTGTACTGAACATTTTGAATGTAAACTGCCAACATCCCCAAAACCACTATGCTTAAACCTATATTAATAGTTTTTTTCTCCTGGATTAACATTAAACCTAGCGCCAAAGGTAAAAACAATGCCCAAGTATGTTCGTAACTAAACCAAATACTTAGTAAAAGTTGAAGAGACCAAATAATTAAACAACCCAATATTTCTTTTTTTGAAAATTGCAAACCCAACTTCCATCCCATTGCCCATATCAAGGCGCCAATAGGCAAAATAAATAAAAAATGTCGGGGATCATTACAAAGAGGTACATAGCTTGAATAGGAAATGGTCATAAAATTGGACAATAACAAAAGACTTACATAAGAACCCAATACAAATTTTAAAGAGCGCTCCAAATGTTTCCACCTGTCAATAAAAACGAATACAAATCCCAAAGGCCACAAAAATCCAACGCGAGTCATGTCAAACCATAATCGGTACCCTATTCTTTCCAATAATACAGCTATTGGTTGCAATTCATACGTACACTCTGAAATATAACGATTAAGAAAAATAGCTTCGACTCTAGCCAATGGATTACCTAAATAGTAATAGTTCAAACCTAGATAAATTAATATAAAAATGGAAATCGAAGTAAAAACTTTAAGCCAAAATTCCTTCCTTCGCTTTTGAAAAATATCAACTATAAAAAGAAAAAGGAAAAATGGATAGAAGACAAGGAATGTTTCCTTGGACATAAACACGATGATAAAACCAAATAAAAACAAAAATACTCGGAAGTTAACCTCAATTTTCTGTGGATCGTATCTTTCTTTATAATAACTAAAAAAGCACATTAAAAAACCTAATTCGACGGTGATATCCGGCATAGGTTTTTCGAGGTACAACAAGTGTAAAGGATTAAAAACTAAAAACAAGACGGACAATAATTTTACATAAATTGGTGTGTTGGGCAGTAATTTCAACACAATATATATAATAAGGAGTAGCGTTAGGGTGGGCATCAGCCAATTTGCAAAATCGCCTATTCCTACCATAAAATACAATACGGATAATGGAAGGAAACCAAAGTATCTATAGGCGTACAAACTGTCATGAACAAAATCCCCTTCTACTATTTTCACGCCTAGCCTTGCATATTCCAATTCGTCATAACCTAAATAGCCGCCATGGAAAAAATAATAGTGCACAAAACATAAGACAAAAGCCAGACATAGTAGATAAAATGTCTTAGATAGCCATACTGTAGAAAAACTCATGTCTTTTGGTTTATTAAAGACAAAAATATATATTAAATAATCAGAAGTTTATTTTTCAACATATTATATGTTAATTATGTTATACTAGTCAAATAAAAAAATATTTATGAGAATCATACTTTTAGTGCTAAGCTTTACTTTTTTATTTCTGTCGTGCAAAAAAGAAGAATCAACCACAGAAACTAATTTAACTGTTATCTCAAGTTTAACGACATTTGAAGATAGGGTAAATTCTGGTGTTTCCCTTGTTTTTTTTCACGCTACTTGGTGTTCTATTTGTGCAAAACAGAGACCCGAAGTGGAAGGTCTGGTAGGTGATTCTGAATTGTCGCATGTGTTTTTAGGAGAAGTAGATTTTGAAAAAAACAGCGCTATAGTTCAAAAATATAATGTATTTGGATTTCCTACCATTTTGATATTGAAAGATGGTGTTGTAAAACATTCTCTAACGGGTTCTTCAAACAAAAAAGCACAACTCAAAGAGTTATTGAAGGCTTTGTAAACGTGACAGGCATTAATTTCATGGATTAAGGTAATTAACGCTAGCTTATAAATCCAATATTGCTCAGTCTTAAACCGGTGAAGAATTTACAGTTGGATGTGTTATTTTTCAAAACTTTTTCCAAAGAACATGTCAACAAAAGCCTTTCGGTTGAAAACTTGTAAGTGATGTAGTCCTTCTCCGACCCCAATATATTTAATGGGAATTTTAAATTGGTCAGAAATACCAAGCACCACCCCTCCTTTGGCACTGCCATCCAATTTTGTCAAAGCCAGTGCCGTCACCGCTGTGGCATCAGTAAAATGGCGGGCTTGCTCAATAGCATTTTGCCCAGTTGTAGCATCAAGGACCAACAAAACTTCATGTGGTGCCCCATCCATTTTTTTGCCCATTGATTTTTTGACTTTGGTCAACTCATCCATCAAATGACGTTTGGTATGTAGTCGACCTGCAGTATCGATAATGGCCACATCACATCCATGATTCTGGGCATATTGTACCGTCTCGTAAGCAACGGCTGCTGGATCCGTATTCATGCCTTTACTATAAAAATCACAATTACTTCGATTGGCCCATATTTGTAATTGGTCTACTGCAGCTGCTCTAAACGTATCTCCTGCACCTAAAACCACTTTTAATCCTTTTTGTGTAAGTTGGTGCGCTAATTTTCCAATAGTTGTTGTTTTACCCACACCATTTACACCAACGACCATAATAATAAAAGGTTTGTCTGAAGAGGTAGGCAAAAAGTCCTCATGATCCACCGTATTGTTTTCTGATAAAATATCGGTAATTACATTTTTTAGGATATCGTTTAAATCGGAAGTATTAAAATATTTTTCATCCGCCACTTTTGCTTCCAGCCTATCAATGATTTTTACCGTAGTTTCCAATCCGACGTCTGAAGAAATAAGAATTTGCTCCAATTCATCCAAAAAAGAAATATCTACTTTTGATTTTCCTGCAACCGCTTTAGTAATCTGGCTAAAAAAACTCTCTTTTGTTTTTTCAAGGCCTTTAGTCAGGTCTTCTTCTTTATCTTTGGAGAAAAACTTTTTAAAAAAACTCATATATCCAGATTTTGAAATGGGTCAAGTGTAGAGGTTACTACAAAAAAAAAGTGGAATTGTATTAAATACAAAAAGGGGTTTCCCCGACGTATCGAAAAAAACCCCTTTTATGTTAATACTAAATGTATTATTTATTTTCAGCAAAAAAATCTTTGACCTTATCCTTATGGATAATAGATTCTTTGTAAGAATATTTACCAGTCAAAGGATCTTTTATCGATCGAACCACTTTCACGTGATCTCTTCCTGAACCTACATTGGCAGCTCTTTGGGCTACCCTAGCGTTTTTGGATACTTTTGCCATGTTTATTTAATTTCTTTGTGAAGGGTATATTTCTTCAACACAGGATTGAATTTTTTAATTTCCAATCTGTCTGGAGTATTTTTTCTATTCTTTTCGGTCACATATCTTGAAGTGCCAGGCATACCGCTTGTTTTGTGCTCTGTGCACTCAAGGATAATTTGAATTCTATTGCCTTTTGCTTTTTTTGCCATAACTGTAAATTATCTACTGCTTTGTATTAAATCTTAACGCCTGTATCAACACCTTGTGCTTTCAACTCCTTTAAATATTCGTATAGTCCTTTTTTATCGATTATACGAAGTGCATATGCCGAAACTTTTAAAGTAACCCATTGGTCGGTTTCAGGAATAAAAAATCTTTTCTTGAAAAGATTGGGTAAAAATCTTCTTTTTGTCTTTACGTTTGAGTGCGAAACTTTGTTACCACTCATCGGTTTTTTACCGGATAATTGACAAACTCGTGACATTGTTATTTCTTTTATTGTAAAAATATTCCGAATGTGACTCCGGAAGGATTCGAACCTTCAACCGCCTGATTCGTAGTCAGGTACTCTATCCAGTTGAGCTACGGGGCCTATTTTGATTGTTTAAATCTATCCTATGTCCTTAACTTTCAATTAAATATGATGCTTTACACCATTATTTCTCAAATAGTGCGCAAAGATAAAACAAATTTTTAATTCCAACGTAATTATTTTAAGATAAATTTTTCTAAAAATGGCAGATAATTTAGTCCCTTACTCGTCAAGACTCACCCGATGTGGTTCTTCTCTTTCATCTTTTTTCATTAAAGGTATACAAATATAAAATTGAGTGCCCTTATTTTCTTCTGATTCAAAATATATTTTTCCATTGAATGATTCTATCATATTCGCCGAAATGGCTAGGCCTAAACCTGTTCCTGAACTTTTGGTCGTAAAATTTGGGGCAAAAACTTTTGACTTCATAGCCTGTGGAATACCAATTCCATTGTCTGAAACACAAATAATGGCATCTTGGCTTTCAACATATAAAGAAATGTCAATTTTACCTCTTTTACCATCTGGAATTGCCTGTATAGCATTTTTTACTAAATTATTTAATATTCGAACCATGTGATTTTTATCGGCAAACACAACTAGATCGTCAATGGGCATAGAAAGGGCTATATCCATATCATCTCTTTTTCTAAACAGGTCGTGAATGGCCACAACAAGGTCATTTAACGCTATTTTTTCGTTTGTAGCTTGCGGCATCGTAGCAAAATTCGAAAACTCCACGGCTATTTGTGACAAATTATCAATTTGCTCGATGAGCGTATTTGCAACCCTTGGAATCATTCCTTGTGCTCTTTCCGGGTCTTCTTTAGAAGCTTTTTCAAGATATTGTATACTGAGCTTCATGGGTGTCAGTGGGTTTTTAATCTCATGGGCAACTTGTTTAGCCATTTCTCTCCAAGCCATGTCTCGTTCATTTTTAGCTAATTGTTCGGCGCTCCTCGTCAATTCCTCATTCAAGTTGTTGTACTCACTGATCAAAGAGCCGATTTCATCATTGGATTGCCATTGCAAAAATTCATTAGATTTACCCAATTTAAATTTTTTCAATTTTTCTGCTAGAATGGCAATTGGCTTTGTAATAGAATTTGCAATCGTTATGGCAATAACCCCAGCAATTAAAAATAAAAATATATATACATTTAATATAGTTCCTAAAAAGTCAATAATACTTTTTGAAGAAATGTCAGTGTATTGATGTTGAATGCCTAGATAACCCGCTTCACTACCTTGATTGTCCCTTAATGGAATGTAATCAAAATGATGGAAATCGTAACCAGTAGATTTAGATTTCGGAATGGTTACTAGACTATTTTTCATTGCCCTGAATGGCATTATATATTCTAATGGCGTCTTGGTTGAAGTAGCCAATAACCTTCCTTGGTCGTCGTATAGTTGTAAATTTTTACCATGTATATACGATAGATTCAACAAATTATGATAAAAATAATCGATCACTTCACTACTATTGTCCTTGTTTTTACTTTCCTGTAAGACAGTATTAGCTAATATTTGTGTTTCTTCATTTTCTTTTCCATTTTGATTTGCCTGAATTAAATTATAGAAATAAAAGCCAGTTACCGAACCCACTACTATAAAGCTAAATATAATAAGCATGATGATAGAAAGTTGAATCTTAGTTTTTAATGACGATCGGGTTGTCATTTTTAATGGAATGCTGTCTGGAAGAATTTGGATTTTAGTATTTACCCATGTCAATAAGATTAGAATTGCACCAGCTAAAGCAAATAAAAAGGAAAAAATTGAAATTGATTTAAGTAAACCTGGTTTAGTTTCAAAAACGACCAGTTTATATCCCATATTATTTTCACGAACCGCAAAAATAAACGCACCTTTAATACCATTTGATGACACTTTCAATAATTCGGCATCTGATGGAGAAACATAGACATCAATCTTTCGATCAACAATAAAATCGTTTTTAATTAATACATAGGATAAATCACTTATCTCATTTTCTTCAATAGTTTGTGCTTTGTAAGTCAATACTAACAGCCACGGACCATTGGGATGTTTTTCCGGCAAAAGTTCGTATTCTACGTAGTAACAATTATTTAAAGGATGATAATATACATTATTACCTTCTACGAGTGCGGCTATCTGCAAATTTTTTTTCACTTGGTGATAGTTTCCAAAATGATTGGCAAACAAACTAAAGCCGTTATTGTCAAAAAGTTCAATATCAAAATTATCGGTTGGTGTAGTTGTAATGGAAGAAAACAAATCTTTTATTTCCGATTTATCCCATTTAGCAGGAAATTCTAAAGCCCCCAATGTCAAAAAGATGGCAGAAGTATCGAGTCCATTTTTAACCTTTTTTACTACATTAAAATCTGAAATTGAGGAAGACAAAAAGGTTCTATCTACAAATTCTTCTCTTCTTTCTTTTGACTTAATATTATCATAGTGAAAAAAACCAATAGCTAAATAACCACAAAAGAGTAACATCCACCACAATAAATACGTGAGTTTCTGTTCTTTCATTTCGGCATATACATCCATGACCAGTACAACAGCCACAAGGAATAAGTAAAATAAAATGGGATGGATATCCAACTGCATTATATAAAACAAGGGCGTTGTCAAAAGCACACCTGCCAACATAATCAAGTATGTTGCCGCATTTCGATTACTACGAAGATGAGCAGATTGAAAGAGTAGGTACATGACCAAAAACCCAGAAATGAGGTGAAAAATTAATCCTACAATAACCAGGATACTCGACATGTCAAACAAAATAATATCTGAAATATCTATATGAATTTTATCACCTAATGTAGCGATTTTTAATAAATAGTTCCAGTACAAAAAAAACACAGACAAGGTTAAAGCAGATATAAAATACAAAAGAGGTGTCTTGATTTTTAAAACTAAGCTTTTTCCCTTTAATGATTTTAGAAAATACATTACTAGCCATACCAAAGTAGCATCAAGAAGTAAAGTCATAGGTGATAAAAACAATATATCTACACTCACTTTTCGGAATAAAGAAATATTTTGCAGTACATTTTCGGCCTCAGGCCAAGAAAATAGTAACCGAGATAACAAAATAAAAAGTGTTGCATTTCTAAAAGCAAAAGGGGTTATTTGTTTTTTCAATATTCTACGAACAAGAATACAAAAAGCAAGTAGCCAGGCCAAAGTAAATCCCCAAATTAATGCTAAATTTTGCCAATTTGGAATTGAAGATACACCATATGTTACACCTCGAAAAAAAAGCGTATTATTCGTTGTTAATGATTCAGTATCACTATCTGACAAAGGCGAAAAGCGAAACTGTTTAAAGTCTAGAAGCTCCGTACGTAATACAAAATCTCGATGCCCAATTTTGATTAAGATGGGTCGGGCATCTCTTAACTTTGGAATCTGGCCAGCCACCTCATTCCACCAAACTAATCGATTGTTTTCAAAAAGTTCTACACCGAATGAAATAAATGAAATATTTTGCCATTTTTTCTGATCTGTAAAATTGGTATCAAATTGAGAAATGGTTATAGAATCTTCTTGCAAGTGGTTATTTAGGCTAAGCCTCAAGGTCTCCATTTTGTGGGCTGGACTCTCCTCTTCCTGTAGATTTAAAAATAGAAAAGCAGCTAATGCCAAACTTAACACCAATAAAGCCGTATCACGCAACATTGCCTTAATTTATAATTACAGGGTGCAATGTAAGAAAAAATAATATATTATACTTTTAATCCATATGTATTCTTATTAAATACATAGGCTTGAGTGGTATATTCCGTTATATCTTATATTCTTTCTAAGTACAATTTAAGAAAAGTGGATATCTAATCTATTTTCCTTTTCAAAATAAAGCGTGGAGGTTATTGTTCCAAGAATGGGTGCCAAGATGATTCCCACAATTGGGATTGAAAAAACCAAAACAAACAAAAGGCCTACGGTGGTGGCAAAAATCCATTCTCGGCGTACTACCCTATTTGACTCCCTAAAGTTACAATAACGCTCCAAGTAAAAATCAATCACACCGTAGCCAGCGAAATACCCTTGCAAGATGATTAGAAGTGGTGCTGTGACTATGGCAAACCCTGGTATAAAACTAAGACCAATCAATAAAACGGTGTATATTAATTCTTTCGACAAATTTACAACATTGACTCGAATGCCTCGAATAGTGCCAGACAATAATCCAGGAGGTTTTTGACGTACTTGATTTTGGGAAATAATGCCTTCGAGTCTTTCAGACAACAAGCTCATAATAGGACCTAAAATCCCCAAAGCAATATATTTAAACATTCCCAAAAAGAGGACAAATGATAAAACATTTAACACCCATTTATATAGTACGGATTCTCCTGCCCAATCCCATGGAATCCAATCTCCTAGTAATCCTGAAAACCAAGTGGTGAACAAACCAATTCCCCACATCATCCCAAAGAAAAGCAAACAGGAAACAAAAACACTTATCCAAATATACTTTGAAAGTCTAGGATTGCCCAAGTAGCGAAAAGATTGTAAAAAGTATCGGATGGCAGACGTCATATTTTTCGTTTGTTTTATTTATGACGCAATATAAGTTATTTGAAAAAAAAGGTTTAATAATTCAGACGGAGATATCATTTAACCTGTTGAATTTCGAAAATATCAGCACTTGAATTTTATAGTCATTGAGTTTCATATTCCTTTACACTATAATCAATGTCAAACTTTGTTTTGTATGCTTCAAAATTTGTTTTAAGGTGAGACGCCAAAATTGAATTTTCCTTGAGTAAACAAGGTATGTTTTCAATGACTGGATATGCCAAAAAACAATCATTTGAATATAGTAGGCCAGCATTCAACTTTTCCAGATTAGTAAAGGTGATCGGACAAACTAGCTCTGCCTTATTTTTCTGTCCACCCTCTTTTTCAATGATCATTATACCGGTTGGATTCAAAGGATTCGCAGAAAAATCAAACAACCTATGTTCAATGATTTTGTAATTTAAATCTATGGCCGTTTGATGTAGTTTGGTCACATATCCATGTTCCACCATTCTTTTTCTAGCTTCTTCATGGGCAAATTCATAAGAAGGCTCTAGTAGAATTAAATATTTATTTGTAATTCTATAAAGCTCCTTCAATGCATTTTCATCTTGCCCACCATTGGGTTCAATGGAATGAGAAGTGTAGACAATATCAACAGAATTATTGAGCAATGGTATCTCAAAAAGATTGGCCGTAAATAATCTACAATGGTCAAAACCAAAATCCTTAAGGAACTCCTGGGCAAATTTGATCCTTGACCAAGAAATATCGAAACCGAGAACATCGGCAGGTTTGTGATTCAGTTTTGATAGTAGCGTACTCAACGTAGTCGCTTCTCCAACACCCACTTCGATGATAGAATTGGCTTGGTCTAATCCATCAATAATTTTGGCCAAAGCTGCACAATATTCGTTTTTATGTGTAGGGTTTGTCGCAAAACTTTTGATATAAGAACCGGACTGGAAGTCATAACTAATCAATATGTCCTCGATGGAGTTCAATTGGTTTTGACCAAGTGTCTTTAGATAATTTATTATATTTCCTCCTTGAGCGTAGATTTCTTTTATCTTTTGTAAATACTTAAATTTTTCCATTTAGAATTTATATTGCGAAGTTTAATGTAATACCAAGTATTACTTTAGGGTATCAAACAAACACATTAGTTTGATAAAAATACAAAAACTCATTTTTTTTAACCACTTAATTTGAAATATCTACAATGGTCGCCTCCCTTGAATGATTCTTAACAAAACCGAAATGACCGCTATCACTAATAAAATATGAATGATGCCACCAAGATTATAGGCGAGAAAACCAACTGCCCAACCTATTACTAAAATGATGGCTATAAGATAAAGTAAATTGCCCATAACAAAATGTTTTATTTAAAATAAAAATACTTTGACATTTGTAATCTAGCAAAAATACAATTTAATAATCATTTTACTAGAATAATTTAATCCCAAGAGTCAGTTGACCAGAGACATTTTTATACCTAGGCGTCGAAGATGTACCGTCTCCTTTATTATCCAGAAAGTCCCAACCAAGTCTACCACTCAATACAAAATTTTGGATATCTACATCAAATTCTCCAGTTATTCCCAAAATATTTTTTCGGATATTATCGTTTTTGAATTCTTCTTCTTGCACAAAACTGGTTAAACTATTTGTAAATTCATCGCGTTGTTTTATAAGATAACTATATTGTGGTCCGACAAGTATAGTGACAAACTGACTCGGTTTAAGCGCCACCAGCAATGGTATTTCAAAAAAAGTAGTGGTTCTTTCAAAATTATATTGACTTCCAAACAAATGTCCACTTCCCTTAAATCCTTTCTGAGTAATCAATAGTTCTGGTTGAATACCTAAAAACCTCATTAGAGGTATAGATAAAAAAACACCTCCAGTAAAACCAAATCTTGCATCAGCGTTAAATTCTTCGCCAACTGCATCATACACATTTGAATAGCTAAGTCCTGCCTTAGCACCAATCTGTATTCTAGACATACTTTCTTGAGCAGATATTAATGTCGACATCAACATGAATAAAGTGATTCCGATTAATTTATTCATGGCTATTTTTTTTAAGTTTAAGACTAGATTCTATTTTGCATTATCCTCGGTTAAATCTTTTATAGCATCTCCAAGATGATCCATGTCGTGTTGAAGTTCACGCCTAAAGGATTCCCATTTATTTTCACCTTCATCCTTAAACTTATTCAGTCTATCTTTAAAGGTTCGGTTTGTCGCTTCTAGCTCTTTTAATTTCTTTTCTTTGGCTTTTGTATCCTTTTTATTCTGTTTTTTAATTTCTTCTTTTAATGCCTTAATTTTTAATTCATTTTCTGCTATTATTTCTTCCACTTCTAACTTAAAAACATCAAATTTTTTAATGTATTCCTTTTTAGCGTCTTGGAAGTCATCTTTTGCTTCGTCAAGATCTTCTGATATTTCTTTTGAAATAGAAGTACTATTTTTATCCGAACTGGAATCGCAAGAATTCATTAGAATCAAAAACACAAGCGTTAAAACTGCTTGAAATGTCGGGGTATAAGATTTTAAGTTACTAATCATGATTAAATAATTTATTTGTGATACAATTCTAAAGTAAGAGAATCATTTTATAAGAAATCTTTCGAAGAAATATTAAACGTCACATCAAAGTACGTTAATCATGTTTTTCGAATGTTTCTAGTTGCATTTTAAGGGATGTCAAGTACTGTTCAAAATCTTTGAGTACCATTGACTTGTTGGTAAAATCATGAAATAACGGCGTTTCACTTAAAAGAACGTAGAGTTCCGGAAACTTTTCTTGAATTTTGGAAGTAACCTCAAGAATTTCTATAGTTAAATCATTTATATCCTTATTTTTATTCATATCCATTTAATGATGATATAATCATTTTAACACGGCTTAAGTTTTTAAAAAAATTGGGATTTTTGACAGAAAGGAATATGAACTGTCATGATTGTACATATAACGTAATTTAGAATAGTTTTAGTTCATTTTTACTTGAAAAAAATAAACAATTGGTTAAAAAATGACGCTTTACGACCACAAATCTAATTTCAATCTCAAATCAAAGGAACAAAGCCTTCTTCTAACTATTTGAGGAACATCTACATTCAACAGTTAAAGATGATGCAGGTTGAAACGCTAATCTACATGTATCATTACTGGTAAATGGTCTGAAAGGTGAAAGTTGTTTTTTCTTTTGTCATCAAGGTGAATATATTTTTTTACTAAAATATTTTTAGTCAAGATATAGTCTATCCTCTTGGTAATTGGATTGACGATATTAAAATGATTAAACGTCCCCAAAGGTCCATATTTAATTACAGAATGAATATCAAAAGGGTCTTCCAGCATAGTCTTCAAAGATATTATTGGTTTGTCTTTTGCTTCACAGTTGAAATCCCCCATGACGATAACTTTTTTGTCGTCTAACATTTTTTCGTTAATGATATTCAATATCACCTTTGCGGAATTTTCACGAGCCACTTCACCTATGTGATCAAAATGAGCGTTAAAAACATAAAGAACATCCTTGGTTTGCTTGTCCATCAGTATTGCAAAAGTAGTAATTCTCTCCATTGAGGCATCCCAACCAACCGACACTCTATCTGGTGTTTCAGACAACCAATACGACTTTGAATACAGCATCTTTACCCGTTTAGTTTTATAAAATATGGCTGTAAACTCACCTTTGAGTAAACCATCATCTCTGCCATTTCCGACATAATTATATTCATTTAAAACTGAGTCGAGATACTTTACTTGGCTATAGAGGCCTTCTTGTATCCCTAATATATCGGGTGAGTAAAAAGTCACCAGTTGAGCCAATTCTTCTTTTCGGTTATCCCATGCATTTTCATTGTCTTGTGAGTTGTCGTATCGGATATTATAAGTCATCACGGAGAATTGCCCTATGGCAATCAAAGGGAAAACGAGTGTAAGAAGAGGTAAAATGTACGTGATATTTTTATACATTGGTATCATAAATGACAGATTTGATCATTAAAACATAACATGGTCTTCTTATTCTTATTTCTTAAATATTGATGGTATCTCCAATTTCAAATGTACTCAATTCCAACCATTTGTCAAACAAAAAATCCAAATTGCTGACCACTAAGTATAAACAATGATTGATTGTGCGACATAGGTTCCCTAAAAGATTTTACCGATAACGGTTACTAACCGTTATCAAACGTTTGTAAACATTCCTATTACAATTATAATAATTATAGTACTTTATATATTACTTTTACTAATAATTGATAGTAAATTTTCCTTTACTACTGAGAATATTTGGTGTTGGGGAAACATTTTTTCCTTGTAGAACTAAGGACTTAAATTAAACAATCTTCAATTAAAGTTTGATAACTGATTCCATTCTAAACTTTATTTTTTGTAACTTAAAAATGCCATTCAACCTACTATTTATTATCATTGTGGTTTCAAATTATAGAAAAATAAAAATGAACTAGTAGAGTAAAATATTTGTGTCTAAAATCGGACAACTTTCATTTCGATTTCAAATCTTTTAAGACCATTAAAAATTATTATGTTTTTTAAAATATTACCCTTTCTATTCCTTCTAATCTATCCTACTTTAAGCATTAATGCACAGTCTAGAATGGTACAAAACCTTGATTCTTGGTTATTTTTCAAAGGTGATCCTGATTCAGCACATCAAGTAGATTTTGATGACGCACATTGGTCCAAGGTGACCATTCCCCACGATTGGGCTATCTACGGACCATTTGACAAAACCATCGATCGGCAAATAGTAAAAATCGAACAAAATAATGAAACTATCGCCTCCGAAAAAACGGGTAGAACAGGGGCTCTTCCTTTCATTGGCGTTGGTTGGTATCGATACCATCTTCCGAAAACAGAGGACTACCAAAACAAACAAATTTTACTCACTTTTGACGGAGCTATGAGTAACGCAGAGGTATTTGTCAATGGACAAAAAGTTGGGTCGAGAGCCTATGGTTATAGCTATTTTTATTTTGACGTCACACAGTACCTCCAACAAGGAAAAACAAATGTAATTGCCGTTCGATTAGAAAACCTTTCCTTTTCTTCTCGTTGGTATCCTGGAGCTGGATTGTATAGAAAAGTAAATTTGATTATCAAAGATCAAGTGAGTTTTTATCATTGGGGACACACCATCACCACACCGTTTATAAGCGAAAAACTGGCAAAGGTTCACATTTCCTCTAAATTACATGGGACAAATGTCACAGTAAAATCTATTGTTCGAAATGCTTCTGGATCTATCATCAATACCCAAATGAGTGACGAAAAATATGGCGATGTCATTGAACAAAATATTCCGATTGTCGAACCAATCCTTTGGAGCCCTGAAACTCCGTATTTGTATAGTGTAGAGCTTCAATTACTTCAAAATAATGTGGTTAAAGATTCAGAAGTACTCACCTTTGGCATTCGAGAAATTAAGTATTCGGCTGAAAAAGGTTTTGAACTCAATGGTCAAGTTACAAAATTTAAAGGAGTCTGCTTGCATCATGACCTTGGTCCGCTTGGATCTGCCATCAATAAGTCTGCGCTTAAACGTCAATTGACAATACTAAAAGACATGGGTTGCAATGCCATTCGTTCGTCTCATAATATGCCTTCTCTCGAACAATTGGCGCTATGTGACGAAATGGGTTTTTTATTTTTAGCGGAAAGTTTTGACGAATGGAAAAAACCAAAAGTCGAGAATGGATATAATTTGTATTTTGATGAATGGGCTGAAAAAGATGTGATTAATCTCGTACATGCTACGAAAAACCATCCATGTATTGTCATGTGGAGTGCTGGAAATGAAGTACCAGACCAATGGGGAAGTGAAGGGGTAAAAAGGTTAAAATGGCTCCAGGACATTTTCCATCGCGAAGACCCTACCCGTCCCGTCACCGTAGGAATGGATCAAGTGAAAGCGGTAATGGAAAGCGGTTTTGGTGCCATTTTGGATGTTCCCGGACTAAATTATCGGGTTCATTTGTACAACGAAGCTTATGAAAAATTTCCCCAAGGTATTTTGTTAGGTTCTGAAACAGCTTCGACGGTTAGTTCGAGAGGTGAATATAAATTTCCGGTTATTCGGGCGGCAGACAAAAAATATGACGACCAACAATGTTCAAGCTACGACCTTGAATATTGTGATTGGTCAAATATACCTGAAGATGATTTTGTGGTTCAAGATGATAATCCGTGGGTCATAGGTGAGTTTGTTTGGACGGGATTTGACTACTTGGGCGAACCTACTCCTTATGATAACGAATGGCCTTCTAGAAGTTCCTATTTTGGAATTTGTGACCTAGCAGGATTACCTAAAGACCGGTACTACCTGTATCGGAGTAGATGGAATAATGAGGACAAAACCCTCCATATACTCCCACATTGGAATTGGGAAGGTCGTGAAGGACAGACAACACCAATTTTTGTGTATACCAATTATCCAAAAGCCGAGTTATTTATAAATGGCAAAAGTCAAGGGATTCAAGAGAAAAGTCAAAAATCTAAGCTCCACAGGTATAGGTTAATGTGGATGGATACTAAATACGAACCTGGTACTATTAAGGTTGTGGCCTACGACCAACTAGGAAATCCAACTGCTGAAAAAACAGTTGTGACCGCTGGAAAACCTTATAAAGTTGTATTGGAGAGTGATAAAAAAACACTTCAACCAGATGGAAATGATTTGTGTTTTATTACAGCAACGATCGTCGACAAACATGGAAATCCATGTCCCAATTCATCCAATGCTTTACAGTTTAAAGTTAAAGGTGAAGGTCGATTTAAAGCCGTTTGTAACGGAGATGCAACGTCGTTACAAGTGTTTCATGAACCTACCATGGAAGTGTTTAATGGCAAGCTTGTCATTATTTTACAAACATCAAAAACACCTGGCACCATTGAATTATCTGTAACTGGAAAAGGGTTAAAATCTGAAAAAATGAGTATCCCCACATTTTAAAAATAAAAGGTAATAGGATTCATACTTTTTGATTGAAATACCAGTGTAATGTATATCCAAAATCCTAAATAGTCGTTCAATAGTTAATTACTTCAGTAAATAATTGAATAAAAAAAAAGTGTTTTTGACAAATGGTCAATAAAAAACATGATTTTTGGCCTTGCAAAACGATATGTAGACATATTTGTTTATAAATAAACATAAACTGTTCATTTTTTAGGTTTTAAACTAAATTAAAGAAATTCATAATGACCATATCCATTATAATCACCATTTGTTTATTACTCATTCTAGCATATTTTTTTGATATAAGTTCTTCGAGAACAAAAATACCTTCAGTTATTTTACTACTACTTGTTGGTTGGGGTGTCCGCCAACTAACCACTTATTCGCCGCTTGAAATTCCGGATTTAACACCGATATTGCCGATCCTTGGTACATTAGGTCTTATATTAATAGTCTTAGAAGGGTCTTTAGAGTTGGAACTAAATCCTTCAAAATTTTCATTTGTCGGAAAAACAGCCGTGATGGCATTTCTACCAATGCTACTTTTTAGTTTTGGGCTTGCTTATCTCTTTCAATACTTTGGTGACGTTTCATTTAAAGTTGGATTGGCCAATGCCATACCATTTGCCGTCATCAGCAGTGCTATTGCCATCCCAAGTGCACAAAATCTGGCATCGAAAAATAAAGAATTTGTGACGTATGAAAGTAGTCTCTCGGATATCTTTGGCGTTATTTTTTTTAATTTTATTACCTTAAATAATTATATAGGTTCTGAGTCATTTGGTCGGTTTTTATTTGAAATTTCTTTGATACTCATCGTTACATTTGTTGCCACTTTAGGTCTCGCCTTTTTATTGAGTAAAATTAAACACCATGTTAAATTTATTCCCATCATATTAATGATTGTTTTAATATATAGTATTGCCAAAATTTACCATCTCCCTGCATTAATTTTTATTTTGTTATTTGGTTTGTTCTTGGGAAATCTAGATGAGTTGGCAGGCATAAAGTTTATAAAAAGACTTCAGCCTGAAATTCTAAATAAAGAAGTCCACAAATTTAAAGACTTGACAATGGAAATAGCCTTTTTGGTTAGGGCTTTATTTTTCTTACTCTTTGGCTATTTGATTGAAACCAGTGAGTTATTAAACATGGAAACGATCATTTGGGCAGTAGGGATTTGTATAGGAATATTGATCATTAGGTTTATCTTTTTATCCATCTTCAAAATTAAAATTCTTCCCCTACTAACTATATCTCCTAGAGGTCTTATAACCATCTTATTATTCTTAAGTATTCCCGTAGGACAGACTATTCCTTTGGTGAATAATTCATTAGTTATCCAAGTGATTATTCTTACAGCACTTATCATGATGGTGGGACTAATATTTCACAAAACAAAAAAAGAGGAAGAATTGCCTTTGGAAGCGCCTACGGAATCATAACCTTTGTTTCAATGTGAATTAGTAAATTCGCATTTTGTTTCCTCAATAATTATACATATGACCGAAAGAAAAATTTGGCCACCTCTAGCTATAATTTTAAAGTTATATTTATTGGCTATTCTTGTTTTTACGATATTTAGGGGAATATTATTTTTAACAGAAACAAAAAGACTGAATGAAGCTGTAAGTACAGGATTAATTATTCAAGCGTTTATCATGGGCTTGCGTTTCGATTTAGTTATCTCCAGCTACATACTTTTTTTTCCATTTTTAATGCTGGCTTCTTTAGATATAGCTCAAAAACGGAATGAAATTGTTCTTCAATCTTTACAATATTTAACGACCTTTTTGTTTTTGCTTTCTTTTATGGTTTGTGCTACTGACATACCCTATTTTAATCAATTTTTCAAGCGATTTACAGTAGATGCCTTCATGTGGATGGACAGCCCTGAATTTGTTTTTTCTATGATTTTACAAGAGCCTAGATATTGGTTGGCATTGATTCCATTTCTATTGCTGAGTTACGGTTTTATAAAAATAACCCAAAAATATTGGAAGCAATATAAATCCTTACCTATTGTTAAAAATAGTTATTTTAAGAAAATTTTTATGACCATCCTTTGTTTGGGTTTAATTTTCTTAGGTATTAGAGGCAGGATCGATGAAAAATCACCTATTAGAGTTGGCACGGCTTTTTTTTCTAATAATGCATTCTTAAATCAGTTAGGCCTTAACCCTAATTTTACCTTGATACGCTCTTATTTGGATCGAAAAGATGAAAAAAACAAACCCATTATGTTGATGGATGATAGTACCGCCATCATCAAAGTAAAAGCATATTTAAACATCGACCAACAAATTTCCAATTCGCCTATCGCCAGAATGGTCATGGGGGACTCTTCTCCACATCAAAAACATAATGTCGTTTTGATAATAATGGAAGGTGTGAGTGCGCAGTATTTACAAAGGCATGGTAGTGGTAAAATTCTTTTACCTTTTTTAGACAGTTTAACCAACGAAGGTTTATATTTTGAAAACAATTATTCAGCCGGCATTCATACGCATAATGGAATCTTTAGTACGCTTTTTTCATTTCCAGCATTATTCCACAAACATGCCATGAAAGAAAGTAACTTAATTAGATACAATGGGATGGCAAGTACATTAAAAAAATCTGGATACACTACTAGCTTTTTTATTCCACACGATGGCCAATTTGACAATGTCGAAGGTTTTTTGAGGGCTAACGAATTTGACTACGTTTATTCAAAAGACGACTATCCTTCCAGTCAAGTCAAAACAACATTAGGCGTACCTGATGACATTATGTTTTCTTTTTCTTTGCCAATCCTGCAGAAATTAAGTCAAAACAACGATCCATTTTTTGCCACTTTTATGACGGCCAGTAATCACGGACCTTTTTATATACCAGAATATTTTAAACCAAACCATTCAGAGATTAAAGATCAGATTATAGAATATTCCGACTGGTCTCTCCGTATGTTTTTTAAAAAAGCATCAAAACAATGGTGGTATAAAAATACAATTTTTGTTATTACATCAGATCACGGTTCTCCAATGGACGGAACCTACTCTATGCCTTTAAGTTACAACCATACACCTTTACTTTTCTACAATCCTGGTTTATTGGGTCAATCAAAAAATGTTGACAACATGGCAGGACAGATTGATATTTTTCCTACCGTAATGGGCATATTGAATCTTCCATATGTTAATAATACCTTAGGAAGTGATTTACTGAAAACAAAAAGGCCCTATATCTATTTTAGTGATGACGATCAATTTGGTGTTATTGACCATGAATGGTTTCTGATTATCAAAAAAGATGGTACTCATCGTTTGTATAAATACCAATCTAAAGATAAAAAAGATTATACGAATGAATTCCCAGAAATCGTTTTAAAAATGAAAGAATACGGTGGAGCTAACCTTCAAGTTTACCAGCATTTATTAACCACTGGTAGCCAATATGTAGAATAATATTATCATGTATCGACTTTTAAAAAATTTATGCTTAGGGGTATTGGTTTGCCTAATAATTCTTCTAATTTTTTATACAAATTTAGGTGGATATGGTTCGAAAGAAACAAAAACCACGTCACATGTAGTAGGACCAATGTTTTTTGCCCATCGCGGTTTGGCACAACATTTTCCTGAAAATAGTCATATCGCTTTGGAGGAAGCGCTAAAATTGGGAATTAATGCCGTTGAAATCGATGTCAGAAATACAGCCGATAACCAATTGATAGTTTTTCATGATGAATACTGCGACCGCTTACTAGGATTAAGTTCCAAGGTAGAATCTCTCACACTCCACGAGATTCAAAGAAGACCTTTGCTATATTTAAAAAAACCAAGTCAGAGTAAAGTCATGACACTTGAAGAGGCTTTTGATGCCTTTCATCAGCAATTTACGTATTACATTGATATTAAAATAAAGGGGAGTTTTGTCGCAGACGAATTAGCTAAAATTATAATGGAAAGAAAGCTTGAAAATTCCGTAATTATTGCTCATTCAAATATATTTTTTATAGGTTATTTGGAATATTTTTATCCACAATTACGAACAGCTTTAGAAGGTTTTAATGCTAGAGATGAATGGACCTATAAAATGATTCCTAAAAATATAAAACCTGATTATTATTCTAGTTTCTTAAAAAATGTTGATCATGAACACATGGAGTGGATCAATGAAAACGACCTTCTTACATCTAGAATTGTATACGGTGTAGACAGTTGTAATTTGAATACGGCGATGTCTTTTGGTCTTCAACACATCATTGTAGATTACGATACTTTAAACGTTTCTATGCGCAAAATCTGTGATCCATAATCGAAATAGATCATTATTTTTGTTAAAAAAATGTTGTTATGTGCAACAGGGTTTTTTGGTTAATTTTAAATATATTGTAGAATGAAAATAAAGCTCAATCCTGATGTTTCAAGTTTTTTAGATGATAAAGAACTTCCATTACGACAAGAAATTGAAGTACTTCGCCAACTATTAGTAAAAACTGAATGGGGGCTAAACGAAAATATTAAATGGAACGGACCTAATTATTCTTATAGAAATACCGACTGCATTACTATGAAAATTTTTCCCCCTAAGAATATTCAACTCATTTTCCATCGGGGAGTAAAAGTTTTGGAAATGCCAGCACAACATCTTATCGACGATTCTTCGGGATTAATGTCTTGGAAAACAAATGACAGGGCTGTAGTTACTTTTACCAATCTGGAAGAAATCAAAGAAAATTTAGACGCATTAACCATAATCATTCATTCATGGATATCCAAAATTTAAAGTGACTTTTGGTTTTTCTTAAGAATAAAATTTTTGATTTAGACTTAATGTAACATATCTTTGGAAAATTTTAGTGTGGCTATAATCTGTTGACCTAGGCCAATACAAAATAACACATCCTATTTAATATTGCAAATCAGTCAATTATAAATCATGTTTAAAAACCTATCATTTCCTGGACCCATTCCTATTTTAATGATGGTCATTATTTTGGCTGCTCTTGCTACTTGGTTGATACCTGCTGGAAAATATGAAAAACTCGAAGTAAGGAATAATGCTTTTTTTCTTTTACACGCTCAAGGTGAAAAGAAATTACCACTTACTCAACAAACACTTGACAGTTTTGCCATAAAAATCAAACTAGAAAAATTTGTAAACGGCGATATTCGAAAACCTGTATCTGTTCCGGGAACCTTTAAGAAAATGGTCAATAATGGACAAGGATTTTTACCTGTAATCCAAGCACCCATCAAAGGAATCATTGAAAGTGTAGACATTATTTTATTTGTATTGATTATTGGAGGTTTTATGTTTGTTTTTAATGAAACGGGTGCCATGGTGAAGGGTATTTTGTGGTTGGGAATTACGATGAAGAATCGCGAGCATTGGTTGGTCGTCATTCTGACGATTATATTTTCATTTTTAGGTGGTTCTTATGGTATGGCGGAAGAAGCTTTTGTGTTTTATCCCATATTAGTTCCTCTTTTTGTCGCAGCGGGATATGATGTATTAATTCCACTTGCTATTATATTTGGAGGAACCTCAATCGGTGGGCTACCTGCTTTTTCAAACCCTTTTTCTACCATCATTGCCTCCAATGCTGCGGGTATAAATTGGATGGATGGATTAGGTGAAAGGTTAATTATTTGGGCTATATCTACATCCATATTGATTTGGTATATTTTAAAATATGCCAACAAAGTCAAAAAAAACCCGACTAAGTCTTTGGTGCTTCCTGAAGAAGGTGTACCAAATTCCCCAGTAAAAAACTTTTCAGACAATGCTAAAATCAGCTTAGATGGAAAAACAAAATCATTATTGCTTATTTATGTTTTGACTTTTCTTACCATGATTGGTGGCGTCGTTTGGTTACAATGGTGGACTATAGAGATGTCAGCTTTGTTTTTAGGATCATCCATACTAATAGCCTTCATCAACAGAATTCCAGAAAATATTTTCATTCAAGAGTTTATCAAAGGGGCCGAAAGTTTATTGTCTGTTGCCTTCATCATTGGTGTGGCAAGAGGGGTAACTGTAGTTCTTCAGGAAGGTCATGTAAGCGATTCAATTTTGTATTATATGTCCAATTTTATGCAAGGAGTTCAACCCGTTTTCTTTATCATATTACTATTAGTTTTTTATATGATTTTTTCTATTTTCATACAATCTTCATCCGGAATGGCTGTATTGACCATGCCCATCATAGGTGCTTTGGCTTTTATGGTCAATATTCCAGGAAACGATGTGGTGAATGCGTACATGTACGGAATGACACTGATGACATTTGTAGCACCTACGGGCCTCATCTTGCCATCCCTCGCCATGGTAAATGTTGGCTATAAAACTTGGATAAAATTTATCACCCCGTTGTTGGGTATTCTAACACTTCTAAGTATTATTTCACTAATTATTGGCATATATTGGTGATTTTTTTCCAACTCATTGATGCTAAAAAAATGAATTATTTAATTTGATTATAGGCAAAAAATAAGATTTAAATTTATATTGTTCTTGTCAAATTGTGTAACTTAAATAAAGTATTTATTTAACCCTTATTTTTGTGGATTTGTAGGAAGTCCCAGCACATTTTCTGCAAATAAAAATGTTTCTTTTTGTACATCATCCCATTGTTTACAAAACAATTCACTGACAACCATATGGGTTTGTGCTTCTGGAAAGGCCATCATTTTTTTGAATTTGGGTTTTGTGCCTAGCTGATTAAACATGTCTAGCATCCGGGGAACAGAAACAACGTCATCCTGATTGTTTTCGTCTTTATAATAATATGCCATAAATACAGGATGGGTGATTTTTTCAAAATATTTGGGCAACATATATTTTCGAATCATATATTTTAAAGCGAAAACTCCATTCATATGATAAGTTTCATTCCAATATTTTCTCTGCATTTCTTCATAGTGCAATCTTTGATACTCTCCTTTCATTACCAGCCGGGACATTTGTTTTCCCCAAGGAAACAACAACAAATTGGATTTTTTATCGTAAATGTCTATATTAGGAGAATACATAAAATGGCTGTGAATTTTTTCACCATGGGCTGCTAAAATAAGGCCAAGTGTAGACCCAGTACTACAGGACATGAGAATAATGCTATCCCCCATATTTTGTGCAATATCGATAGCATCCTCTGCTGATTGCAGGTAATTGTCAGGCGTTAAGTTTATAAGCGAATTGCTGTCTAATCTTCCATGATCTTCAAGTCGGTGTAAATAAACATTACAATTAAATTTTTTCCCAAATTCCATGGACATTTTTTTTCCTTCAAATGGGCTGGCAGAAAATCCATGCAAATACAAGAGAACATATTTTGTTTTTTGGTACAAACTGTCTCCATACCAAAATACCTGAGATTCATTTCCTGGTTTTAAATCGACAATTTTACTTTCTTGTGTTTGAACATAATGTTCTATATTTTTTGTTGGTAAGGACAACGAAGTTTCAAATAATTTTACTGGTTCATATTTTACCGACGGACCCACTAAAAAAAGAAGGATCAGCCCAACTAAAACCCAAAACAACTTTCTCATTACAACTCAGTTTTAACTTTTGGAGGATTAAAAAAGTGTTTAAAAAGCACCACCTCTTTATCATCCATTTTTCTATACCATCCTCTTGAAATATCTTTTTTGGTGATTCCTCCAAAATACGTTCTGTCCATTTTTTGCACTTGAAATCCCTTATTATTTATTATCTCGAGAATTTTTTCGGAATCTAAACCATACATTTCTACAATGATGATAGTGATATTCTCTTCCGTCGAAAAAACGCTATTCTTATATAATATTTGTCTTTGTTTAGTAAATAATTTTTCTAGGGAGGTTTGATCTCTTTTGAGTAGTTTATTCTCTAGTTTTATTTCAAAAACCTGCTTAACCGTTTGAGACCCCGTGTCAAACTTTTGACATACCTCACGATCATCTGTCAATATTACTAATCCACACATCTTATCGGTAATAGGATAAATGGACTGTAGATTTGCTTTGGTAGTTTTGGACATAATTTCTAAAACTGAGGGCCTATTTTTTTCATTTTTTTTATCAAAACACATGTTCTTTTGTTTATTAAAAACGTAGTATTCTGGGGCCTTCATTTCTTCCAATAAAATACCTGATTTGGTAATGACCTCTTTACCATCCAGAATCCGAGCTGGGTCTTTTTCAACGTTTCCATCAACGGAAATTTCACCCTTTTTGATAATCTCCGTTGCCTCTCTCCTTGAAAGACTTGTACAATGGGCAACTTTTTTAGACAGACGTTTGATGTCGTTTTCTTTCATGTTTTTTGTTTAAAACGGCATATCTGTCACATCGCCAAAAGGGTCATTTTTATCTTCCTCTGGTTGGGTGTTGATTCTCGATGGTCTGGTGATAATACCACCGGTACCAAATGGATTAACTTGGAAGGCTTCAGATAAATCGTTGATAAATTCGCTGTCACCTGGATCTTCAAACCTTACAAAGTGAGGGACAAAACGAAGATTGACGGTGCCCAAACTACCATTTCTGTGTTTAGCAATAATGATTTCTGTCAAATCAGACGGAATACCTGGGTCTGTATCTTCAACACCGTAATAGCCAGGACGATAGATAAAAGAAACAATATCCGCATCTTGCTCAATGGCTCCTGATTCCCTTAAATCTGACAATTGAGGGCGTTTGTCCCCACCTCTGGATTCAACTGCCCTTGATAACTGAGAAAGTGCAATGACCGGCACATGCAATTCTTTAGCTAATCCTTTTAATGCTCTGGATATTGAAGAAATTTCTTGTTCCCGGTTTCCTCTTTTATCATTTGGCGCTCCAGCCATCAACTGAAGGTAGTCGATGACAATCATACTGATGTCGTGATTTTGTTTGAGCCGGCGGCATTTAGCTCTTAATTCGAAGATATTTATACCCGGTGTATCATCGATAAAAATAGGCACATTTGCCAATTTGTCGACCCCTTCGTGCAATCTCTTCCATTCAAATTCGTCCAATTGCCCATTTCTCAATTTTTTAGAATTGATTTCGGACTCCATAGAAATTAACCTTTGTACAAGTTGCACATTTGCCATCTCAAGAGAGAAAAAGGCAACGGGTTTTCCAGATGTGGCCGCATTTTTTGCCAAAGACAAGGTGAAAGCGGTTTTACCCATACCTGGACGAGCCGCTATAATGATGAGGTCTGAAGATTGCCAACCGTTGGTCATTTTATCCAACTCTGAAAAACCAGTAGTTACTCCTGTCATTTCAGAACCTTGTTGGCTTACGGCTTCGATTTCTTTTCTAGCTTTTACGGCAAGGGCACTCAATGATTCATATCCTGTATTAAGGTTTTGATCCGTTATATCATACAAACCCCTTTCGGCTTCATCTAGTAAATCCAAGACATCTTTAGTATCTTCGTAAGCGTCTTTGATAATCCGTGTGGATACATTAATAAGTTCACGCTGGATATATTTTTGTGCAATTATTCTAGCATGAAATTCTATATTGGCGGCGGATGCTACTTTATTTGTCAACATCATGAGGTAGGAAATACCCCCAATTTCTTCCAATTTATTAGCTTTCTTCAGTGCTTCGTGAACTGTTAGTAAATCGATGGGCTGTGACTTACCAAACAAATTGGACATAAAAGTAAATATCTCCTGATGTGCTGGTAAATAAAAAGTTTCAGGTCGCAAAATTTCGATGATAGACGGAAATCCATCTTTGTCCAACATGATAGCACCTAGAACAGCTTCTTCCAATGGCACAGCCTGGGGCAATACTTTTCCGTAAAGAAGTTGATTGGGATCTTCATCTTTTCGGAATTGGGTAACCTTGCCGCCCACCGGCTTAAGTGTATTAGAAAATTCGGCCATATATCGTGTTTGTTCGTATTAGAAAAAAGGGTAATGCAAAGTTAACATATTACATAATTGTTTAAAATGGAAATAAGTTTCCAAATTGTTCAATAATGTGTATAATCACCCTAACTATGTGGATAATTTTTTTTCACCTTAAAATCCAATTGAAAAAACTTTAGTTAAATACTTCATTGAAAGGGAATTAAAGAATTAAAAAAACACGGTAATGGCTCCTTTATATTTTCGTTAAATTCATCAGAACTATGATTTTTTTGTAATATGTGTATAATTATTTAATAAATAAATATTCACCAAAACAATCAAATATTTCCTCAGAAAAACAGGGTGGGTATCCGCTACATTTCGATCAAATCCTGGCTCAAAATATCTTGACCAGCATAGGCCAACATGATTTGTACTACCGCTACAACATCTTTTTGACAGTAAATACTTATTCGGTCTACATCTTTTTCTTCCCAATACACTTGACCTACCATACTTCCATCAATGTCGTCTTTCGGTGTAGGAATTTGTAATGCGGCGGCTAATAAATTTAACGAGGTATAATTTTTATAATCCCCAAATCTCCACATATCCATAGTATCCCAAATATGTTGAGTTTGCCAAGGTTTTTTTCCAGAGAGATCTAATAATTTTGGAAAGGGTATTTTGTGTATAACCATACGTCGGCATATAAAAGGAATATCAAACTCTTTAATATTGTGCCCACATAAACTGTCACGCTCTGGATTGTTGAAATGATCATGGAGTAATTCAACAAAGTCAGTTAAAATTTTTTTTTCATCATCCCCCGAAAATGACTTAATTTTTAGCTTTGTCAACTGATTAACATCAAATTGAAGATAACCAACAGAGATACAAACAATCTTCGCAAATTCGGCAAAAATACCTGCCTTTTTTCCATATAAATCACTTTCTTCTTGAGGTTCAGTACTATTTCTATTAAAAGTCTGACATTTCAAAGCCCAAAGTTTTTGGAGATTTTCTGGCAGCTCTGAATAATTGGGTTGACCTGAAACTGTTTCAATATCAAGAAACAGCATTTTTTTTAAAGAATTGACAGTAATAAACATAATTCATGGTTTTCCCTGATAAAAAAAATTCATGGTATTACACCATTTTCACATAAAGCTGGTAAATGTATAAAATATTCCTTATTTTTACATCGTTAAATGTAGCAAAAATAATAAACATGAATAATACAAAATCAAAACAAAATTTTACAGCCATCGCTATCGCCATAATTATTGCACTAGCAGGGCTAAATGGATACCAGTGGTACAATAATAGTAAGCTTTCTAAGACGAATGAGATTAAACAATCTGAAGTCATGGAATTGCAAAAACTTAATGCAGAATTGGACCAAGATTACCAAGTAGCTGTTGAAAGCTTAGAAGAATTAAGGGGGGACAACCAACAATTAAATGGTTTAATTGATAGCCAAAAAGCGGAATTAAAAACGCAAAAAGACAAAATCAACAACTTAATTTGGTCCAAAAAAGAATTGGACAAAGCCAAAATTGAGCTTAAAAACTTGAACGCTTCTGTTACCAAGTATTTAGCAGAAATCAAGGATTTGAAAGACAAAAACATATTTTTGACCAATGAAAATGTGCAATTGGCCACTAAAGTAGATGAGGTTACAAAAACCAATGAAGAAATTCTTTCTGCTAAAGCAGCTTTATCCAAAGAAAAAGACGCTTTATCAAAAAGCAATGAAACTTTAGGTTCAAAAGTTGACATGGCAAATGCTATCAAAATTAATTTTATGGAGGTCAAAGGGTATGAAGCGAATAAAAAAGGTAAATTGAACGAGACATCCAGGTCAAAAAATGTAAATGTCTTACGTGTATGTTTCATTACAGAAACCAATATGGTGACAAACTCTGGCCAGAAAAGATTTTATGTTCGCATCATCAAACCTACAGGAGAAACGGTTGCCGTTGATGACAGCGGATCTGGTGTATTAACCAATAAATTAGACAATACGCAAGTTAGATACACTACAGCAGGTGACATTACATACAACAATGAAGACACTAATGCATGTATAGACTGGAATGTTGCCGAAGCACTTGTCAAAGGCGAGTACCAAGTAGAAATATTTAACAATGGTTTTCCAGTTGGAAAAGGAACATTTAAATTGAAATAAGATTCGTTTTTTTTATAAAAAAAGGAGGTGAAGTAATAATTTCACCTCCTTTTCCATTTTATAAACTCCCCTCTCTGTATGGCATCGATTCTTATCATTGACAACTATGATTCTTTTACCTACAATTTGTATCATTTAGTTCGACAAAACACATCATTGCCCATAGATATTTACAAAAATGATGAACTACCCGTTTCGAAAGTAATTGACTATGATTACATCATCATTTCACCTGGACCTGATCTCCCCGATAAAGCTGGAATAACCAAGCAAGTAATTACATCTTTTGGCAGTCATAAAAAAATCCTAGGTGTTTGTCTTGGTCACCAAGCTATTGGAGAAGTGTATGGTGCTTCTTTAAAACTATTGCCAGAGGTAAAACACGGCCAACAAACAAAAGTCATCCAAACAAGTACATTGAGTTCATTGTTTAAAGACTTGCCACCAACATTTGAAGCTGGCAGGTATCATTCATGGGTAATAAACCCTAATGAAATACGCTTACCCTTAATCGTCACTGCGAAAGATGAAGATGGACAGATCATGGCCATTCAACACAAAACTCACGAGGTTTACGGCGTACAATTCCATCCAGAATCCATCATGACACCATTAGGGCATAAAATGATTCAAAATTTTATAAAATGAGGCCCAAATCCTCCAAACCATTACAAACTATTAAACTATGTTTTCCTCTTTTTTTTCTCCGCAGCAGGAAACAATATGTTGTTGAGGATAAGCCTATAACCTGGACTATTGGGATGAAGGCTTAGGTCCGTCTCAGGGTCATTGACAAAATGTTGATAATCTTCTGGATCGTGCCCACCATAAAATGTCCAAGTTCCAAAACCAAAACTTCCATGAATATACCGCACTTCAGATGCAGACTTATTTTCCCCTAGAACCAATACTTCTGACTTGATCAAGGATCTTTTAAAAGTAGTGGATTGTCCCATAAATCCTTTGACTGTTTGTGTATGGTTTTGGTTTAACATGCTTGGTATTGGATCCCATTTGGCTGAAAATTCAAATAGATTAAAATAATCTACCTCAGGCACAACATTTCTATTTTTATTGTCAATGTCTGAATGTTCGTACAACATTGGATTAAGTAGTAATTGAAAGTCCTTAAAAGCAAATGTTTTGCTGTAATCCAATTTTGAATTGGCATTTACATCGTATCCATCTCCATCATAAACATCAGCACAAATATCCAAACCTTCTGCAGCCAAAGCTATATCGTACGTGTCGGTAGCAGAACACATGGCAAACATAAACCCGCCTCCAGAAACGTATTCTTTTATATTTTTTGCTACAGCTAATTTTAAATGAGAAACTTTTGAAAAACCTAAATCGGAAGCCAACGATTCAATTTTTTGTTGGTTCATTTTATACCAAGCTTGCCCCCCTTGGTTTGCATAAAATTTTCCATATTGACCTGTAAAATCTTCGTGATGCAAATGAAGCCAATCATATTCCACTAATTTTTCTCCCATTACTTCCCGGTCATAAATTTTGTCAAATGGAATCTCCGCATAAGTCAACACTAAGGTAACGGCATCATCCCAAGGCTGAATCCTCATTCCCATAGGATTAAAATCAGGTGTATAAACTGCTATTTTAGGCGCTTTTTCCAATTTTATAACTTCCTGATTGACTTCTGGGTCACTAATTTTGTGTCTGATAGACAACCATTCACTGTCTGAAATAACTTCATAGGTTACATTTCTGACCTTACATTCTTTTTCAAAAAGTTCGGCATAAGGGAACGCAAAACTTCCTCCTCTGTAATTTAATAACCAATAGGCTTCGATGCCATTATTAATAACCCAATAGGTAACCCCGTACGCTTTTAAATGGTCATTTTGTTTACCATGTTCCATAGGTATAAAAATGTAGGAACCAAAAACATAAGAAGAGACAAAAAAGTAAGCTACAACTAAGAAAATTTGCTTCATTTGTAATTTATTATCATTTATAAACGGAATTTAAAGTCAAAAGTACATATCAAAATAAGGAATTAATATTTTTTTCCTGAACCACAAGGTCTACTACGGTGTTTAATGACATACTCTTATTAAATAATAAAAACAAGTGATTGATTCAATTAGTTTTCCAGATTTCGGTATAGCGCTTATTGTAGCATTATTTTGTGCTGCCTTTTATGCTGCATTTATGTACTTCAAGGAAAGCAAGTTTCCCACTCCCCGTTATACAAAAGTTTTTTTAGCTTTTCTACGGAGTTTTGCCATAGCATTCATCATTATTATTCTTTTTTCTCCGGTGATCAAATCAGTAAAAGAAGAGATTAAGTCTCCTTTGGTTGTCATGGCGAAGGATGTATCTACTTCGATGGACAATAACATAGACCAACAAAATCTTGAGGATAAAAATTGGGTAGGTGTTAAAAACGAACTGGCGGACAAGTACCATGTACGATCCTTAGAATTTGCCTCCCAGGTGACGGAACAAAATTTGGACTCATTACAAAAAAAATCAACTAATTTTTCACAATTGTTTCACCACATTGACGAACAATACGCCGATCAAAATATTGGGGCTATTGTCATCAGTTCTGATGGTATTTATAATGAAGGAAGCAATCCTTTGTATATGGATGCCTTTATCAACACACCACTTTATATCGTTGCCCAAGGAGATACGACCCAATATAAAGACATAGTTATCAGCAATGTTTTTTATAATAAAATAGCCTACCTAGGAGACAAGTTTTCTCTGCAAGTTGATATTAAAGCTTTTAATGCTGCGGGAACGACAACAAAAATGATCGTAGAAAGTGTAGGTACTTCTTCTTCCAAAAAAAGAATTGAGGAAAATATTTCTATTAACAACAAGGAGTTTTTTTCTACAAAAAATGTTGAACTCGAAGCAAGTGTTGTAGGTTTGACCAGATATAGGATTTCCGTTTTACCAAGTAATGATGAAAAAAACAAAGCCAACAATTATAAAGATATTTATGTGGAAGTTTTGGATGGGCGTCAAAAAATACTTTTGCTTGCCAATAGTCCTCATCCAGATATCACGGCTATAAAACAACTCATTTTACAAAATAAAAATTACGAAGTTACCGTCGCTTTTGCTGGTGATTCAAATCAAAATTTGTCAAAATATGATTTGGCAATTTTACATAATTTGCCTTCAGAAAAATATCCCATCAAATCAGAATTACAACAATTAACGACTAAAAAAACACCGACTATCTTTTTTGTAGGGATGCAGACATCTTTAAACCAGTTCAATTTATTGCAGGATTTAATGTCAGTGACTGGAAATAGTAAAAATTCTGAAGAAATTCAAATGGACATTTCACCCACTTTTTCAGCTTTTACGGTTTCAGAATCACTCAAAAACGCCCTTAAAACTTATCCCCCTTTGGTGGCTCCTTTCGGGGAATATAAGTTGAAAAATACGTCTATGGTTTTCTCGACCCAAAACATAAAAAAGATAAAAACCAATTATCCTCAGCTAATCATGGGCGAGTCACGAGGAAGTCGAATGGCCATATTTTGTGGAGAAGGAATTTGGAAATGGAGATTGGTAGATTTTGTGCAAACCCAAGGTTACGACCAGGTTACAGAACTCCTCAATAAATCGGTTCAATGGACATCGATCAAAGAAGACAAAAGAAAATTTCGAGTGACTCCTGGCAAATCAAGCTATAAAGAAAATGAATCTATCGTCATAGAGGGACAACTTTACAACGATAATTATGAATTAATCAACGAACCGGATGCTTCCCTGACTGTAAAAAATGAAGATGGAAAGGAATACAAATATACATTTTCCAAAACAGGAAATAGTTATGTTTTAAATGCGGGTATGTTTCCTTCGGGTTCTTATACCATAAATGGCGCCGTCACCTTAAATAGCCGTTTGATAACCGCAAAGAGTTCTTTCAACATAGAAGTCATCGACCTCGAGCAACAAGACAACGTGGCAAAACACGATGTATTAAGAGCCTTGGTCAATAAGTATGGTGGCAAACTTTTGACTCCAGACCAAATCAATACAATCCCATTATTAATCAGTGCAGACAGTCATGTCAAACCAACCTTGTACCAAAGCAATATCACAAAGTCCATTATCCATATAAAGTGGATATGTTTTTTGATTTTGTTTTTACTTGCCTTAGAATGGTTTGTAAGAAGATATATGGGTTCGTATTAAAGAAGAATGGTACATGACTTTTACGTTATCATTCAGGAACTCGATTTCCTTAACTATAGGTAATCTCCTAATAATTCTAAAAAGAAATTGTCATCAACCAAAATGACGCCAAAACTAGCTATTGTAGTTTAGCCTCTTTTGTTTAAAATCCAAAGTTATTTTTTAGCGACATTAAAAAGAAGAATATTTGTTCACAAACTTTTTTGTTTTATTAATCGACTTATCATAACATAAAAAAAGCCTTCCCTAATGGAAAGGCTTTTGTATTATTGTCAAACTGAAAATTATTCAGCGTCCGAATTAAAAATAGAAAAGTCAAATAATAAACTAAATCGCAAAGTATTGTCAAGTGGATTTGGCTGATTGGATGTCGGTACTAAATAGGATATATTGATACCAAAAATATTGTATTTGATTCCCGCTCCTACGGTAAAAAATCGTCTGTTTCCTTTCAAAGGGTTTTCGTAATAATATCCTAGTCTGGCAGCAAATTGTTTGTCGTACCAATATTCGACACCAAGTCCAATAGTATACTCTTTTAGTTCTTCTGAAAATCCACCTTGAGCATCATAAAAAGAAGAAATCATTGCGTTAAATAATGATTTTTCTAAGAAGTCACAAATACCATTACCATCTTTGTCGCATTCTTCATTATCCATTAAAGTGCCATCCACAATCTTTTGTCTGGCTATTGGAGTGGGCACCATAAGTTTATTAATATCCATGGCAAAAGTCATGGTATTATATTGGTCAAAATCTAGTCTTAAGGCTGCACCAATTCCAAGGTTGGTTGGAATATATTCTTTGAAAGGTGCATTGGCCGTATAGGAGACTTTAGCACCTATATTGGTAATGGCCAAGCCAAAAGATAATTCTCCATTATAACCCGACAAAGCGACTTTTTTACGATAATTTAAACCTAAATCTGCAGCATAAGACCTAGCTGATACAATTTCGATGCCTCGTACATTTTGACCCGATGCTAAATTTGAATAAATATATTTTCCAGTAAGGGAAGCGGCAAAATTGTCGCCTAACTTTCTTGTATACAATAAAGCCCCTTCGATTTCTCTTGGCCGTCCAACCGAAAGTTCTGTTCCTCTTTCGTCTGTAAACTGCACATCACCTAAAGAAAAATATCGAATAGAACCGCCTACCGCTTCATTTTTTGATAATTTATAATAACCCGATATGTACGCTAAAAAGATATCATCCAAATTAAAGTTTGTCAACCAAGGCGTATAAGTAATTCCCATTCCTGATTTTTCCTCAGAAAAAGCCAAAGTTGAAGCGTTAAAATGCATTGAATGAGCATCGGGTGTCATCGCAATACCAACATCACCCATAGCACCTCCCCGAGCATCGGGTGTTATTCTTAAAAATGGTAAAGTTGAAAGGACTGTATTGGGTACACATTCCCCATTTACATTAGCTACGCAATTTTTAACAGGATCCCACCATTGGGCTTGGACAGTAGAAAAAAGACTAGATACTACTAAAAAAGTAAATACAATTTTTATTTGACTATACATTAGAAGACAGAAAATTAAATATAAATGATAAAAATCGAATGCAAAAATACAAGAATTACGGATATAATAAAATATTATTATAAGATGACCAATTTTTCAAACTTACTCTCTCTCGTGAGGTTAAGTTCTTTGGCATGAATTTTAATTTTGTATAAATAGACCCCTCGAGCTAGTCTATCTTCAAAATCATCTTTCCCATTCCATTTAACATCACTCACACGGTTGCCCGTATAATACGATGTATGTTCCACAATTTTTACTAGTTTACCCGAAACAGAATAAATATAAACGTGAATGTCCAGTGTTGTATTGCTTAAATCGTGTTCAAATGCAAAATTTGTTTGTGTCGAAAATGGATTTGGGTAATTGAGTACCCTTTCCAAAAATTCTCTTTGACTATCGACGACCAAAAAGTCGGTCTCCTTTTCTGCACTATTATTCGCTATATCCCAAGCTTTGACTCTAATGGTATGTTTTCCAGAACTCAAATTTTTTAAAGGATATTGTACCGTTCCAGATCGAAAATCATCCGTTTGTGCTTCAAAAAAATCATTCAGCACAGTAGCTGAAGAAGAATTGTCATTCAAGATAGAAGTAATATCGTGGCCAACTGCATTGCCCGTCACATTAATACCAAAATCGTCTTGCAATTTGATCAATAAAACTGGATTTTCGTCAGTAATTCCTCCTTGAACAAAACTTTCATCGTTCATATAAATATCCACATTTGGCGGCGTATCATCAACAATTCCATTTTTAGTAGAACCGCCTACAAGGATATCGTTTGAATATCCTGATGCATCCTTAGAAATGCCATCCGATGCGTACATTGAAATCCGGCCGTTACCAATATTATAATTAATGTCCTTAGGTATCCAAAACCCAAAACTAAATTTTCCGTTTTTTACACTTGTTTTGCCTTTAAAAATGATGTTTTGATACAAATCAAACTCAAAAAGTGGCGATCTCACATCATTTTGTAATGTGCGTAATTTATTTTTTTTATCATAAAAAGTAGTGCTCAAAGTACCGTTAAAGTCGACCAAAAGTTGATTGTTTTTGTCCTCAACTTGTCCTTGTATTTCTACAAAAGTCATAGCCTTTAATGTATCTGTATTTTGACTAAACGGTTTTTGATTGATGGCAGTAATCACAATATTTTCTTTAGGCAAAGCAATTTGTTGTGAAGGGTCACCCAATAAGGTAAATTTCCTACTATTTTCAATAGTAAATTCTGAACTGTTTTTATTTTTACTATCCTTCAAAATCTGCCCAAATGTTGGTGCTACTCCATCCACTTTTTGAAACATCAATTTATGTACCGCATCTGTCAATTCTTTATTAGAATTGGTATAAACTGCTCGAGTAGTACTGTATAAAGCAACGGCTCCTCCTTTGGCATTTAATATAGTTTCTTCACCTGGACTTACAATTTTAGGGTCGTCGTATGCAGCAAACGAACAAGTAGCCGTAATCATTAAAAACAATTTATCGTAATTTGTCCACCCTTTGATATCCTTTAAAGTAAGAACCCTTTCCTGCGCCCAACCTTGTGGCCCTCCGTGCCCTAGATACGTTAGTGACAACTGACCCGCAAAAATATTTGAGTTGAGGGATTGAGTTGCTTCAGGATATCTTGGATCACCTGCAGTTGACACTTGTGGAAAAGCATCAAAATAAACTTTTTGTTGGTTGAAAACTGGAAAATTAGTAACTGATTTCCTAGCAATCTCATCCGTATCAAAGATATGTCTGCCACTATCTTCATCATCAGCCGCATATCCTGTCCTGAGCCTCCAATCACCCAAAACATTCGGGTGTGTATCGTAATGAATAATTTTTTTAACCATCACAGAAGCTTCGGCTTGGCTTTTTGCTGGCAGCCTTCCAACTGAAATATCTAAGCCACCAAATAAATCACTTCCTTCATCCTCGTCCAACAACCCATAAAAATCATCAGCAGGAAATCCTGTAATCGGATTTAGAGATTGATCTGTTTCATACACTGGGATAAAATTTTCTCTATTTAAATTAGGCATCAGTCCTTTATAATCATAACTTCCGTCTCCTAATAAAAGTAAATATTGGAAGTTTGGATTGCGTTGATATAACATTTTTGATAAATCACGAATAGCGACTGGATCTGTTTTTCCAGAACTAAACTCATTATATACCTCAAAAATGGAGGCTGTCACCACTTGAAGTTTTGAATAACTACTTCTATGTTGTTGTAGTTCTTTGGCCGATGCTTCAAAATCAGGGTGGTAGACAATCAACATATCAATCTGATCGTGCTGATGGAGATTTTGATTGGCTATCTTTTCACCACTCACGGGTTCAAAAGCTGATGTCAAATTACGATGTGAAATAAACTCCTTGACCGTTCCTTCTGTCTTAAAGGTTACCGCATTATTTTTTACATTAACAAAAAAAGGATTGCCAGGCATTGAAATATCCCAAACTACCTGATTTGTATAGCCATCCATGTCAAAAGCAGCAATTTGGACACTTCTTGTCTGTCGATGTCTGAACGTATATTGATCCTGAAGAAGTACAATTTTTTTTGGAACAATCATTTCAATAAAATCCAGCCAACCTTCGCTTTCCACAGAAATAGCAGGGTATTTTACGACTATTTTTGGGTTTGATTGTAGGAAAACTGTTTTTTGATTTAGATTAGCTTTACTAGCATACGTAGCTTCACTATCATTGGTATTTACATTACTCAGATAGGCAGAATATGTTTTGTCACCAAATAAAAATTGAACATTTGATGGCTGACTAGCTCTTCCTACGAAAGTGGCCTTACAATCCGTAGTTTGTCCCAGTTCTATATTTGTTAAATCAAACTTGGAAGTGTAATCCATTTCCCGTGTCCCTTTAAAATAATCGCCGTACCATTCTTTTCCACTACCCGTTGTACCTGGATTGGCACCTAGCAGGTTTATTTTATCTTCTTCATATCTTTGCACTGATTCAAAAGTGGAAAGGGTCAACTCAGGCACTTCCTCAACATTGGGTAGATTTTGAATTCGCAGTCCATCTTCCTGGTTAATTTTTAGAAAATAATAATTAAAATCGGCATAAATATTTTTACTAAACAAATAGGAATTTGACAATGAATCATAGGTCCACTTGTCGGGTCCTTCAGCATAAAAAAGCACATAATCAGTATTATCAAACTTTCCGTCTTCTTGTCCTGAAACAAATATTGCATTCTCCATCAAATCGTCTTGGCGAAATGCACCATTTCTCACGGGTAAAGGGCCACCACCATTACCGAAAATTTGTATTTTTTTTGGGTCTATATTTATTGTTTTAATCCCAAGCTTATTTTCTAAAAATGCAAAGTCTAGCTTGTGAATACCTGTTTTCTGAACTGCAATTTTATATATCTCTCCTGTGGCAAGCACTGATTCAAAGGTATTTGTGGGGCCGTTTCTTGAAACCTTACTTTGTGTGGGTATTGTAGAATAT
>JBATMZ010000030.1:0-65721 GCA_049290115.1 Saprospiraceae bacterium | reverse complement strand
GATATTGACTATAAGGCTTGAATAATATCATATTGGGTTATAATAACTTTATTACCTGAACGGTCACTTGTAATTACGGCAGGATTATTTTTAGATATATATTTGTTTAAGTCCTTTAATGAAATATCTAATGAAACGCTAGGGAAAACATCCCCCATGATACCACTAACTTTTGTGTCGCCATTTGTCAAAGGATTCTCCAGTAGAAATTCCAATAATTTATTCTCTGTAATGGAACCAACAATCTCTTCGCCATTTAAAACAGGTAATTGACTGATATCGTGATCCTTCATCGTTGAAAATACTGACTTTACATTTTCAGAAGATTGTACGCCAATAAATTTTTTATCTTTTTTCTTTTCGACCAATTGAGCTACATTTAATTCAGCCTCTAAAAAACCTCTTTCACGCATCCAATCATCGTTGTAAAGTTTACCAACGTACCTCGAACCATGGTCGTGGAATAGGATGACGACAACATCTTCAGATTTTAACTTATCTTTTAGTTGAAGCAAACCTGCTAGGGCTGATCCAGCAGAATACCCAAGTAAAAGTCCCTCCTCTCTAGCCAGTTTTCTTGCAGCTAAGGCAGCATCTTTGTCTGATACTTTTTCAAAATGATCAATTAAGGAAAAATCAACATTTTTTGGCAAAATATCTTCGCCAATTCCTTCTGTTATATACGGGTAAATTTCATTTTTATCAAAAACACCAGTTTCATGGTATTTTTTAAAAACAGATCCATACGTATCAATTCCCCAAATTTTAATATTTGGATTTTTTTCCTTTAGATATTTGGCAACGCCAGATACCGTTCCTCCAGTACCTACACCTACAACAAAATGGGTTATTTTACCATCAGTTTGGTTCCATATTTCAGGTCCAGTGCTTTCATAATGAGCTTGTCGGTTAGCTAAATTGTCGTATTGATTGAGCCATACTGAATTTGGAATTTCATTACTCAGTTTTTCAGCAACAGAATAATAGGATCTTGGATCATCTGGTTCAACATTGGTTGGACAAACGATAACTTCTGCGCCTAGAGCTTTGAGCATATCGATCTTTTCCTTAGATTGTTTATCACTAGTGGTAAAAATACACCGATATCCTTTTACAGATGCCGCAATAGCTATACCCATTCCTGTATTTCCTGAAGTACATTCGATAATAGTTCCACCAGGTTTAATCCTGCCTGCCTGTATAGCATCGTCTACCATCTTTAATGCCATTCTATCTTTTGTAGAGTGGCCAGGATTAAAAGTTTCTATTTTTCCCAAGACTAAGCATGGTATATTCTCGACTGTATTATTTAGTTTGACCATTGGTGTGTTTCCAATGGTTTCTAAAATGTTATTTTTGTATTGCATCATTTCAAGTTAACGCTTATAAAAGTTTTGTCAAAACATCAGCAGTATTAGGATTACTTGGCCTTAAGGCATTGGCATCCACTAAATTTCCATCTTTGTCAATTATAATAAATCTTGGAATACCATTTATTTTATAATTTGATATAATCTCTGAATTCCAAGCTCCTTCTGAATACAATTGAAGGCCTTTCATATTTTTATCGACCAGCATTTTACGCCAAGGTTCTTTATTTTGATCTATTGAAATTGAAACAAAGGTAATATTCGAATTTGATTTAAATTTTTCTTGCAAGTTTTCTAAATGCGGTAATTCTCCTATGCAAGGCCCACACCATGTTGCCCAAACATCAATGTATAAAACTTTTCCCTGAAGAGATTGAGAAGTGAAATTTTTACCGTTTTTATCCACACCTTGAAAAAAAGGAGCAACATTGCCTGGTTTAAGAGGCAACCACTCATTGTGTAAGGCTTCTATCACTTTTTTCTTTTCAGTGTCTAGGTTTTGGGTCATGTACAAATTATACATATCAAAGGCATCTGCTAAACTTGTTTCAAACGACTGCTTCATAATGTTGAAAGAAACTTCATCCTTGATCTTTTGATTCGTGATTTTTTCACCTAAAATATTCAACTTATCTAAACCTGATGATTCATATAAAGCAGTACTTGCGTTTTTAATTTTCAATTCGTGATCTAAATAAAGCGGAACAAATACCTTAAAATGTTCGCTGTTCAGATTAATTTCATTATTTATATCCAAACTTTGAAAGAAGCTGTAAAAACTCTCTGAAGGAACAAAATCAGTTGATTTCATCAAATAGTTATAATATTGAGGATAAAACATTTTCAAGTTTGTGGCTTGAAAAGTAATATCCATATTTACAATTTCTTCAAAATATGAGTTAAAGACTCCATTCTGTTTTTGAAATTCTTTTTTAAAATCAATAAGTTTCGTTTTTATTTCTTCAACTTTATTGAGAAAATCTTCTTCTGGTAAGGTAAAAAATGTAGTTTGATCGATATTTAATAAAGAAGGTTCGTTGATCATTTTGGCAGTCAAAAAGGCATTTTCTATTTTTGTGTCTCCTTCGAATTTAGCTGACATTACTAAATTGGAACCGTCTGCTTTTAATGTCGTCTTTTTTCCAGGTTGTAAATACACCAATAAAAACATGCCTTGTTGACCGTGGGTTAACTTGTAAATTCCTGCCTTTGGAACATTTAATGTAAAGTCAAACGTACCATCATCTTTTAATGGTATATCATGGTTAGTTCCATTAATATCTAGAACCAAACTAGTTCCCATCAAGGTGGTGATTTTCCCCATCAGCACAGCATCTCCTGATTCATTGTAAGCTTCCTTTTCTTTACATTGAAATAATAAAGTTGCCATGAAAAGCGTAGTTAAAAACAAATATTTATACATACACAAGTGATTAAAGTGATCATTTTTAAGCTGCTAGTGAGCAGTTTAGTTTAATATCAGCGACAAAAATACATTGTATTTTCTACAGTATTTTTTTCAAAGCCTATGAAGGCAGGTTTATAGACTTAGTTTAACAATCTTTAACAACATAGCAAAACATAAGTACTTTTAATTCCTCTTTTTCAAGTCTTTATCAATAATTATTTGAATTTGTTCTGTCTTTAGATTTTTACCAATAATAATTCTTTCAGGATTTAAAACGTATATTTCAGGTGTGATATCAACGTAATATTTAGCATAAATGGAAGCATTGGTCGGGTCAAATACATTTATCCATTCACCTATGGAATTGTTTTGAATATAATTATTCCATTCGTCGTGGTTAGTTTCTAGAACAATAGCATACACTTCAACGCCTTTATTTTTCCATTCATCATAAAAGGCCTTGAGTTTTGGGGTTTCCTTTTTGCAATGCTCGCAATTGGGAGAATACATATATATGACGATATATGGTTTAGAGATTTCATAAATTGATCTTTTTTTTCCATAAGGGTCGGTTGAAACAACATCAGGCCCTTTCTTGTATAGCAAAGATGCCTTCATCTCGCCTGTTTTTTTCTTTAGTTTTTCCAATTCACCTGGTTGATACCAATCGGAAGTTTCGTCAAAATACGTATCAATTACGTGGACATATACTGCCTCGCCATCCATAACAGTTGTTTTTGTCGGTTGATATTGAAGTGCAATCCAATTAGAAATAAAAGCGAACATATCTCTATTGACTCGAGATTGTTGTATCAAAATATCCGCTTGGGCAATAATGGAGTCGGGTTGCTGAGGGGTCAATTCTTTAATATGGCGCCTTAGTTTGTTTGCAATGACGGGTGTTCTGAGTAATCGCACATCATTAAAATCGACATTTGCCCAAAACTCATTTCGATATCGGTTTAATTGTGCAAAAGTATCTAAATCTCCGTTGGGCTTTAAAATTTCTGGAAAGGATGGGTTTTGACCAGATAATTTATATAAAGTATAAAAATTTTGTGGATAATTTATCCTGCAATAGTCTACTTGGGCTGATCTTTCTGCAAAAAGGGATTGAAGATTGTTTCGGAGCTCAACAGAATTAATGGGATTAGTTTTAAGTACTTTTTGAATTGAATCAATTTTTTCTTGAATCTTTATACTTTGAAAATAAAGTTGATTACTAAGGGATTGTTTAGTATTTAAGGAATGTACAGGTGAATTCCTATCAAAGGTGATTTCAAAATTTTGTACCTCGTCTAGTAAAAACGAAATGTTTTTATAATCAGGCAACAGCAAATAGTACAATCCTTGTGGGTATAAACTATCTTTTTTTATGAAAACTAATCCATTTAAATTTGTAGGAAATGAATCTACCAAATAGTTTTGATCCCCATAAATGCCGACCAATTTACACCAACCACTCTGGTATCCATTGAGGGTTATTTTAATGTCTACATTTTCATTGGCCTGAACTTCTTGCATTGCCAAATACAAAAAAGTAAAAACTAAAACGAATAAAGTTCTTACTATTTTTTTATCGTACATATTCATAAATGATTTAAAGTGCCTTATATGAAGGACTCTTCAAGCAGCTTATTTTTTCTTTTTTGGTGAAATTACTACAATCATTCGACGCCCTTCCAATTTTGGAAGTTCTTCAGCTGCACCAAATTCTTCAAGCTCCTTCATGAATTTTAAAAGAATTAATTCACCTCTATCTTTAAATACAATAGCTCTTCCTTTAAATTGGACATAAGCTTTTATTTTTGAACCTTCATCCAAAAATTTAAGGCCATGTTTTACTTTAAAATCAAAATCGTGGTCATCGGTATTAGGTCCGAATCGTATTTCTTTTATGACGGTTTTTGCCGTTTTTGCTTTAAGCTCTTTTTCCTTTTTCTTTCTATCATAAACAAATTTTTTGTAATCTATGATTTTACATACTGGTGGGTCAGCATTAGGGCTAATCTCAACTAAGTCCATTTCAAGTGCTGAAGCCCAACTAAGAACTTGATGCGTAGGGTAGACCCCAGTTTCAATTTCTTTATTAGCTACCTCGCTGATAAGTTCTAAATTTTCACCTACCAACCGAACTCTTGGAACTCGGATTTCATCATTTAGACGGTAATTAAATTTTTCTTCAGTATTGGGTTGATTTCTTCCTTTTGACAAATGTTTATGTTTTTTTTATAAAATAAATAGAATAAAGCACAAAGATGAATAATTATTTTGAATCCTCAAGATTTTTTACATTCTGATCGCTTCTAATTAATATTCCATCTTTTTCAGTATTCATATCTGCGATGAGTATTTCACCTTTAATAGGTTGATGTGACAAAATATATTCGGCAAGAGGGTCTTCCACGTATTTCTGAATGGCTCTATTTAAAGGGCGAGCTCCAAATTGTGGATCATATCCTTTTTCAGCTACAAAATCTTTGGCTTCTTTTGTTAGTTCCAATTCAAAATTCATAGATTTCATACGACTGATTAACTGAGCCAAATTAATGTCAATAATTTTAGAGATATCTTCTTTTTCTAGGGCATTAAAAATCACAACATCGTCAATCCGGTTTAAAAATTCAGGGGAAAACGTTTTCTTTAACGCACCTTGAATGACTGATTTTGTAAAATCCTCGCTACTTTCTTGCCTGGACTTTGTAGCAAAACCTACACCTTGCCCAAAATCTTTTAATTGGCGAACACCAATATTGGACGTCATAATAATCAAAGTGTTTTTAAAATCAACTTTTCTTCCAAGCCCATCCGTTAGTTGTCCGTCATCCAATACTTGTAACAATATATTATAAACATCTGGATGTGCCTTTTCAATTTCATCGAGAAGAATGACGCTATAGGGTTTTCTTCGAACCTTTTCAGTCAACTGCCCTCCTTCTTCATAACCGACATATCCCGGAGGGGCACCAATTAACCGACTGATGGAAAATTTTTCCATGTATTCAGTCATATCAATACGAATCAAAGTATCAGGACTATCAAATAAATATTTAGCCAGTGCTTTGGCCAATTCTGTTTTTCCAACACCAGTAGGGCCAAGAAAAATAAACGAACCAATGGGTTTTGACGGATCTTTTAATCCAACACGGTTCCTTTGTATAGCCTTGGTTACTTTGACTAAGGCTTCTTTTTGACCTATGATCATTTTTTCCAAATCAGCAGTCATATTGACAAGCTTATTGCTTTCACTTTGGGCTACTCGTCTTACAGGAATACCTGTCATCATGGATATTACCTCCGCAATGTCTTCTTCATTAACAGGGTATTTTTTTGTTTTCGACTCTTCCTCCCATTCTTCTTTAAACTGCTCTAGTTTTCTCAATAATTTTGATTCTTGGTCGCGCAAGTCGGCTGCCTTTTCGTATTGTTGGTTTTTAACGGCACTATTTTTATTTTCTTTGATGATCTCCATCTCATTTTCCACATCTTCAATGTATTGTGGAACATGAATGTTTTTTAAGTGGGTACGAGCGCCAACTTCATCCATTACATCTATGGCCTTGTCTGGTAAAAATCGATCAGTAATATAACGTTCACTCATTTTTACACAGGCTTCTATAGCGTCATCTGTATAAGATACATTGTGAAAATCTTCATATTTGCCTTTGATATTGTGTAAAATATGAACGGTTTCTTCTGCTGAAGGGGGTTCAATTAATACTTTTTGAAACCTTCTATCTAAGGCGCCATCTTTTTCAATATACTGACGGTACTCATCTAAAGTTGATGCTCCTATACATTGTAATTCTCCTCTCGCCAAAGCTGGTTTGAAAATATTTGAAGCGTCAAGTGAGCCAGTTGCCCCTCCAGCTCCAACCATAGTGTGAATTTCATCGATAAAAAGAATGACATCCCTTGCTTTTTCAAGTTCATTCATGATGGCTTTCATTCTTTCTTCAAACTGTCCTCTATATTTTGTTCCTGCTACTAAGGCAGCAAGATCTAACATTACTACACGTTTGTTAAATAAAGTCCTAGAGACCTTTTTTTGCAAAATCCTTAAAGCTAGACCTTCGACTATCGCTGTTTTACCAACGCCAGGCTCGCCAATCAAAATTGGGTTATTCTTTTTTCTTCTACTTAGAATTTGAGAAACTCTTTCAATTTCAACTTCTCTCCCGATGATGGGATCTAATTTTCCTTCTTCTGCCAACCGAGTTACGTCTCTCCCGAAATTATCTAGAACTGGTGTTCTCGACTTTCCAGTACTACCTTTTTTTCCTTGGCTATAAGAATCTGACATGTCATCTTCATCCATGGGTACATCTGAATCCGAATGCGAGGCATTATATATGTCAGGGTTGCCAAAATCAAATTCTTGTTTTACAAATTCTAATTCTGATTTGAAAGATTCGTAGTCTATTTGAAAATCATTTAAAATTTTATTGGCAATGTTTTCTTGATGTTTTAAAATAGACAACATTAAATGTTCAGGATTTATTTCTTCACTTTTATACACTTTGGCCTCCAATGAAGTTACTTTTAATACTTTTTCCGCATGTTTATTTAATGGGATGTTTCCATAGTTATATCCCATATCTCCTTCCACTTTGATAACCTTAGTGTTTTCGATTTCGATTTTTAATTTTTCTATATCCACATCTAAAGCTTGTAATACTTTGACTGGAAGACTGTCTTCTTCATGAAGCAACCCTAATAAAAAATGTTCAGTTCCAATATAATCATGACCCAGCCTAATAGCTTCTTCACGACTAACTTTAATAATTTTTTTGACTTTTGCTGAAAACTTTCTGCTATTCATCTACGATTTATTTCTAATATATTGCCTCAAATCGAGGACCAGAAAATGTTAAATACTTTTTTGTACGACGATTTACCTTGACAAATAGTTAATAAAAAAACATCTTCAAGACAAAAATAAATGAAAATCACTTAAGTTCATAGACTCAATCAGTTTTTTCGGTATATTAACTATTATTTAACCAATTTTTGTTAAGGTATTAAGTTGACTCATACTGTATAACAAATTTTTAAAATATAAAATGTAACCATTAACTATGGTTTTATATATTAAATAAAATACAAATATAAATCTTGTATTTGGATAAAGGATTGTTTTTTTTGGATTTTTTACCTTTTTTTTCTTTAATCTATTAATTTTGTGGTTTCATTCATAAATATGAAATGTACAAGAGCAAATGAAATACAGTTTAAATAAAGAAGAAAAGTACACCGTTTTCCATCTTGATGAGGAAAATTTAAATTCAATATTGGCACCAGCCTTAAAATCTGAGTTTATTTTTTGTAGAAACGAAGGCGTAAAAAATCTTATTTTGGATTTGTCCACTGTTAAATATGTGGACTCTTCTGGACTAAGTTCAATTCTGACAGCCAACAGATTATGGAAAGACGATGGATTGTTTATTGTGACGGGAGTTGTCCACAATGCAGTAAAAAAGTTAATCGAAATTTCTAGGCTAGAAACAATTCTTACTATTATTCCGACACTTCCTGAAGCGGTTGATTTTGTCTTTATGGAAGAAATACAAAACGAGCTTGGAATAGAATCCGAGGATGAAGACCTTTAAGGTTACCATCTTAGGTTCACTTGCTGCATATCCACAAAAGGATAAAATTACAAGTGCACAAATAGTGCAGTACGATCAAAATTTTATTTTGATTGATAGTGGTGAGTCATGCCAAACAAAAATTTCTCAATGGAATATTAAAGCAGCAAAGATTAATACTATTTGTATTAGCCATCTACATGGTGATCACATATTTGGTTTGCCGGGATTGCTGTCTTCTTTCCAACACCACCAAAGAGTAAGACCGCTTACTATCATTGGCCCTAAAGGTATAAGGAGGTATGTGGAGTCTATTTTTGAAATTACCAAACAAAAAGTGGAATATGAAATTGACTTTTTGGAATATACTTTAACTAAAAAGTTAAAAGTTTACTCGCTACCGAATCTTAATATTTATGCTTTTCCTCTAGAACATCGCATTGACACTTTGGGCTATCAATTTGTTGAATATTTTACGGAAAAAAAATGGGATGTCGATAAAGTAACCAAGTTGAATCTTTCAATTGATCAAATTAAAAAATTAAAATCTGGAGAAAATATTGTCATAGCGGGTGTAAAAACTTTGACTTCCGAAGAATTAACATTGTCCAATCCGTTACCAAGAAGGTATGCTTATTGTTCTGATACGCAGTATAGTGAAAAAATCATACCATATATTGAATATTCTGACCTTTTATATCATGAAGCCACTTACCTTCATGAACTGGAAGAAAAGGCAAAAGAAAGAAAACATTCTACCTCTTTTGAAGCGGCAAAAATGGCACAAAATGCGAAAGTGAAAAAACTCATCATTGGTCATTTCTCTCCAAGATATAGAGAATATGAGCCTTTACTAAAAGAAGCTAAAGAAGTATTTCAAGAAACATACCTAGGTTTGGAAGGTTGTGTTTTTGATGTTTAACTTGGATATACTATGTAACATTTATGGTCTTAAGAGAAGTTTTATTCCTTTTTTAATTATTTTTAATGGAGGGATTGGACGTTTTTTTTCTAGATTGGACAGTCATACATGTTACTCTTATTGAAAAAAATATTATTTAACATATTTTTAAACGCATTTAGGAAGCCATCACCATAAGTTTAAGTATTTTTGTAGGGAAAATACTACTTAACATGATGAACTGGGCTAAATATCCATTAGCAAGAATTGGTATAATATTCATCCTTGGCATCCTATGTCAACCATTATTTAAAGGCCTATCTATTTATTGGTATACAATTTTAATAGTTGGTATTTCATTTTCTATCATACTGTTACATCATGTATTTGCACTCAAGGGGATATCTTCTATTCTATTATTTATTTTAATATTTATATTTGGACTAGGCAGACATTCTTTTTCAATTAAAGAAATTGAAAATCAAAAAATACTTCAATCTAATATTTTAATAAAAGGAATTCTCGAAGAAGATGTAGTCCTTAAAAACCGGTACAAAACGGTGATTAAAGTACTGGAGATGTCGGACTCAATGGGTGATTTTCAATTTTTTACATCTAAAGTATTGGTATATTTTCATGTTGATGATACATTGGTAAAACATTATAAAAAGGGAGACGCAATCATCATGGAAGGTAGGTGTATCGATTTTTCGAATAATTCAAACCCTGGAACTTTCGATAGTAAATTATTTTATTTTCGAAAAGGAATTGGCCAGCAGATGTACGTTGAACTTCATCAACATCAAAAGTATGGACAACAAAAAATGAATGTTTGGCTAAACTTTTCTACTGCGATGCGGCAAAGGTGGTTAAGTATGATTGAAAAAAATTTTGAAGAAGTTGAAAATAGAGCTGTTGTAAAAGCTCTTTTGCTTGGATTTAAAGAGGAGATTAATGAAGAGCTATATAAAAGCTTTTCTCAGACGGGTGCCATCCATGTCCTCGCAGTGTCAGGATTACATGTTGGAGTGTTTTTGTATGTTTTTGTTTACCTATTTAGGTTATTTAGAAAAAGAATTACAGTAATTAGCTGGTTTGGCCCTTGTGCCTTGTTCATTATTGCCATACTATATGCTCTCATGACGGGAAGTTCGCCGTCGGTGATCAGGGCTGTATTGATGTTTTCATTAGTTATCATTGGAAAGGAATGGTTTCGTCAAATCAATGTGTATAATGTTTTTTTTATATCAGCAATTTGGATTTTATTATATGACCCATTTATGGTGTATAACCTTTCATTTCAATTTTCTTATATTTCTTTATTAAGTATATTATTGTTGCATTCACATATTAAAATTTGGTTTATTCCAGAGACAAAATTAACTGCTTATTTGTGGGAATTAGTTTCGATCTCTATTGCAGCCCAAATATTAATATTTCCACTTTCAATTTATTATTTTAACCAATTCCCTATATACTTTATTTTAAGTAATATTTTAGCCGTTCCCATAGCAGTATTGATGGTTTATTTTGGGTTTATATTATTGGCTTTGGAATCAATATGGGGATTGCCATGGCTATTTGGATTGAAACTATACGAATGTTTAACGGCTTATTTTATAGAAAGTGTCAGGCTTATACAAAAACTTCCCGGTTCGGTGATATCAGATATGTATATGAATTCATTTCAACTAGCTATATTTTATATAGGAATATTAACATTGGTCATGTATGTATATAACAAAAAACCATGGCGATTTTATGTATTTATATTTTGTTTGGTTGTAGGAAGTAGTGGATTTGTTCTTCAAAAACTACAAGTCTTCAAAACACAAAAAATATGTTTTTATGAAGTAAACAGAGGTTATATCATCGATTTTTTCATAAAAAGTCAAGCTTTCGTGCTAAAAAACAAAAATATTACTGAAAAAGCTGTAAATTATACCACTTCAAAAAATCGATTAAAACATGGAATAAAAAATCAAATGATTTTGGCTGATTCATTTGATTATCGTGCTCAAGATATTACTAAAATTGGCCACCTAATTGATTTTTTTAACCAAAATATTTTAATCCTATCATCCGATATTTACGAGATTACTCCTATTGTAAATGTAGATATGGTCATCGTTCTACCAGATTCAAAAATACAAGCTTCTTATGTGTTATCTCAAATAAAAGCAAAAAAAATAATACTAATGAAAGGACTCTGGAAAAATCAAAAAGTCCAATGGGAATTTTGTGCTTCCGAAAATAATATTCCAATGATAGATATAACAAAAACTGGATATTTTGAAATTCCTGTTGATGAAAATTTTCTGGATTAATTCTCTATTGATTTTATATTATCGTCCCATTTTTTTTCAATTGGGATTTTTAGTTTATTAAATTTTTTACCTATAAATATGGCCACCATTGAATCTCCTGTTACATTGATGACTGTTCTCAGCATGTCCAATGGCCGGTCAACAGCAAAAATTAATGAAAGGCCTATAGCCATTTTATCTGTTGGAAGACCTAGTGATTCTAAAACAATAACCAGCATAATTAAACCTGCTCCAGGAACGGCAGCAGAACCGATTGAAGCCAATGTTGCGGTCAGAATAATGGTTAGTTGGTCAGTGAATGTCAATGGAAATTGTAAAGCCTCACAAATAAAAACCGCCGCAACGGCTTGGTAAAGGCTAGTTCCATCCATATTTATGGTAGCTCCAAGAGGACAAACAAAGCTAGTCACCTCTTTTTCAACACCAATATGCTCTTCTAGTCTTTCCATGGTAACGGGTAGGGTTGCTGCACTTGAACTTGTAGAAAATGCCAATAGTTGTGCAGGCGCTATTCCTTTATAAAACCAAAATGGACTTCTTTTTGTAAACAGAAAAACAAATATTCCATATAAAATTAATACACTTATCAAACCTGCAATAACCGTGACCATATACCATAAAAGAGCTACAAAAAGGCTAGAATCAGGTGTTTCTACTATGAGTGGGCATAATAATGCAAAAACGGCATACGGGGCAAATAACATGATAATGTCCACCATTTTCATGATCACTTCATTTAAGCCTTGGATAAATTCCTTTACTGGTTTGGCAGATTTTGCATCTATCAAAAGTAGTCCGATACCAAAAAAAACTGAAAAAAAGATGACTTTGAGCATGTTCCCATTACTACTTGCAGCCTCAAAAATATTTTCAGGCACCATATCAACCAGGAACTGCAAAGGACTTGATTCTTTATTTTGTTGAGCCACTTCAATTTTTCCAGACATTGAGCTAGAATATTCACCCGTTAGAGAAGATATAGTTGATATGTCAATCCCTACACCAGGTTGAATAATATTGACTAAAACTAATCCAATAGACACGGCTAAAATGGTGGTGATTATGTATAATCCAAAGGTCCAAATGCCCATTGACTTAAACTTCTGTATATCGTGAAGGTCAGCAACACCTTTGATGAGGGATGCCAATATTAATGGAATAGCAATAAGCTTAAGCAAGTTGATGAAGATAATTCCAAATGGTTTAATCCAGTCTATTACAAAATTTTCCCAACCCATTAATTTGAATATAATACCCATTAAGACACCCAAAACCATTCCAATTAGTATCTTCCAATGTAAAGCTAATTTACCCATGTTTTTATTTTTTGTAAATGTAAATAATTTCAATTTATTCCTTGCCATTTTAGCTATTATTCAATAAAACAAGTAACTTTGTCTAAAGTAAACCGAGTATAAATATGAATAAAATTGTATTAATAATAATATTTGGCTGGTTGGTGACACCTGCACAAGCTCAAGAAGGGCTTCACTTTGGAGGAGGATTGACATATAACACGGACTCGTTAATGAGAGGTATGGGAATACAAGCTAAATTATCTGGCTCCATTTCTGAAAAATTTATCTTACATGGAGCAGGAACTTACTATTTTAAAAAAGGAACTTACTACGCCATTGATGCTGATTTACACTATCAGTTTATAAATTCAAATGAAAGATTTTTTATTAATCCTTTTGCAGGTATTAATCTAACAAGGACTTTTAAAACAAATACGTCACTAAATCTTGGAATAAGTTTTATTGTGATGAGAGACGATTTTCATTATTATATAGAGCCCAAATTTATTGTTGACGATAGTCAATTTGTAATTTCGATTGGGATAATGATTTAGCATTGATTAGACTTTTACTTTTATGTTATTTTATCCATTTTGTGGCCTGTTCTGAAATTGAGTCGAAAGTAATTGATGTGCAAGGACATAGAGGGTGTAGAGGTCTGTATCCGGAAAATACGATTATTGGTTTTAAAAAAGCTATAGAACTTGGTGTCACAACATTAGAATTAGACATTGTTGTCAATAAGGATTTAGATTTAATTGTTTCACATGATCCATATTATCATGCAGAAATAACAACCTTGAACGATGGAACTCATTTAAAACCCAACCAAGAGCAAAATTGGATTATCTACAATCTAATATTTGAGGAAATGAAACTTCTCGATGTTGGACTAAGACAATCTAAAAGATTTCCAAGACAAAAATCAGTCAGCGCCATAAAACCCACACTAAAAGAGGTGTTTGAGACATTTTCTCTAACTGATATTCGATACAATATTGAAATTAAGAGAAAACCTTCAGAAGAAGGTGTCTTATACCCTGAATTATCTTTGTATATAGATTTAGTCGTAAATCTAATTCGTGAATACAATCTAAGTAAAAAGGTTACAATACAATCATTTGACATTGAAACACTTCAAATGATAAAAAAGCGATATCCTTCATATCAACTTGCCTTTTTGACGGACGATAAAATAAATGACTTTGCTGACAATGTAGAATTACTTGGATTTGTGCCTGATATTTATAGCCCTCATCGCACTTTGGTGACGATTCCTTTGATTCATTTATGTCACAAAAAAAATATAAAGATTATTCCTTGGACGGTAAACTACCCAAGTACTATGAGAAAGCTAATTAGATGGGGTGTGGACGGGATTATTACAGATTATCCCGATAAGTTGATAAATATTCTAAATAAATAGTTTTCAATTGGTTAAATGTTATGACAAGGATGAAACAAAATCATTTTTCATCAATAATTTCTACCATATTTTTATCTAAATTTTGTTTTGAAATGGCAGTTCTGGTTTTAATTATTTCCGCCATTAACTCATTTTCATTCAATGGTTTTTTTAGCACATGACGATGAAATAATATTATCATACAGTCAACCATATCATCAATATTCCATATTCCTTGTTCTCTAAGATAATGTGCAAACCTTGAGCCCTCTTGTAAATTCCAGTTATATTCCATCCATCGTCCAATGCCAAACCTCAATTTTTTTGCAGCTGTTTTTTCGTCAATTTTTTTTAATTGCCCTTTAGCTTCGGGTGTACTCAGTTTTTCTAATTCTAAAATAGCATCAGGGATATCCTTGGGAATATAGACTCCATACAATCTTGTTTTTTTAATATTTATTTGATATAAAGAATCGCCCAATATTTTTTTAGTTTCAACTTCTTGAGCTAAAACTGAGAAATTAATTAGGACTAAAATAAAAATAAAATTATACTTCATGACATGATTTGTATTACCAATGTATTACAACGTGAAACTACGGGTCAATTGTTTCGATTCGTGCTAATAAAATGAGGAATCATTGTTATTTTTCAAATGTACGCTGCAGGTGAAACAAGTATTCAGGCATTTTTAATACCTTGCTTCCATACCAAGAAAACATCTCTCCGTCCACCAATATTGTTTTTGAATTAGGCAATTTTTCACTAAAAAATTGAAGGTGTTTGTTACTGAATGGAAAGGGTTCCGAACTAAGAAATATATAATCCATATTTTTAGCGGACAGTTCCTCCCAAGTAACTATTGGATACCTTGATCTTTCAGCAAAAACATTGACAAAACCACCAATAGATAAAATATGGTGTATGAACGTATCATGACCAATCGTCATCATAGGATCATTCCAAATTAAATATGCCACCGTTTTTGGTAAATGAGGTACGTTCCAGATTAAATTTTGTAATTTTTTGATAAAGGATAAAGCTTTAAATTCAGGAACAGCTTTAGAAAAAGAAGAAACAAATGACTCTAGGTCGTCCAACGTTTGAATATCTGAAACAAAAACTGGGGCAAAAGCAGTAACTTTTTGAATGTCTTGTAACGTATTTTCTTCTTTGTTGGCTACAACGATGTCTGGGTTCAACGATTTTAATTTAGCCAAATTTACTTTTTTCGTACCGCCTATTTTGGGAATGCTTCTAACCATGGCGTGAGGATGAACACAAAATTTGGTTCTTGCCACCAACTGATTGTAAAGGCCATATTCCAAAAACAATTCAGTTAATGAAGGTACAAGACATGCAATTTTCTGATTCTTTTTATTTTTTTGTAAAAATCCATTTGGGTCAAGCCACATTTACGACTTCTTTTTTTGGCCTAAATAACTTTTTTCACCAGCATTTACTACAAGTTTCATGTGGTTTGAAAGAGGAGGCACTGGACAATTAAATCCATCAGAATAGGCACACCAAGGATTGTAGCAAAGATTAAAATCTAACTCCACTTTGTTGTTTTTTATATCCAAAATGGACAATTCAAGATACCGGCCACCGCCATATGTTGTGAGGTCATTGGTTTCATCTTTGAAGGGTAAAAATAAGTGATTTTTATAGATTGGATTTTCAGGTTTTTGTGCACTTTTAAAAACCTTTAGCGAAATTTTTTGACCATTATGAAAAAAAGTAATCGTTCCATATACGGTATATGGTTTTGTGATGCCACTATATGTAGGTATTTGAATTATTTCACTAGTGTCATTTAAAGTTATGGTAGATTTTTTTTTCCAACTTTGGTCAGGTGGAAAAAAATCGAGAAAGGGAAGATCATTTTCTGATAGGGGAGACCGGGCATTGTGTAAAAATGAATCTTTAAATGATGCTCTCTTTTGAAGAATTGCCGAATGGTATTTATGCGAAGTATTACACCCAAACCAAAAGAATGTACTTAAAAAAAATATGATTGTATAATAAGTATATTTCATGTTAAAGTTTTTCAACCACTAATACTATACGATCTCTTTCTGAAACTAAGCGGTTTATTTTTTTGATTCCGTATTCTGATAAGTCAAACAAAGTAGACCAAATAGCAGGATTCGAAACTGGAGATAACATTAAATTTGCTTGGTCACCAAAAATAATATTGCCATTGTTCAAAACTTCAAAGTCTTCACATTCTTCTGGTAAAACAAAAACTCTGTGGATAGTTTGTTCTTCCATATTATACTTCTTAACCTCATGTCTATTATCCTTATTTTTGGTGGTAAAAAATAAATGACCATTTTTATTTTTTAGACATCTCCCAATATTTTCCTGAATAATGACTACACTTTTTTTATCTATGTTAGTGATAGCAAGTTTAGGAATGGAGTCTACAAGAAATAGTGCCAATTTGACTGAATCTAACCAAACGTGATAGCCAACATTTGTCACGGAAGGAAGTAAATTTTTTCCAAAATTTGATTGGTTAAGTGGATAAGACCACAGAGTTTGGGTTTTTCCATCTTCTTCCACTCTTACAACACTTACAGATTTTTTATCTGGGGTCAGTTGTGGTGAAAATTCACTTTGTTTTATTGTTTTTGTAAAAGCAAAATATTCCTCTTTATCAATATCAAAATGATAAATATCCGTTGCTTCATTTTGAAGGCCTACGGTTAAAAATAATTGATTATAATCGATAAAATACGGTTGGTTATTATAGTTCCCTATATTAAAACCATTCAATAATTTGGGTTGATCGATCAAAATGTCTTTTTGATTCCACTGAACACGACAAAACAATACATCTGAGGAAGGCCATTGTCCAAAAACTTCTTGAAAAGTAAATAAGCAAAAAGTTAAGGAAAACAAGGCTACCTTATAGATGTATTTTTTCATTTAGATGCTGATTTAAATATCCTATCCCAATTGATTCCATTTTTCATACTTCCTTCTTTTGTTGAGAAAAAGATAAATAATGGTTTTCCGACTACATGATCAAAAGGCACATATCCCCACATTCTACTATCTTCAGAATTGTGTCTATTGTCTCCCATAGCCCAATAATAATCTTGAGTAAAGGTGTATTCGGTTGATTTAACTCCGTTGATATAAATATCTTCCCCTTTTATGTCCAATGTATTTTTTTCATAAACGGAAATTGCCCTTTTATAAAAAGCAATATTTGACATGTCTAAAGTCGTTTTTGATCCTTTTTTAGGTATCCAAATGGGGCCATAATTATCGACCGTCCAAGTATTATTTATAGCTGGGTCAAAAGGAAATATTCCAAGTGGGTTAGGCTCAGGATTATGTTGTTGGACAATAACATCAGGTGATAAGGCTTTAAATTTTTCTACTTGTGCGTTGTCCAAAAAAAGTCGGGCTTGACCATTTTTGAAAAAAGTACCTCTATCTGGAGTGTCCCCAAAATCGACGCCCCATGAATCCATTTTTTGTGTACTTATCGAAACATTAGGAGGTAATTGAACAATATAAAAATATTGAAGGTGTTCTGGATTTTTTTGCGGCTTTCCGTTGATATATATTTGTTTATTTATAATTTGCAAACTATCTCCAGGTCCTGCAACACAACGTTTGATATAGTGATCTTTTTTATCAACAGGTCTGACGACAAACTCTTTCTTTTTGACCTTTTGAGCTAGCTCTCGATCGCCCACTAAAAAATAAGGCTCATTAGCCACTTGAGAAACCGTGTATGATCGCTGTGAAGTCACATAAACGCTATCTCCAACAGGCCAGTTGAAAACAAATGGTTTTCCACTTTCTACTTTTTCAATAGCTGGAAGTCGGTAGTAGGGCAAGCTTGGTTTATGTAAATAAGACTCTCCACCTACCACAGGAACCGTATTGTGCAATAATGGAATCATAGCTACCGTCATGGGCGTTCTAATCCCATAATGAGCTTTTGATACAAATAAAAAGTCTCCCACATTCAACGAACCTTCCATCGAAGGGGTAGGAATTACATAAGCTTCAATTAAAAACATTCTAATAAAAGCAGCAGCAAAAACAGCAAAAACGATAGATTCTACCCATTCCCTTAACGCAGATTTTTGATAAGGATTGTTTTCATTCAATTTTTTCAATTGATACGAATCTTTTCCTGCCTTAGCTTCTTCCATTTTTTGGTAATAATCTCTCTCCTGAATTAAAACAGGACCGGTATATTTATCTTTTTCATTTTTAGCAATCCGAAAAAATATGGCTGGGGCATATATTACCGATAGGGCAGCATCGCCAAATGCATGTCGGCCAAATGATCTTGCTAAATCCACGGCCATTCCACAAAAAATAAAAAGATTGACGATAGGAAATAAGAGCCATAGGGCATAAACTGGTTTTTTGCCTATTAATTTTGCCCATTCCATAAAGTTGACACCTGGAATCCAACCTTTAATGGCGTCGACACCTGCCTTAGGGAAGAGTAAACTTAAAGAATAACTTAAAAGAATATAGGAAACGACTAAAAAGATTAATATGCTCACTGTATAGATATTTATAGGGCAAAGATACATTTGTTAAAGAAAAGATTTATCTTATTTAGATTAAAATCAACTGAATATGTACCAAATAGCTTTTGGTTAGGGACTAAGTAAAAATTATTCTAGTTGAAAATTGGACTTGATATTTTTTCAACAATTAAAATTCATTACTTTTGCGCAAAATGTAAATGTTAAAAATGAGTAACGAATATTTTCAAGAATTAAGCGATGCTGAATATGGTAAATTAAAAGATGCCATTGCACTAATCACGGTATTAATAGCTGGAGCAGATGGGACTATCCAAAAAAATGAATTGGATTGGGCAGCAAAGGTAACTAAAATTAGAAGTTACAATATGAGTGAAGACTTAAAAGAGTTTTATAAAGAGGTTGGTATTCAATATGCCGATCAGCTCAATGAGTTTTTTGATTCATTTCCTTCTACAGTAGAGGATAGAACAAGATTAATATCTGAAAGAATCAGTCAATTAGACCCTATTTTGGCTAAACTTCACCCAAAAGTTGGCGCAAGATTATATAAAAGTTACTTGAGTTTTGCAAAACATGTAGCAAAAGCTTCAGGCGGATTCCTTGGGTTTTTTAGTATAAATAAACAAGAAGCAAAACTTATAGGACTTCCTATGTTAACACCAATATTTTTTAAATCAGATGAAGAAGAAGAATAATTTATTTTACTAATTCATAATCGTAGTTAACAATTTTTAATGTTCTGTACCCAGTTTTTGGGTCGATATTTTTTAGGTAAATATCAACATCAATTGTTTCAGAAATTTCTTTTTTGGTGCTATCAAAAGTAACATTAATGATTGCTTTTTGTCCTGGTTTTATCGCTTTTCTTGGCCAGTCTAGGGTAGTGCAATCACAACTTGACATGATGTCAATTTCTATGGCATCTGTGCCTGTATTCGTAAAAACAAAATCAAATTTTCTTGTATCTCCTTTTTTGACTTTACCTAAATGAATGAGAGGTTGGTCAAAAGTCATTTCGACTTTAGGTTTTTTAGCCTGAGTTTTTTGTGTCGATTTTTTGACTTGGGCTAATGATAAACCTGGGAAAAGGAATAGAATAAAAATACAAGAAAAGAAAAAATTAAGTTTATAGTACGTATTCATATTATGAAATATTTAATTCGAAACGACAAAAGTACAAGAATGTTACCGCTTACTATCTTATCATTGTGTTAAATTTTTAAAGCAGTTGCTCGAATTATTTCTCTTTTACCTGGAGGACCTGGCAAACTTTCAATAGAAAAATGATTCCGCTTCAAACTCCTTTTAAATTCTCCACTGGCACAATAGGTTACCAATATTCCGTCAGTATTTAAATACTGATGCATTTTTGCCATAATCTCATCTACCCATAAATTAGGTTGTGTGCCTGGACCAAAAGCATCAAAATATATTAAATCATATTTTTCAACTGAAGTAAATTCCTCCAATTTTTGATGTATTTTATTAAAAGAAAAGTTGTCTGAAACTATGACTTTGTTATCCCATGGTAAATCATGCCAGGAATAAAATAACTTTGGTTGGCCGAGTGATTGCCCGTAGTTTAGTTTTGACCAAACTTCCTTGTCTAAAGGGTAAGCTTCTATGGTAGTATAGTCTATACTAATTCTATTTTGTTCAGCATATATATAGCTAAGGTGGACATTTAAGCCTGTGCCAAACCCCATTTCGAATATTCTAATGAAGTTTTTGCCGAGGTTTTTCAGCGCAGCCAAACCGGTATTGATAAAAACTACACGGCTCTCCTGTACAGCACCTTTTTGCGAATGATATGTCGCATTAAACTTTACTGAATATACAGAATGGGAACCGTCTTCTGTGATGATAATATCATTGAGCTTCATGGTATTCTATGGCTTCCAAAATTTCTTGGACACTTATGTCAAAATGGGAGGCATCATAAATACACTGTCGATCCCTTATCAATAAAACTTGTGGAGATTCGTGGTGCACTTCGAAATCATTTGAGATTTTTCCTGAAACATCTTGGTATTGTTTTAAATCCAAATAAAATGTTTCAACCCCTATATCTTCTTTCCATTCTTCTTCTAATTTTAATTTAGCAATCAAAGAAATGGAACAAGTAGTACTATGTTTAAAAACCAAAATATATTTAGAAGTGGAAGTATCTTTAATTTGCTCTATCTGATTTAAAGCATTAAGTGATGTCCACTGCATAAAAGATTATCGAATATTAATAATCTTTGTAGTAACTTTTAGTTCGTAAGGACATCCTGTACCTCTATTGCAAGATGAAAGGGTTAGAAGTGTAAAACCTAAAGCAACGATTACAATTACTAATTTTGAAGGGTTGATTTTCATGGTGAAAATGTTTAAAATTAAAAAAGAATTTTAAATTAGTGCAAAACTATAACTATAATCTAGAAAACCTGAAATTTGGTATGTAAATATCATACTTTTATAAATATTTAACAAATTATATGCCAAATTATATTTATATGTTTAGTTAGAATTGATTTGCAGTAAGAAAGAAAGGGTATCTACACCATCAGCATAAGTGTCAACAGCTGGGAATTGCGTTTGTCCGAACGGTGTTAGTGGAAATTTGGTATAATTTTGAGTATTACTGACAATACATTGTATTTCCTCATTCACTAACGAAAGTTTTTCTTCGAGTGACGCTTGATTTTCATAATATTCGTAATGCACACAACCTATTCTTGAAGCTATATTGTGTGATTCCAATAATAAGAGGGCATCATGATGTAAAAATTCTTGTTTGTTTAATAAAAACAATGCATGGTTATAATCCAGATTGTTTTTATACTTGTGGTGAAAGGTTAGTTCGCTCCATGGATCAAATGTGGACAAAAGTGAAGGTATGTTATATTCAGCGGGTAGATATAGCTTACTTATACTTCTACATCCTAAGCCGAAATAGTGAAAAATATCATTGCCCAATAATGTCAGTTCTTTCACACTTTCATTACCATCGAGAATAGCAATACCATTTCTGTTTTTGCGAATAATATACGGGTAGTTTTTAAAATAGTAAGAAAAATGTTGTGCTGAATTATTGCTGCCTGTAGCAATAATGGCATCCATTCCTGAAAGCCTTTCAACTCTTTCAAAATAGGGTTTTGTTTTCGCATCCAAATTATTCAAAAGTTCAATTATAAAGGGGATTAATATGTCATCTTTCGAAGAATATTTAATCACCGAAACATTGTTTGTAATAAATGTGCAAAGAATGTCATGAAAACCAACCATGGGAATATTTCCAGCCAGTACCATTCCTATTTTGTGTACATGTTGTTGATTTGAAATAGGGTAGGATTGAACCCATTTTGTCAATTTTTCTCTTTGTAGGAATTGAGTTATAATAGATTGAAAAGATAATTGTATGTTTTCAGGCGTAAACCACGGATTCTGACTATATGCTTTTTGTATGACAGGCGAAAGATCCATTTCTTGAAGTTTGTCACCCAAGGTTGATAATATTTCTATTTTTTTTGACAATAACATGAGCTTACTATTTCAGGTGATTTTATTTTTACCAATAACCGGCTTTAATTAGTTTGTAAAACGTGTAACCTCCTATTAATGCTAGGATGGAAACACCTATATAAAGCGATTGAAACCCAAAGGAATCTGCAATGTACATACTTACAGTTGGGGCAATAATATGCGCCATACCATACCCCATGGCGTATAGAGCCATATACTGACCTTGTCTGCCAATAGAAGATCTGTTTACAGCAAAATTTAGCATAAAAGGCATGGCAAACATTTCAGAAGTAGTGATAAAAAAAATAAAAGCCAATGAAAACAAGATGTTCATCGGATTTAATAATAAAATAATAAAGCTTAGTGATATCAAAATAAAACCGTAGGTGATGAATGAAAAAACGTTAGGCTTTTTTTCTAGTCTTTGAATCAACGGCATTTCAATCAAAACAATCAATAAGCCGTTCAATGCCATAAATAAACCAATAGAAAACTCGTCATAACCTGAAATGTTTTTCATGAAAACCGGAACTGATGTGAATAGCTGAAAAAACAAAATACCGTATAACATGACCATAGAAATAAAGAACAAATACTTTTTGTCTTTATAAGCAGAAAGAGGCGCTACGGGTACTTGCTCATTGTCGTATTCTTGTACTTTTTTCGGCGGTTTGTATTTTAATTTGGACAATATTAAAACAGCAGCTAGTAAACACGTCACACCGTCAAAAATAAAGATCCATGTATATCCGATTGTTCCGGCAATAAGACCGCCTATGGCTGGCCCAACGGCAAACCCTAAATTGATGGACAAACGCATTAACGAAAAAGATCGAACTCTATTTTCATCTTTAGCATAAGCTGCAATCGCCACACTGTTGGCGGGACGAAGCATATCAGATACAAACGAAAAAAATAGTATACAAAGGGTGATTGTCCAAAATTCAGTTAATATTGGAAAAACAAACAAGAGCAACGCACTCCCAACCAATGACCACAACTGGACAGAGTAATAGTTAAATTTATCTGTCAACTGCCCACCAAGGTAGGATCCAGCTATACTCCCAGCACCATAAGCACCCATCACAAAACCAGCCTGACTCAAAGAAAAGTGTAAGGAACTTGTCAAATATATTGTCATAAATGGAAGTACCATGGCACCAACTCTGTTGACCAGCATGACTAATGCCAATATCCAAATATCACGGGAAAGTCCTCGAAACGAACTTGTATAACCTTGCAAAGCCAATTTGAGAATAGTCATACACTCAATTCCTTAATAATTCTTTTGCCGCTTCCAAAGCTGCAGCAGAAGGAGGGTCACTACTCAACATGATACCAATCTCCTGAATCCGTTCTTCCGAAGAAAGTGATTTAATTTTTGTCAGAGTTTTTGCATTGTCGTGGTCTTTGTAAACAAAAAGGTGGTTGGTTGCTTTTGAAGCCACTTGAGGAGAATGGGTAATACTTATGATTTGATGCTTTTTCGATAAAGATGACAATAGTTCTCCCATCTTTTTAGCTACATCACCAGAAACACCTGCATCTATTTCATCAAAAACTAATGTAGGTAGGGTCATAGACTGAGCTAAAATACTTTTAATACAAAGATTTAATCTCGAAATTTCACCACCAGAAGCAACAGATTTTAAGGGTAGAAATGCACCACCTTTATTGGCTGAAAATAACCATGAAATTTGATCTGTTCCATTGTCTGAAAATTCTTTTTTAGATTGTAATACTATTTGAAGCTGGGCATGGTCCATTTTTAGTAATTGTAACAATTCAAGTACAGCAGTTTCAAAAGGGGGAATCATTTCTTTCCTTTTTTTATTCAAGGCATCTGCCAAACATAACATGTCTTTTTCAAGAGTTGTTATAGCATTCTTGGAAATAGAAATTTCCTGGTCAAGCCTTTCTACGTCATTGGATTTAGTTTGAAGCTGTTCCTGAATGCTAAGCAATTCCTCATTTGTTTGAACATTGTGTTTTTTTTGTAACTTGTATAAAACACTCAGTCTGTCCTTAATTTCTTGGATCTTATCTGGGTTAAATTCTATTTTTTCTGATAAAAGCTCCGCCTCTCTATTCATGTCTTTAAGTTCTTCGAGTACCGAAGAAAGTCTTTCAAATAAAGAATTATAATCAGGAGAAAAAGTTTGAATAGATGAAATTCCTTGTAATACGGATGTTAAAGCAGAGATGACAGAGGGTTCTTGATCTCCAACCACTTGATTGAAAAATGTAAAATTTTCTAGTATGCTCTGAGCATTCGAAAGAATATCTAATTCACCTTCTAACTCTTCTTGTTCCTCGGGTTTCAAACTAGCTACCAACAATTCGTCTAATAAAAAAAGGTTAAATTCATTTTCTTTATTGGCGTTTAATCTTTTTTCTTCGAAGTCTGATAATTTTTTTTTCTCAGCTTTCCAAAGCTTAAATAATGTTTGATAAGATTGAAGTGTTTGGCCATTTTCTGCGAAGGAATCCAACATCTCCATTTGATAATCCTCTTGATGAATGTCAAGATTATCCCATTGTTGGTGTAGGTCAATTGTAAACACAGACAATCTTTGTAAAACGTCAAGATTGACAGGTGTGTCATTAACAAATGCTCGACTTTTTCCAGAAGAAGATATTTCACGCCTAATAATGAGATCGACCTCTTGGTCGAGTTCTTCATCCTTTAAAATTGCAAGTATTTCTGGGTGAAGGGTATTAAATTTAGCTTCGACAAAACATTTGGAATTTTGATCGAACAATACCTTGGTATCAGCCCTTTTTCCCATGATTAAACCAAGGGCACCCAAAATAATCGATTTTCCAGCGCCAGTTTCACCAGTGATGATGGTAAGGCCTTGATCAAAGTTAATGACAACATGGTCAATAATGGCGTAATTTTGTATTTGTAATTGGTTTAACATATAAGGAACAAAGTTACTACGAATTCACGTAAATCGATTATTTTTGACATTTTAAACTCGTTTAATTTGTCAATATATTTAAGAAGAACAGATGACAGATAAAATTGTTATAGTAAAAAATAAATCATGAAATTATTGAAGGTCACCACTTTACTCTTCTTTCTTATTTTCTTTGAGAGTGCTTGCAGTATTTCTTTAAAGGGTGTGACTATTCCTCCAGATGTTCAAACATTTTTTGTAGAGGATTTTAGACTTAGTGCACTTGAGGCACCCGCAGATTTAAACCAACGTTTTGGAGAAGCTCTACGGAATAAGGTTCGAAATGAATCAAGGTTGACCCTTAAAGAAATAGAACCAGATATGGTTTTTTCAGGCAATATCCGCTCCTTTCGAATCACACCAGAAGCTGTCACAGCAGGTGCAACCGCAGCGTTAAATAAACTCGAAATTAGCATTGAAATAGAGTTGGTTTATCCCAACAAACCTAATGAAGGTTGGAAATCTAAACCCTACACTTTTTTTAGAAATTTTGATGCAACGCAGGATTTTCAAAATATTCAGGACAATCTGATTCGAGAGATTTTTGATTTATTCACAGAACAAATATTTAACGATGCTTTTTCACAATGGTAAAAGGTAGTCAATTAATTTTTTGACACTCTGAACGAAAGCAAAAATTTATCCACTTCTGGACTATTACTTTTTGAAAATGATGTAAAAACTTGAATGGAATAAAAGCGATCACGGTAAATCAAAAATATTCCTTTGACTAAAGCCTGTCCTTTATTGTAGGATATTCTGTACATTTTCTGGGGCACATAAATATTCGAAATATCAGCATAATATAATAGCTCTCCATCAAGTTTTTCTATAATACCTTCCAAACTAGTTTGAAAAAAATCTTCCAATAATTCGGTGCTATCGGCGTCCAAACTTTCATTTGGGTAATCCGTATAGTTGACAATGTAAATGATTTCAGGATTTTCTTCTGTGCCTTTGTGCAAATAGGTCTGTGTTTTTAACTCTCCTAAGTCCGTTAAGGTATGTTTTATGCCCCATTCCATGTTGCCTGGGGACAATATTTTAAAAGACTTGTCTTCAGGATGAAACAAAGTCCATTCGGCTTGGCCTATTAGAGTTACCGGTAAAAAACTAAGGAGAAGCATTAAATATTTCATGATTGTAAGACGTATAGAATCTCATTTTGTTGTAAAACTTACTTAAATAAAGATATTATAAAGGCCAATTTCTTTTATGATAGTAAAAATTGAATCTTATCATTTCGAATGATTCGTTCATTCTTTAACATCCATATTATTTTATTACATTTGTACGTTAGATTTCTGAGCAAGAATCTGAGAAATTATCCAATGAAAATAAGTAGCTTGGTTAGGTGAAAAAACGTGGCCATGCACGAAAGCTAAATGAATTCTCTTATGAGCAAAAAACGAATATTGATTACGGGGGCAGCAGGGTTCATTGGTTCCCATTTATGCGATAAGTATATTAAAGAAGGATTCCATGTTATAGCCATGGATAATCTGATTACTGGAAACATGGACAATATATCGCATTTATTCCCATTGGCCAATTTCGAATTTTACCATCATGATGTAAGTAAATTTGTTCATGTTCCTGGAGATTTACACTATATATTACACTTTGCTAGTCCAGCTAGTCCTATTGACTATTTGAAAATGCCAATCCAAACCCTCAAGGTTGGGTCACTTGGAACTCATAATTTGTTGGGGTTGGCCAAGGTGAAGAAAGCTAGGATATTAATTGCATCAACTTCGGAAGTGTATGGAGATCCATTAGTTCATCCTCAACACGAAGAATATTGGGGCAATGTAAATCCAGTTGGCCCAAGAGGAGTTTATGATGAAGCGAAGAGATTTCAGGAAGCTATTACAATGGCATATCATACATATCATGGTTTAGAAACAAGAATAGTACGTATATTTAATACCTATGGCCCCAGGATGAGGGTGGAAGATGGAAGAGTTTTGCCTGCATTTTTTTCTCAGGCTATACGTGGAGAAGGGTTAACTATTTTTGGTGATGGATCACAGACTCGTTCGTTTTGTTATGTTGACGATTTGGTTGACGGCATCTATCGATTGTTGTTGAGTGATTACCCACATCCTGTAAATATCGGAAATCCTGATGAAATCACTATAAGGCAGTTTGCGGATGAAATCCTTGAATTGGTAAAAAACCCCAAGGCATTCATTGATTTTCGACCATTACCTGTGGACGATCCTAAACAAAGGCAACCTGACATTACCAAAGCAAAGGCAATATTACAATGGGCACCTTCTTTCGATCGAAAAACTGGATTGTTGATAACCTATGAATACTTTAAAAAAGTGGTTTCTTTAAAATGATTTTAATCACGACAAAGCCGTCAAAGGTTTAATTTGATTAATTCAAAACTAAAGATATGCTGTAGAATAGCGTTTTTGAAATATCCATACTAGGCTTTTGCCTAAATGCCCACACATTACATATAGGTAGTTTACATAGTACACAAAAAAAGGGAACAAAATCAATTATTCCCTTTTTTTATTGAGGTTATTCTTTGGTTATTTCTTCCAATTCAAGCGATTAACTGCACGACCAATTTCTGTACCGTGTCTTAGTCCTTCTTCACAATCCATTCTAAAATGGACGCCAAGGTAAATTCTTGAATAAGCATTTTCTTCTGCCATTTCTCTAAGGCTAGAAAACGCTTTAGGTGTACCATAAAACTCAGTTCTATTTTCATGACATCGATCTGTCATCGCATAGGCATACCCAAATTCATCAGCTAAGACTTCAGCAGCACCACCTCCAAAAGTGGAGTGCCCAGAAGGATAGGTTGGAAAACCTGGCGTAATACCTGTTTGTCCAGTCATTGGATTGGAAAGGGTAGTTGTCCAGTCGGGATTCATGTTTCTTCTAATATATGTTTCGGGTCTTTCTAAATTATAATAATATTTAGAGTTCCAGCAAGCGACTGCAACATCATTTAAGGTAACGCCTAACTTAGCATTGGTAAATACAACTTTCTCTAAAGATGAGTTTTTGTGGGCATAAATTTGGTTGGCAATAGCTAACCATCTAACAGGAGGACTAAAAGTCAATCCACCATGGTCATCGCTCCAAAAAACACCAATATTGATTAATTTTTGATTTTTTGTAGTTTCAACAACTTCTAAAGCTTGAACATACAATTCTGAATTTGGTTCGTCGCTAAAAGCAATAGGAGGCTTACTCAATTTTAAATCTTCAGGAATAATAAATGTGCGTGCTTGTCCCCACGAAGCAAACATTCCATTTTGCGCACCAACTGATGTAGGTCTCCAATCTCCAATTTTATTGTAATGAGACGCCCAGTTGTAACCTTGAAAAATATCTAAGTAAGCATCTGTGGTAATCACATCAGTTTTTGCCCATTCCCATACAGCAGAAGCCACAGCTTGTCCGTGTAAACGAGATCGATTGAAAACTTCTGAATCTACAGTTTCTTTAAATTCGTCCTCGAATCTTTTTTCTGTTAAATCTATTTTGTCAATCAAGTTTTGAGTTACATGTGGAAAAAACCTTTTCAGTAAATAAGCATGAACGGCGTTTACAACTGTAGGCCAATGGTATTCGACATTCGGATAAACTGAAGGGATTTCAACACCCACTCTATTTTGAATGGACTTGTAACCTGTCATTCCTGGCAAAATGGCTTCATAAGTGGCTAAACCTAAATAACCTTGGGTAGCAGCCGTAGGACATGGTCTGTAGCCTGGTGCATATCGATCTATCTCAATATACATGTCATTCCAATCTTGCAATACAATAGAAGAATAATCCTTGGCAGGTTTACTAATATTAACTTGATCTCCTTCAGGTATATCTTTTTTACAAGAAGTAAGAAACAGTGCCCCCAATACTAATATAAATGAAAATTTTGTAATCAACCTCATGGGAAAAGTATTTTAAAAAATTTGGATGTGTTGTTGAGATATTAATTCAGGCGTCAAAGGTAGTAATGGAATGTGAAATATCCAAACAAAAGTCTAAAAAAAAATGAACCATTATAGTTGGTTCATTTTTTTATTTAAGAACTATTCTTTCTTGGATTATAAAAGATAACATTTCAGAAATAGACGCTAACAAATTGTACATTCCCAATAAGGTATTATATAAAAATTCGATTTATTAATAATTGTATAATAATTACTAATATATTATAACAATATATAATATAAATTATGTTGTGAAAATTGTCATTTTTTTTACAAATAAAAATACCACATATCTTGAAAAAATCTACATTTACACCATCATTTATGAAAATCAATAAAACGAACCAACTTTAGGCTCCTTGTCAGAAGTATGTTTTTTAGTTAAATCAAATTTTTTTATTAAACCAATCTAGAAATGAGAAGTTTTTACCAAAAATTTTTAACAGTTATTTTGTCAATGGTTTTTACCATGAGTTTGACATCAATATTTGCTCAGACAGAACGCATCCTACCTTTAGGTGACGGTGGTTTTGAAAATGGAGCTACTTTTGGTGCCAATGGCTGGACGGAGAGTAGCGGGTCTAATAACCCATGGAGCTTAGGGACAGCGATTTCTACAGCACCATTTAATAATAGGAGTGCGTATATTTCTAATGATGGTGGTGCTACCACAGCATATGATATTACTACACCTTGTGGAAATTATTTCTGGAGAGATATAACTATTCCAGCTGGAGAAACTAAAATTGTACTGACTTTTAATTGGCAAGGGCAGGGTGAAAGTACATGGGATATGTGGCAAGTGTTTACTGCTCCAACATCCATTACGCCTGTAGGTAGTAATGTACATCCTGGTTCCGGTGCTACAAATATACCTGTAGGAATTACAGGTGCCACCTATGTAGGAAATGGAAATCTTCAAGGTACAATACAAACTGCAACCCTTTTTCTGCCACCAAGTTTGGCAGGAACTACATTTAGGCTTATATTTTTCTGGAAGAGTGATACTTCAGGAGGAACTCAACCACCTGCAGGTATAGATAATATTTCTTTGTTATCAAGTTTACCAGGAAATTACGTGTCTGTAGCTTCGGGAGATTATAATGCTCCAGCAACTTGGGGAACCATTGATTTTCCTTCTGCAGCGGATAATGCTACGGTATCAGCTGGTCATACGGTGACCATCAATGCTTTAAATTTAGGTGCCAATAACCTAACTATTGATGGTACTTGTACCTTTAATACAACTGCAACCACCATGATTGTTAACGGAAATCTTACGGTCAATGCTGGCGGTTTATTTAATGTGTTTGTATCTACAACAGGGAAAAGATTAAATCTATTTGGTAACTTAACCAATAATGGTGAAATAAATTTATCGGTGGGAGCATCTAGTACAACAACTAATGGTATTTTAAATCTAACGGGATCGACCGTTCAAACCTTATCAGGTGCGGGTGTTTGGACAGGAGGTATCATTCGAAATGTTTTAATGACCAACAGTAATGCTTCAATTCCTAACATTATTTGGAATATCAATAATTTGACGGTTTTACATCAGTTAAATTTAACGGGAGCTCGGGTTAATTTGAGTGGCAATACGCTTTTATCCGGAAACTCTACCAGTACTTCACCTACATTGGTATTTCCAAATGGAACAGGATTTATGAATGGCGTTTTTGGGAGGTATTTTACAACATCTCAAACCGGTTCAGCCTTTACAATAAACCTTGACCCTACTACGACAACTAGCCAGTTTCCCTTCGTTAATGCATCTGGCCAAAATAGAAGTATGTGGGTGAGAAGAACTTCATCATCAACAACTGGAAATACTGCAGGGTATGTCATGGCTCAGTATAATGATGGAACAGGGGTATCAACGATAACGCCAGTGGACGATGCTGGTTATATGATAAATCGTCAATTTAACGGCAGTTGGACGGTAACCACAGGTGGTGGCTATGTCTATGTTTCGGGTACACATCAAATGGCCACATTAGCACCATCAGGCTATTTTGCGGCCAATGGAAATTCTAGATTGATGTATATGTCATCCATCCTTGGAACACACGAAAATGGTTCTATAACTCCTGGTGCGAAAAGATTTAATCTTTCTACAGCAGATTTGACTGGTGGAAACTGGTATATGGGTATTAATGATGTTGATATTCCTTTTGTCTCTGTAGCATCCGGAGCATGGTCTGATCCTGCGACATGGTCTAAAGGATTAGTTCCGACATGTACCGACGGTGTTAATATAGTTTCTGGCCATACAGTAACTTTGTCAACCCCAGGAAACCAAGCACTAAACTTGACAGTGGCTAGTGGAGGAACGTACTTAATGTCAGGAAATAGTTCTTTAACGATTGGATGTACAAATAATAATAATTTTTTAGTCAATAATGGTACGGTTACCGTGACAAGAGGTACATTGACCATCAATGGCAATATGTTGCATAATGCCGGTTCTACATTCAACCAATCCGGTGGGGAGATAATTGTAGATGGAAATGACAATGGAAATATTGCGACATCCGTAGCATCAGGCGTGTCGTTGGTACAATTAAATAGTGAGAATATTAACTGGACAAGTGGTGTTTTGACCATAGTTGACCCACATGCCCATACAACCGCATCAAATTCTTTTGCCTACACAAACTCTATTGCCCATGTCAACGTAACCACGGGAATTCATACCATTAAATTTGGTAACGGGGTTTCTACCCAACCAGGTGGTAATTCTACAAATGGTTTTAGAATAAATACATTTGCTGGGTCAAACCGGCTTTCATTCAATAATTTTGAAGTGTTAGGTGGAGCGGGTACCAATAGATATGTTACTTCAACCTATTCATTTGGAATAAATGGTAACCTTACAATACAGACAGATGGTGAATTTAGACCTGGGCAATTAACCTATGTGACTGGGGATATAGTAAATAATGGTACCATGACACACACGTCTACCCTTCATTTTGCTACATTTATAGACGGAGTTGGAGGTATAGGTACAAATCCACAAACGATTTCTGGTGCGGGATTATTTAGAAACAATGCTACTACCGTTACGGCCAACTTAGTTTCAATGACAATAAATAACATTGGAGGAGTGACATTAGGTGTACCATTAACCATGTCAGGTACATTATTATTTACCAATGGAATCATCAACACTACAGCAACTAATACCCTTCATTTGGGTACAATAACTGCAGCAGGAACATTATCAACCTCAAGTGTCTTTTCTAATACGACCTATATCAATGGGCCGTTTTTAAGAACCTTTGGTACCACGACTGCAACAAACACACTAACAAATATTCATCTATTTCCTACAGGAAAAGGAGGTAATTATTTCCCTATTTGGGTCAGTCCTACCACAACTGCTCCAACCGTATTGTCGTCTGAAACATTCAACGATGCAATGGGGACTGCTGGATCTGGTGTAAGTAATCTATCTAATAATAGATGGGTTGTTTCAGCAAACGTACCTGCTCAAATGACTTTCGCCCACGTACAATTAGGTGATGCGGCCATTACACCAACGAACCAAATCTTACAATCAGCCAGTGCCGCAGGTGTTTATGCTGGAATTGTTACAGGAACCTTATTTACAGGTGGAACCCCAAATACAATTAAAACAAATCCAAATGGTTCCCCAATTCCAAATGCAAGTTTTACTGGATTTTTTAAATATGGAGATTTAACACCTTGTGTTGCTCCTGCCATGCCGCCAACAGGATTAGTATTCTCGCAAGTGAGTTCAACCAGTTTGACAGGTATGTTTAATGCAAGTGCACCTCCTGCAGACGGATATTTAGTGGTTAGATACCCTAATGGTGGTACCCCAACATTGCCTGTAGATGGAACACCATATGCAGCTGGTGCTGGCTTAGGTGGTACTATAGTATCTTACGGAAGTGCGACAACTTTTAATGTTACGGGATTAACAATCTCAACTTTATACGATTTTTATGTGTATGGATTTAATTCAATTGGTTGTGGAGGGGGACCTGTATATTTAACCTCATCTTATATTTTTTCGACCGTTTCGACTTGTAATACCTTAGTAAACCCAATTACAACTTTATTTACCTCAGCACGTACACAAACGACATTTACCATCAACTGGACAGCATCAACTACACCGGGTGTTGATTATTTTGTGGATGTAGCTACAGATGCAGGATTTACAAATATAATACAAGTAGCAAATCCAGCGGGACCTGCGGTGACTTATCAAATCACTGGACTAACAGCAGGAACAACCTTCCATTTCAGGGTTAGAGCTTTTGACGGTGGTAGTGGTTGTTTTAGTACCAATGTTGCTAGTAGTAATGGTACGCTATGTCCAGCTACAGGCCTGCCATATATTGAAAATTTAAACGGTGCCTTAACCTGTTTAAGTGTTCTTAGTACTGGAACTGGAAACGCATGGGGGATTGTAGCCGCTCCTGTCACACCATCAGGTATGACTGGGAATACAGGAAGGATTATATCTAGTACATCGGCTGCTACAAACAACTATATCGTAGGAAGAGCCGTAAACTTAACTGGCGGTGTGTCTCATGATATTGAATTCAAATATGGAAATAGTTCAGGAACGCCAACCATGTCTATGGACATTATTTATAGTGCGGCCGACTTGGTTAATGGCGGAATTGTTACGGCAAACAACGTAGTAATCCACACGCTTGTTGATATAAATAATACGGTATCAAACACCACTACTCTTGTTTTTACCCCACCTACAACTGGAGAATATTACCTTATGTTCAGGGCGTTTGGACCAATCGCAGCCTCTACATCAACCTTATATGTTGATGATATTGAGGTTCGTGAAACACCTCCTTGTAGTGCCGCAAGTGGAGGAACAATGGTAAGTTCGGTAACGGGTATGCCTTGTGGAAATACAAATTCAACGAGTTTATCAGCTTCTGGATTTTCCTTAGGATTAGGAATGACATACCAATGGCAACAATCCAATGACAATTTTAATACAAATATTGTAGATATTCCGGGACAAACCAATCCTTTGAGTGGTATGGCATCATTAAACTTAGGAGCGAATGACTTCAGACTGAGAGCAAATTGTGTGAATGGTCCTTTGGAGGGTTTTTCTAATGTCGTTTCAGCTACCTATTCTAATCCTCAACCATTGACCACAATGGGAGGAAGTAGATGTGGAACGGGCACGGTAGATTTGACTGGTACTGTTAATATGGGCGACGATTTGAATTGGTACGCCAATCCTACAGGAGGTGCACCTCTTGGTTCGGGCACAACATTTACTACACCTTCAATAAATACGACTACCAATTTTTATGTTGCAGCAGTATCTGGCGGTACCACTGCTAATGTTGGGCCACTAAATCCCACAACCGTTGGTACGGTTTCAGCAAGCACAATTGCTATTGGAACTCAAAGAATGTTTTTTGATGTTACTTCCCCTGTAACGATATTGTCTATTGATATTTTTCCAACAGCAACGATTGGGTCAAATGGATCAATAACTATTCGAGATAATACCCAGCAAATTATAGCCGATATTCCTTACGTGACGACAGTTACAGCAGGAGGACTACAAACTATTCCAATTAATGTCATCTTACCAGTGGGTAATGGTTATGAAATTGGTCAAGGAACGGCAATAAGTCTAAATAGAAATACTACCGGTGCATCATACCCATACACAAATGGTGGAGTAAGTATTATTGGCAATACGTTTGACCCACTTTATTATTATTTCTTCTACAATTGGTTAGTTTCAACAGGTTGTGAAGGGACAAGAACAGCGGTTACAGCTACAGTTTCTAGCCCTCCAGTTTTAACATTGAGTTCGAATATGGAAGATGTATGTGCTGGATCTGCGTCAAATTTGGTCACCATTACCTCCAATATCGGCGATTTTGATAGCTATGTTTGGAGTCCTGCTTCAGGTGTCACAGGTGACGAAAATAATGGATACATGTTTAACCCAGCAGTTACAACAAGTTATGTTTTGACGGCAAGTCAGACGAATCCTCCATTGTGTTCTAACACAGCTAATATGGATATTAACATCTTACCACTTCCACAAGGTTTAGATATAACACCAGCCGATCCAATAAGTATCAATTGTGGGGATGTTCAGATACTAACAGCAAGTGTTAGTAGTCCCGCAACTTCAGTAAGTTCATATAGTTTTGTCGCTTCTACTGGGGCTGGCTTAGACCCAATGACAGGTGCCACAACCATTATCGCAAGTAGTGTTGATGATACACCTTCTGGATTAAATGCCATAGGTTTTGATTTTGTATATGATGGCGTCACCTTTACAGATTTTTCAGTTTCGCCTGATGGGTTTGTAAGACTAGGAAGTCCAGCAGCATCGAGTCAATTCACAAATTCTATTACAAGTACTACCAATATTCCTAAACTATATCCATATTGGGATGACATGGCAACAGGTACGGACGGTAGTGTTCGTTATACTGTAACAGGTACTGCGCCTAATAGAATATTGGTGGTTGAATGGTTTGTTACGATACCTAGAAATACTACTGGAGCTGCCAATTCAACTTTCCAAGCCTGGTTGTATGAAACAAGTAATCTTGTCGAATTTAGGTACGGTTCCATGGGGCCAGGATCAATGTCTGCTTCCGTTGGATTAAGCGGAAATACCCCAGCTACCAATTTTAATTGTGTGACCGTATCTTCAAATACAAATAGTACCGTTACGGCTAATGATAGTAATGCAGACCAACCAGCAAGTGGTAGAATGTATTCATTTTCGCCACCAGTACCACCACCAACCGTCTATTTATGGTCAGGTCCTGTGGGTACATTATTTACAGATTTAGCTGCAACAATTCCATATACCGGTCAAGACTTAGCCACTGTTTATGCTAAACCGCTTGTTTCTGGCGTTAATACCTACACTGTTATGGCCACAGGCGTAAATACCTGTTCCGATATGGAAAGTAGAGACATTACGGTAGGAAGTTGTGGGGTTGCGCTTACCCTTACCTCATTTATTGAAGGCTTTATGGATGGCGGTTCAATGCGACCAGTATTGTTAAATAGTGGAGTTTTTGGCGCTACAGGGTCACAATGTGATACAATTACTGTATCTTTACACAATAACACTTTCCCATATGCAATGGCTTATGAATTTGAAGGGGTTATGGGCATCAACGGTCAAACTGTTTGTGATTTCCCTGCGGGAGCTAATGGAGGTACGTATTATATAGTAGTTACCCATAGAAGTGCCTTAGAAACATGGAGTGCTTCGCCTCAATTATTTACTGTAACGAACACATATAACTTTTCTACTGCTGCAACACAAGCTTTTGGAAGTAATATGAAAATGGTAGGAGGAGTATGGAGTTTCTATAGTGCTGATATTGATGGTTCTCCTTCCGATGGCAACGTTGATCTTATTGATTATCCTGTTTGGGAAACTGATTATAATAATTTAGAAGTAGGTTATTTTAAATCCGATATGAATGGCGACGGAAGTGTAGATTTAATTGATTATCCAATTTGGGAGACAAATTACAACAACTTAATTTCAGTAATTAAACCATAATTTTAATAATAATTTATAATAGATTAAAACATTTAAAGATGAAAATTCTTAAATTTCACAGTATACTCTTAGTATTAATTATACTATTTATTTTACCAACTGGTAGTAAGTTGTTTTCTCAAGTATGTGCAGGGAGTGAAGTAACGATTTCGATTCAAAATGCTATGCAGACAGCGGTTAACAAATTTACTTTTGAAGTTTGGGTTTCAAATACTGGTACAACTTCTGAACGGATTAGTTCATTTGGAGGAGGTGTTTTTACTAGTTCAGCGTTATCGCCCGGGTATACAATGACATTGATTGAACAACCAACTGATTTGGGTTGGACAATGAATCCTATGACACCGAATGTTGCTTTGGTTTCTCATATGAGGTGGACTAATAATCCAAATCCAGCATCTACGAGCATGATAACGGCTTTAGGTACTAAAATTGCAAAATTTGAAGTAACAAGTGCGATGATTCCTGCAACATTAACTTTTGCAACATCAGGGACACAACCTCAAATGGTGGCATATTGTGAAGGAAATATAAGCTCAAATACCATGACGGCAGCAAATGGTAAATTAATTTATGCTAACTTGAATGCCCCTGTTAATATTGCTCCACTGCCTATTAAGTTGCATAGTTTTTCTGCAGAAAAAGCAGGTGAACTGAGGTCAAAATTAAATTGGTCTTCTTCATCTGAGATTAACTCATCGCATTTTTCAATCGAAAGAAGCGACGATGCTGAAAATTTTGTAACCATTGGAGAGGTTAAAGCTGCGGGTAATAGTACATCTTTACTGCGTTATGAATATTTTGACAATACGATTCCTATGAATAGAACAAATACGATAGTTTATTACCGGTTGAAAATGGTAGATTTGGACGGTTCTTATGAATATTCTGATATCAGAGGTTTGAATTTTGATAGAACTTCATCTTTAGACGTTCAAGTATTTCCAAACCCAACCAATCAATGGTTAAATATTGATGTAAGTTCTTTGGATATTGAATTAGAAAAAGCAGATTTACGCATACTTGATTCTAAAGGAATGTTGGTGACTTCTAAAAAGATTATCGGTTCTGGAATTGAATCAGTAGATATGTCTCAATTTACGGCTGGAATGTACCACGTTTTCATCTTTAAGGGAGATAAAACTTATCAAGAAAAGGTGATCAGAATCGATTAAAACGAATCATTTGTTTTGTTTTAAAAACAGCCATAAAAAATCAGAAGCCTTGAATAAATTCAAGGCTTTTTTTTATAATTTAAGGATGTTATTTGATCACAAATTTGACAAAATAGACTACAAATACATGAAAATACACATTAAAATATAAAATATTTGTCTATTAATCAACAAATGTATATATTTACCCTAATTTTGTTCAAATGAAAAATTTTAATTTATGAAACAACTTTGGTTATTATTGGGCTTTTTTTGTATACAAACTTCAGGCTTTAGTCAATTTGTTAATAGTGGTGCATCAGTTACAGTTCAAGCCGGGGCAACACTAAAAGTTGAGAGTAATTTTGTAAATGAAAATTCAGGTACTTTTATCAATAATGGAACAGTAGAAGTAACTGGTAATTTTACCAATTCTGCTACTATGAATTCCGGGGCAACTTCGACATTGATTTTTTCTGGTACCAGCAATTCAAATGTGGCTCCAGGTACAGCACAATTTCAAAACGTCACATTAGCTAAAACAAATGCCAATACTACCTTAACAGGGAATATGGTCGTAAATGGAGTTTTAAACTTCAGTGAAAATAACAATAAATTAGTCTTGAATGCCTTTAATGTAACGATGGGGAATTCTGGAACAGTAACGGGTGCTGGTGCTAATAAATACGTTGTTGCTACTGGAACTGGCAGAATGATTAAACCAATTTCTGCCAATGGTACACTAGTTTTTGAAGTAGGAGATAATGTGGCAGCGACTAATTATTCCCCAATATCTGCTAATATCACTGGTACCGGCTATTCATCGGCTACCGTAGGAGTTCGTTTGGTCAATGGAGTACATCCAAATAAACCGGGCACTGCAAATGACTATATTACGAGATATTGGCAAGTACTAGCAAGTGGTATTACAAATTATAACAATACGTTAACAGGTACTTATGTTGTCAGTGATGATGTGGTGGGTACCCAATCTCTAATAGATGGGGCTGTTTGGAACGGTTCAGTTTGGAGTTATACTAATTCAACAAACAGTGGAAACACAACAACATCTTCCACTTCAGTATTGGATACTGATTTTACAGGATTTACAGGCAGGGCTACTTTTAATTTAACTGCATACATGGAAGGTTTTATGGATGGTGGCTCAATGCGGCCTGTATTATTAAATAGTGGCGTTTTTGGAGCTGTAGGAAGCCAATGTGATTCCATTACTATACAGTTGAGAAATGCCGCTTTCCCTTATGGCGTAGCACACTCATACAAAGGGGTAATTGGAACGAATGGTCAATTAGAATGTATATTTCCGGCTGCGGCTATTGGGAATAATTACTACATTGCAATCAAACACAGAAATGCACTTGAAACATGGACAGCTAACACCTTTACATTTATAAACAACGGAAGCTACAATTTTTCAACGGGGTCAGGACAAGCTTATGGAAGTAATATGACTCAAGTTGGTGGTTTGTGGTGTTTGTATTCTGGAAATATAGATGGTGTTAATCCCGACGACAATATAGATTTGGTAGATTATCCGGTATGGGAATCTGATTATAATGACTTACAAAGTGGATACTTTAGGTCAGATTTGAATGGCGACGGCAATGTTGACTTAATTGATTATCCTTATTGGGAAGCGAATTACAATAATTTAATAAGTGTATCTAGACCTTAATTTATTAATACAAAGCGTAACGTCATGAAAGTAAAAAATATATTTTTAAATTCAGGGTTTCTATCTTTATTTTTACTCGTAAGTATAATGAAAATAGATGGTCAAAGCTTACACATTGATTACATACAAACTGAAGGTACACCGTATCATTTTAAGGTTGAAGTTTGGGTTTCAAACCAAACAGACCAGCCGATGAAATTGTCTGCTTTAAATACAGTATTCAATTATATTTATGGATCCTTTGAAGAAGGGGCAGTCTCTTTCGACCTGGCTTCAAAATATAGGTTCATGGTTAGTCCCCAATACAGTAATTTGACAGAACAAAATAAAATTCGGTCTACTCAAGTTCCTGTGCTTAATGCTCAACATGCAATTCAGGTTGGGTCAAAACCAGAATTATTTGGCACGTTGACCTTCAAAACAAAAACGGAAATTAATTATCCTAAAAGCATTATACCATCTACAAAGGGGAATCCAACTGTCCAAGCTATTGTTTACCTAGGGGAATCGATAAACTCAAACGCTTTGACTTTATCAAATATGAGTATAACCACTGACGAAAACCCTTTGGTGTTAAAATTGATGCCGGCCAAAATTAATTCTGTACATCAAAGTGCTGAGTTAACGATTTATCCGAACCCAACAAATCAAGCTTTTACCTATGAACTTTTAAATATGGACATCGAGCAGGAAACAATTTTAAATATTTCTGATGTGAATGGGCAATCAATTTTGTCAAAAGACATTTCATCACAAACTTCTGGTTATGTTGATTTGACAAATATTCCATCGGGTCTATATTATATAAGAATTGAAAATGATAGTGTTGTTTACTATAAAAAATTATTAAAAATAGAATAATCCTTTTTTTACATAAAATTATAGAGCCGTTGATTGTTGAATCAAACGGCTTTTTTTTTATGTAACAGTTTTAAAAAATTATAATTAATAGTAATTAAGAATATTATATATACTTTTGCATTATATCAAATATTCATTTAAAATAGATTTTCATTGAACAAAATTGCCTCAGATTTTAATGCACTTATCAAAAATCAACCTCAGAAGGCGATTGAACTATTATTTAGTGAATATTATGTCAAACTTTGCGTTCATGTCAATACTATACTTAAAAACAAAAATGTAGCAGAGGATATTGTTCAAGAAGTGATGTTGGAAATTTGGAAAATGAAAGACCAGCTCATCGTAGCTTCTTCTGTCGAAGCATATCTAAAAAGAGCTTGTCGTAATAAAAGTCTAAATTATATCCGAAGCCAAAAATTGAATTTTGAAGATATAGATACGGCAGAGGAGATTAAATCTGACTATATAAATGTAGAAGATGCTCTTGCAGTTGAAAATTTGCAGGAAAAAATTGATGAAGGAATCAATAGTTTGCCAGAAAAATGTCGCTTGGTTTTTACGTTAAGTAGGGTAGAAGGACTAAGCTATCAAGAAATAGCTGATCAGTTAGGGATTTCAACAAAAACAGTCGAAAATCAAATATCTAAGGCACTCAGGGTATTACGAGAACATGTTTACAAGAAAGAATTTTCAGTTTTAAATAGGGGAAATGAACAATAAAGTTGTCAAAGTAAAAAATCGAGAATGTCGAATCCGAATAAATTAGGAGTATTTCACAAAATACTTCATGAAGCAGAGCATGCCCAAATGCCAGTTCATGATAATGAAGCCTACACTCAGCTATCTGATGAAGATAAAAAACTATTTGAACAAACGCAAGTAATCTGGGATAAATCAACTTTACATACAGTCAACGAATCATTTAATACTGCTGCTGCATTCCATAAATTTTTAGAAAAAATACAATCTGAAGAAAAAAATCAAAACAAAAAAATAATCTCTGGCAGGATTTTCTCATTGCCAAAAAGTCTTTTAAAGTACGCAGCAATTTTTGTAAGTGTGGTTGTAGCTACTTTATTTATTATAAACCGTCCTGTTCAATATGAAGGTGGTGAAAGTGGTTTATTGGTCATGCTTAATGATCAATCACAAATTTGGTTAAATCAAAATGCAGTTTTAAATGTAAAAAAAGATAATAAAAGTTCACGAAAAGTGACTTTGGAAGGCGAAGCTTTTTTTGATATTATACCAAATAAGGAAGTAGCTTTTGACATACAGACTCAACAAATGAATATTTCCGTTTTAGGGACAAGTTTTACTTTAGATGGTAATAAATCCACTGTGGATGTGGTTTCTGGCGTAGTTAGAGTGACCGCAAATTCAGATGTGACTTTAGTTAAACAAAAAGAAAAATATATTTTAAAAGATGAAAAATGGTCTATATCTACTGGATCAGGTAAAATTCCAACTTGGGCTAATCCTACTTTAATTTTTGATAATGCACCATTTGATCAAGTGGTGAAAGACCTAGAAGCCTTTTTTAATGTTTCTATTCAACTTATAGGTGAAAACGACTGGGCTGATTGTGGGTTTACTTCTGGCTCGCTTTCCAAAACAAAGTTTGAGGATATTGTGACCGTACTTAAGCTTACTTATGAGATGGAAATAGTTGAGGTAAATCGGAAACAATTCCGGTTTTCAAAGGTGCGTTGTAAATAGAATTAGCTTGCTTAGTTGCTGGTGGTAAAATTCTTTTCTTTAGGAAAGAAATGTATCTTTGCTTTCTCAATATCAGTGTGTTTCATTCATGAGGAAAGTAAATATTTCTTTTCTGGTTTTATTCTTTTTCCTTACTGTGGTAAAAGCTCAAAATATTTTACCTGATGAACAGTTGGTATCTTACACCTGCTATAATAAATCTCTTCGATTAGTTTTAAAGGATTTGGCGTCTCAAGCTAATGTGAGTATCGTCTATTCAGAAAGTCGTCTACCTGCAGAAAAACTCATTACCTTGAAGGCGATTAACGAAAAACTAGGTGACATTCTTACGGTTGCACTAAGAGATATCGACTTCAAATATGAGTTAGTTGGAAATCAGATCGTTATTGTAAAAACGAATCTACAGAATTTAAATAATTATTATACCATCTCGGGTTATATCAGGGATATCCAATCTAAAGAATACCTTATAAGTGCTGCAGCCTACTTACAAGATCAATCTATCGGGACTTATACAAATGAATATGGCTTTTTCAGTCTAAGATTGCCAAGAGCGACTAATAGAATTCAATTTTCTTATTTGGGCTATAGAAACCATGCCTTTGACTTTTACCTAGACAAAGATACGCTTGTAGAAATTTTATTATCGCCTGAACAAATGGTGCTCAATGAAGTATTGGTTTTTGAACATACCGAAACCTATTCCAATGAAAATCCTTCAAACCAGTTTCTACTCCCTATCAATAAAATTAACAAGGGAAATCATCTTATGGGTGAAGCCGATGCTTTTCGTTTTGTTTCTATGTTGCCAGGTGTAACGAGTGGTGCCGACGGAGTTGGAGGGCTGAATGTACGTGGAGGTTCTTATGACCAGAATTTAACCTTATTAGATGGAATTCCACTTTATAATACAGGCCATGCACTAGGTATATTCTCCATCTTTAATGCTTCAGCCATTAAAAACGTTCAATTAATTAAAGGTGCGTTTCCAGCTAGATATGGCGGTAGACTATCTTCTGTTTTAGATATACAAACCAAGGATGGAAATATGGAAAAAACGAGTGGAGAAGTTAGTATGAGTCTCATAGCATTAAAAGCAGGAATCGAAGGCCCTATCATAAAAAATAAATTGAGTTACCATCTTTCTGTAAGACGTACATTTTTGGATATTTGGGTAAAAGAATTGGCTCGTTTTATAGGACAAGAATCAGGAACTCAGTCTTCGGCAAATTATTTTTTTTACGATTTTAATGGAAAAGTAAATTGGCGGATAAATCAGAAAAATCGAATTATTTTTAATGCCTACAACGGAAGAGATGCGTTTAACAGTGCTTCGTCCTATGATTCGGAACAAGTTAGAGACCAAAACGTCAGTGATTTAGGGTGGGGAAACCGTATGTTTTCATTGCGTTGGTCTTCGCAATGGAATGATCAATTATTTTCAAAAGCTACAGTCTATTCGACTCGTTACGAAGTTCAATCGTTTAAAAATTACTCGTTTTACCAAGCTTCCATTTCTGATACTTTGCAAGACTATTGGGCTAATTTATTTGACTCATCTATTGATGAAATGGGATGTAAGTATGAATTTGACTGGATACCTTCTCACCCACATTATGTTAAATTTGGTTTAGGATATTATAAGAGAAATTTTGCCCCTGGTACGGTTAGCTTGAATAAAACTAACAATCCCGAATTAATAAACACCCCACTATCGTTGTCACAATTAGAACAAAGACTTAAGTACTCTGAAAGTATTTTGAACGAATGGCAAGCATATGTAGAAGATGATTGGACGGTAAATGAATTTGTTCAGATCCAGGGTGGAGTGCACGTTTCTTCTTTACAATGGGATCGTCAGTCAAAACCTTACTTGTCGATCCAGCCAAGAATAGGATTCATGGCTAAGAACGAATCACTGATATTTAAGCTAGGTTTGTCAAAAATGATGCAATACGTTCACTTGCTCTCAAATAACGGATTGGGATTGCCTACGGATATTTGGATTGGAGCCAATGATGAATTACCACCACAGACATCTTGGCTATATAATACATCACTCAAGTATACCACAAAATCTGGCATACAGTTCGGAATTGAAATGTATTACAAACAGTTTCAAAATCTAAGTAGTTTTAAGGAAGGAGAACCCATAGATATTCAACAAGGCATCAATTGGGCAGAAACCGTGCCTACAGGAAGGGGAGAGGCTTTTGGCACGGAATTGTTCTTTGAAAAAAATACTGGAAAAGCCAATATTATGGCAAGTTACACATATTCGATTTCTAATAGATTGTTTTCTGAATTAAATGTAGGTAATGTATTTCCATTTTCATTAAATAGAATTCACAATGTTAAATTCAACTTTTATAGAAAGTTATCCGATTTTTCTGAATTCTCTTTAAATTGGACTTATGCTACAGGCAATTTTTATTCTAGGCCAGATAATGTGGTATTGGATGTAAATGGGAAAGTGGTTTTATTATATCCAGAAAAAAATAATGCCACCTTTGATCCTTACCACCGTCTTGATGTAGGATTTGGGTTTTATAATAAATTTTCATGGGGAAAAACAAAATTGTTTTTAGGAATATATAATGCGTACAATCGAAAAAACTTTTTTTATATCGACATTGCCCGAAATAGACGAGACCCTCAAAAATTTGAATTAAATCAATTTAGCCTTCTACCACTCACCCCAAATATCAGTTACACAGTAACTTTTTAATTGAATTGTGTTTTTATTATTGGGCTAATTTGGAATCGTAAAGTTAAAGGTTTCTTGAATTTGGTTTTTGAATAAAATAGAATTAAACAGTATAAGTATTTTATTACAAAAACCTTATGTATTATAATTATTTTTAATATTTTAGAAAAAAAAGCAATAAAAGTACTACTTAGGTGAATTTTTAATTCTATTTTTGTCCAAAATATTTTGTGATCAAGGCAGTTTACTACATTTATTTTGGACTATCTATTTTGCTCATCTCTGGTTGTGTCGAGACATTGCCATTTGTGCAAGATGAAAATAGTGAAAAAAAATTATTTGTTGAGTGTGAACTTGAAGCAGGAAAAGATATTATTGCTTATGTTAGCTACGCTTCATTTATAAACAATAACTCTACAAATTTGCCATCCATAGATACCTCAGAAATAAGACTGTCATTAGGAGAAATGGATAAAGATTATGTAAAACATTTCTCCTTTAATCAAAGTCAAGAAAAATATGTCCTTCATCAGGGCGAAATTCCATTGCAAAGCGGTAAGTCCTATATACTAAAAGGATTTTTAAAACATTCGGATACGGATATAAACGTCGTTACAGAACTACCCAATCGTTTCCCTTATGACAGTATAGTGTTAAGAGACTCCGATTTTGAGAATTTAGCATCGGGCTTAATTAGAACTACTTCAACTATTCGAATTTATTTTAACCGTGGGAAAATAACAGAAAATTATTTTTTGCACTTAGCCATCATGAACAAAGAAAACGACAAAGAAATATATTTTCAGGCTGCTTCGGATGCGAACGCATTTTTTAGGCTCAACCATAAGCCCGGAATGGTTTTAGAATTGGATAGGGTTACTGAAAAAAAATATATTGAGCTGGAAATGAGGTTTACGGGAACAGACTCACTCAAAGAAGTATTACTTCTGGTCAGGAATACGACTAAATCGTATTATGATTACCAAAAATTCAAAACTAATACACCAGTCATACCTTCTCCGAGCACTAATCCAGCCATAGCAGCATTTAATATTGCTACCAAGGAAGGTTATGGTACCTTCTCTTCTTCTTTTTTGGAAACACTGCCTTTACAAGTAAAATAAAAAATTCTTCATAGGGGTTGAAAATATTTATTGTGTCCTTAAGGTAGAACCCAATGAACATAAACCGTGAAGATAAGTGAAGTTTTTAGTATTGTAGAAAAAGTCCCTTTTTTACAATGCCTTTCGATCGAAGAGGTAGAATATTTAGCATCAAAGTCTATTGTGCGCACCTTGCGAAAGGATGAAACCATATTCAAATTTGGTGATACAAGTGAAAAATTCTATTTAGTTCTCAAAGGAATTATAAAATTATCCAAAGAAGGTTACGATCAAAAAGAATTTGTAGAAACATTTGTTTACACGGGCCAGTTTTTTGGAGAATTAACACTAGCTGAGGAACATGTTCGCATGCAAAATGCGAGTGCGCTTGTGGCTGATTCGTATTGTCTTGAAATTAAAAAAGACACTATTTTTGGAATGATTGAAAAAAACAATGCGTTAGCTCTTTGTGTCATTAAAATGATGGGGAAGCGCTTGGAGTATGTCCAAAACCGGGCATCTTCTTTGGTGTTAAATGATGCCAGAACAAGAATAATTGATTTTATTAAAAATAATGTACGACAATTTGGTCAGCAAGTTGGGTTAGAAATGTTGCTTAAGCATACGTTTACCCAACAAGATATTGCTGATTTTACGGGAACTTCCCGCCAGACAGTAACTACGGTTTTGAACGAACTTCGGAAGACGAATAAAATTCAGTTTCGAAGAAAAACCATGCTGATCAGGGACATGTCGTCTCTCTAATTTGTTTTCTCATAGTTTAGTTATACCTGAAATTTAGATAAAAGTAGGTTCAAAAGTGAACTTACTTTTTCTTTTTGTATAAACGACTAAATAAGTGTTTTCTCAAATTTGATATTCATTTTTTTATAAAAAAGTATTGTGATAATAAAAATAAATGTACTTTTGCACCGCTTTAAATAAAGCAGGGAAGAGTGGCAGAGCTGGTTTAATGCACCGGTCTTGAAAACCGGCGTGGGTAACACCACCGGGGGTTCGAATCCCTCCTCTTCCGCAAAGGAGTGTTTTTTACACTCCTTTTTTATTTTAATCATTTCTTATCTTTGCGGACAAAATTATACATTGACAATCTTAGTCGTACCTTTACTTTTTATTATAGAATTTCTTGCAGATAATACAATCATTAGATGAAAACCATGACAGCCAATGAAATCAGGCAAAAATTTTTAGATTTTTTTGCTTCAAAAAACCATAAGATCGTTCCATCTGCACCGATTGTGGTTAAAAATGACCCAACGTTAATGTTTACTAATGCTGGAATGAACCAGTTTAAAGACTACTTTTTGGGAAATAGTATTCCAGATGTGCCCAGAATAGCTGACACACAAAAGTGTCTTCGGGTGAGTGGAAAACACAACGATCTTGAAGAAGTAGGTGTTGATACTTACCATCATACTATGTTTGAAATGCTTGGAAATTGGAGCATAGGTGATTATTTTAAAGCTGATGCTATAGCTTGGAGTTGGGAGTTACTAACAGAAGTATATAAATTGGATAAATCCAGACTGTACGTCTCAGTTTTTGAAGGAGATGAGTCAGAAAACTTACCTCCTTCAAGTATTGCTTTGAGAGAATGGAAAAAATTGGTTGAACCTAATCAAATTGTATTTGGAAATAAAAAAGATAATTTTTGGGAAATGGGCGATACAGGACCTTGTGGGCCTTGTAGCGAAATACACATAGACCTTAGAGACGATAGCGAACGTGCACTTATTCCTGGACATGAACTAGTCAATAAGGATCATCCTCAAGTCATCGAAATATGGAACAATGTATTTATCCAATATAATCGAAAAGCTGATCACAGTTTAGAATCCTTACCTGCATTACATGTTGATACGGGAATGGGTTTGGAACGGTTAGTTAGAGCCATTCAGAATAAAAAAAGTAATTATGATACTGATTTATTTACTGGAACCATAGCGAAAATTGGAGAAATATCAGGTAAACAATATCACTTTGGTGATACAAAACAAGACATAGCTTTTCGGGTTTTGTCAGACCATATCAGGGCCATATCTTTTACCATTGCCGATGGGCAGCTTCCTTCAAATACAGGTGCGGGATATGTTATTCGACGTATTTTGAGAAGAGCCGTGAGGTACTATTACACGTATTTAATGTATAAAGAGCCACTTTTATACCAATTGGTGGACGGCCTTTCCAAACAATTTGAGTTTGTTTTCCCAGAATTAATCCAACAAAAATCCTTTGTCGAAAAAGTAATCAGAGAAGAAGAAAAATCGTTTTTAAAAACCCTTGAATCAGGACTTAGAAAATTAGAAGAACTAAAAATTAGTGATGGTATTTTGGATGGACAAACTGCCTTTGAACTGTATGATACTTATGGTTTTCCTATTGATTTAACCAGATTGATAGCGGAAGAAAAGCAATGGAAAGTCGATGAAAAAGGATTTGAGATAGCTTTAAATGCACAAAAACAGCGGTCAAGAGCCGATTCTAAAAAAGAAACGGGTGATTGGGTTCTGTTGCGAAAAGATACATTAACGGACTTTGTTGGATATGACCAATCATCTGTTGAGCATATTTATGTGGTTAAATATAGAGTCTTAAAGCAGAAAGACAAAGAATTTTATCAATTGGTCCTAACAGAAACACCATTTTACCCTGAGGGAGGTGGTCAAGTAGGGGACACTGGATTTTTAATTTTTGACAACGAAGTTATTCAGGTAGTCGATACTAAAAAAGAAAACGATCTGATTATACATTTTGTCGACAGACTTCCAGATTTAATTGAATCCGAAGTTGTAGCAGAAATTGCAGGAGACAAAAGAAAAAATACTGAAAGAAATCACTCCGCAACACATCTTTTACATGCGGCACTTAGGCAAGTCTTAGGGTATCATGTTTCTCAAAAGGGATCATTGGTTAGATCTGATTATTTGAGGTTTGATATTTCTCATTTTCAAAAAATTTCGGATAGCGAATTAAAACAAGTTGAGGCAATTGTAAATGAAAAAATTAGAGAAAACATTCCTTTGATTGAAAATAGAGAAATTTCCATTGAATCAGCTCAATCTTCAGGAGCTATGATGCTTTTTGGGGAGAAATATGGTGAAAAAGTTCGTATGATTACGTTTGATAAAGACTATTCTATAGAATTGTGTGGTGGATGTCATGTTAAAGCTACGGGGGAAATAGGTTCTTTTAAAATCATGAGTGAAGGCGCAATTGCTGCGGGTGTTCGAAGAATTGAAGCTGTTTCTGGAGTTTATGCAGATCAATATTGTCAAAATTTCATTGAGGAATTAAATGTTGCAAAATCATATTTCAAGACAAATCAATCAGTGGCACATAATATTTCAGATATTTTAGATGAAAATCAAAGACTAAAAAAAGAAGTTGAAAGGTGGATGGCTCTTCATGCTTTAACCATTAAAGACGGCCTAATTAAGAAAGCAGAGCCCTATCTTGGACAAATTGTCGTAACTTCTATGGTCGAAGGTTTGGATAGCAAGACGGTAAAAACACTTTCCTATAATCTCGAAAAAGAATTGGGCGATGCTATCATTTTATTGGGATTTGAGGACCAAGGTAAGGCTAATATAATGCTGACGATCAGTGAAACATTAGTCAAATCTAAAAAATATAATGCAGGTCAAATGATCAAAGAATTAGCCAAACCTATTCAAGGTGGTGGAGGTGGGCAGGCATTTTTTGCATCTGCAGGAGGAACATTTACGGCTGGTTTACAAAAATCTTTAGATTCCTTAATGGGACTTTTGGTATGATAATACATTAATGAATAAGCTTATCTTAAACGGACAAGGCCTGATATTAGAGGTAGAAACATTTCCAGTCATCATGGGAGTTATCAATCTAACTGAAGATTCATTTTATGAAGACTCGAGAATTCAACATGAAAATGGTTTATTAACAAGAGTTGAAAAAATGTTGACAGATGGTGCGCAAGTTATTGACATTGGCGCCATGTCCTCCAGACCGGGTGCTAAAGTAATTGATCCTCAAAAAGAAGTAAAAATTGTATGTTCTGCACTAAAGGTCATTCGTAAAGAATTTCCTCAAACATTTATATCTATCGATACAGTTCATGGATTGGTAGCCAAAGCTTCCTTAAACCTTGGAGCCAATATGATTAACGATATTTCAGCTGGAAGAATTGACGCTACAATTTTGGATATTGTGGAGGAATTTCAAATACCTTATGTTCTCATGCATATGAAAGGAATTCCAGAGAATATGCATTTAAATACAAAATATGATGATATAGTTTGTGAACTTTTAGCTTTTTTCTCCAACAAAATAAGATATTTACAAAACAGAAATATACATCAAATTGTCTTGGATCCGGGATTTGGATTTAGTAAAAATATTTCGTCAAACTTTACTTTATTAAAAGAGTTACAGAGTTTTACCATATTTGATCTTCCTCTTTTAATTGGTATTTCCAGAAAGTCATTTATTTATAAATCCTTGGATATTACAGCTAGAGAAGCTTTGAACGGCACTTCAGTTCTACATGCCATAGCATTACAGCATGGTGCAAGGATTATCAGAACCCATGATGTCAAGGAGGCTCTTGAAGCTGCTATACTCATCGAAATGTTAAAAAAGGGATAAACATCCTTAGTTTAGATATAAAAACCGAATTTTTGTCGTTACTTTTGTGTAAATGTTTATAATTGGAAGAAGGATTCGAAGAATCAAAGGCTGGTAATCGAAAGATAAAAAAAATTTTTCGTTTTATTATCAAGGCAATATTAATATTAGCCCTATTTAATCTTTCTATTTTCGCTATTGTTAAAATTCCTGCTGTTCAAGAATACATTAAAAAAGCTATTATTGAAACGGTTGAAAAAAGAACGGGAAGCCAAATAATTTTTGATCATATCGCTATCAATATTTGGGATGGTATTAGTTTGGAAAATTTTAGACTGAAATTCGAGGAATCTGACAGCCTTATTTCCATTCAGAAACTAGGGTTTTCACTCAGTAAAAATTTATTATATCTTTTTAATAATGAATTGAATATTTCCACATTAAGGCTTGAAGGAATTTCACTAACTTCGTGGACAAAATACAACGAAACTGAGTCAAACCTTTCGAGGTTTTTTAAAAAGCTAGTAAAAAGCGACGGACAAAGTGGGAAAGCTGGGTTCCTTCTTAAAATTGATGAAATCTTTCTAAAAAATATAGACCTATCATTCATTAATGATAATAAAGGTACACGTGAAAAAATAAAATTAGCTACTGGACTCATCGAATTTGATAAGCTAGATTTGGAATGTAATGAATTTAATATCGATCAAATTTATCTCAATGCTCCTTATTACTTTAAGGAAATTATATCCGAATCTTGTGATATAGTGCGTGATTTGGCTATACCAACCACTGAAATCAATCAAACTATTGAAGATTGGTTTCCTGTTTCTTTTGAAATTGGCAAAATTGAGATTGAAAATGGGCAGTTTTCTATCTTTAATCACATGATCCCATTGGATAAAAAGTTTGCGGATATCATGGACTATAATCATTTTGATTGGAAAAATATTGATATTAATCTTGAAGATATTCGGCTTGATGAAGACGATACTTTTTTTGGAAAGTGTCAAAACATCCAGTTTATAACTGATAGAAATTTTGAATTAGAAGGTTTTTCAATTGACTCTATTTCCATTTTAAAAGATCAGGCAAAATTAATAGGTTTACATTTCAAGACAAATGAAAGTGCTTTTTATAGTGAAATAAATCTAAGCTATTTTGATTATAATGCCTTTAAAAACTACAAGGAAGAAGTACTGTTTAACGTAAATATTTCGCCTTCTTTCATTGATTTAAGGGATGTGGCTCACTTTTATAAGGGTTTAATGACAAGGCCTGCTACACAAGGGATCAACGATAAAAAAATTAATCTGTCAGGTAATTATTACGGGAAACTTAATGGAATTAGTGGCAAGAATGTTAAAATTTCCATAGACAATCTACTTTCATTAGGAGGAAGTTTTAGTACAAAAAATTTGAATGACTACAATAATACGCTACTGAATGTAAAGTTGGAGAACTTTGTCTCCTCAATGCAAAAAATCAAAAAGCTTTTCCCAACATTTAATCCGCCGCAGAATTTTTACAAGTTAGGTGCTTTGCGTTTCAATGGGCGATATGATGGATACCTTGAAGACTTTGTGGCATACGGAAAACTGAATACAGATTTAGGTAGCGCCGACCTAGATATGCGTCTCGACCTTACTTCTGGTGTCGAAAAAGCACTGTATTCAGGAGAATTAAACTTGAGTTCTTTTGATCTTGAAAAATGGAGCGGTAATCCTAATTTTGGTTTAGTGCACTTTACATCAAAAGTTAAGCAAGGTAGAGGTTTGACTTTAAAAACCTTTAAATCCGACATTCAAGCCGTCGTAAAATCTTTAACATTTAAAGAATATGAATATAAAAATTTTACAATAAATGGTGTTTTTGACAAAAGTAATTTTAATGGTTTATTCGAAATCAAAGACCCAAATATTGATGTAAAATTTGACGGAAATGCCGAGTTTTTGGATAACCAAGCATTTTTAAATTTTAAGTCTACCATTAAAAATTTCGACTTATACGCTTTAAATCTTAGTAAAAAACCGTTGTCTTTTCGGGCAGAATTAGACATTAATGCTTCTGGTAGTAATATCAACGACATTTTAGGAAACATCGATGTTAAGAATTTGGTACTTCATTCATTAGATACAGTATTCCAAATCAATGATCTCTTTTTGACTTCCAGAAATATTGTCTCAGGAGGGAAAGAATTGAAAATAGCTTCTGAATTAGGTAGATTTCAATTGACTGGTTTATATGATTTTAACCAATTGGCACCCCTTGTTATAGGTATTATCAAATCAAATTATCCAAGTTTGACGAGAAGCTGGAAGCCAACATCCTCCGAATTGCCACAGAATCAAAAAATGGACTTTGACATTTCAATTGATGATAGTCGACATTTTTTTAAATTAATTGGATTAGGTGATTTGCAATTTAGAAAACTGGAGTTGAAGGGGAAAATTGATTCATATCAAAACGAGATTTCATTGGCATCCAATATTCCCTTGATACGTAGGGGAAAGGACTCTTTGATAAATGTACAATTACTAGTAAGCTCCTATAAAAATACAGGTGACATTTTATTACATGTGGATAATGTAGCAGCTGCTAATTATCATTTTGGTGCGATTGATTTCCAAGCAAACTCTAAAAATGACAGTATTTTATTTGAGATTTCTGGTGCTGAAATTGTGAAAAATTTGCTGCCTGTTAATATATCTGGACATATGGTTCCATTTGGAAGTGGGTATTCCTTTTCACTTTTGGCCAACGAATTAAATTTCTTAGGGACTGATTGGAGATTTACTAAAGAAAATACCATAACCATAACAAAAGATTTTTTGGCCATTGATGAATTCGAGCTTACTGACGGAATACGTAAAATAGGATTAGAAGATGTCAAAAACCAAGGAATATCTGCTTATATTGACAATTTTGATATTGATGTTTTGAATTCAATATTAAAAGATCCAAGATTTTTATTAGGTGGTTTGTCAAAAATAAGACTGGAAGTATCCAGTATTTTTGAGCAAGACAAAAAAGGAAATTTTTCCATATCTGTACCACGTTTTTTGATCAATCAAGATGACTATGGAGTCATTGATATCAATGTGGATTGGGATTCAAAAGGAAAGTCCGAAATCGATTTGCTTATTGGAGAGTTTTTTAATGCAAATGTAAGTGTAGACCTTTTAACAAATAAAATAGAGGGCAAAGCTAAGTTTAAAGAAGCTCCGATTAGAATTCTTGAATATATCCTAGCAAAAGGAATTCAAAATACCAAGGGTTTTATTGACGCTACAGTAGATATTAGTGGCGATTTAAAAAATTTCAAGTTAGACGGCAAAGGTAAAGTACATAAAGGACAAACAAAAATTATTTACACTGGAGTAACATATCATTTTGATAATCAAAGCTTTACGATTACTGAAAACAATATAGATTTAACTGGAGTTAAGCTTACCGATGCCAATAATAACCCAGCGACCATCACGGGAGGTCTAACGCATAATCGCTTTAAAAAGTTTGGGGCAAATACTTCCATTTCTGGTGATAACATTATAGGACTTCAAACCACATTATTAGATAATCCAGATTATTATGGTTACGCAATTGGCAAAATTAAAGCAACTTTTACCGGGAATTTTGAAAATATGGATATGGTTATTGATGGTGTTACAAATCAAGGAACTCAATTATTCATTCCTGTCGGAAACGCCTCTGCCAAAGCACAAAACAATGTCATTCGCTTTGAAAAGAGAAATTTGCAAGAAGATAGTCTATTAAAAATTCCCAATAAAATCTTAAAAGGAATTGATTTAGAAATGAATCTCACTTTGACACCCGATGCTCAAATTAGCATCATTTTTGATGCAGATAAAGGTGATGTCATGCGAGGAGTTGGAAGGGGCAATTTACAAATTTTTGTAAAACGAACAGGGGTATTTGATATATTTGGAGAATACCAAATTGAGAGTGGCAATTATTTATTTACGGTAGCACAACTCCCGGTGGCTAAACCATTTCAGGTATTTAAGGGTGGCACGATTCGATGGACAGGTGACCCCGTCAATACCACTATGGACATCCAGGCGGTATATAGATCCAGAACAAGCCTAAAACCATTTATTTTGGAGTATTTGGGAACAACCACAGATCAGCTATCTAGTCAAGCCAACCAGCGACAAGACGTGGACGTAATTTTAAAATTGGGAGGAACACTGTATAATCCTGAAGTGAGTTTCAATTTAGCTTTTCCAAATTTAGTAGGTGATTTAGCCACTCTTGCTGATAGTAAATTACGCATATTACAGAATAATGAGCTTGAACTAAACAGCCAGGTTTTTGGACTGATTATGTTTAATAACTTTTTACCTTCAAATAGAATTTCTGATGTTTTGGGTACAGGTGGAATACAAACGATGGGTATTAATACGCTAAGTGAATTCCTGAGTAGTCAACTATCGTTATACATTACTAGTTTGATAAATCTGGCTCTTGTCGAAAATGGTTTATTGGCAGGTGTCGATTTTGAAATTGGACTTCGCAATAATACGGGCGTTGTTGCGGATATTAGTAATACAAATTTATGGCCTGACGAAATAGAGTTCAGGTTAAAAAACCGATTCAAATTTCTTGACGAAAGAGTAACCCTCAACATGGGGGGAAACTATATTTTTGAAAATCAAGGTCTAACCTATAATCAAATGTTGCCAGACTTTTCGTTAGAATTAATTCTGACAGAAAACAGGAAATTAAAAGCTCGAATTTATGGAAGGCAAGAACTCATTGTTCAAAACACATTATCGCCTAAAGTTGGATTAGGTTTGGCCTATAGAACAGAATTTGGCTCTTTGCTTGAATTTGAAGAAAAGTTAAAGGATTTGGTTAAAAAATCATTGAAACAATAAAAAAAGCCGAATTATTTACGATTCGGCTTTATGTTGGTTTAACAATTACAGGTATAGTATTCAATACAAAAAACATACCAAATATTTGTAATGTGTTTTTCTAACCCAAAATATTAACATTAGTATTGATTAAGTGAAAGAAGAACCAAAGTACAAGCATTGTCTGTTTGAATACCTAAGGAATTGGCCTTAGCTTGTAAATTTTTGTTTTCGGTTCCTGGATTAAATATAATCCTTTTCGGTTTATTTTTAAATATATCATCCATCATCGTATTTTGAATTTCAGGCCGAATATATAAGGTGATCGTATCTAAATTTTTAATATTTGGTATATGGGTATGAATAGGTGTATCATTAATAGTAGCTTCTCGACTTCCAACTGCAATAACCTCATGTCCATGTTGTTTCAATTGTATTAGAGCTGTAAAGCTCATCCTAGAAGGGTTTTCTGAAGCACCTAAAATTAAAGTTTTTTTAGACATTAACTACATTTTTTATAGGTTAAATAATGGAACATTTTGGTATTAATTAAGTTTTCTAAGTTGATGTTTTATATTTAATTGCAAATATAAATAATAGGTTATCAATATATTATATAGTACAAATTGTATTAATAAAAAAAATAGACTTTTTTAGTCCTTATTCTTAAAATAAATACGATTTTTATTTTACCTTTGTGCAGCATTTGGCAAGTTATTTGATTCTTAAAATGAAGCCGAAAAACCTAAATAACAGAATACGTTTTGAGTAGGAAATCGATTTATATAATTTTTATTTTCATCTTTTGTAGACACGTGTCCTTTGGGCAATGTGAATTTTCATTACTACCTACAGGAAATTCTTGTAGTTCAGCACAATACTTGTGTGGAAATGAATTGGATGGTTTTACCGGGAGACTTCCAGATACCCTTACGGTTCCACATCCATGGATAGGTATTTGCAATTATGGCGGTTCTGCAGAAAATGTAGTTTGGTTTGCATTTACACCATGTCAAAGTACTGTAAAGCTTCGAATTATTCCTTCTAATTGCAAGAATAATGCGGGTGTTCAAGCTGGTTTGTATCGAAGATGTGGTGAATCATTCTCTGTGGATTGTAGTGTGGATCCAATACCAGCAATACTCGGACAAAGAGATACTTTTTACCTTTCATGGTCTGGTTTTACACCTGGAAAAGTAGCCTATCTTGTGTTAGATGGAATGGCTGGTGATATATGCGATTTTAAGATTGAAGTTGTTGATGGTGTTGATACTACGCCTGCTGAGGAAATTGATGAAACACAATTGCAAGATGGTTTTGTTGTGGGACCAAATAATTTGGATTGTCAGCAAAGTGGAGATACTATTTCATACTCCATGATTTTGCCAACTTGTTTGATGAATTATGTTGAAAGTTGTTTTGTTGAAAAAATTAATATTCTTGATAGCGTTTGTTTTGTTTGGAATATCGATGTTTTGGGTAGTGGGTCTTACTCCTTCGTCAACAATGATAACATAGGACAAAATGTAAGACTAATACTAAATGGAACAGCGACAGATGCTTTTAGAATTTCAGTTGATGTAAATATCCACCCCTATTATGGAGGAGGTTGCGCCAAGGGCGCTTGTGGTATTGTTGAAGATCTGTATGTTGAATTTAAGCCCGACGAATTAGAGACAACCATTATTGAAATATGTCCCAATGAATCCATTGATATTTGTAATACTACAATAACAGGTGATACGATAATAGAGTGTAAAGACGCTACCAATAGCTGTAAAACCCTTCGGTATGATGTTCGTTTGAAACCTATCCAAATCAACGATATTGGAACTATTTATCAATGTGCAGGAGAATTCTACGAATTTCAAGGAGTTCAATATTATCATAGTGGCGTTTTTACGGTACCGGACTTGATCACTTGTGATTTAGTGCATCGTTTCGAGGTAAAAACTGTTGTGTTAAATGCTACCATTCAAAATGGTATTCGACAATTAGATTGTAATAATGAAAATATTAATTTAACGTCATCAATCGTAAGTGATTTTCCAAATGATATTACCTATGAATGGTATGATGGAATAAACCTTATAGGTTCAGGGTCAACCTTTACCATTGACAAACCTGGAAGATATAGAGTAGTAGCTTTTTTAAATAATAATTTCATCAATTGCCAATCCTCTGATTTTGTCGACATTACATTGAATAAAGATAAACCAGTTTGCAGTTTTAACAACCCTGTGTTAGATTGTAGAATAAAAACAGGTTCGATTACTTATAATTCAAGCCATCCCTTGGTATCCGAAAAATGGAGTTTAATCAGTGGGCTTGTTGTTAATGGTACAACCTTCCCTATTGATTCCACAATGGCCGCATCGGGAGTTTCCTGTCGTTTTACCGCAAAAAGAGCAGACAATGGGTGTGTTGTTGATACTTTAGTGGCTATTCGCTCTGATTTTGTCGCACCAAACGTGTCTATACAAGGTGATGGCGAACTAACCTGTCTTCAATTATCAGTTCCATTGCAAGCTGTTTCAAGCCTTACTCCCGAATACATTCGTTGGACACTGGGACCTAACTTTTTGGTAGATAATACAGCAAATTATACTGCTACTGTTAAAGGGGATTACAATGTTTTTATGAGGGCTTCTAGAAATGGTTGTTCTAATCAGAATAGTAAAGTAATTAACGAAGATAGAATTTATCCAAAACTAGAATTGGGCACGGATAAATTATGGTATTGTAATACACAACAAATTGAAGTTAAACCTGAAACAGACAGAGGAAATAATTTTTCTTATCAATGGTTTCAAAGAAATGGAGGAGAAATTAACGGAAGTTTAGTGGCAGCTGATGTAGTTATTACTAAACCAGGTACTTTTTATCTTCAAGTAGGGAACGCTAAAAATGGCTGCTTAAGGTTAGATACTTTAAATATTATAGTCAATAAAGATGTTCCTGAAGATATTATATTGGATACGTATGATCCATTGTGCTTCGGCGACAAAAATGGTTCGATCAAAAATATATCTATCATCGGTGGTATCGAGCCACATGTTTTAACTGTAAATGGTGTAAACGTTCAGGGTAGTATTTTGAACAATTTATCAGCAGGAACATATGAAATTGAGGTTAGGGATAATTATGATTGTCTATATACCAAATCATTTGTTTTAGAAGAACCAGAATTGTTGACGGTTGAGCCTATAGAAGATATCACCATTTCCTTTAATGAAACAAGTAGTATAGAAGTTTATACGAATTATGACGATTCAGAAATAATGAGTATTACTTGGCGAGACTTAAAAGGGAATATTGTAGGAACAGGCTCTAATTTCTATTTTGATCAATTAATGTCTAACACCTACGAAGTAGAAATAATCAACATCAATGGATGTTCAGTACGAACTAAAGTAAATGTACTAGTTGATAATGAAGTCAAATTTGTTACTTCGAATATCATAAAACCAGGAAGTGGTTCAAATGGAAAAATTGTCATTAGAAAGAATAATATTCCCGTGAATATCCTCGATATTTCAATTTATGATAGATGGGGCTCAAAAGTTTATAATTTTGAACCTTTTTATTTTGAAAATTCTGGTACGGTAGAATTAAATTGGGATGGCACATTTCGAGGACAAGATCTTTTATCTGGCGTATATATCATGTATATACAATATGAAGATTACTTTGGTAACAGAAACAAAATAATGACGGATGTTACACTTATCCGTTAAAAATACTATTTGCCATATTTTAAAAGTATATTTGATAAACGTGGAATCTCACTGATTAAATGGAATTGGTTAATAAAAAACAAGTGTTGCTTATTACCCCACCTTTTACCCAGTTAAATACGCCTTATCCGGCCACCATGTATTTAAAGGGATTCCTAAATACATTAGGTGTTTCTTCTTATCAGATTGATCTCAGCCTTGAGATTATTGTAGCACTTTTTTCAAAAAAAATGCTACACTCTATTTTTACAGAAGTCCTATCTTCTAATCAAATAATTTCTGACGAAAGCAAATCTATCATTAATAGGAAGGAACAATATGTAGACTGTATTGAACCTGTTATGGCTTTTTTACAAGGTAAAAACCTCTCTTTAGCACATCGGATTACCAAGGAAAATTATTTGCCTAAAGGACCGAGATTTGACAGAATGGAAGAATTGTCCTGGGCGTTTGGAGAGTTAGGTATGTTAGATAAAGCTAAATACCTAGCTACCTTATTTATTGAAGATATAGGTGATTTTATCAGTAGGGAAATTGACGAGGATTTTGGGTTCAGTCGATATGCTGAAAGGCTTGGAAGAACTATCACTGATTTTTCACCACTTCACCAACAAATCCAAGAAAAAAAATCAGTTATCACTACCTTGATCAGAGACAAAGTTGTAGAATACTTTCACTTAGTATCTCCTGACTTTGTATGTATTACGGCTCCTTTTCCAGGAAATGTTTTTAGTGCTTTTTATATTGCCAAAGTTATAAAGAATCTAAACCCAAATTGTATCTGCATCCTTGGAGGAGGTTATGCTAACACTGAATTGAGAAAATTATCGGATGAAAGGGTATTTGAATATTTTGACCATATTACATTGGATGATGGAGAAATGCCGCTTCAAAAAATAATTGAATTTTATTCCGGTACGAATGACAGAAGAAACTTAAAACGCACGTATTCTCTGAAAGGCAAAGTAGTTTTTTATGAAAATGATGTGGAACTTTTGGATGTACCGCAAAGAGAAGTTGGAACACCTGATTATAGTGACCTGAAACTTGACCAATATATTTCCGTTATTGAAATCCTAAATCCAATGCATCGTAAATGGTCAGATGGAAGATGGAATAAATTGACTCTTGCACATGGCTGTTACTGGGGCAAATGCTCTTTTTGTGATGTTTCTTTAGATTACATAGGTCGTTACGAGCCAGTTGATGTTACCATTTTATGTGATCGAATTCTTCAAATTTTAGAGCAAACTGGTGAGTCAGGATTTCATTTTGTCGATGAAGCAGCTCCTCCGGCTTTAATGAAAGACTTAGCCATCGAATTAATACAAAGGAATATTACGATTTCGTGGTGGACCAATATTCGATTTGAAAAGTCTTTTACCAAGGATCTTTGTCGACTTTTATCGGCTTCTGGATGCATTGCCGTTACTGGAGGGCTCGAAGTTGCTTCTGACAGACTATTGGCAAAAATGAAAAAAGGTGTTACTGTGGCGCAAGTGGCGCAAGTGGCTCGCCATTTTACAGATACAAACATTTTAGTACATGCTTACCTTATGTATGGATTTCCAACACAAACAAGTCAAGAGACTGTTGATTCGATGGAAGTTGTACGACAAATGATAGAAGTTGGCATCATTCAATCCGGGTTTTGGCACTTGTTTGCGATGACCGCCCACAGTCCTGTTGGACTTAATCCAGAAGCTTTTGGCGTGAATAGAGTAGGACCTGAATTTTTTGGTTTTGCAGAAAATGATTGTTTTCACGAAGACCCTTCGGGCGCAGACCATCAAAAATTTTCGGAAGGATTACAGCATTCACTATTTAATTATATGCAAGGTGTTGGTTTAGATTTACCGCTGCAACACTGGTTTGACTTTAAAATCCCAAAACCAACTATACCTAAAAAATACATACAACAGTCACTTAATCATATTTTGGAGTTGCCAAGACAACATAACATGATGATATGGCTATGTCATTCCTTTTTGGAGACTAGAGTAATTCCGCAAAGCGACCTATCGTCATTTACCTTTTTTTCAAATAATGAATTAAAATGTTTAGAGGGGCAAAATGATATCATTCAATTTTTAAGCAATTTTCTTCCTACCATCTCTCCCAATCGTGATAATTACCGTAAAATAACTGTAGAAAAATTTAATATTCTGTTCAAAGGAAGCGTAAATTCAATGACATCTGACGAGTTTTACCAATCCTTTTTATGTTACCAATTGCGAAATGAAGGATTATTATTTGTGTAATAATATTGGGTGATTTACTCCAAATCAAACAAATTTTTTATCCCTATATTTTTTTCGACGCAAAAAGCCTCAGCATATTCCACATTAATATCCCTAGCATACCACATATTTTTGGCTTTGATATGGTCAATAAATCCTTTGGTAGAAATAGGAGTTTCTGGTTCACTTGACTTTGGGTTAAAAAACTGGGAAGAGAAGCAGGCAATAAGTTCTAATTTTTGTTCTATAAAAGGGGAAATATCTACAACGAAATCAGCCGAAATGTTTCGGTCTTGATTATAGTGAAAAACATGTTTAGGACGCCAAGGAAGTTGATTTTTTATCTCTAGATACTCAGTTTCAATTTTTACTAACCCCGAAAGAAAGCAGGCTTCGGCCACTAACATGGCTGCTCTTCCATGGTCTGGATGACGGTCTACAAGCGCATTGGCTAGGACAATTTCAGGCTTTGACCATCTGATGATTTGAATTAATTGTAGAATATTTTTTTTGTCGTTTTGGAAAAATCCATCTTCCATACCCAGATTTATTCTAAAAGAGGCCCCCATTTTATCAGCGGCGGTTTTAGCTTCAATTAGACGGGTTTTCGCATCGCCCCGAGTCCCTAATTCTCCTTGAGTTAAATCACAAATACCTACCGTTTTTCCAAGCGCTATATGTTTTAAAAGTGTGCCACTACAACTTAATTCAATATCATCAGGATGAACACCAATACCTAAAATATCTATTTTCATTATTTTATTTTTGAAATATTACCAAATATTGACCTCGGGTTCTAAATCTATATTAAAAGTATGTTTAACGGCATTTTGGATTTGTTTTGACAACTTAAGGATTTCTACCCCCTGACCATTTTTATAATGTACTAATACTAGGGCTTGATTTTTATGAACTCCAACATTATTTACACTGAAACCTTTATAACCTAAATGATCAATTAACCATCCGGCAGGTATTTTTATTTTTCCTTCCTCAATGGTAGCATACGATGGAAGATTTGGATATTCTTTTTTTAATGTTTCCAAATGAGTTTTGTCAATAACGGGGTTTTTAAAAAAACTGCCAGCATTGCCTATTTCCTTTGGATTGGGCAACTTACTTTGTCTGATTTGAATGACGGCATTTGACACATCCCGAATGGTAGGATTGATGATATTTTTTGCTTCCAATACAGTCTGAATTTCTCCATATTGTAAGCTGAGTTCGTGGTTAGATTTTTGCATCACATAGGTAACACTCGTTATAAAATATTGGTTTTTATATTTTTGTTTAAATACACTATCTCTGTATCCAAATTGACAATCAATTGGACTAAAAGACTTCCGCTCCCCTGTAAGCAAATGAATAGCCTCTAGGTGATGAAAACATGACTTTTGCTCTACACCATAAGCGCCAATGTTTTGTATAGGTGCAGCTCCAACACTACCTGGAATCAAACTTAAATTTTCTAATCCCCCAAAATTGTTGCACAGGCACCATAAAACAAACGAATGCCAATTTTCACCAGATCCAACCTGAACAAATACTTGATGTTGGTTTTCTTCTATGATTTTTATTCCAGTTATTTCATTTTTAAGAAGATATCCTTCCAAGGAGGAAGTTAAAAGTATATTAGATCCCCCACCTAAAATTTTAATGGGCACCCATTTATTTGCGATTACTTGTTCTACATCTTTTACTGAAACAACACGTATCAAGTTTTCTGCAATGCTGTCAAAACCAAAAGAATTATAGGGTTGTAGTGATATGTTTTTTTCTATCTTCATGCGAATAACCTCATATTATAAAGCACTATTTGGATTGTTTAAATTCTTTCTATAGGCAATGACATTTAAATCGAATTGCATACCAATGTTTAATGATTGAGCCTTGGTTTCAGGATGAAATCCATACCTCAAAAAACCATTGGCTACAAAACCATTAATCCCAAACCCACCTCCTGCTTGGATAATATAAGTTGTAAAAAAATCTCTTGACAAACCAAGGTCTTTATATTTTTGAGATAGACCATATAATTCGGTCCTATTGTACTGTATTCCACCACCTATAGAAAAACCGGGCTTTGCAACCGTATTCAAACCAGAAGATCCTCTAAGGTTTATTTGACCAATAATGGGAATATGTGCCATCCCTAGTCCTTTATAGTTTTTACTATCCAAGCCTAAAATAGCTAATCCGATTTGAGATTCTATGGAAAATGAAAAATTCTGGCTTCCCACCCAAAGTTTGGGACCAATAGATAAATTAAGTAATACACTTCCCGATGATTGTCCCTCATTCGAAGCGTCTTTAGGATTTGTATATCGTTCATAAAAATTATAATTCATGGTTAATCCACCGCCAAATTGTGCATTTAGTTTATTTGAGAAATTCGACAATAAAATAACGGTACAGATTATAAGTACAAATTTTTTGTTATTCATATTTAGAATTTTAAATGGTTGGAATAGGATTATTTTCAAATTGAAGTCGTGCATATTGTGCATATAAACCATTGGGTTGGTGTATTAATTCAGTATGTGTACCAGATTCAATAATTTTACCCTGTTCTAAAACATAAATACAATCGACGTCTCTAATAGTAGCCAATCTATGGGCAACAATGATTGAAGTTCTACCTATCATCAAGTTTTCCAAAGCTTCTTGGACTGATTTTTCAGATTCTGCATCAAGAGATGATGTGGCTTCGTCCAAAATTAAAATCCTAGGATTTTTAAGAATGGCTCTTGCAATGGCAATTCTTTGTCGTTGTCCTCCAGATAGCTTGATGCCCCTTTCTCCTACAATGGTTTCAAATTTATCCGGAAAGGATTCTATAAAATCAAGTGAATTGGACAGTTTAGCGGCTTGTTCTACTTCTTCAATTGAGGCATCAGGTTTTCCATATCTAATATTTTCCAGAATAGTTCCTCCAAACAAAATAACATCTTGTGGTACTATCCCAATTTCTTTTCTCATTTGATGTAGGGGGTATTCATTGATATTTTTGTCGTCTATGAAAATGGCACCTTCATTGATTGGGTAAAACTTGAGTATTAATTGTACAATTGTAGATTTCCCACCACCACTTTGTCCAACCAAAGCAATTTTTTGACCTGGACTAATGTCAATATTTATGTTTTTTAACACGGTAACATCATCTCTTGTTGGGTAAGAAAAACTCACATTCCTCATAGATAACTTCCCTTGAATCGAGTGGGGGGCTTCCATTTTGCTATCCAATATATTAATTTCAGATGGTTTGTCCAATATCTCTAGTATACGTTCTGTAGCTCCCATAGCACTTAAAATCTGTGTGTAAAGATTGCCAAAACTGGCTATCGCTCCTCCCAAAATTGTTGTATAAATAATAAAGGAAAATAAATCACCAGACTCCATTTCTCCACTTTCAACCATCAGCGCACCGCGCCACAAAATAAAAAATATAGCGCCAAATAAAATGGTGATGATAAACACAAAAAAGATACCTTTTATTTTTGCAAAACGCAAAGATATATTGACTACTTCATTTACCGAATTAGCATAACGAACGGATTCGTAGTATTCATTGACAAATGATTTGACGATACTAAAACTTTGAAAAGTTTCTTCAACTATCGTATTGGTATTGGCTAATTGGTCTTGTCTTTTTCTCGAAATTCTTTTAATGTATCTCCCAAAAATCATAGCAACTACCACTACTAAAGGAAAGGTAAGTAACATGATGAGAGAAAGTTTAGGTGTCCAGTAAACAATAATAATGACACCAGAAATAATGACAACAACCTGACGAATAAACTCGGCTAACGTAATGGAAAAAACATTTTGCAGTTGCTCTACGTCCGTCGTAATCCGACTTGTCAATTCACCTACACGTCGTTCTTCAAAAAACACTATCGGCTGTGTGATGATTTTATTGTAGAGTTCTTTTCTGATGTTCGCCATGCCTTTTTCAGAAACAATGGAAAATAATACCGTTCGGTAGTAGCTAAAGATACCTTGTACAATCAAAACGACCAAGAATATCCAACCGTAATCATTTACCGTCAGCCCTAAATTAAATTTAGGTTGCCCAATAGCTGTATTGGTCATTTCACCTGGCAATCCCATTAAAACCATGAAGATGAGACTTCCCAGAACCAATAATATCATGGCTATTACGAACTC
>JBATMZ010000029.1:0-21811 GCA_049290115.1 Saprospiraceae bacterium | reverse complement strand
TCTTTTGCACCGTGAAGCATTTACTTATTGAATGTAGGTAACGCTTTGCAAAAGACGCTATTCCGATTCTTCATTCACTCTCGCTGGTTTTTGAACCTCAATCGAAACTTAAAACAGCTAGTTTCAGCTATACAGGATGAATGTAAAAAATTGGTTGATAAATGAATGTCATCTGATGTACTAAACCCTGAATTTGGACTTTTTCATTTTAGAAATCAAAGTATTGATAATCGAATTGTCGGTAATCCAATAGGGTTAGCAAAAGCTTTTGGTTTTTTTGAGTAAACCAAACTAAAATACCAAAATGATTTATTAAAATCGAATGATTTTTTTATTCTAAAAACAATATCCTTTTGCCTCGTTGACTGCTGCTGCGATTTTTCTTCTATTTTCCTTCGTATTTTGTAAAGGGTATTTCGTATATTTTCTGATCCCGCTAATATAGGCTCCTTGTAAGCTTTGATCTACAAATGATCCGATTAAGTCCATACTTATTTTGTAAACTGAACTATTTGCTTCATGTAAAACGGTCTTCAATACTAGAGTGTAGAGGTCTGCTTTTGGTGTAGTAATTTGATCCTTTACTTTCATACACCTCAATAATACTGATTCCAAGTTGTAAATGGTCATCAATAAATCGGAAAAATTCATTACGATTTCTTGTTCTTCTTTCAAATCCAAATCTCCAGACATGGCTTTTTGCGCCGCTGTGCCCAAAAGCATGATGAGAGCTTTTTTATATTGGGAAAGTGCTTGTTGTTCTTCGATATATGGACCCTCAAAAGATTTGTTGTCTTGAATACCTTCCATTAACTCTTTTTGAATAACCAAAGCTGGGGTCATTAAATCTATTTCGCCTTTCATAGCTCGCTTGAGCAAAGTGCTGATAATCAACAATCTGTTTATTTCATTGGTGCCTTCAAATATTCTGTTGATTCTACTATCTCTATAAGCTCTTGCTACAACACCTTCTTCGGAATAACCCATTCCACCATATATTTGGACAGCCTCATCGACAGAATAATCCAATACTTCCGAACCTAATATTTTAACTATAGAACATTCTAGAGCATATTCTTCTGCCGCTTCTAGTTTACATTTTTCAAAAGAACTACCTTCAGATTTTTCATATTCTTCCATTAATTGAATGGCTTGAGCAACTCGATATACAACAGACTCAGCGATGAAGTTTTGAATGGTCATCTCGGCCAATTTGTGTTGAATGGCACCAAATTGTGCTATCTTAGTGTCAAACTGTTCTCTTTCCAATGCATATTCTGTCGCTACATTAACCAACATTTTTGATGCACCAAGTGTAGAAGCGCCTAATTTGAAGCGACCAATATTAAGTACATTAAAAGCTATGAGGTGGCCTTTGCCAATATCTCCTAATACATTTTCAACGGGCACGGATACGTTTTCTAAGAAAACCATTCGGGTAGAAGATCCTTTGATACCAAGTTTTTTTTCTTCAGCTCCAAGGGTAAATCCTGGCATTCCTTTTTCTAGGATAAAACCCGTAAATTGATCACCACCAACTTGTGCAAATACGGTAAATATATCGGCAAATCCCGCATTGGTAATCCACATTTTTTGACCATTGAGTATGTAATGGGTTTTTTCTGCATTTAAAATGGCCGTCGTCTTTGCAGCAAGAGCATCTGAACCACTTGACGGTTCTGTTAGACAGTAGGAAGCTTTTAATTGACCTGTTATCAAGCCAGGTATGTATTTTTGTTTTTGAGTCTCATTGCCAAAATAAAGGATTGGAAGCATGCCAATACCGGTGTGCGCATTGTAACTAACGCTAAATGAGCCTGAAGGTCCAACTGCTTCCCCTATAGCAGTATTGGTAATAAAATCCATGGCACTTCCTCCAAGTTCCTCGGGCATGTGGGTACCAAAAAAACCAAGTTCTGCAAATTTTTCCATCATAGAAGGGATAAGTCCTTCTTCCAACTTTTCAATCCTATCTGTATAAGGTCTAATTTCTTGTTTTATGAAATCACGCACCGTGTCAAAGATCATATGTTGTTCTTCAGAAAAATCTTCGGGGATGAAAATATGTTTATAATCTGAGTCAGAAATGATAAATTGTCCACCGGAGAGGAGTTTTTTAGGGGGCGTCATAACTTCCATGATTTTGTATTTTAAAAATTAAACTCAAAGTTAAATTTTTTAATTTAAAGTGACAACTTTTTTAATCGTATTAACTAAAAATTTACGTTGTTTTTCCTAAATAAAGGCTGCAAATATGTTGTATTGGATATTTTCCCAAATTGAAATGAAGGAAGACACTAAAAATTGATAACTTTGCATTATTATATACAACACTTGAGAATATATACTTTAATGACAAAATATTGTGCCCTGTTGCTTTTTTTTATTATGTTTTTTGTGGCGGAAACCTTGCAAGGTCAAGGTAAAATCGTTATCCAAGAACCTGCATCAGTTAGAACGATGATGGAACAGTTTGTTTTAAATGGTAAAGCTAATGAAACCGTCAAAGCCTGGAGGATTCAAATCATTACTACAGATGACAGAAGAGAAATGGAGTCTGTAAGAAGTCGTTTTATCAATATGTACCCTTCTGTGTCTATGGACTGGAAACATGTCGTGCCTTATTATCAAATAAGGGTAGGGGCTTTTGAGGATAAAAATAAAATGATGTCCTTTTTACTCATATTGAAAAAACATTTTCCGGCGGCTACTCCAGTTTATGATCAAATCAGCAAACGAACCTTGGTTTACAATTAACAAACCTATATGATTGCCAAGCGGAAAAGTAGTTCTTTAGATTGGATATTGATTTCCAGTTACTTCAGCCTTGTAGCTATTGGATGGTTGATGTTGTATTCTACAGTCTACGATCCTGAAAAACCTTTTCAATTTTTGGATTTAAATTCCCCAATTGGAGCTCAATCCTTATGGATTGTTATTTCCTTTTTGGCATTTGTATCTGTTTTAACTCTAGATTGGAAGTTTTGGAACACCTTTGCCATTCCCATCTATGTCATTTCATTGGTCTTTTTGGTTTTGGTATTAATTTTTGGAAAAGAAATCAATGGTGCTAAAGCATGGTTTAGTTTTGGTTTTTTTTCATTTCAACCAGCGGAGTGGGCTAAACTAGGTACAGCCTTGGCCTTATCTAGTTACCTTAGTTTTAGCAAAAAAAATTATTTAGCTGGAAATACGATGTTTACAGCAATATCTATTTTTATATTTCCTTCACTACTTATTCTTTTGCAGCCTGATGCAGGATCAGCTATTGTCTTTTTTTCTTTTTTTATATTGTTATTTAGAAAAGGAATGTCATATTGGTATTTTATTGCCTCGATTTGTTTGATGACTATATTTATAACCTCGTTGATTTTTTCGCCTTTATTGGTGACATTGGCCATATTAATGATAGGTTTTGCCGTATACGCCTATGATCAAATGAAAGCAAGTAGTGCCTCATGGTTGGTGGTTGGTTTATTATTAATTTCTATTTTTTTATATTATAACAATGAACACCTTTTATCATTACTACCCTTTGGAGCTGGTTTTATAGTTTTGTCGGCGTATGTCATTTTAAAAAGAAATTTTAGACTTCCTATCGTCATTTCCCCTATCATTGTTTTAGCTATTAGTCTCGCTTTTTTCTCCGAATTTGTCATTGATAAAGTACTCAAACCTCACCAGCAGGAAAGAATCAATGTTTGGTTGAGGCCTGACCGTTGTGACCCTAGAGGTTCATTATACAATATCATACAATCAAAATTGGCGATTGGCTCTGGCGGTTTTGCCGGGAAGGGATATTTAAAAGGTGAAATGACCAAGTTGAATTATGTTCCCGAACAAAGCACTGACTTTATTTTTACCTCTATCGCCGAGGAACAAGGATTTGTAGGCAGTGTTGGAATAATAATCTTGTTTACCATTGTCATTTTAAGATGTATATCCATCGCAGAACAAACACGTTTAGAGTTTATTAAAGGATTTTGTTACAGTGCGGCCGGGATATTTTTTTTCCATTTTATTATCAATCTAGGCATGGCCATGGGCTTACTTCCCGTAGTAGGAATTCCGCTACCATTTTTAAGTAAAGGTGGTTCCTCCTTACTTATTTTCACGATTATCATTGGTATTGTGGCTAAAATGAATCAATACAAAATGAGACTTAATTAGATAGAATGACATTTAAGATAGAATCTGTTGATCCAGGAAGTTCTGCAAGAAGCGGTAAAATTTCCACAGCACACGGAGAGATATTAACCCCTGTTTTTATGCCAGTAGGAACACAAGGCACAGTTAAGGCTTTACATCAAGAAGAATTGCTTAATCCAGTCAATGCACAAATTATTTTAGGGAATACCTACCATTTGTATTTAAGGCCGGGAATGGATATTTTAAAAAAGGCTGGTGGATTACACAAATTTATTGGATGGGATAGACCCATGCTTACGGATAGTGGTGGATATCAGGTTTATTCGTTGAAAGGTATGCGTAAAATAACAGAAGAAGGCGTCAAATTCCAATCCCATATCGATGGTTCAAAACATGTGTTTACTCCAGAATATGTTATGGATATCCAACGTACCATAGGCGCCGATATTATCATGGCCTTTGATGAATGTACACCTTATCCTTGTGAAAAGCCTTATGCTAAAAATAGTATGCATATGACTCACCGATGGTTAAAAAGATGTATTCAGAGGTTTGAAGAAACCAGTCCGATATATGGTTTTGATCAGACTTTAGCACCGATAGTACAAGGAAGTACTTATCCTGATTTAAGAAAAGAATCTGCTGAATTTATTACATCACAAAATGCCGAAATGAATGCTATTGGCGGCTTGTCCGTTGGCGAGCCACACGAAGATATGTATTCGATGACAGAGCTGGTTTGTGGTATTTTGCCCAAGGACAAACCAAGATATTTAATGGGTGTTGGGCTGCCTGAAAACATATTAGAGAGTATTGCCTTAGGTATCGATATGTTTGATTGTGTCCTCCCTACGCGAAATGCCAGACATGGTGTTTTATACACAAAGAGAGGTTTATTAAACATGAAAAATGCCAAATGGCAGGATGATTTTAGTCCTATTGATATAGAAAGTACAGCATCTACGAGTAGGAATCACTCAAAGGCTTATTTGCGGCATTTATTTAAGGTCGAAGAATATTTGGCAGCACAAATTGCCTCTATCCACAACCTTAGTTTTTTTACCTGGTTGGTGACAGAGGCGAGGGATCAAATAAGTATAGGACAGTTTAGTTCTTGGAAAAAAGATATGGTAAAACAAATAAGTCAACGATTATAGTGATGTTTAAAATCTTGGATATATATATCATCAAAAAATATCTTTCCACCTTCATATTTACAATGGTGATGATATCTATGATTGCCATATGTATTCATTATTTTGAATTAGTAGACCGGTTTATAAGTGCCAATGTAACATGGAAACAAATTGTTTTTGATTATTTTTTACACTTTATTCCTTGGATAAATGGTCTTTTGTGGCCACTGTTTAGTTTGCTTTCCGTTATATTTTTTACATCTCGGATGGCTAAAAATTCTGAGGTGATTAGTATGTTGAGCGCGAAAATCAGTTATAATCGATTTTTACGACCTTTTATGTTGACAGGAACATTTTTGGCCATTTTACTTTGGATTGGTAATAATTATGTAATCCCAAAAAGTAATAGACTGAAAAATGAATTTGAAGCTGATTATATTCGTAAAGGCACCAAGAGTAGTTTGAATTTTAACACCCATTTTTACTTGAATAAAGATGAAAAAATCTACTTGCGTACGTATTCTGCCAGTGATAGTGCAGGCAATACTTTTCGACTAGAAAGATATAAGGAAGACAAACTCGTATATTTATTGAAAGCCAATTCTATCAAGTATGTGAATGAAAGTGGAAAATGGAGGTTGGAAAATTATGAAATCCGAACGATGGATGGATTAAACGAAAGCTTGGTCGTAGTACCTGAACCCTATTTGGACACTTTGCTGGCATTTGGTCCAAATGATTTTATTCGATATTCTAGACAAATGGAAATGATGAATACATCAGATTTACGCGAATTTCTCACTAATGAGCAGGACAGAGGCTTGGATTCAGGTAAAAAATATGCCATTGAACTATATAGGAGGTCAGCAGATCCGTTTACGATTTTGATATTAACATTGATAGGTGTTTCCGTTGCCTCTAGAAAAGTGAGGGGAGGTATGGGGCTACATTTGGCTTTAGGCATCATTCTAGGAGCGACCTTTGTTATTTTGTCAAAATTTGCCGCTACATTTTCTACGAATATGTCTTTGCCACCTTTGTTGGGGGTTTGGATTCCAAACATTTTATTTTCATTTGTCGCACTATATTTATATAGAAAAGCACAGAAATAGTTTGTAAACAAAAGAAGTTTTTACTACTTGTTCATGTTGTTTTGTCTTTTCTACAAGTCTCCTGCAGCCCAAATGTATCGACAAGCTATGGATCGGTAAGGCTGCCATGTGGAAGCAATTTCGTTCATTCTCAATAAAACTTCTTTTCCATTGCCTTCAATTTCATACCATTTACAGATGCGATTTTTAATGGCAAGATCATCGGTAGGAAATACATCTTCTCGTCCTAGATGAAAAATGAGTATCATTTGTATGGTCCATATTCCAACACCTTTAATGGGTATAAGTTTTTCTACGATTTCTTCATCACTTAATTGACTCCAGTCATAATTCATTAAGTTATTTTCCTCAAAATATTCAGCAATATTCTGAAGATACCTTGCTTTTTGATTGGAAAGTCCGAAAGCCCTTAATTCGTCGTGATTTTTATCAAAAATGTGTTGTGGTAACACATCAAGCGTTTTGATGCTATTTCTAAACCTTGTATGTATAGTAGCCGCAGCTTGTAAAGATAATTGTTGGGATACGATAGATTTTAATAAATGTTCAAACAATGAAATTTTAGGTTTTTCAACGACTAAATCTACTTTTTGAATGGCCTGGTATAAAATCTTATCTTGTTGTAAATGTTGAATAATCCTTTTGTCCATGTGCATTGTTTTCAAAATTTTGACAAAATAATAAAAAACATTATCTTTGATTTTCATTTAAATGGTTTTGTAGAATTTAAGTTCAATTGAATATGTACCAATTCATTAAAGTAGCTATTATTTTTTACTGTTTTTTGCCTAATCATTTTGGACAAGGTTTTAACATGATTAAGCGATCAAATATTAAAATTCCTAACCAAACGTACACAGATATTTGGGGATACGAAAAATCAAATGGACAAAAATTTGCAGTTGTTGGCACTAAACAGCTAACCACCATTTATGACGTTACTGATTGTGGTAATCCGATTCAGGTTTTTCAACACAATGATGGGTTTACAACCGTTTGGAGAGACTACAAAGTTTATGGTAATGCAATTTATGGAACTGCTGATCAGAGTCCTTATAACCAAGGACTTCAGGTCTTTAATATGGATAATTATACGGTGAATCATATAAATACACATTTTCTTAAAGCCCACAATATTTATATAGACACGGCAAATGCAAGACTCTATGTGGCGGGTTCCAATAGTGTTTATAGAGGTCTCATCGTTTATGATGTCAGCAATCCACTTGCACCTACTCACTTAAAGAATATACATATTGACTCGTTGATAAATGCTCCTGGTACCAATACTTACGTTCATGATTTGTATGTTAAAGACAATATCGCATACACGTCTAGTGGATATATAAGTAGAATGTATCAATTAGATGTTAGTGATATTAATAATGTTCAAGTTGAGGCATCTTATGTTGGCCCTAGTGGTTTTAACCATAGTGGTTGGGCAACAGATGATGGAACATATATTTATGAAGCATTGGAGGTTCCAAAAGGTAAACCAATTAATATTTATCGAAGAAGTGTAACAAATCAATCAACATTACAAAAAATTGGCGAATTTAAGGATCCATTAGAAATGCCAAATTCGGATAATAATAGGCCTCACAACCCTTTCATTCATGAAGATAAACTATATATTTCGTATTACGAAGATGGAGTACAAGTCTACGATATTTCAAATCCAGTCAGCCCAACACGTATTGCTTATTACGATACATATCCAACCAATAATGGTACTACAGCGGGATATGGTTCTAGTTCAAGTTTTAATGGTTGCTGGGGAATCTATCCATTTTTAAGTTCAGGATGCATTTTAGCAAATGATATTGAATTTGGATTTTATACCTTAGAATTAGACTTACCGGATCCACAATTGGAAAGTAACGTAAAAATTAACAAAAGTGTATATCAGTCTATTTCTGGCCGGGGTATCGTGTTACGGTCAAATAAAGGTTATTGTTTTAGGTTAGGTGTCAACACTAGTGGAAACTTTGAATTGACAAGAATAGTCTGTCAAAGCAATCAAGTTATAGAACAATACGTTTATAAAGCAGACTTATCCGTAACGGAAGTTGGAGAAACTATTATTTCAAAAAATTCATTTGGCAGTTGTTATAAATTAGTTATCTCACCTACCAATGAAATAATGAGTCAAGCAATATCTTGCCCGAACCTATTTTCACAAAATGTCAATATAGGTGATTCAAACCTTGTCATTGATACATACACAAAAGGTTTGGTTGTTTTTAACCCTTATACTCATATGTGCGTGAGAATAAGGGCTAATGACGATGGCACTTTTTCAACGAGTAACCTTTCTTCCTGCCCATAATGAAAAAAGAAAAAAAAGACGAAAGTTTCCTTAAGCAACCATATTTTGAAGGAGGAGATGGTGCTTTAAAAGATTTTATAGCTAGAAATCTACAATACCCAACTCAAGCATTAGAACATCGAATTGAGGGTTCAATCCCCATTACTTACGATATTAATTATAAAGGGGTGGTCACCGATGTAAAATTGCTACACCACATTGGTTATGGTTGTGATGAAGAAGCTATTCGCATTGTCAAGATGTTAAAATTTATCGTTCCTAAGGTGCCTCGTCATATGAAAGTTATTTTTCACAAAAAAATGACGATCCATTTTAGGTTACCAGAAATTCAAGATGTATTTCAGACTCCACCACCGATCAGTTTTCAATACACCGTAACTAGTACAACTCAAACTGTGAAAAAACCTCAGCCTAATTCCTATAACTACACGATTAACTTGGAAGGAAATTAAAATTACACATCATCGTGTATCTCCCAATAATTTTGATTTTCAATTTCGTCAATGACAGCCAAATAATTTTGATACCGAAATTCGGCAATTTCTTCATTTTCTATGGCATTTTTTACGGCGCAATGTGGCTCGTTAATATGTTTGCAATTGGCGTATTTACAATCTTTGGATGTTTCAAAAAACTCTTTGAAATTGTGGGCTACATCTGTTATTTCGAGGTGTGAAAAGCCTAGTGTTTTAATCCCTGGACTATCGATGATGTGTCCTCCAAATTCTAGATCATACATTTCTGCAAACGTGGTTGTATGCTGTCCTTTACCCGAAAAATCTGATATTTCTTCAGTTTTTATGACTAAACTAGGTTGAAGCGTACTAATTAAAGTAGATTTTCCTACGCCTGATTGACCACTTACCAAAGTAATTTTATCCCGAAGAAGATCTTTTAATTCTTGGATGCCGGTTTTCTGCTCGGCTGAACACATTTGAACAGTGTATCCAATTTTTTCATAGACAGATTCAAGATAGTTAAATAAAATTAAATCTTCCTCATGGTAAATATCTGCTTTATTAAAAACAATGATAACTGGAATATCATAAGGCTCAGTCATCAGTAAAAACCGATCAATGAAACCAAGTTTTAAATTAGGATTTTTTATGGTTACAATGAGGAGGACTTGATCCACATTGCTTGCCATAAAATGAAGTAAATGTTTTTTGCGGGGAGATTGGCGAACGATGTAGTTTTTCCTTGGTTCGATAGATACAATATTTCCGACATTTTCTTTTGGTTCCATTTCAACCATTACAACATCGCCCACAGCTATGGGATTGGTCAACTTTAAATCGTTTAATTTGATTTTACCTTTGATCCGGCATAAAACGATATCCTGAAGAATTTTAACGGTGTACCAGCTACCCGTAGATTTGATGACAATACCCCGCAATTTTTCAGACATTTTCAGACATTTTCGAGCTGATTGCCTGACATAGAATGAATGGCTGCAGACATTTCTTTAATGAGGCCTGGATCTTTTTCAATTGCATTACCAACCACAATTACATCGGCTCCTGCCTTGACATTTTCTAGGGCTTTTTCAGGAGTTTTTATGCCTCCACCTACGATAAGAGGAACAGTAATACCACCACTCACTGCTTCAATCATAGAGGCAGAAACAGGATTTTTGGCTCCACTACCAGCGTCCATGTACATGAGTTTTAGACCCAACATTTCGCCTGCCATGGCCGTACATAAGGCAATATCATCCTTCGAATGGGGTATTGGGTATGTGTTGCTCATATATTGAACACTTGTTGGTATTCCTCCATCTATAAGCATGTATCCCGTTGAAATAATTTCAAGTGGGCTTACCTTCAAAAAAGGTGCTGTGATGACGTGTTTTCCTATGAGCAAATCAGCATTTCTGCCTGAAATAAGCGATAAAAATAATATGGCGTCTGCTTTGTAGCTTAATTGAAATGAATTTCCAGGAAACAGAATCATTGGGATATCACATTTTTCCTTGAGGGATTTTAAGACAAAGTCCAACATGTCATTGACCACAAGACTACCCCCAATAAAAAAGTAGTCTACCCCAGCTTCAACAGCATGCTCAAGAACGCCTTGCCATTTGGCTAAACGAACTTTGTCAGGGTCAATTAAAACGGCAAATTTTTTTTTGCCGATCTTTTTTGCCTTGGTTAATTGAGTATAAATTGCTTGTTCCATTCTAGGTGAATCTAAGGCAAAAATATAATAATTTTTAATAATTTTTTGGTTTAAACGACTTTAGCGCTAAATAAGAAGACTCATGCGTGAAATGAATGATGTAAAATGATGAAAATTTGTATTTTTGCCTTTTAGGATGTACGCCAATTTGGTAAATACTATAAATATTAAATAGTCATGACTTTTAAACAATTGATAAAAATAGAAGATGATGCCAAAGAGGTTTGGGTCATCAGTCCATATCTCCATTATGATGTTAACGATGAAGCTTTTTCAGAAATAGTTAGTATAAATTTAGGCCAAAACACAAAATATAAGTACATCATTCCTGCATCCAAAAAGGTATTTAAAAACTTGGAGGCATATAAAAAAAGATATAAGGTAAGTGACGAAATGATACAACGCAATTTTCTTATTTTGCCTGAAAATGACTTTATTCCGTTTGTCTTAGAAATTGCAATTTATGACGCAAACGAAGCTTGTTTAGCTTGTGCCGCCCCAGCTATGGAAGGTGGAGAAGTAATCCGATTTACAGATAACGCTGCGCAAGAAATGGCTAGTCAATTCAAAGATATTTGGAAAAAATATAAACAAGTTTCCCTATAGATACCAACTTTAAAAAAGAATGTATTTTTTGCCGGGTAGGGAACGAATGACGCCTTTGAATTCGAGATTGACCAACAAAGAAGATACTTCTGAAGGTTGTTTTCTTAGTCTGTAAGTAATTTGATCTATCGTTAATTCCTTTTCATCCCGAAGCAAGGCCACTAATTCTTTTTCAATATCATCCAATTCGACAAATAGACTGGTTTGAATGATTTTTCTAGCATCCATCTCTTCCCACCGCATGATGTAACCAATGTCATCAGCAGATTCGATTAGATGTGCTTTGTTTTGTTTGATGAGATTATTACAACCTTCGGAAAACTCATCATGGAGACGTCCTGGAACGGCAAAAACGTCTTTATTGTAGTCATTAGCAATTTCTGCTGTGATAATAGATCCACCTTTCTTTTTGGATTCGATGACAATAACTACATCACTTAAAGCTGCTATGATTCGATTTCTCATAGGAAAATTTTCTTTATCCGGCTTTGTTCTACTTGGAAATTCCGTAAGTAAGCCACCATTTTGTTCGACTATTTTTGAAGCCAATGACCTGTGTGTAGCAGGATATACGATGTCTAGGCCATGGCCTAAAACACCTACCGTTGGAAGCGATAGAGCCAAGGACTTCTTATGGGCAACACCATCAATTCCATAGGCAAGACCACTTACAATTAATGGGTTGTATTTGGATAAACTCTCCATTATTTTTTCACAAGTTATTCTTCCGTAATCCGTTGGATTTCTAGTACCAACGATACCTACCGTTCTAGGATGATTCAAAATATGGTCACCTTGGTAGTACATTAAAAAAGGGCAATCGTCAAATTGTTTTAAACGAAATGGGTAGGTTTGGTGGTAGTAGGCAAAAACCTGGATCTTATTTTTTTCAATAAACGCCAATTCTTGTTCGGCCCAAGAGAAATTAGCTTCTCTGATATTCCTAGCCACTACTTCGCCAATGCCTGGAATCTTCATCAGGTTTCTAAGTGGTTCTTTAAAAACAGATTCTATATCGCCACAGTAACTTATGAGGTTCTTAGCAACGATATCTCCAACTTTTGGTATGTTGGTTAGTGTAATTAGTAGCAGTAATTCCTTGTTAGGTGCATTCATTATCCTTTAGCTTTAATCAAGTGTTTTTGTGCATTTTGTATGTCTCCATGTAGTTCGTAAGCTTCCGAAAGTATAGCATTGATTTGTTTTCCTTCCGGACTTAGTTTATAGGCAAATAATAGATATTGTATAGAATACTTTGAATATTTTTTATGGCTCATTAATTGTTGGCCAATCTCCATATAGAAATTAAAAAGCTCTTTCTGATAGTATCCTTGCGAAATCACGTATTCACTATAGTCTTTCAAATATGGAAGATCAGGTCTTCTAAGCATCACACCCCTGATGTTTTTTATAAAGCTAGGCATATCGCCTTCTAGCCTAAATATTTCGCCGATAATACCTGCTTCCATGATATTTCCATTATAATATTCAGGCAGTATTTCACAAGCTTTTTGAGCATAAGGTAGTGCTTCCTTTAAAATGGCCAACTTGTCAGGTATACTGCTTTTTTCCTTTGCTTTATAGTCATTATATAGGGCTGTTGCCATGAAAGAATTGGCACGGGCACTATTGCTAGAAACCTTAATGGCAGACTGGTTTAAGGTTAGGGCATTTTGCCAATCAGGTATTCTACTATAAGTTTTATAACTATAAAATAGCACAAAAACTAACAACAGACTCCAGCCTGTTATTTTTCCATATTTCGCATGTAAGCTTGGCAGTTTTTCTAGTAAAATATAGGCCAAAAATAAACAAAACCCAATCGATGCCATGAAGATAAAACGGTCATTCATGAATGTACCTAGGTTGATAACAATATTGGATACGATAGATAACGTAATAAAATAGTAAAGAATACTGTAAGCAGGTATTGTTTTTTTAGCAAAGTTTTTTACCATATAGTATGCCATATAACCATATAAAAACATTGATCCTACAGCATATATACTAGAGAAATTTACTTTGGGAATAGCATATGGATAATAGTCATGGGTCAAAGGATGTGGAAAAAATAGTAATTGAATGTATTTTCCAAATGTATAAAAAATGGTCGAAAACTTTTCAGCTGAAGTCATCCCTAAAAATGGATTATTCATAATGTCTTTGCTGACTTCTGTAAGTTTTGGAACTCCCGAAAAAGAAAAACGAATCCACAAATAAGCTATAGTAAAACCGATAAGCATCACCATTAACGATCCAAGTCCTCTCATTGTATTTTTACTAAAAAAATAAACCGTGAAAGGAATTACGGCTAAAAAAGTGATGGCATTTTCTTTGGACATCAACCCTAGGAATAACATAATTCCTGCAAAGACGGACCATTTTTTTTGTTGATTATCCATAAACCTCAATCCTCCATATAATGCAACTAGTGAAAATAAAAGCGCCATAATTTCATCTCTTCCTTTGATATTAGCTACAGCTTCTACATGAATTGGATGTATAAGGAATATCAATGAAGCAATAAAAGGAATGCCTAGCCATATTGAGCGGCCAGCCGTCGGGAAGAGCAGGTGCAACACCATAAAAAGTAGAATTCCCGTGAGTGCATACAACAAGATATTGATAAAATGACTTGTGTCTGGTTGAAGTGCTTGATGATATTCATATTCCATCGCAAACGTAACCAGAGATAATGGCCTATATCTATTTCCCTGGACCAAATTTTTTTGTTCGCCAAAATAACCCGTCATACTCTCTGTCGTCATTAAATCCTTAATGCCACTGAATCCCTTTTTTGTGAAGTTATTTTCTTCTATGACAATAAGGTCGTCCAAAACATAGCCATAAGGTATACTTTGAAAATATAATAAAAAGGTAATGGCAAACAAGGCAATGGCCAGAAGGTAGTTTTTTTTCCAAAATCCCTCTACATAAAAAGGTATTGAAACTCCTTTATGCTGGGATACATTAGTCTTGTTTCCTTCTGCGACGGTTAATTTTTTACTTTTATTTGCTTTTGCCATTTGAATATTCTACCTATTGACTGCAAAGATTTAGATTTTTGGACTATTTTTGTATTTCTTTATCAGTTTTATTGAAATTTTAATGAAAATTTTCTTGCAAAGAGGCCTTTTTGTATCGATAATGTATGTGTGGACATTCCCATTATTGGCTCAATTTAATATAAAAGTAGGATATAATGCTGCTTTTGTCAAAGTTCCGACCATCAATAATATGATAGACCAATACAATGAAGGTCTGGAGGAAACATTTGATGCATTGGATCCTTTTCGCTCATTACATGGTTTAGAAATTGGTGTCAGATACAAAATGGGTAAAGCTGCCTTTGAAGCCAGCTGGACAAGTGTGAGCAATTCTAGCGATGTTTTTGCCGTAGAAAATGGAGCTAATTTTTCAAAAAAATATTGGTTATCCTTGACAGAATATTCGGTCAATGCAGAAAGCCATTTTAGTTATTTTGGATTTGGAGCAGGGATTGGCTACAGAACAAGTAGAATGAAAACGGACATTCTTGGTGCACGTAGAAAAAAACAAGAACTTGACCGATCGTCGGGATTTAATGGAAAATTGTACCTTATTTTCCAGATTCCTGGAGAAAAAGTGGCTTTGGCAGTTAAGCCATATATTCAAATCCCATTGTCTGATCTCGATTTTCCTGCTTTTGCTAATAAATTAAATTTGGATCCCATCCCGCAAACAAAAGAAAGATTTCAGGTATTTGGAATTTCTATTGTTTTGTATAATGGTAAACAATAGGTAACATTCTTTCGTTTTATGTTAGATACAAAAATAGTTTGTACATACAAAAACTTTGTTCATGAGTAGACAAAAAATAGCAGCCGGTAATTGGAAAATGAACACTACTGTAGAAGAGGGAATTGAAATAGTTAATCATATAATAGCCTCAGAAAAGGATAAATCTGTTTTGACAATCCTTGCCGTTCCTTTTACACACTTGGCCACATTAGATAAAAAAATTAAGTCTAAGGGCAAACTCAAATTGGCTGCTCAAAATTGCCATCACAAAAACGAAGGAGCCTTCACAGGTGAAATTTCTCCTACCATGCTTTCTTCAATGGGTATACCTTTTGTTGTTTTAGGTCATTCCGAAAGGAGACAATATTTTCACGAGGATAATGCATTACTCAAATTAAAAGTAAGAGCTGCCCTTGACGCTGGATTAAAGATTGTTTTTTGTTGTGGTGAAGATCTTGAAGTTCGAAAAACAAACAAACACATTCTTCATGTAAAAATCCAACTTGAAGAATCATTGTTTTCGCTCAATTCCAAAGAAATAAAAAATATCATTATTGCCTACGAACCAATTTGGGCAATTGGAACAGGAGAAACCGCCTCACCGGCACAAGCACAAGAAATGCACAACTCTATTCGGAGAATGATTTCAAGGCAGTACAATAAACGAATTGGCGAATCCATGAATATTCTTTACGGAGGGTCGATAAAGTCATCAAGTGCAAAAGATATATTTTCCCAACCGGATGTCGATGGTGGACTCATAGGTGGAGCCTCATTGGATGCGGAGGAATTTGTTCGCATCATCAATTCATTCCAAGAAGAAGAATAGTTTTCTAAGAATATTTAAATTTAATTTTCTAGGAATACCACGGCTGAATAAGGGGGCAAAATAAGTTGCTTTCCTTCGAGAGAAGTAACGTTTCCAAAATTAAAAACTTGTTTTTTGATTTTAATGGTCGAAGGTATTTCGATGTTTTGTTTTTTGTTATTTTTATTAAAAATAACGACATATTTTTCTATTCCCTCCTCCCTTTTATAGCACAATATATTTTGATTATTGGCCAAATTTAAAAACTGATATCGACCAGATGTAAATGCTTTGGAGGATTTTCTTAACCTGATTAAAGATGCATAGTAATCAAATAAATCATCATCCATGGTTTGTTTTTCGGAATAAGTAAAATCCGATTCTTTAAAAGGCGTTTCTATTTCAAAATCAATGTCTGGCCAAATCAAAGGTTTTCTGCAATCAGGATCATCAGCACCAGTCATCCCCATTTCATCACCATTCCAAATGTGCGGAGATCCAACAAATGTATATTGATGAAGTAAAAATAATTTTACTTTATTAAGGACATCAAGAGAAGGTTTACCCGTCCAATAGTTTGGATTATCCCTTGGAACTGCATTGTATTTATATTTGGAAGGGTTAGCAAAACAGGTCAATAACCTAGGAGCATCATGGGAAGCTGAAAGATTCATCATGGCTTGTCGGGTGTGTTCTGGGTACTTTAGAAAAACGGAATCAATACTATTTTTAAAGCTGGACAAGGAGACACTTTCGTCTTTTTGAGCAAAATATCCTCTAGCGACCTTATACCATTGGTAATGCATTACTGCATCAAAAATATCTCCTTTAACCCAAGGAACTGGGTCCATCAGAATATCAGGCCATTGCGTCCACCAGTTTTCACCTACCAAGTAAAAATCAGGGTTAATCGAACGAACATATTTTCGAAAATCTCTCCAAAATCCAAGAGGAACATGTTCGGCAACATCTAATCGCATGCCATCAATACCATCGTCAAAAATTCCATCACCATTTGGATCTATCCACCTTTTACTCACGTCAAATATGTGGGCTTTGACGTCAGGATGAATATCCCCTTCGTACGGATGTCCCGTTATTTTTTCTTGAGCGTTGACTTTATTCAGTTCGGGAAGAGAAGAAATGCCAATCCAGCCTTCGTAAGTCAAACTTGTTTCACCTGTTTTTTCATCCTTTTTGAAGGAACATTCATACCAATCTTTATATGGAGACTTATCTAGGTTTTTTTCTAAGTCTTTAAAAGCCCAAAAATTTTTTCCAGTATGGTTCCAAGAGAAGTCCAATACGACTCGTATACCTTCACTATGTAGTTTTTTAATCAGGGATATAAATTTTTTGTCAGCTGTTGTCCAAGTCCATGTAGCCGCATCGTTTGGTTTTTCATTGCGCATAAGATTTATATCTCCCTCAATGTCATCACCAAGCGTAATGTCAATATGATGATAGTTTCTAGCATCAAATTTATGTAAAGAAGGGGCATCATTTAAGGGGTTAAAATAAATAGCATTGATACCTAATTTTTTTAAATAGTCAATTTTTTCTTCAACACCATCGAGGTCACCACCGTATCGTCTCATTTGAATAGACCTGTAAAAGTCTAATCCTGTATTTTTGGCCCAATCCTCTTGTTGATACCAATTATGTCCCCAAGGTGTTATGGTCCAATCATTTGGAATACTATCTGACAAAGCTCCTGTGCAAGTTTTAATTGTAGGGTTGTTTTTGGTATTACCGTCCCTAAAACGTTCAATAAAAATCTGATACCAAACCGCTTCTTTTGCCCATGAAGGAGGTTCGGAAAAGGATGAAGTTGGTTGATTTGTTACCTTATTATTAGAAGAACAAGCTGCCAATATTAGTATTGCAAATAAGAAAAAACTACGATTTTTCATTACAAATATTTTTAGGTAAACAGAAAAAGTTTACAAAAATATACAAAGTACCACATAAATGAGAAAGAAATGTACATTCAATGTGTAAAATATTCTTCAAAATGTAAACATACGAGCTGTCTATTTCAAATTGAAATTTATTTTTTCACATAAAAAAAGCCGACTTTAATTAAAGTCGGCCCTCAACAAATTTTTATAGGATGATAAATATTATCTTTCTATCACAACAATTTGTGATCTCGTAATGATTCCATTATTGTTTATTTCGAGAATATACATACCACTTTGGATATGACTTGGTAGGTCTACTTCCAAGTGGAATTCTGTTATTTTTCTATATGGTATTTCATTTGAGCCTACTAGTTTGCCATCCATCATATACAAATGTATGTGGGTATTATCGTCAAGCTTATCAAAATTGAGTACTTGGAATTTCCCAGCTGTTGGATTTGGATAAACTACATTTACCCTGTTGATTCCCGGGTTGACAAAAATAAACTTTCTTCCACTTCCCTTACATTCCATACAATCCGTTACAGTCACTCCATATACATAAGAGATGGCAGGACTCACTAATATGGAATCTAAGGTTGACCCATTTGACCATTTATAGTTTAAATCAGGCAATGGAGCAGGACATATACTATTACCAGTGATTGTTGGGCGTATCGTAATGGACTGACCTTCTTCAATCATTACATCAGGTCCTAGATCAACTTTCATGTTGTTTACCCTTACTTCAAAGTCTTGACTAGAAGTACAACCACAACAATCCGTCACGGTTACTGTATATTTGGTTGTTATTTCCGGAGATACTTTAAAGCCAGGTTGTGTAGATCCATTTGACCACAGATATGAAATATCTCCATGATTTCCTGATTCACAACATCCACCTAAAACTTTAATTTCATCAATATCCCAAACACTCATGGCGGCTCCATTTCCAACAGGGCAATAAGGAACTAATTCAAATTCAAATTCCGTTTCTTTGCTAAATGCAAAATGGTTATTATTACTAAAGTCATGGCTCACTAAATGCCATGCTCTTTCTGAAGTGATTTCATCTTTGTAATAAACGATTTGACCGTCTTTTTTGATGCGCAATAAATACTTTTGGTAGTAATTATTTGGTCCAGAAGCACCCATTACCCATTGGAAATTGGTTGGTGATGTTTCATAAAATTGTAAACCTGTAATTCTTCCTGTTTGTCCAGGTCTTACAGTAACAGAAAAACGTAAAGTTTGTGTATAATCTACTTTAGTACTATTGCATGTACTTTGTCCACTAATACACATAGCAATATCCGCTTCACTTGGGCCGTAAGAACAAGAATGTTCCCCTTGAATTCTACGTACATTTGTGGTGGTAATTTCAAGACATTCTCCAGTGAATGTTACAGGGACAAATTCTGAATAATCTAAATGCGTCCCAGTCGCTACTACTGACTTACAAGCTTCTAAATCCCAGTATGCTATAACTACTGGATCCAGGATTTCACATTCATCAGGACACTTATTGTACTTTAATAAAGAAGCGAACACTGTAGCTGAATCACCAAAACAAATTTGTTTATTTCCATCGATGACAATCGTAGGTTTTGGTTTCACCATGATTTCAACACTATCCACATCCATACAATTAAAACCGTTAGTGACCGTGACTATGTACCAAGTTGAAGTATCTGGACTTACATTGATAGAAGCTGTTGTGTCGCCAGTATTCCATAAGTAGTGTTCTCCACCATTTGCTCTGATATTTACGGTTGTGCCTTCGCAAATTTCTTCTTTATAAACGATAAAAATATTTGGGATTGGCCGAACATGAACTAATTTACTAATGGAAGTAAGACAACCATTTAAATCAATTGAGGTCACCGTATATGTAGTAGAAACATCAGGTTTTACGACAATAAATGTGGTTGTTTCACCCGTACTCCAAGTATAATGTAAACCACCTAAAACTTCAAGTCTCGTAGAATCACCTTCACAAATTTCATCGTCCCCAGTTATGGTTAAAATGGCAGGAATATTAACTTTAATTTCTACAGATTGGCTTTTAGAACATCCGTTTCCGTCGGTTACTGTAACAAAATATATCCCAGTTTCTTCTGGACAAATTTCTATAACTGATTCAGTTGATGAAAAACCAGGCCCACTCCAGAGATATTGAGTTCCACCTGTAACTGTAAGTTCTGTACACTCACCAAGGCATAATTCATTATTACCATTAATATTTACATTCGGTATCGAATTGACTTCTATCGCAATACTAGTTTGGGCTTTACATATACCACCATTGGTAACGGTTACCGAATAGGTTGTATTAATAGTTGGCGAAACTGTTATTGAAGAGGAAGTTTGACCAGTGTTCCATAGGAAAAAAGTTCCTCCTGACGCTTCCAGAACTACTTGCTCCCCAACACATATATTTGTAATACCCGTGATACTTGGAATTATTTTTTCTCCTACAAAAACAATGTTTGATGTCGAAGCGGTACAGCCATTGTCATCTGTAACGATTACCGTATATTCAGTATCTTCACTAGGACAAATTTCAATAAAATGATCGTTTGAAGCAACTGCTGATCCTGACCAAATATAACTGAAAAATCCACTCTCAACTTGTAATCTAGTACATTCTCCTTCACAAATTGAATCTCTTCCAGTAATAATTATATCGGGTTTTTGATAAACTTGTACAACAAAACTACCACTTGCCTCACAAACATTTGTATTTCCAGTAGCTGTTACAGTGTATGTGGTGGTTGTCAATGGTGAAACATGAATGATTGTAGTTGTCTCTCCGGTATTCCAAATATAACTTACACCACCAGAGGCGTTTAAAGAAGTAGTTTCGCCAAGACAAATTGAATTATTTCCTGAGATCAAAACCGAAAGAGTATCTTTTACAAAAATATTAATAGAATCCACAGTTGAACAACCAAGTTCACTGGAAACGGTCACCATATACATGGAAGTTTCTGTAGGACAAATTTCTATTAATGCATTGTTTGCTTGTATACCGTTGCCTGACCAAGCATAAGAAAACCCTCCACTTGCAAGTAATTGTGTACATTCTCCAGCACAAATGGTATCTTTTCCTTCGATGGATATGTTTGGAAATTGATTCACTAGGATCGTAAAATTTCCAACTCCATCACATTGATTGGGCCTGGTAATTGTCACAGTGTATGTTGTCGTAATAATTGGACTTACAGTTATCGATTGAGTGGTTTGACCTGAACTCCAAAGATATGACGTTCCAATTGGAGCTGTAAGGGTACTTCTTTCTCCATAACAAATCTCTCCATCTCCTTCAATGTGAACATTTTCAAAATTTCGAACAACCACGGTCACAGATGTAGAACTAGAACAACCATTAGCATCAGTAACGACTACGGAATAGGTTGTAGTTGAATCGGGACAAACGGTGATGGTAGATTCGTCTTGACAAGGCAAACAAGTGGCATTATCACCTCTAACATCTAAAGGAAGATTGGAAGCTACCAAAGAAAGTTGAGCCGTAGAAGTATTGATAGAAAAGAGTCTACCTCTATCTACCTGCCAACCATAAAGGATATTGTCATCAAAGTACATACCACCAAACTCATCGGTTTGAGCACCCACCGTTCCAGTGAAAGCCAAATTAGCATTTGTACCAGGAAGGCAGAATGCAGTATTCGAATTAAGGTCAATTCTAAGGAGTGCATTTTCAATACCCAAGAAGGCAAACAAAGAATTACCATCAGCAGAAAGAGTCCAGTCCTGAATACCACCAGAAGGTTCTCTTCCATTAGGGT
>JBATMZ010000028.1:0-24640 GCA_049290115.1 Saprospiraceae bacterium | reverse complement strand
GGGTCGCTCTCCCCCTCGATTTTGACACAGTAAATGTTATTTTCGACATGTCCATAAGGGTTCACTTGCGTTCAACTCCTATACCCATACCATACAATCACTACTGCTACAATCCAGTATGAACTTGATTTAACCTTGTCGCTCAATACCACACCATGAAATGCAGCACCACAAGGCGGTTTGGAAACAACTCCTGTAAGTCCTATCCGATAGTTCATTCTTTAGTTGCTGTCTTTGTGTGAGTCCTCTGTATTTGCCCGTTTACTTGGATACAGCTCGTCGCTGACTTCCGCTAAAGTCTATCATCTCTGATAAAGTTATGTTACCATTTCAAAGAACTTATTTTATCTTTGTACCCTGTGGTAACGCAGGACACACAACATCCGCTAACATCGGTTTGGCAATATGGCGGCTGAAGTGATTCTATGAAACATTTGTGCAAGGTTCAACATTAGGAATTCTATTGAACTTTTGTGCTAAAAATCCGCCACCTTCGCCAAGCCCGAAAACGTTAGCAGTAAGCGTAAAAGACGACACCTTGAATTTTAGACAACCAATATTACTCTACTTCAAACCGAAAAAATTTGAGTTTTTTCGGGACAGAACAATTTATGAATTGATTGGTATCAAAACATACAAGAAGTACCTGCCAACGACAGGGGACTTAGTGAGAAAAAGAAAAAAAATCTCGCAAATTAAGATTGGTAGAACCGACAAAATAAATGAGTTATATAAATATGAAAGGAAAACCAGAAATTACGAATGGCGACATATAATTGGTGTAATAATTTTTATTCTGTTAATATTTATGCTTAACAGAAAATTGACCGTTTTTGACTGGGTTTTTCTTCCTATACTAAATTTGTATGTAAACATATATCCGATTTTTTTGCAACGATATAACAGAATTAGAATAATCAAAGTATTGCAGAATAATGGAAAACCAAGTCCGTATGACAGTATAGATAGAGAGACGTTTGACGAATGAAATTACTAGAAAAAATAAAACGCCTAACTGCTAACAGCGGTAGCTGTTGCACAACCTCTTCTAAGACCTGATATTTATTAAATTATACGATGCTGTTTTGTTTGAGATGAAATAGACTCAACAAACATTCAGATATCTTAAAATTCCTTGACATGAATGCTCTACCGTGTATACATGGACATGGGTGTTTAAAAAGCTCAAAATCACCTTTATATGGTTTTTAATCTTGAGATTTGAGGCTTCTAAAGCCTGAAAAATGGTAACCGGCCTAAATCTTTCAAATTTGACGTACTTGAGTAGATTGTATGTAAGGGCAGCCATCAGCACATGTTTATTTGCTTGTTTAATTCCTCTGGTATTGACCCTGCGCATATTGTAAAAATTCAACAGCGATCCCAGGACAGGTTCTACTGTCTTACTGCGGATTTTACTCATTTGTTTAGCCCTTTTTTCGTTTTGGGTTGGCTTTTCATGCATTTTATCATATAGTTCCTTATGTATACTATCATCTATTTTTTTAAAATTCGTCTTCTTGCCACAGCATTGCACTCTTAAGGGACAGGTGCGACAATCTCTTTTACTGCTTCGGTAGCTTCGTTTGACATAACCCTTACTGTCTGTTTTCTCACCTTTATAAGAAAGTATTGCTTTATGTCCTCCTTCTTTGACGCATGAGTATTGATTTAATTCCTTGTTATATATAAATCCTGGTCGTTCCGGGATATATTGTCCAAAATTGGGTATCCATGCCTCTAGATTCTCATCATTCAAAAATTTAAGGGCTTCACCGCTACTATAGCCGGCATCTGCTAATATATCACCTGGTCGCATCTCATGTTCAGATAAGTTTTCACGGGTTTGTATAACAATGTTTTCCAAACATTGGCTATCACGTTTATCCGCAAAATCAGCACATGCTCCTGTTATCACATGGTGCCTGTCATCTACACTAAGTTGGCCGTAATAATTCAGTTGCCTTGCCTTGCCGGGTTTTACACTAATTCTGGCATCAGGATCTGTAGGGCTGAAATGGGTATGGTTTGATAAGTAGCGAGGTCGTATCAGGTTGCCGTTTTCATCCATTGGTGCATCTGTTTTATTGGTATGACCACTCAGGTTCTTTCCCCCCGGCTGGCCCTTATAAGCTTGTTCTTTCCAAAGGTGATGACGTTCAACTAACTTTTTGCGTGCCTTGGATACCTTATACTCAGAACCCTCATTCAATTCATTCGCATAAACCGTAGCATCGTCCAGCACCTCCTTTTCCTGTAAACTATCCAAACTGGCATTAGCTTTTATAAATGCGCTATCAATGGCTTGTCTCTTACCTCTCACCATGCCCTTTTGAATACACATGGACAAGACTAGTTTAAACAGTTCTAAAAATACCTGTTCTCCATACAGCTGTCTTGTCCGGCTTATAGTACTATGCCAGGGCAAGGATTCATCAATATCAAATCCCAAGAATAAACGAATAGACAAGCTGTCACTGCAAAACGATATTAAACGCCTGTCAGAGTTAATATTGTTCATGAAACCTATCAGTAAAATTTTAAAAAATACGACGGGATCAATACTCTGCTGACCTTCATACCCATAATACTTGCTGGTCGACTTCCTGAGAAATTCTAAGTCCAGAGTATTTAATAATTTACGATAAAAATTATCCTCGGGAACCAGATCATATAAATTGACCGTAGTAAAAAGTTTTGGTGTAAAGTCTTTCCTTCCTTGCATCCTTAAAGATAACCAAAACCTCTGACATGCAATAATTTTTACATATGTATTTTATCTCAAAAGTTATTCCTATTTTTGAGTTGTGCAACAAGCACAGCACCTATACGCAATGCCCTTCGGGACACTGCGCATAGCCAAAACGTTGTGTGCAACTTCAAAAAAAATGGAAATACTAAAAGACATATCGATAATAACTAATTCAACGGTTGATCCGAATGAATTAACTTTCAATAGTTTAAAATTAGGAGATTCTATAAGTTCACTTAATGAAAATATTGTTACTGGAGGGCCTTTCGCAAACTGGTATGATACAAACAACGGAATAACTTACAAAGTAGATGAATCCGAAAATGTTATCGAAGTTTTATTAAAAGATGAATTAACAACTAAACTAAACATCAATCAAAAAGGACAATAGAATCTCATTTTGGAATACCTCGATCAATAGAAAATAAAGGAGGGTATACTTATTATTTCTATCCTATTAGATCAATGGTATTATCTTGGAAAAACGAAACAGAATAACTTCAAGGAATATCCATAGGTAGAAACACAATCAAAGAGACATATTATTCAATTGGTGACTTTTTGGATAAATACTTTGAATTCAAATCCTTAGAACCAGATACCAGAAATTGGAATGTCAAATCTCTAAAAGGTAATCAACCAAGATATATTCGACTTCTTAGATTGAATTCTTTCATCAAAGCTTTTGGATTAGGTGAGGAACTGAGTGACTTTTTAAACTATAGTTTTGTTGAAAAATTAAAACCTGAGTCAACTACAGAAATTAAAGATGACATAAAACAATTTGCGTTAAGTAATGAAAGATTAAAGGAGAGATGGGAATATGATTCAGAACGATTAAATTCTCCAAGAAACTATCAGATGATAATTCAGCAGTTTCTCAGATTTATAGAACAAATGAATAAGACATTGAAATTTAATAGTACATGGCTTGAAACAAGTACGTTAACATCTCAGTACTCTATAAACAAGACTCAAAACGTTCTAAAATCAATTGATACTACTGCATTAGATGATATAAAACGAATTCTATGTAACTTAATAGATCCAGAAAAGAGAAAATTCACCAAATCACAATTAGTGAATAATTTTTGATTCCTTAATGAAGATTTAGAGGCAATTGAAATGGACAATTATTAAAGAAGAGAGCAGCACAAAACAAGTGATCCTATGAAAAGTAGAAACTTTAACAATATTTAATTTAATAATTATTTCATCAATATTCTTTTTGAGAAAAACAAAAGGCCTTCATCCGAAAAAGGTCTTTTATTTTTCGGTGTTAATTATCGGTACGACATCCTATTTGTGATACACTTTTTATACAAGTGTTCACATGCATCTATTTGATCGATAAATAAGTAAAACAACATGCTATGACTTGTGAAATAACACCTCTCTTGTTTTGTTGTCTTTACTTTGGTTATGCATTGGTTGTACCAATATTAATTTAGTACTCCAACGGAGTACGGTATTTCACTCTTTATTACTGCCATGATTTTTGAAAGTTGTTTTCTACCCACTTTAAATATTACCGCTTTACTATTCTTTCCTGCATGGCTCCTATAATAATTTTGCATTACGGGATCTGTCCTTATTGCAATCCATGCTGCTTCAATAATCATATTTCTTACGTGTCTATTTGCTCTTGGTGTAGAACCTCCTGTATACATTCCTTCTCCACTTTGATGCATACTTGGTATAAACCCTATGTACGAAGCAAATTTCTTAAGCGAACTAAACCTTCTTATATCACCTATTTCTGCTAAGATATACCCTGCCGTCAATCCCGCGATACCTGGGACTGATCGTAATAGCATATAATCTTTCTTATGATTTTCTTTACAATGTTTTCTTATCTGTGTTGAAAGCCTTTTTAACTCGATATCAATAAATTGATATTGATTCAACATACTTTCAAGCGTAAAATTACTATTGGTATAACCTAACTCAAGGTCTTCTAACCATTTAATAAATTTAATCGGCCATTTTGGGGTGTCCATTCCCTCAGGTATCTCTATTTGCAAATACAATAACAATGATTTTATTCTTGTCTTAATGCGTCTGTAGTCTCTCACTAATGCAGTTCTTTGCCTTGTTAAGCTTCTTAGGCTTTCCCTTTCAAGTCCTGGGATTGTTATCTTTTTTAGATTGCCTGACCGCAATTGTCTTGCAATGTTCTTAGCATCTATTTTGTCTGTTTTCATAAATTTACTCTTCGAAGGTCTTGGGATGTCGGCTGGATTAACAACATATGTGTCCCACCCAAATGATATGAAATCACGTGCTGGTTTATATCCACAACATCCAACTTCATAAGCTATACTTATTTCATACCCTGGATAGTTCTTCTTTACATAATTAAACACCAAGTCACTTTTGGGAGGAAATGTATGACCAGATCCTGAAACTATGTCTGTTATGAAATGAAATTTTCAACTCTTCTTGTGAATGTCTAAACCAATGAATAACTTTGGCGTACTAATTGTAACTTGTTTGCTCATAATTAGTTATTTTTTTTTGAGTTTTAAAGTTACTACTTTTACATGGATACTATGACGCTCATGGCTGCTAACCTACGCAAATACGCACAATGTCGGAATCCGCAGCACTCGCCAGGAATCTGTCAAAAAAATTGCATAAGTCGAAAAAAATCACTAGATTTGTAGATATGAAGTTTCGAGCAGAAGAGGGTCAGCCACCCTATCCCCAAGAATTTGGCTGTTTTTGATTCCTTTCTGTTACAAGAAAAGAGGAGGTTTTACATTGAAGAAGTCATTCTGCATTATATAAAGAACTAATTTTTATAGCCACGAGAGGTAACAATTTTCTCGTAAATCATAACTAACCTACTAATGACATAACAGTTTTATTATTAAACCAGCAAATATGAGAACTCCAATCCTTTTATTCTTCATGCTATGCCTAAAGTTTTCAGCTATTGGCCAAACTGAATTTATCACTACCTGGCAGACTACAACTGCCAGCGAATCCATTACAATACCCACCTTTAGTGGAGAAACTTATTTATATGACGTTGATTGGGGAGATGGGAATGTCACTACTGGGCATACAGGAGATGCCACACATATTTATGTTGCCGCAGGAACGTACTCTGTTGAGATTACAGGAACGTTTCCTCGGATCTTTTTTATTAATGGTGTGGATAAGGATAAGATTCTATCGATAGATCAATGGGGGACTGGGCAATGGACTTCTATGGAAGGCGCTTTTACTGGTTGTTCAAACCTCATTGAAAACGCAAGCGACGCCCCTAATTTGAGTATAACCACAAATATGGTTTCCATATTTAAAGATGCCACTGCTTTTACTGGAGATCTCAGTAATTGGGATGTATCCAATGTTATAAACATGAGTAATATGTTTCAAGGTGCCACTGTCTTCAATGAAGATCTAAGTAGTTGGGATGTTTCCGATGCTACATATATGATTAACATGTTTAGAGATGCGGCTTCCTTCAATGGAGATGTAAGTAATTGGGATGTATCCAATGTAACCCAGATGAATAGCATGTTTCAAGGTGCCACTTCCTTCAATAGAGATCTCGGTAATTGGGATGTATCCAATGTAGCCCAGATGAATAGCATGTTTGAAGGTGTTACTTTATCTACAGCAAATTATGATGCGTTGTTAATTGGATGGGATGCTTTGACTTTACAAACCAATGTATCTTTTCATGGCGGTTTTAGCCAGTATTGTGCAGGTGGGACGGCTAAGGCTAATATGGCGGCCTCTGACAACTGGTTTATTATAGATGGTGGATTAGATCAGGGGTTGTGTCCTGCGCCTATTGATTTTATAACGACTTGGCAAACTACATCGGCGAATGAGAGTATCGTCATCCCTGCAATTGGTGGAGTATTTAATTACAACGTGAATTGGGGAGATGGGAATATAACTGTTGGTCATACTGGGCCAGCGTTACATACCTATGTTACTGCAGGAACGCATCAAGTAACTATATCGGGTACCTTTCCTAGGATCTATTTTAACAATGGAGGAGTCAAGGATAAAATTATGTCTATTGATCAATGGGGGACTGGGCAATGGACTTCTATGGAAGGCGCATTTAAGGGTTGTTCAAATCTCATTGAAAATGCTATTGACGCTCCTGATTTAAGCATGGTCACATCATTGGCTAATATGTTTTGTTATGCCACTTCCTTCAATGGAGATCTTGGTAATTGGGATGTTTCCAATGTAACCCAGATGAATTTCATGTTTTGTAATACCAATTTATCCGATGGAAATATTGGAAACTGGGATGTATCCAATGTGACTAGCATGAGTTTACTGTTTAGTGGTGCTTCTTCATTCGATGCAGATCTCAGCAATTGGGATGTATCCAATGTAACTGGAATGATAGGAATGTTCCAGGATGCAACATCATTTAATCAAGATATTAGTACGTGGGGTGTTTCCAATGTTAATAATATGAATAACATGTTTGAAGGCGCCACTTCCTTCAATGGAGATATTAGTACATGGGATGTTTCCAATGTAATCTTGATAAATAATATGTTTGAAGGTGCCACTTCTTTCAATGGAAATATTAGTACATGGGATGTGTCCTCTATCACCAGTATGAATTACATGTTTAAAGGTGCTATTGCATTTGACCAGGACCTCTCCGCCTGGAATGTTAGCAATGTGACCCAGATGAATAGCATGTTTGAAGGTGTTACTTTATCTACAGCAAATTATGATGCGCTATTAATTGGATGGGATGCTTTAACACTTCAATCCAATGTCATTTTCCATGCTGGCAACAGCCTGTATTGCGCAGGTGCATCAGCCAGATATAATAGGATTGCTTCAGATAACTGGACGATTACAGATGGAGGATTAGATCCTGGAGGATGTGGACCTCCTTCTAATGATTTTATCACAACGTGGGCAACGACTACGCCCAACGAGTCTATTACCATTCCAACGACGGGAGGAGGATATACTTATGATGTAGACTGGGGAGATGGGAATACGACCACTGGACATACCGGTGATGCGACACATTCCTATACAACAGCTGGCAGTTATCAGGTATCCATTTCTGGTACATTCCCTAGAATTTATTTTTTTAATGCTGGGGATAAGGACAAGATTTATAGTATTAATAATTGGGGCAATCAAGTGTGGACTTCTATGCAAGGAGCATTTTATGGATGTTCTAATATTGATGAAAATGCAGCAGACGTGCCCGACTTAAGCATAGCTACTGACTTGAGTCTAATGTTTCTTAACGCTTCTCCGTTACAAGGAGATATTAGTAATTGGGATGTATCCAATATTACGAATATGAGTGCAATGCTAAATAACACTAATATTAATCAAGATTTGAGCTCATGGGATGTTTCTAGTGTGACTAATATGTCCTCACTGTTTAGAGGAGCAGTTTTGTTTAATGGAGATATTTCTGGTTGGGATGTATCCAGTGTACAGTTTATGAATTATATGTTTGAAGGAGCCTTGGCTTTTAATCAGAACCTTAGCTTGTGGAATGTATCCAACGTTACTCGGACAGATCGAATGTTCAAATACTGTTCAATTTTTAATCAGGATTTAAGTGGATGGAATGTGGGCAACGTAACAAATATGCAAGATATGTTTGACGGCACAACATCTTTCGACCAAGATTTAGGTGCTTGGGATGTCAGTAGTGTAACTAATATGTTTGGAATGCTTGATGGCGTAACCCTCTCGACAACAAACTATGATGCCTTACTCAATGGATGGGATGCACTCAATCTACAACCCAACGTTACATTCTCAGGAGGAAACAGCCTTTATTGTGCTGGGGCCACTGCACGAGCCAACATGATTGCCTCTGATAACTGGACGATTACCGATGGCGGATTAGATCCTGGAGGATGTTCTTCTCCTGATGATTTTATCACAACCTGGCAGACTACAATGGCCAGCGAAAGTATAACAATTCCTACCACTGGTGGTGGTTATAATTATGATGTGGATTGGGGAGATGGAAATACCACGACAGGGCATACGGGAAATGCCACGCATTCATACGTTACTGCAGGAACGCATCAAGTCACAATATCTGGCACCTTTCCCAGAATTTATTTCTTCGGTTCAAGTACTCAGAATAAGAATAAAATAATCTCCATAGATCAATGGGGAACAGGGCTATGGACTTCTATGCAACTTGCTTTCAACGGGTGTTCAAATCTAGTTGAAAATGCTAGCGATGCTCCTGATTTAAGTATAGTCACGAATATGTTTCAAATGTTTAATGATGCCTCTTCATTCAATGGAGATCTTAGCAACTGGGATGTTTCTAATGTCACGGATATGAGAAACACCTTTAATGATGCCGCATTATTCAATGGAGATATAAGTACATGGGATGTATCCAGCGTTACGAAAATGGATGGCATGTTTGATGGTGCAACCGCATTCAATCAAGATATAAGTACATGGAATGTTTCCAATGTGACCACAACAGATTTTATGTTTAGGGATGCCGTTTCATTTAACCAAAACCTCTCCAGCTGGAATGTCAGTAATGTGATATCTATGTCCAGCATGTTTAAAGATGCCACTTCCTTCAATGGAGATATCAGCAGTTGGGATGTATCTAGTGTTACGACCATGGAAGATATGTTTTATTCGGCATCGGCGTTTGATCAAAATATAGGAGGATGGGATGTATCAAGTGTTACGTCCATGGATGATATGTTTCATTCGACATCGGTGTTTAATCAGGATATAGGAGGATGGGATGTATCAAGTGTTACAGCAATGAATTACATGTTTTATTCGGCAACGGCGTTTAATCAGGATATTGGAGCTTGGACTCTAAGTTCTCTTACGAGCATGACCAATATGTTTAAATATGCCAGTGCATTCAACCAAAATATCGGAAGTTGGGATGTTTCCAATATTTCATCTATGGAATTTGTTTTTCAATATGCCACCGCCTTCAATGGAGACATAGGTAGCTGGAATGTTTCTAACGTTACGAATATGTTGGCAATGTTTAGTGGAGCCAGTGGTTTCGATCAAGATATAGGAAGCTGGAATGTTTCCAATGTTACCAGTATGTTTGGGATGTTTGGTAATGCTACTGCCTTCAATCAAGATATTGGAAGCTGGGATGTTTCTAATGTTGCGAATATGAATAGTATGTTTGGAAGTGCCATTGCTTTTGATCAGAATTTAGGAAGCTGGGATGTTAGTAATGTTACAAATATGAATAATATGCTTTCAGGTGTTACCCTGTCCACTGCTAACTACGACGCCCTATTGAATGGGTGGGATGCATTAACGCTTCAACCTAATGTGGCTTTTAGTGGAGGCAACAGCCTTTATTGCGCAGGTGTTACAGCCAGAGCTAATATGATTGCCTCAGATAACTGGACGATAGTCGATGGAGGATTAGATCCTGCAGGATGTGGACCATCTCCTGATGATTTTATAACGACTTGGCAAACGACCATTGCTAATGAATCTATCACCATTCCTACTTTTGGCGGAGTATATAATTACGACGTGGATTGGGGAGATGGAAATACGACTACTGGACATACAGCGAATGCATTACATACTTATATAACCACTGGAACTTATCAAGTTACTATCTCTGGAACCTTTCCCAGAATTTTCTTTAATGGAGGTGGAAGTTCCGATAAAATTATTTCCATCGATCAATGGGGAATTGGGCAATGGACTTCTATGAAGAGTGCATTTCTTGGGTGTTCTAATCTGAACGTAAATGCAAGCGACAATCCCGATTTATCTTTGGTAACAGATATGTCAAATATGTTTAAAGATGCCGTTTCATTCAACGGAGATATTACCTCATGGGATGTTTCAGCAGTTCAAAACATGACACAAATGTTTTCTGGCGCAACATTATTTAATCAAAATATATCTACGTGGGATGTGTCATCAGTGACTCAAATGGGAGGAATGTTTATTGCGGCGGATGCATTTAATCAACCTATTGGTACTTGGAATACCTCGATGGTGACCAATTTAAATACCATGTTTGCCGGTGCCAATGCATTTAACCAAGACATTAGTACTTGGGACGTGTCTGCCGTAACCGATATGAGTTTCATGTTTGCCGGGACTTCGTCATTCGATCAGAATCTCAATGCTTGGGATGTGTCTGCGGTAACAAACATGCCAGGTATGTTTTCTAATGCTGCTGTCTTTAATAAGAACATCGGTGGATGGGATGTGTCTTCTGTAACTGAAATGCAACAAATGTTCGAAGAGACCAATGCCTTTAATCAGGATATTAATAGCTGGGATGTTTCTCAGGTGGTAAACATGTCGAATATGTTTTATAACGCTGATGTTTTTGACCAGAATATCGGTGGATGGGATGTGTCTTCTGTAACTGAAATGCAATATATGTTTGAAGGGGCCAATGCTTTTAATCAGGATATTAATAGCTGGGATGTTTCTCAGGTGACAAACATGACACAAATGTTTTCTTATGCTAGCTCATTTAATCAAGATATTAGTGGATGGAATATATCAACCGTAACAGAAATGGATTTTATGTTTTCTGGTGTCACCCTATCTACGTCTAATTATGACGCATTGTTGAACGGATGGGATGCTTTAGTGCTTATGCCTAATGTCAATTTTGATGGAGGCAACAGCTTGTATTGCGCTGGCGCAGCTGCCAGAGCAAACATGATTGCATCGGATGGATGGACAATTACAGATGGAGGTTTAGAGGATCCTTCTTGCCTGTCTTGTTCTCGCGTCGTGTCCAATATCAATGACTCTGGAGTGGGCTCACTAAGAGAAGCCATTGCCTGTGCAAATAATGAAGCCGGACCAGATACCATTACCTTTAATATTCCAGGTGCTGGCCCTCATATTATTGAGTTACTATCAACCGTTATTGTAGATGGAGATTCGACTGTGATCGATGCCACTACACAACCCGGAAATTTCCCTATGTCGGGAGAAGTTGTTGTAGATATTACTAATCTAACAGGTGCCAATAATATTTTAGCGACCATTAATGGTCGCTATAGTGAAATTTATGGTCTCTCTTTTAGAAATAATTACTTATCCGGTGTTAGTACTGCATTATTCTATTTTACGACAGCAGATTATTTCATTTTGGGCGACAGTTCCAGGGGCAATTGGTTCATAGAAGATAAATGGAACTCATGTGTTTTCTTAAAAGAGAATATAGACGGCTTTATAATTAGGTCTAACATATTCCAAAGTGATAGCCTTAGAATTACGAATGGCATCACCGTTAATTCAGGTAGTAATAGTGGCATCATCGGTGGTGAATCCGTAGAGTATAAAAATTATTTCTATAATGGTTTAGGAAATGCCATCGAATTGAGAAATGGATCTAATAACAACTTGATATTAGGCAACCACTTTGAAGGAAATAACACGGCCATTTATAACAACGCAAATTTATTCGGAGGAAATAATCATGGAAATAATTATTTAGGAAATACATTTCTATGTAATACTAATTCTATCATACATAATCCCAATGCCAACAATAATATACTCCCTCCTGTCATTGACTACAGCAAGGTGAATTTTATTTCAGGAACGTGTAATCCAGGTGCAATTGTTGAATTTTACTATACCCCGGATACCTGTACTAATGCAGCAGATTGTCAAGGGGAAATCATATTGGGTAGAGATAGCACAGGAATGGATGGTCAATTTTACTTTTCCATTGCATCTTCAGAATTACTTACAGTGGGCCATAAGGTTTCAGTTATTCAAACGGATACAATTCTAGATGGATCTTCCTCCTTTTCGGCCTGTGTTGCTGTAGATTCTTCTTGTGTAGATTTTGTGTATTCTTGCGAAGACAACATCATAGGATCCTTGCGATCCGCCATTGATTGTGCAGCAGATGGAGATACCATTTATTTTTTGTCTTTTCTTACGGGAGAGCAATTGATTTTAGATGATGAACTCTGCATAGACAAAAACATTTCCATATTTGGTGACGGAACATTAAACACAACTATTCACTCAACAGCTGGACCTTCTTCTATTAAAATAAATGCTAGCAAAAGTGTTCATATTAAAGAGGTTTCCTTATTCATCACGAATGATAATTCACCCTCAATCATAGAGAATTTTGGAAACCTGTTGCTGCAAGAGGTATCCCTAGTTGATAATAGGAATGGACAACCCTTAACGACCATTTTAAATCATCCTTCGTCTACATTGAATGTGGAAGGTCTTCTTGAAATCCTTCAAAACTAATTACCATGAACATCTTAACTGCTAATAATTTAAGCACTGTAAAGACCCTTTGACGGATTGCACCATATCGAGAAAAACTTCTGATATCGACTTCGATTTTAATCTTCCTAGTGATCAATATGGACAACCTATCTTTGAATGCCTTTTTGCGCCATTTTAATAAACTAATATATTATAAACTTCGAACCAAAATATTTTTTCATCAGCTTAATAGATTTATTCTCCATCTTCATACCCGGAGGTATAGCAACCATTGTATTATATCACAACTTTGGATATTTTATTGCGAGCACTTTTGTAGTAAATCCTGAATCAAATGATTATACATGGGCAATACTTTTATTGTATTCCTTTGTGTTGTGTGCAATCAAAGAAATGACAAACGAACAACTTTAAAATAAAAAAACTATGAAAACAGTAATTGCTCTAACGTGTATTTTTTCTCTTTTGATAAATTCGTCTTGTAAAAATGTCATTGAAAAGGAAGGTTACGTAAATGTTGGAGGTGGTAAAATATGGTACAAAATTGTGGGGGAAGGCGATGGAATTCCTCTATTAATTCTTCATGGTGGGCCAGGTTCGAGGAGTTGTTCAATGATGCCTGGATTCTCTCTATTAGCTAAAGACCGTCCAGTAATATTCTATGACCAACTAGGTTCAGGAAATTCGGACAGACCTACTGATACAACCCTTTGGAAAACGGAACGATTTGTGAATGAAATAGACTTATTAAGAAGTGCATTGGAATTGGATAATCTACACATATTGGGACATTCTTGTGGTAGCACATTTTTAATAGAATACATGATTACAAAGCAACCGAAAGGGGTGAAATCTGTAATTTTCTCTAGCCCACATATCAGTAGTCCTGATTGGATGGCAGATGCCAAAATTTTGCTTTCTCAACTGCCTGTTAATGTTCAGGACACGATTTTTAAATACGAAGCATTAAAAAATTACAACGCACCTCAGTACCTTGCTGCTACTGATTCATTTTATGTTAGACACATGTCCAGAAAGAGTTGGCCTATTATTCCTAACATAGAATGTGAAAATGTACCCGGTTTCAACGATCAAGTTTATGAATATATGTGGGGCCCAACGGAGTTTAATATTACTGGCACTCTTAAGGATTTTGATAGGACAGCTGACCTAAATAAAATCACCGAACCAATACTTTTTATGGCAGGTGAATATGATGAAGCAAGACCAGAAACCATGTACAAATATCAAAAATTATCTAGGAATGCAAGTGTTGAAATTATTGACGATGCCGCACATAAGACAATGATCGATCAACCAGAAAAAGTATATGAAGTAATAAGTAAGTTTCTTAATGAAGTTGAAAAGATTAAATAATGAATTCTAAGAACCAAATTCGTGCCAAGGTAGAATACCATCAAAGCTGCGACGTAGGAGCTTTGTTCAACATAGCCTACAGCGATCATAGCGGCTAAACGCCGCTATGATCGCTGTAGCAAACCGTTACATTGTAATAATTCAGTTCTGGTTTATGAAAAATAACCGTTTTATAGAAAGCACGAAATCGGGAATAACATCCGTTTTCATTTAGTGTAGGCTGGCAATACCAGCGATTGTAAGGGAATTACAATAATAATCGAAAGTAATCGAGGAAATTACTAGTTTGGAAGAAACACTAAAATGGGAAGAGCTAAGTTATTCGTAAAAAAACAAAGTAGGTGATTTTTATTTGAGTTCAGCTTTGCTTCGGCCGGAGCTCGACTCATATGACATCGTAGCCAAGATACTACGATGATCGGGAGTTGTTTTTTAGGGTGGGTATGATGCCACGTGAATGTCTCATGTCATTTTCATTTTAGGTCAATAAATAACTATTTCGGTTGATGGCTCAAAACTTTATTTGTACATGAAAATAAAGTTTCATTTTACGGTTTTAAAAAAAATTCTTATTTAAAGACCTATCCTTATGAAGTATTTTTTGATAACCGTTTTTTTGTTCGTTCAACTTGTTACAGTTTGGGCAAACTCTATTTCTTTTGTTGCACCTCAACATCGCCAAACTTCTCCCCCACCCGTTTGTGGTTGTGATAACCTTGGCCCCGGCCTCAATGGACCGGTCTATGCCCTGGCGCACATTGGCAATCAAATATATGTCGGAGGAAACTTTACAGATGCGGGGGGAAATCCAAATGCAGATTTTATCGCCCTATGGGACGGTACGTCCTGGCAATCCTTAGGAACGGGGTTGAATGACGAGGTCAGATCAATTTTTATCGATGGGTCAACGGTGTATGTTGGCGGGCAATTTACTGATGCCGGTGGAAACCCAAATGCAGACGGGATTAGTACCTGGAATGGAACGACCTGGTCTTCGCTCGGTTCGGGCATTTCAGGTATTGTGAATACCATTGTCAAAAATAATTCAGAAATATTTGTAGGTGGATATTTCATCGACGCCGGTGGTGTCCCCAATGCGAATCATATCGCGATGTGGGACGGCGCGTGGAACAATGTTGGCGCAAGCCCTAACAATGAGGTATTTTGTATAGCGTTTAGTACTTCCAATATGTTTATCGGAGGTTCATTTACGGCCATAGGGACCAATACAAATGCTGCGCGAATTGCTCGTTGGGATGGAGTGACCTGGAATTCTTTGGGAAATGGCGTAAACAACAGTGTTTATTCTATCCTATTTCTGTATCACAACAACACTTTGATTATTGGAGGAAATTTTACGGATGTTGGCACGGACCCAAATGCAGATTATATTGTAGAATGGTCAATTACTTTACAATTATGGTCTAGTATTCCGGGATTCAATGGCGCCGTCCATTCTATCATATTCAAAGATTACGACATCTACATCGGTGGTGCATTTAGTGCCGCGGGTGGAAATTACGACGCAAATGGAATTGCAAGAATTGTGGACAACCAACTACAAGGAGGGTTTGGCGGTGGAGTGACAACAGGACACGTGAAGTCCCTACATTTCATCGGGGATATCATTATAGTAGGAGGTCAATTCATCAACCTCGGCACCAATCCCGATGCGGATAATATAGCCCAATTTGACCTCATGGATGTGGGCATTTATACCTTCAATGGTTCAGTAAATGATGATTATCACAATGTAGGCAATTGGATTTGTGGTTTAAATCCGCCAATGAAAGGTTATGGTACTATTTACATCACGGCTGAATGTCAATTGGGCAATCAGGAATTGAACGGTAAAATGATCGTACAGAATGGGGTGAATATGTCTGTTGGAGGTACATTATTTATCACGCGTCACGGAGAATTTGAAAATTTTGGTTCTATTGAAAACAATGGTGATATCATCACTCACAATGTACTAAACAATTATGGCATGGTAACTAATTTAAGCTTGATGGAATTTGATACTACAAGTTTATTTATTTGCCAACCCTCTTCCACCTTCATCAATGAAATAGGGTCGATTTTAAATAATAAAAACTATTTCTCAATAATAGACAATTTAGGCAATTTTACGGTGAAATCCGGTAGTATATTAAACAATAATGGTGGAATTGTAAATTACAACAACATGCTAATGGAGGGATTATTCAATAATTTTGAAGACTTAGCAAGTGAAGGAACGATGACCATATCAGGAATATTTACTAATTCAATATCGGGATGGCTAAGAAACGACACCACTGGAATTATGGAAATTACCGTCACCGGAAAAATAGACAACCAAAACATTTTTGAAAACAAAAATCTTTTTTACAATAGAAATATCATTAACAATTTTGCAGGTTCATTACTTTCCAATAGCGGCGACATTGAAAATTTTAGTGGTAGTGTGATACACAATTCGGGTGTAATGAATAATGTAGAAACCGGTACGATAAAAATCTATCAGAATGCCGCCATAAACAATACTGCACCGGGAAAATTCGAAAACTATACAACGGGTGTAATCGAAAATAACGGCACCATTGAGAATAAAACCCTGGGCATTATGATTAATAAGACAGGTGGCATTTTTATCAATCACCCTACCGGACTCTTGGTAAACCAGAATATGGGCATTTTTACCCAAAATGGCACTTTAACAAATAACGGATTTGCCAGCAATGAAGGCACATGGAATAATAATGGCAGTACAACCAATTTCAATCAATTTACAAATCACAACGTGCTTAACAATACCAATAATTTTTTCAATTCATTTGTATTTTTAAATTTGGGCACCATCGACAATACTAAACTATTCAAAAATAATGTTTTGGGTATTTTAACAAATGAGGCGGGAAGTTACATTTTTAATAATGGTACCGGTACTATAGAAAATGAAGGAAATTTTGAGAATGTTGGAGAAATAACGAATGATGCAAACATCGTCAATAAACTCCATTGGATTTCGACAGGGTTTATAGAAAATAATAACTCTTTTATCAACCAATTTGAGATCGACAATAGAGGCACCATATTTAATTCATCATCCTTCTTAAATGAAGGAACGTTGTACAATTCTAATCATGTAACAAACAACTCGACCGGAACCATTACCAACCAACTAGGCACGATCTTTAATGACAGTATCGGCCTTATAAACAATGAAGGGCTGTTTAATAATTTTGGCGATGTCCTCAATCATGCCATGATTCGAAATAAAATGAACTGGGTAACAACAGGAACGTTTGAAAATTTTGACACACTACAAAATAAAGCTGACGCCCTATTTGACATGCAATCCACAGGCTTATTTTACAATCGAGAAAATGCTGTGGTAGTAAATGAAAATGATGCCGTGTTTAAAAATTCTATTGGCTCAGGGTCGGTTTTGACAGAATATCTTAGTAGTATTTTAAATCATGGACTTATCATTAATGATGAATCGATGGTTTGCTATGGCCAACTCATCATTTACTCCGGTGGCACCGTGATTAATAACCATCAATTTGCGTATGGTCAAATACTCCCCTTAATAATTCACCTTAATGGAACCTTTCAGAACAACGTGATGGGACATTTTGAAGGATATCAGGTTTTGACCATTACCGGTGAAGGGCTATTTAATAATGAAGGAGAATTTATCATCATCGAATAAACAAACGCGCAAAATCATTCACGTAAAGTTATTTCAGAATTAATAGAATGATGCAAATAAATGCTTTAAATTGTGTCAAAATTGTTTCTCAAAATTCATCATCATTGATTTGAAAATCACGATTAATATTTGTTTTGTTGTTTGGATGATTTCAATCAATTCCATTTTTGCCCAGCAAACCAATTACCGCTTTATAAACTTGAATGAAAGAGATGGGTTGACTGATAAAGCAGTCTATAGTTTTACTCAAGATCATCTAGGTTTTATATGGACAGGTACTGCAAGCGGCTTATATCGGTATGATGGGTATAAGTTTGTAAAATTTAAGAGTAATCATGATGATGAATATAAACAAATCTCTAATCTTTTGGAAATTGTCACCTACGATCCTGATTATAATAGACTTTGGCTCAAATCCAATTCCGACCTCCAATATTTCGACTTATCAAATTATACGTTTCACAGACTCGAGGATCGCGATTCATTGATCGATAAAAAAGCAAGAGATGCCCATTCTATTTTAAAAGTGTCAAAAGACAAACTCTGGATACTTGGTCAGGAAAATATAGTGGAATATCATGTATCCACCGGTGACACTAAATTGATATTTTTTCCCATTGACAAGAAAAAACAACTAAACTTTGGCATTTTTAAAGGAATCAGGATTGGTCAAGATGAAGTCATCTTAGCATCCGACAATAGGATTATTCATCATCATCTCAACAATAGCCAATCATCTTATTTTGAAATAAAAATCGGCGGACCAATAAGAGACATTTGTTTGGATCAAAATGGAAATTTCATCTGGGCATCTATGCCAAATCAATTGATTAAATACGACATCAAAAGGAAAAAAGCAGAGATCATTTCCCTGGGCAAAAAGTATGCAAACGTGTTACTACATTATCAACTGAATAAAATCATCAGCTTTGACGAAACTAGATTGTGGTTCTCAAATGGATTGATCTATGATACTAAATCAAACACCATCAGTACTATTGAAATAGACGATGGTCAGTTTGATAATCAATTGCTCTATGTGAGTAGTTTGTTTATGGACAAAGAAAAAAATCTATGGCGAGGTTCTTACGAAAGTGGTTGCAGTATTTTACCATTTCAAAACCATAGTGTACAAACATTTCCCCTATTGAATAAAAAACAAGAATCAATAGAGACGTACAAAACGCTAAAATTAAAGGGTTTGCCCTACCTATTGATTGTGGGAAATTCTCTACCCGGTGTGCTGAAGCTGAATATACAAACTGGTGAAAAAACGTACATCGACCAAGGCCTTAAATCCAGTACAAATGTAGGATTTGACATCATGGAACGTTCGGATGGAAACATCGTTTTTACAGACGGTCTTCACTTATATACGGTTGATATAAAATCAAATGAACTTCGATATTTGGATACGTATACATCAAGTTCAGCAAATCCAATCCAATACTTGATGGAGTCAAAAGAACAAACTTTGATCACTTGTTCCAGTCAGTATTTACATTTTACACACAAAGACGTAAAATTAAGCAGCTCACAACTTACTTCCAATATTGATAAGGAAAAAAATAAGTATGAAAATTATTATTTCAAGACGGGTACCGTATGTAGAGATTCTACCATATACTATCTTTCTTCTTCAGGTGTTTTTTCACAAAATGGTATCAATAAGCCCATTCAAAGAATGGTTTTTCCAGAGTCGAATACCGGAAAAAAGATAGTGTCCCCCCACAGTTTGCTCGAAGATAAAGATGGTAATATATGGATTACTTCGATGGTCAATGGGCTTTTTAAATATTTCCCAAAAAGTCAAAAGCTGATAAACCTCAATTCCTCAAACTCAGCCATAACCAGTGATTACTTGACTTCTATTGCCTTGGAATCTGACCATATTATTGTCGTCGGCAGTACCTCACAAGTATATCGCTTTCAAATATCAAATTTGAATTATTTGAATAGTATAAATAAACAAAATGGTTACTCCAGAGATGACACCGGGTATGATCTGAGCATACAAGATGGCAATTATTTTATTAAAAACAATTATGGCTCATGTGATATTTTAAGGCTCGAGACGTATCCTCAAAATTCGTTCTGTAATCAACCCATTGTCACTTCTTTGAAAATAATTGGAATCGAAAAACTTCAAATTCCAATGTTTGGCGATACAACATTTTTATTACAATACGATGAAAATCAAATTACAATTTCTTTTGCTTCACTTAATTTTTCAAACAGTAATAAAAACAGATATAAGTATAGGCTTATAGGTATTGATACAACATGGACCTATACTAATATCGCTGAAACATCATTTAGTCGACTGCCAGCAGGCAAGTATACGTTCGAAGTATATGGCTTCAATGGAGACGGCATTATGTCTGAAAAATCAACGTTTATCCACTTCGCAATCTCAAAACCCTTTTATCTGCAATGGAGTTTTATCTTGTTCAGTTCGTTATTTCTGATAGGTATCGTATTCGAATTTTATAGGTTAAAAATTAAGAAGTTGAAGGATGAAGAAAAAATAAAAAGAGACTTTGTCAAACAACTTTCGGAAATAGAAATGAAAGCCCTTCGCGCCCAGATGAATCCACATTTTATCTTTAATTCCTTAAACAGTATACAGAAATTTATATTCGAAAAGGACGAGTATGCGGCTTCTCAATACTTGACCAAGTTTTCGAGATTGATTAGACATATCTTAGACCAAAGCAACCAGGATTACATTTCGATACACAACGAATTGGAACTGATAAAAATTTATGTAGAAATGGAAAGTTTGAGGTTTGATAACCAATTTGTGTTTGAAGTTATCATCAATCCAAATGTTCAAATGTCCTGGATGCTCCCTTCGATGGTCATCCAACCCCATATAGAAAATGCAATTTGGCACGGTTTACTGCATAGTACTGAGGCTGGAATTTTGAAGCTCAGTTTTGAAAAACATCAAGACAATCAAGTAAAAATAATGGTAGAGGATAATGGAATAGGACGAGAAAAAGCACAGAGACTCAAAAGCAAACAACTTTTAAAGAAAAAATCATATGGATCCCAAATATCAGAATCGAGAATCCACAACTTAAACCAACTGTATCCGGGTGTTTCTTCATTTGAAACGAAGGACTTGTACGGTGCATCAGGTCATGCTTGTGGTACAAGAATCACCATGATTATTCCCATCATTGAAAATAAAGAATCGAATACATGATCAGAGCTATACTTGTCGACGATGAACGGAATGCCTTAGAAGTTTTGAAGATGCAACTTCAGAAATATTGTCCTGAGGTTGAAATTATTTCAATTTGCCATGGTGGAGAAATGGGGATTCAAGACATCAGAAAATTCCAACCCGACCTGGTTTTTTTGGATATTGAAATGCCCATGGTCAATGGCTTTGACGTGTTGAATGAAACAAAGGATATGGATTACAAAGTCATATTCACGACGGCCTATGACCAGTTTGCTATCAAGGCATTTAAATATAGTGCAGTCGACTACCTATTGAAGCCAATCGACATCGAAGAGTTAAAAACAGCCGTATCAAAAATCAGTTTTACGGAAACGAAGTCCTTGAATGAAATGATTACTAAAATTCACCAATATCTTGGCAACATTGAAACGCAGACTGATAAAATTGGATTGCCTTTCCAGGGAGGTTATGAAATGGTTAAAACTAAAGACATTATAAGATGTGAAAGCGATAGTAACTATACTTCTATCTTTTTGATTGATAATAGAAAAGTCTTGCTATCCAAAACACTCAAAGAAGTGGAAGAGAGTATTCGCCACAAGGATTTTATCAGAGTTCACCACTCTCATTTGATCAATATCAACCATGTTTCCAAATTCTACAAACATGAAGGAGGATACATCATCATGTCAGATGGAACTCAGGTCAATATTTCAAGGGCCAAAAAAGATGAATTTTTTAATCTGATGAATAAAGTATAGAATACATTATTACGCTACACTCTATTTGTATTTTGATAAGTAAATGCCATCCGTTTTCGTTTCGAGAATGCGGCCAAAAACCAGCGATAAGGAGTGATTTCCGATAATAATCTGAAGAAATCGCATCATTTGATTATTTAGGTAGAATAACCAACTATTCGTATGAAGAAAAAAAAGCGAAAAAAGTGTACGCCCCCAAATGAGGTGGCATGCAGGGACTGAGCAATCTCGAAGGGTCAAACATGTTAATGCGAGAAGCAAAGGAATATCAAAAACGGCTTGGGATAGCGCCCCGACATAAGTCGGAATTAGTTCGCTCATGAAAATAAAGTAGTTCATTTCTTTAGATGTCGAGTTGTAGATTGGAATTATGACACATAATCTAAACGTATTGTTTTGACGTTCCAATTCAACTCCCTAATACATCTGCCAGAGGCAAATGAACAAAACATCGTCGTCTGAAAGCTACAATAATCAAGCGTTTTTAGGGTAGACAGAATGAAGCACGGGTCATATACCAATATGAAATTTGGCCATCCTAATTCCTTCAATCTAAAGAAATTTTTATATCTTTGAATTATGAAGGAACATGATTAAAAAAAAGTTTTGGAACTTTATTAGAAACCATTAATGTGTTCAACTCCAATACCCATACCATACAATCACTACTGCTACAATCCAGTATGAACTTGATTTAACCTTGTCGCTCAATTCCACACCATGAAATACAGCACCACAAGGCGGTTTGGAAACAAACCCAGTAAGTCCTTTCCGATAGTTCATTCTTTAGTTGCTGTCTTTATGAGTCCTCTGTATTTGCCCGTTTACTTGGGATACAGCTCGTTCCTGACTTCCGCTAAAGTCTAACATCTCTTATAAAGTTATGGTACCATTTCAAAGAACTTATTTTATCTTTGTACCCTGTGGTAACGCAGGACACACAACTTATACTAACAATGTACTGGACGTACAGACTTGCTACCGCTTCGCCCATCGCATGTGCTAAACGTTCTTTGTCACTAAGAAAAAATGGAAGAGCCAATACTAAAGAAATACTTTAAAAATGAAATCTCTGCAAAACAACTTGCCGAAGATTTAAAAAATAGTCAACAAAAAACTGCCTATGATACTACTTCGGTACCTATTAAAAGTATAGAAAATGGAGAATTTAAAATAGAGACAGAACATTTGGTGAAACTCTGTGAAGCATTCATAAATAAGCAAATCACAAGAGAAGATTTGAAGACAATTGGATTTGCATTATTGTGTTCCGACTTTTTCCATTGGGATAACGAAACGAAATCGGGGGAAATAATTAGTCAAGTAATTTCAGATTGGAACAATGAAAATATTGGATTTGGTATAAATCCTAAAAATGTTCAACTCTGGAAAGAATACCTTGAATCGGGTAATTATTGCCTCGATAAAAATGAACTTAAAAAGAAATTTAGAAGAAAGGGAAAATGGAAAAAACTATACCAAGAAATTGATGAAATTCTGTGGAATGATTGGGATCCAATTGGAATAAATGATGTTGCCCCTAGAGATGAATACCAAACTTATACTCCATTGATATTTAGTCTAAAACGTAAAGGTGCAAATGAGGAAGAAATCTCCAATAGATTACACGAATTGGAAAAAACAACAATTGGAGTTAGTGGAAACCTTGAGAATTGTAAAAATGTGGCGAGAAAAATAATTGAACTTAATGAATAAAAGAATACGGCATAGAACATCAGCTACGACGTACATAGCAACTAAACACCGCTACTTAGTGTAGCTTAACGTTCTACCACATTAAGACAAATGAGTTCTGCGTTACTTGGTAGTATGGCAACTAATTACTAACTTTAGACGTTAATACAAAAAAAGTAATTGATAATTAGTTTTGCAGATAAGGAAACAGAAAAGATTTGGGAAGGTGAAAAGTCAAAAATTCTGCCAACCGAAATCCAGCATGTGGCACGTAGGAAACTCAGGAAGATCAACAATGTAGAAAACATTAATGATCTTAGAATACCACCAGCAAACCGCTTAAAACAACTTAAAGGTGATCTATCATACTTTTATGGCGTTCGAATCAATGATTAGTGGAGAATTATATCTACTTGGCAAAGTAACAACCCTGAAAGCGTTCAAATAACAGATTATCATGAGTAAATTAAACAATATCCATCCAGGTGAAATTCTTGAAAAAGAATTCCTTAAGCCCATGGGCATAACAGCTTATAAATTATCTAAAGCTATCGGAGTGCCCCAAACAAGAACAAGCCAAATCCTAAAAGGCCGAAGAAGAATAACAGCTGATACTGCATTGCGACTGTCAAAATATTTTGGAAATTCGGCCAAATTTTGGCTCGGGCTGCAAAATGACTTTGATATAGAAGAAGAGAAGCAGAACATAAAAAAGGAATTAGCACTAATAGAAGCAGTGAATTAAAAGTCGAGTAGGCAATAGGTGGATTAAGTCGACTGATTTTACACACAACTAATTTGAATATGGAGACTGTAAAATATTTTGTGTAAACGAGAGAAAAAAGAATCAGACTTCATTTAAATAATTGTCAAATATAATTAAAATTTCATTGTGAATAGTACTCCAATTATCAATTGGCCTGGTCCATTTA
>JBATMZ010000027.1:0-24408 GCA_049290115.1 Saprospiraceae bacterium | reverse complement strand
AAGTAATAATGAAATGCTCAAAATGAAGATGAAGCGTATCGATTTATTAAAAATAAACGACAACGAAGATTACCTTGATTTATTTGAAGACATCATCATTGATAATAGCCAGGCCTTAGAGATGTCAAATGTTCACACCAACATTTTGAGTGGAACGATGGAAGCGTATGCCTCCATTGTATCCAACAACTTGAATGTGATAATCCACAGATTGACCATTGTTACCATTATCTTGCTTGTTCCATCTATGGTGGCTAGCTTTTATGGAATGAACCTCAAATACCTTCCTTTTAATGAAAGTAAATACGCTTTCTTCTTTATCTTTCTCACCAGCGTCCTCTTAGGCATTTACGTGGTGTGGTATTTTAGTAAAAAGAAGTAATTAAGCTTCGGACTTAGCTAATTTTTTGTAAGCATCAGTCATTTCCTTAGAAATAGAAGAGTTTAATACTCGTAGAAATGTCTTGGGGTCTACTTGTAAAGTAATAACAGAATCTTCCAATTTGTTGACAGATCCTATGATGCCACTAGATGTCACCACCTCATCTCCTTTTTGGATGGCATTCATAAAAGCAATTTGCTCTTTTTGTTTTTTGGCCTGAGGTCTGATAAAAAAGAAATAAAACAATGAAAAAAGAACGGCCATAAAAATCAAGTTGATCATGCCAGCACCACCTTCTCCTTGTAGAATAAAAAGATTTGTAAATATCATCGATGTAAAATTAAGTTGGCGCAAAGATAAGTTTCAAGAACATATTAACATAACCTCCAATGATAAATAATAAAAAGGTCACAATGGATGCTCAAAAAAAGGGTTTAAACATTGTTTTTTGATTCCTTGTTTCACGTTGTAAATACTTACATGAATATTTTTTTAGTCGGCCTTCCTGGTTCAGGTAAAACAACCATAGGTTTACAGCTTTCCGGGTCTCTGGGAATTCCTTTTTTTGATACTGATTTTTTAATTGAAGAAAATAATAAAACAACCATTAAACAATTATTCAAAACAAAAGGAGAAGCTTTTTTTCGTAATGAAGAAAATCAGTTATTACAAAATTGGGATATAGAACAAAGTGTGGTTGCCACTGGGGGAGGAATGCCTTGCGACCCTAGGAATATAGAACTCATGAAAAAAAATGGTACCCTGATTTACCTAGATTGTCCTATTGAAGTCATTATTTCTAGGATGACCAACACTGAAAAGAGAAAAAGGCCAAAATTGAAGGAAAAAACAGAAACAATGCTACTGTCCTATTTAGAACAATTATATATAGAAAGACAACCTTATTATAACCAGGCACATTTTACGATAGACAGCCAACAAAGTGTAAAAGAAATTGTTGAGTTGATAAGCAAACAATTGTTGTTGTAAGAATTATGGATATTGGAAAACAAATCAAACAACGTAAATTCAAAAGTGGATTCGAAAAAGCTTATATTAATTTACTGTATACTACAAATTATTTTAGAGACTTGCACCGAGAAGTTTTTAGCAAATCGGGGATATTAGGACAACATTACAATATATTGCGCATAACTCGTGGACAATATCCCAATGTTGTAAGTCCAGGTTATATCAAAGAAGTTATGCTCGACAAAGGCAGGGATGTTACCAGACTGTTGGACAAGCTCGAAAAAATGGGTCTTATTGAACGATCTGTAAATCCTCTAAATAAAAGAAAGCTTGATATTCGACTGACGGATAAAGGACTTAATATCACCAATCAAATCGAGTCTGAATTGAACAAATTACAAAATAAACATAGTTTGCTCGAAGAACATGAATATGAAAACTTATCTACACTTTTAGACAAACTAAGAGGATAATTTTACCCTTCGAAGTTGAAGGAGATAGAAATTATTTCTGTTCTCACTTTTTCTAAAATCCTCGACTCATTACGGGAGTTATCGTAAATCAACAAGTTTGAAAGACCTTTTGAAAACTTAATTTCAGGAGAAAATATAAAATAAGGGTAAAACATTTGTATACCAAAGCCAAACTCGTATTGAAAATCATGGGGCGATATTTTAAGCTGTGATTTCCTTGACTTAGCATTTGATTGAACATCATAACTATACTTTAATCCTGCCAACATAAACATTCGTTTATCTTTGTATGGCATAGATTTATAGCGCAATTGGAGCGGCATTTCTACAAAAACAGATTCAATTTTCCTTGTATTGACTAAGTTGGTTTCAATATCTGTAAATTCCAATCCCCTTTGAGCAAAGGAAAAACCTGGAATAAATCTAAAATCAAAATAATCGCCAATCCTTAAATTGGTCACCATATGCATATTGAGCCCAATTTCGCTTCTTCCTTCAGTCACCCTGATACTATCATTGTTGATAAAAAAACCCGATCTTGATAAGGCAAATCCTGTATGGTTAAAACCAAGATTAATGCCAAAATAATAAGCTTTCTTTTGAAAGTCTTTGAAATAACGGTCGTCCTTTCCACCTAATTGACTATACGCAGGAAGGGCGACAATTACCAGTAAAATAATTAAACAATTTTTCATTTAGTTCCAACATAAATGGTGCAAATACCACCGGTCAAAGGGATAAATCGAGTGTTTTTAAACCCGATTTTTTTTAAAATATTTGTAAATTTTTCATAATCTGGAAAAAGTTGAACCGATTCATACAAATAAGTATACGCCTTAGGATCTTTGGATTTCAACTTTCCTACCATCGGTAAAAAATATTTAAAATACACACCAAATATCTGTTTTAAAGGAAAAGATTTTGGTTTTGAAAACTCGAGAACCATAATATTTCCACCAGGTGTTAGAACCCTATACATTTCCGTTAGGCCAACTGTAAGGTTTTCAAAATTTCGAACACCAAAAGCAGACATTGTAATATCAAACGATGCATCAGCATAGGGTAAGTTTTCGGAATCACCTTCGACAAGTTCTATGGTTTCTTGCAAACCAAGCTTCGCTATTTTTTTTTCTCCCAACTTCAACATTTCAGCCGAAATATCTAATCCCACTACTTTTTTAACCTTTAATTTTTTAGCAGACTCAATAGCTAAATCAGCCGTTCCTGTGGCTACATCCAAAATATTTTCTTGAACCACACTTGCCATTTCTTTAATTGCCTTTTTTCTCCAGCGAACGTCGATGCCCAGCGATAAAAAGCGATTTAAAAAATCATAGTAGGGCGCAATGGAATCAAACATTTTGGTCACCTGCCTTTTTTTTGAGGTCTCGGTGTCCTTATAAGGAGTAATGTGATGCGTTTCAGACATGAATTTTCTTTTTCGGACTTGAAAAAATCCGACGTGAATTAAAACGAAATGTAAACCATCATTATTGTTAAAATGTTTTTATCTTTCATTCAATACTTTTATAAAATAATGGATAACAATACAATTGCAAAAAAAATTGACCTTTTGGCCAAAATCATGGAATTATATGATGAAAACCCTTTCAAGATTCGTTCCTATTCCCAAGCCTACAGCGTATTACGAAAAGTAGAAAAACCATTTTCTACTATGGATCGAAATGAATTGGAAGAAATACCAGGTGTTGGAAAGACTATTGCCGAAAAAATAGAGGAAGTCATTCAGTCTGGCTCGATGCTGACCTTAGAACAATATTTAGCAAAAACACCTCCAGGCATCATCGATATGCTCAATATTCGAGGATTTGGTCCTAAAAAGGTAAAACAAATTTGGCAAACACTTGAAATTGAATCTATTGGCGAATTATTGTATGCTTGTAATGAAAATAGAATCGCATCCTTGAAAGGATTTGGCATGAAAACGCAACAAGACTTGATTAAAACTCTTGAATATGCCGTAGAATCCAAAGGGAAATATTTATTTTCAAAAGCAGAAAAGGCGGCTGAATTATTATTAGAAAAACTTCAAGTAAACTATCCTGAGGAGCAATTTATGATCGGTGGAGAGATTTATCGTCAATTACCCATCGTGAAGGGAATCGAATTGTATTCAGTAATGCCGCTAGATGAAATAAACTTTGAAACTTTATCAATATCTCATTCTGATAACATTCTTGAATTTGAAGGAATCAACTTGGAAATCATAATTACCAGCAAAGAACAAATCGTATTTGACGTTTTTGAGCGTAGTTGCTCTCCTGAATTTTTTAAGGAATTAAACATTAAGCGTCGAACATGGAACTCGGAAGAAGCTATTTTTGAACAAGTAGGTAAAACTTATGTACCTGCACCTAGGAGAGACAATTTGTTTTTTTTACAATCAGATGATGTCTTTCCATTATTGACTAGAAATGATTGTGTGGGTACCTTTCATCATCATACAACCTATAGCGATGGTATTCATACCCTAGAGGAAATGTATCAAAAAGCGACGTTACTTGGATATGAATATATGGTTATCACAGATCATAGTCAATCGGCTTTTTATGCCAACGGATTGAAGATGGATCAAGTTATCCAACAATGGAGAGAAATAGACCAAATTAATGATCGTAAAAAGGGTACATTTTTGATTAAAGGCATAGAGAGTGACATCTTAAGTGGTGGCGAATTAGATTACTCCGCAGATGAATTAGCTTCATTTCAATGTATCATTGCGTCCATTCACTCCAATTTAAAAATGGATGAAGAAAAAGGAACTAAGCGATTAATAAAAGCCATTGAAAATCCTTTCACCAAAATACTAGGACATCCGACAAGCAGACTTTTACTTAGTAGACCTGGATATCCCGTAAAGATGAACTATATCATCGATGCTTGTGCAGCTAATGGCGTCGCCATCGAGTTGAATGCAAACCCACAAAGACTGGATGTAGATTATACGCATTTGGACTATATTGCCCAAAAGGAAGTTTTGCTGTCTGTTAATCCAGATGCCCATAGTGCAGATGCCATAGAGCATGTAAATTATGGAATTTCGGTCGTACAGAAAGCCAACATTAATCCTAACCTAGTACTAAATACTTGGTCACTCAAAAACATATTAGAGTGGTTAGAAACCAAATAAATAGTTTTACTGTTAAATACTTGTTAATCGGCATAGGTTTCGACCAATAAGGTTGTTATGCATTAAAACTATTCCTAATTTTGCGACACATTTGTTAAACATCTAAAATCGAATTGTATAATGAAAAATGTAAATGTATTATTTTTATTTGCCCTTATTACTTTTGTTTCTTTCACATCTTGCAAAGACAAAGAAGCAACTGATGCCACTATGGAACAAGCAGCAGTAACTGCAGAAAACGGGGTTACAGCAACGCCTATTACAGATCCTACGGCAACAACTGAAGGAGAAGCTCAGACACCTGCCGTACCAGTAGGACCATTAACAGGTATTAAATTTGACAACCCTAATTTTGACTGGGGAAAAGTAAACGATGGGGATAAAGTAACCCACATCTTCAAATTTTCAAATACAGGTAAAGAGCCTTTAATTATTAGCGATGCAAAAGGTAGTTGTGGTTGTACAGTGCCTGAATGGCCAAAAGAACCAATTGCTCCAGGTGCTAAAGGTGAGATCAAAGTTGTATTTGACTCTAAAGGAAAAGGATCTAAAGAAGGCAAATTGGATACTAAAAAAGTTACCATTACGGCCAATACTGATCCAGCTCAAACATACTTGAACATTCAAGGTATCGTTATCAATCCGAATGCTGCGGAATAATCAGTTTTAAAATGTAAATAAAAGGTCAACCTAAACTTTAGGTTGGCCTTTTTTGTTTTTGTTCCATTGATATAAGCCATGATTGTAAAATACCTTAATCTTGTAAAATTTTCTCATACGATATTTGCCTTGCCTTTTGCTGTCGTTGGGTTTTCTCTTGGTTTGCTGGAAAACGGAGTTTTGTTTGACCTACCATTATTCGGGAAAGTTATACTATCTATGGTATTTGCACGTAGTGCCGCAATGGCATTTAACCGATATTTGGATAGAGACATCGACAAATTAAATCCTAGAACCGCTAGTAGGGAAATACCATCTGGCATTTTAAAGGCAAACAAAGTCCTCTATTTTACGTTGATTAATACATTTTTGTTTATAGCTGTTACTTATTTTATTAATCCCATTTGTTTTTATTTAAGCCCGATAGCACTTTTGATTATACTTGGATATTCTTATACCAAAAGATATACAGCTTACTGCCATTTGATATTGGGCATCGGCCTTGCTTTAGCTCCTATTGGCGCTTTTTTATCTGTGACAGGTTACTTTCATTATTTACCTGTTTTATTAGGATTCTCCGTGTTTTTTTGGGTATCTGGCTTTGATATAATCTACGCATTACAAGACAGAGAGTTTGATATAAGTCAACAATTAAAATCATTACCTGTCGTTTTGGGTAAAGAAGGTGCACTTTTGGCCTCAAGATTACTTCACGGGGGAAGTATTTTGTGTATCGTTTTATTTTCCTATCAAGCGTCACAAACTTATGAAGAGATGAGTACTGTATTATACATAGGAACAGCACTATTTTTGGTTATGCTTATATACCAACACTTCCTAGTAAAGGCGGACGATTTAAGTAGGGTAGGATTGGCTTTTTTTACATTTAACGGGATGGCAAGTCTGACTTTTGGCTCGATGTTTATTCTTGATACCTTTTTTCTTTAAGGTAGATAAGTAGTTTTTCAACGGCTTTTCCTCTATGGCTAATTTTGTTTTTTTCATCTGAAGATAATTCCGCAAAAGTCTGCGAATATTCATCCGGGATAAAAATTGGGTCATATCCAAACCCCGAATTGCCTTTAGGTGCGACAGCAATGTTACCCCGAACAATGCCTTCAAAATACAAACATGTCTGGCCGTCGTATAAAGCAATGACTGTTCTGAATTGAGCTTCTCTGTTTTTTTCACCAGAAAGCTCATCCAATACTTTAATCATATTCTCCATATCACTTCGTTTTTCCCCTGCATATCTGGCAGATCTAACACCGGGTCGCCCTTTTAAGATATCCACTTCCAAACCTGAGTCTTCCGATAAAACAATGGATTTGGTCAAATTGTACAAAAATTCAGCTTTAATTTGTGCATTTTCATGCAATGTTGCACCAGTTTCTTCAATGGAAATATTTACACCTATATCATTTAAATCCAATACATTATATTGATATGATAAAAGTAATTCTTTAAGCTCTTTTGATTTGTTTTTGTTTTGTGTTGCAAATAATAAATCCATAGAAAATGATAATTTATAATTGGAAATGAGCTTTAAGACAAAGCCACAGATGTTTTTTAAATTCTTGGTTGTTTCTCAATTCACTCAAGGTATGTGTTTGCAATATTTTCATTTTATGAAGAGAAACAACCTGATTTAAATGGTTTGGGATAGTTAAATCAAGTGAAGAGGGGAGTACCCCTAAAATAAAAACAAAAGTTGGTTGGGTAATATGTTCTGCTAGGTTGATGTGCTGATTTGAAGGAAGCGAAAGCAACTCAACATCAGTCTTTATATCAACATTGATTGCTTTTAAGATAGACTCAAGTTGTAGAACATGTTCAGGAGAATTGTCGATTTCATGGAGAACGACAAGAAACGGTTTATTCCATGAAAGTCCTGATGATTCAAATAAAACCTTACTTTGGGGAAAAGTAAAAATCAAATCTTCTGCGCTCATTTCCAAATTTAATTTTATGATAAAGAAAAAAAGATTATTTTATACGTTTTTTAATAAAAATAAAATTGAATATTAAAATATTATCATTTTCTTTGTAATTTTGAGCGAATTTAAAAAATCTTTATTAATTTATAAAATAAATGATAATGTTAGATTTTTTAATTATTTTACACCTCAAAATCTACAGTACATGAACCCAGTAATTCAATTTAACAAAGTTAGTGAATCCAAAGTTGGCGAAGTTGATTTCAACAACATTCCTTTTGGTAAAGTTTTTACAGATCACATGTTTGTTGCAGATTTTATTGATGGTGAATGGAAAAATTTTGAAATTAGCCCAGTTAGAAAACTCGACATTCATCCTGGCAACCTAGCCTGGCATTATGGCCAATCCATTTTTGAAGGTATGAAAGCGTCGATTACAACGGATCGAACCCCAATGTTATTCAGACCTGAAATGCATGCCAAAAGGATTAATTTTTCTGCTAGAAGGATGTGTATGCCAGAATTCCCAGAAGATATTTTTGTCAAAGCCATTCATACAATGGTTAACCTAGAACAAAACTGGATACCACCTTTAAAGGGTTCAGCTTTATATATTAGACCTTTCATGATCGCTATGGATGAAGCCATTGGTGTCAGGGCTTCAGATACCTACAAATTTATAATTTTTACTATGCCTGTTGGGCCATATTATAGCAATCCTGTTAATTTATTTGCCCAGGATAAATATGTTCGAGCAGTTGTAGGAGGTGTGGGAGATGCAAAAACTGCTGGCAACTATGCCGCTTCATTATATCCTGCGAGTATGGCCAGAAAGGAAGGTTATGACCAAGTAGTTTGGTTGGATGGAATTCATAAAAAATATATTCAAGAAGTAGGTACTATGAATATATTTTTTGTTATCGATGACGAAATCATTACACCCAATTTAGATGGAGCTATTTTGGCAGGTATTACGAGAGACTCGGTATTGTATATTTTACGTCAGAAAGGTTACAAGGTAACAGAAAGACCAATAACCATCGATGAAGTCATGGATGCAGGAAGAACTGGTAAGCTGACTGAAGTTTTTGGAACAGGTACAGCAGCGGTTATAGCTCAAGTAGCCTCCCTTAAATTTAGGGATCAAATTGTCACATTACATGACAAAGATCGTAAATATTCCATTTTATTGAAAGATATCATTAACAACTTGCGTGACGGTTCTATTGCAGATGACTACGGATGGACGGTTCCTGCTACTAACGCTTTTGGGCTTTCATACTAACCAATCATCTCAGTTTGGTTTGAAAATTCAAATTTGTTTCATATTGATATTTTCCTATAATTAATATTATGTTAAATAGGGTTTTTCGGTTAAATTGCCTATACCCTTTAATAAATTCATGGAAACGAATTATTCATTTCAAAAATTAAGCTGAATCAAAAAATAGTATTGCTCGTCGTAAACACGCAAACATATATTAAAAAATAAATGAGGTGTAATATTCAGTCATTTCAAGAATTATATTAATTTTGCGCGTATTTTTAAAAAACATCAAGAAATGTCACAAAAAAAATCAAATAAAAATCGAACTGAAGATCAGGTTGTTGAAGCTATCGAAATTACCCCTGAAAAAAAATTTAATATCGAAAGTTATATTGCTGAAAATCAAAAAACACTTTCTTATATCGTCGGTGGTTTGGTGGTGATTGCCGCATTGTATTTTGGATATAAATACATTTACCTCGGTCCAAAAGAAAAACAAGCTGTAAATGCTATGTACAAAGCCGAAGCATTATTTGCACAGGATTCTTTTGCCGTTGCATTAGAAAATTCCAATCCCGAAATTGAAGGTTTTTTAGATATCATGGAAAACTATAGTGGTACTAAGTCTGCGAATACAGCAAAATACTATGCTGGAATTTGTTACCTCAACCTTGGAAATTTCGACGAAGCAGTTAATTATCTAAATAAATATTCTGCACCTGATGATTTAACACAAGTAATGAAAAATGGTGCTTTAGGTGATGCTTTTGCAGATCAGGGAGATAAAGATAAAGCTTTAAGTCAATACATCAAAGCGGCACAATTAATGGATAATGATTTGACTACACCCTACTATCTAAATAAAGCGGCTTTATTGTCATATGTTTTAGGAAAAAATGAAGACGCTGTCAAAAGGTTTGAAGAAATCATTTCAAAATACCCTAATTCTGCTGAATCTAAAGACGCTGAAAAGTATTTAGCAAGAATACAATAGTAGTCTCTACCTATTTCTTGAGAAGATCCGGTCTTTTGATCCGGGTTCTCTCGAGAGATTGATCATACCTCCAATCTGCAATTTTACCGTCATTTCCTGATAAAAGTATTTCAGGTACTATGTGGTTTTTATATTCTGATGGTCTAGTATATACTGGTGGTGCTAACAAATCATCTTGAAAAGAATCCGTAAGTGCTGAAGTTTCGTCATTGAGCACACCCGGAATAAGTCGGCCAATGGCATCTACCATGACTGCTGCTGCAAGTTCGCCGCCTGACAAAACAAAATCCCCTATCGATATTTCCATGGTAACATGCATGTCCCTAATCCTTTGGTCTATACCTTTATAATGACCACAAATAATCAAAAGATTGTTTTTTAAAGAAAGTGTATTGGCCATTTTTTGAAATAAGGGCTGACCGTCTGGAGTCATGAAAATAACTTCATCGTAATCACGTTTGCTTTTTAACTCAAGAATACAATTGTCTAGTGGTTCACACATCATGACCATACCTGCCCCACCCCCATATTGATAATCATCTACTTGTCTGTGAATGCCTAGTCCAAAGTTCCGAAGTGGGATCACCTCAATTTCTAGTAAACCTTTCTCCTTAGCTCTCTTTAAGATAGAATGATTAAATGGACTTTCCAGCAATTCCGGCAGGACACTAATAATGGAAACCAACATCATGTAAAGTTTTAATTTATTTTGCGTTAATTGCCTTGTGCAGACTTTACAATACTGATTAATTCAACGTCAAAAATCAAGGTAGCATTTGGTGGTATTCTACCTCCTGCTCCCCTGTCACCATACGCAAGATGTGAAGGTATGTAAAACGTATACTTATCTCCAGGAGACATTAATTGAAGGCCTTCAGTCCAACCTTTAATCACTTTACTAACTTGAAAAATGGAAGGTTGCCCTTTAGCAACGGAACTATCAAAGACAGTTCCATCAATTAAGGTACCATGGTAATGCGTTTCAACATGATCCTGAGGCGTAGGTTTAGTCCCTCCTTCTGCTTGATGGAGGATAGAATATTGTAAACCACTAGTAAGCACAATTACTCCAGGTTTTTTTGCATTTTCTGCTAAAAAATCCAGTTCTGCTTTTTGTTTACTTTCTTTAATATATTGATTAAACAACTTCTCCCCTACGGCTCTATCCATCAAAATGGCATCGGAATTTTCAGAAAAAACGTCCTTAATGGCCTTCGTCAGCAATGTTAAGTCAAGGTTCGAAATACCATGTTTTTGAAAGGATCTTGCTAAGCTCAAACCAGCTGAATAGGAAATAGAATCCTTATAGGTATTTAAAGTCTGAGATAAAATTCTGTGACTACATAAACTGAAAAACGTTATAAGAGAAAGTGTATAACCTTTCATTTGGTATTTTTTAAAGGCCAAAGACGTTTATTTTTTCAGTTGAGCATAATTATTAAAAAAATGAGGTATTGTCTCAATTCCTTTATAATAATTAAACAAACCATAATGCTCATTAGGTGAGTGAATATCATCAGAATCCAAACCAAAACCCATCAAAACAGTTTTAACTTGCAATACTTCCTCAAACAAGGCAACAATTGGAATACTACCTCCTCCACGTACTGGAATCGGTTCTTTACCATATGTTGTTTTCATTGCTTGAGCAGCAGCTAAGTATTCTGGAGTGTCACTAGGCGTTACCGCTGCTTCACCGCCGTGATGAGGTCTAACGACTACAGTGACCCCTGGAGGAGCTATCCCTTCAAAATGCTTTTGAAACAATTTAGTTATATTGTCACTTTTTTGGTTGGGCACTAATCGCATACTGATTTTGGCAAATGCTTTTGAAGGTAAAACAGTTTTAGCACCTTCGCCAATATATCCGCCCCACATACCATTAATTTCTAAAGTAGGCCGGATAGACGTTTGTTCAAGTATCGTATATCCCGCTTCTCCCATGGTATCTTTGACATTCAAACTTAACATGTATTCATTTCTATCAAAGGGAGCCATATTCATAGCCTTTCTTTCAACATCACTTACTGTAACCACGTCGTCATAAAATCCTGGAATAGTTATTTTTTTATTACTGTCTTTTAAAGAAGCGATCATGTCACATAAGACTTGAATAGGATTAGCTACAGCACCTCCGTACACACCTGAGTGTAAATCTTTATTTGGTCCTGTAACTTCAACTTCAACATAACTAAGCCCTCTTAATCCAACCGTAATTGATGGTGTATCATTAGCTATAACTGAGGTATCAGAAATGAGAACGACATCACAATCTAACATGTCTTTATATTCTTCACAAAAGATACCAAGATTATTTGAACCAATTTCCTCCTCCCCTTCAATCATAAATTTTACGTTACAAGGTAAAGAATTTGTTTTTGACATAGATTCAAAAGCCTTGACGTGCATATAAAATTGGCCTTTATCATCGCAAGAACCTCTGGCAAAAATTGCACCATCAGGATGTATTTTTGTTTTTTTAATGACCGGTTCGAATGGAGGGCTGTCCCATAAATCCATTGGATCAGGAGGTTGAACATCGTAATGTCCATAGATAAGTACGGTAGGCAAGGAAGGATCGATGATATGTTCGCCATATACTATTGGGTGTCCTTTAGTAGGATAAATTTTTACCGTAGCACAGCCTGCTTCTGTCAAACTATTTGAAACAAAATCAGCTGTTTTTTTGACATCCTCTTTGTATTTAGGGTCTGCACTTACGCTTGGAATACGTAGCAAATCCATAAGCTCATTCAAAAAACGATCTTTATTTTCATGAATATAGTTTTGAACATTCTGCATGGTTATATTTTTTTTAATTAATTTAAATATTTTAATAAATAATGAACATTTTTCTAGTTTGTTTTTATTGTTTCACGCTACACGTAATTCTATAATAATTTGCGCAAAAAGGTAAAAAGATATGGTTTTTTAGGCTAGCTTTATAGCTGTTGGCAAAGTGAAATTTGAAACATAAACTAAAATGTAAAGATAATGATAAAACCAAGTTGACCTGCTCTTTGTTTCAAAATATGAAATTTTGTCCGCCGTTTTGGTGTAAACAAAATAAATATTACCATCATTTGCCCAAAATTTTACCATCGTGGCTTTAGATTTTACCTATATTGTTTTTTATAAACCCTATGACGTATTAGCACAATTTACGAAAGAACGATATGAGCATGTAACTTTATCCAACTATTTGCATATTGAAACAGATATATATCCGGTAGGAAGGCTGGATAAAGATTCAGAAGGTTTGTTGATTTTAACGAATGACAAATTTTTAAATCAGGCTCTACTCCACCCATCGAGTAAAAAGGAAAAAACTTATTTTGTACAAGTAGATGGTGATATTCAGCCGAAAGATGTAGAATTGTTAAGTAAGGGATTAAATATCAACATTGATGGCAAAATTTACCACACACTTCCCTGTTTGGCAAAAAAGCTTAAAAAAGAGCCAATTTTACCAGAAAGAAACCCACCTATTCGAGTCAGAAAATTAATACCTACGTCTTGGATAATGATAACCCTAGAAGAAGGTAAAAACAGACAAATCCGTAGGATGTGTGCTAAAATCAACTATCCTGTGCTTCGTTTAGTAAGGGTTCAAATGGGTGAAATCAAGTTGGGGAGTTTATTACCAGGCCAAAACAGAAGGTTGAAGCAAGAGGAAATGTACCAACTCTTAAATATTAATATGACGGCCATAAAGAAGGACAAAGCAGCACAAAAAAAAGCATTAAAACAAGAAAAAAAACCTAGTACTCCAACCTTTTTACAAAAAAAACAAGTGACTAAGAAGCGTAAAAAATAATGAAGGAATACCTCATTAATCTTTGGCATCAATACATTAATTTACACCTACATTTAAGTTTGTGTTTGATTCTTTTTGTTCTCTTTCAGTATAAAAGTGTTGGAGGCATGACCTCCACCCCATTTCTCTTCTTACTATACGTGGCAACCTTACTAGTCTACAATCTTCACGATATTAATATTAAAGATTTTAGAAATGTACCTAAAATTAAAAAAAGTATCGTATTCCTTTGCGGAAGTATCATAATATGTTTATTCCCCTTTTTATCAAGGAATGTGCTACTTAGTTTGATCCCTGCTGCGATTGTTGCTACCTTTTATATTCTTCCTCTTATGAAGGGATCTCAAAAATTAAGAGACTTGCCGTGGATTAAAATTTTTGCCCTTTCTGGCGTATTATCTTATTGTTCGGTCATCATTCCTTTAATTGATGTTGGCGTTGATAAATGGGTTATTTTTTTAATTTTTTTATCCAGAATGGTATTTTTTTTGGCACTAGGGCTTGTTTTTGACATAAGAGACATTGACGCTGACAGAGCCCAACCTTTAAAGAGTTTTCCAGTTTATCTCGGTTTATATCGCTCAAAATGGCTTATCTTTTTATTATTATGTATAAGTACAGGCCTTGATTTCTATATGGTGAATCATTTTATTATAGAACTTTCCATTTTCATTTCATTGTTTTTGACGAATGTTGTTTTTTTATTTTTTTTGAGGTTTAACATTTCTCAAAAAAATGCAAACAAATTTTCATTTTTAGCGGACGGTCTACTTTCATTACCCTTCAGTTTTTACCTTATTCTCGCGTAACAAAATTCTTTACTTTTTAATATGTAAGTATAAATTGTAAAGTATAATCAGTTCAAAATTTGCGTTTTATAAATATTATTATGTAATTTTGCGTTTATAAATTATAAATTTTATTTCTATGAGAATTGTTTGGACAGGTTGTTTAATACTATGGATATATCAAAGTGCGATATGTCAGGTTCCTTTCTCTGGGGACATCAAAGAAAACACTGTTAAAGAAGGCATGTATTTTTTTGACCATCAGTTGTATGGCGTAGCTGCAGATCTTTTTAAAAAATATTATACTACCCCAAAACTACCCACAGAAAGCAATTATGTCAAGTTAGAAAATGAAGCTTTTTTTTGGCAACAAATTTCTGAGTTATATCTAGAATTACCTCAAGCGCCAAATCGTTTAAGATATGCTATTGACAAACATTTACCAGATCCAATTACCATACCTGCTGTGTTAAATTTAGGTAGATACCACTATAATAAAAGAGCATATAAAAATTGTGTAGAAATATACGAAAAAGTTGACTTTGATTTGATTCCGTTTATTGATCAGGTAGAACATCGATTTAACAAAGGGTATTGCCATTTTGTAATGAAAGAATTTAAGGAAGCCAAATATGAATTTGAGTCTATTAAAAAAGATATGGGTGTCTACTACTTTCACACGTACTACTATTTAGGACTTAGTGAATATTTTCTCAAAAATGTAGATAAAGCCGTTCAGTACTTTAAAATAGCAGAACAAAATTCAGTATACAAACCTTATATCCCGTACTACATTTGTCAAATTCATTTTAACCGAGGAGATTGGGATGAGGTAATCACATATGGGGAACAGTCTTTAAAAGCCTTAAATCTTAAAAACAAAAATAACATTGGGCTGCTCGTTGGTCAGGCTTATTTTAATAACCAAGATTTTGAAAATGCCCTACCGTATTTCGAAGATTATTCGGGCCAAACGGAACAATTGTCCGTCGAAGAGTTTTATCAAATCGGATTTACTTTTTATAAAAACAAACTTTACAATGAAGCTATTCCTTCCTTCAAGGCCATTCATTTAGAACAGAATGAATTTGGTCAATTGGCAAATTATTATTTAGCGGATTGTTATCTTAAAACGGGAGACAATCATGGTGCTCGAATTGCCTTCAAAAACGTAAGTCAAATGACCTTCATACCAGCTATGCAGGACGAAGCAGCATTTAATTATGCAAAACTTACAGCAGAATCAGGTATAGAAAGGGAAGCAATTGGCGCTTTAGATAATATTTCAGAGTCTTCCACTTTTTATCAAGAATCACGAGAGGTATTGTCAGATGTTCTTTCCAATAGTTCTGATCTATATTTTGCCATCGAGGTATTAGAAAAACAAAAGAAACTAACGCAAAAAATGAAGGCAACCTATCAAAGACTGCAAGTCCAAGCGGGGCATAAGGCCTATGCAGATGCAAATTGGAGTGTTGCTGAAAATCACTACAATAAATCTTTGACCTATCTCGAAGAAAAAGTACATGAAGCTGAAGCTCAATTTTGGAAAGCTCAGATTAAACAAAACCAAGAGCAATACGATGCTTCTATATCCTTGTTTGAAAAATATTTTCAAGCGGTATCAAAACAGTCCATGCCACTTGAATCCTCACCCCTTTTGGCACATTATGCTCAAGGATTTAATTATTTAAAAAAATCCAACTATAAAAAAGCTCAAGAACAATATCAAAATAGTTATACCTATTTTCAACAAAATAAGTTGACTTCATCTCCTTGGAAAAATATAGCCAGCGATGCCTGTTCAAGAGCGGGAGACTGTGCTTTTAAAGATAAAGAATATCATAAAGCTGTTGCCAATTATCAGATTATCATTAACAATTCGTGGAACGAAGCAGATTATGCAATGTTTCAAAAAGGAATCATTCTTGGTTTGCAAAATGAGCCGTATGAAAAAATAATTGTGCTCAAGGAAGTCGTAACTAAATTCCCCAAAAGTTTGTATGCTGATCAGGCTTATATGCAAATAGGAGATACTTATCATGGACTCAACAATCCTGACAATGCATATAAAGCATATCAGGACTTACTTAAAACTCACAAAAATACGAGCTTATTGGCCAATGAAGCACGAATTAAGTCTGGGTTAATTGCCTATAATAAGGGAGACCTAAATACGGCTATTAAACAATACAAAGAAGTTTTGGAATCAAATCCAACAGCGACAGAAATCCAATCTGCCCTGACTGGTTTGGAAGAGATTTATATCAATGACTTGGGTAAACCCGATGATTATGTATCTATTTTGGAGAGCATTCCTGGAATCAAACCATCCGCTTTTTCGTCTGATTCTTTGCATTATAAAGTAGGAGAAGTGCGGTATTTCAATGGCGACTATGCAAAAGCTATCGACGCCTTTAATACCTATTTACAAAAATTTCCAAAAGGATATTACCATGTTCAAGCCACCTACCATAGAGCTGAATCTCGTGCAGTACTTAATGAATATAACGAAGCATTACAAGATTATTCCAAAGTAATATCGTTTGGGCAAACTTCTTTTATGGAGTCTTCACTAAAAAAAGCTGCCTTAATTTCTTTTCATCATACATCCAATTTTGACAATGCATTCACTTATTACGATCAGTATTATAAAACAACTAAATCAGTTGTTGAAAAGTTTTGGGGAGCATCAGGTGCTCTGAAAAGTGCTTTCAAAAGCAATAAACTTTCATCTGTTTTAGAATATGGACAAATTGTTTCAGAAGACCCTCAAGCAAATATCGACGATAAAGCCAGTGCATCATATTATATGGGCAAAATATCATATACGGAAAAGAATTTTGAGCAAGCCCTCTCCTACTTCAATAAAATAGGCCCTGAAATAAATTCTAGTCAAGCCGCTGAATCTAGATTTTGGATTGGAGATATACTTATAAAATTAAGCAAATGGGATGAAGCCGAAAAACATTGTAATGCTGCCAATGAATTAAACAAGTTTTACCCTTATTGGATTGCTAGAAGCGTCTTATTGTTGTCCGACATCTATCTTCATAATGGTGATTTATATAGTGCCCGGGCTGCAATAGAAGCAGTTTTAGAAAATTTTGGCGACGATGCTGGGTTGGTAAAATTGGCGAATGAAAGAAAAGAACATCTTGAGAAAAAGGAAGTCGAAATTAGCAAAATAAAACCTAAAAGTAAAAACCAATTGCATTTAGATGAAAGGGAAAATCCGTAAAAATATATTTTTTCTGATGTTATTCAACCTACTGAATTCAATCTCATTTAATCAAAAAGGTGATCCTAAAATCGCCAATAATCCATCGAATACATGAAAAATATCATAACATATAATAGATTCATAGTCATAGGAATACTCTTGGGAGTGTGGCAACCTTTGTTTTGCCAAAAAGACACAAGCAAACTCGCATTTAATCAAGTCGAAGTCGTAAAAGCATTCGAAGTCAAACTAAAAGAAGTAAAAAGAATAACCATTAATCCAACGATAGAGATTACATCAAATATTCCGATTAAGTACAAATACAATATTACGTCTGTTCCCGCCAATATTAAATATCCAGAGCCGGAAATAAGGGCATTAGCTATGCAACCCGATGACCCTATTCACTATTACAATGGTTTTGTAAAAGGTGGTTATGGCACCATGCGTTCACCTCATTTGGAAGCGGGCTATCATAAAGTACGCAAGGAATTATTTTCTTGGGGAGCACACGCAAAATATGTAGCCGTAGATGATAAGGACAGTATTTTAAATCAAAAAATGTCAAATATTCATTTAAATGTTCAAGGCAATTACGTTTGGAAAAACAATGTGCAACTCAGTGGATCTTTTGAAAACAACTTTAAAAATCGCAGATTATGGAATGAATTTGAGTCTCCCGATAGCCTTGTTGAAGATAGGAATATCAATAAAGTTGGTTTAACCTTTGGACTTCATAATATTGATTTGTCAAAATACAAACTAAATTACGCCGCCAATGTAGGTTTTAAATCCACAAGGATAAATGACCAAAATTCATTTGAGCAAATTATTTTCGTAGATGGTCAAGTAGAGAAGCACCGCACTGATAGGTTGGCATTTGTATTAAATGCAAAAATGGAGGTTCAAGTACTTAAATCTGAAGATTGGACTTCTTTGTTTAATTTAATTACCTCACCATATTTCATACTTCGATTTGGTAATTTTAAAAGTATTTTGGGTGTTTCTGCTATACTATCCAATGATAAAAACGCCATCTTTCCCAAGATAGATTTGTCTTATCCAATATATAAAAAACACGTTCAAATTTTTGTTGGGTCAGATCAAAAAGTTTTTTCAAATAATCTATACCAGTTATCTGACATAAATCCATTTTTAAATACAAATCTCAACAGGTTAACCAATACCATTTCAAAGGAGATTTACGGCGGACTTAAAGGTGAGTATTCCTTTTTGTCTTACCAAGCCAATTTTGGTGTTAAAACGGTTCGTGGGCAATCGTATTTTAATTTTGATAGTCTTGATGTGGCTCGTTTTAGATTGGAATATGATGACACTAAAATCGTATTTTTTTCAGGTAACCTCGATTTTAAAATTCATAAAAATGTGAGTCTAGGTGGATGGTTAACTCAAAATACCTTTCGGATGGATACTTTGGCAAGACCATGGCACTTGCCAGAATTGATTACTCATTTCTATGCTAAATCATCTTTTTTTGAGGACAAACTTAAGCTAAATTTAGCTTTTACCTTTAATGACAGAATCGATTTTTCTACCTCCACGGATTCGATTTCTACCTCAGAATATTTATTTGATGTACAGGCTAGTGTAGAATATTTTCCACTACACAACGTAGGGATTTACATCAAAGGCAATAATTTATTAAACAATAATTTTCAACGATGGTACGGTTACAGAAACTTAGGGATACAGGTTGCTGGTGGTATAATGATTAAGTTTTAATTCATCTATATTATTTAATTTCAATAATTCATGCTTTCGATATTTTGAGACATTTATGGCGTTATATATCATTTTACTGATAAAACGCTCTCTAAATGGCTTATAAACTTTATTTTTGTGGACATATTTAAGAAACAGATGCATAAAACTTATAGACCAATTGTGTTCATTTTATTGATGATGATATGTTTACAAGCATGTAAAGATAAAGCTAATCAAACCAGCGGTATTTTTGACAGAAGTTGGAGTTCAGAGTTGGAAGAATATGAAAAATTATTAAAAAAGGAACCCAGCTTTAATAATTTTCAAACAGGTATATTGAAGATTAGTCATATGTTGGTGGACACAACCTTTTCTAACAATCGTAAAGAAATTCTTTTAAAAGGTATTGAATGGTGCCAAGAATACAACAACGAACAATATGGGCTTGTGTTTAAAAAAGAATTTGTAAAAGCTTACCCTACTGATGATCAGTCCAAAGATTTTTTACTGTTAATCGCTCAAGGACTTGACGAAGACAGGCAGGAATTGGAAGTTAAAATATTATACGATGGTATTTTAAAACGATGGCCCGAGACCCCCGAGGCAAAACAAAATTGGGAAAGAATTAAAAGAGATCCTTCAGAATTCGATTTCTTTTTGAACGAAACAGGAAAACAAATGTTTGGAAAACCTGATTTTTTTGCACCGGATTCTGCCCGAATTTCACAATATATTTCATTTGTTGAAACCTATGCTTACGCTTATCCAGACAATAAAAAAACAGTTGAACTTCTAATGTCAGCAGCTCAAACTGCCAAAACTGGCGGACAATCCATCAAAGCTATTGAATTGTTTGATTGGATTTGGAGATACTATCCTAATGCACCTGAATCACCCCTAGGCCTTTTTTTAAAAGGTTTTACTTATGAAACGGATGTACAAAATAAAGAATTTGCTATAGAAGCCTATACTTCATTTATTCGTCTTTATCCCAATCACGAACGGGTAAAGGAAGCGTCTTTCCTTTTAGAAAATATTCATACCTCAGAGGAAGATTTGATCAAGAAGATGGAAAACCAATAGGTCTTCTACTTGATGTATCAAACAGGCAACAAATTGGACAATTTTTAGTTATATTTGTACATAAAATCTTCTTGGATGATTACCAGGACTGTTCTACTTACATTTCTTTTTAATTTTTGTTGTGTTTATACCAGTTTGGCTACGCATAATAGGGCTGGTGAGATTACGTTTAAACAAATTAGTAGTCTTTCTATCGAAGTTACGATTACTACATATACTAAGGCTAGCAGTGTGGCTGCTGACCGAGACAGTTTAGAGTTTTTTTGGGGTGATAATACGTCTGAATTTATACGGCGAAATAATAATTTGACACAATTTGCGGCAAATGATGTTAAAATTAATTACTACATCGCAGTGCATACCTACCCTGGGCCAGCCAAATACACCATGTTTTTTGTTGATCCAAATAGAGTTAGTACTATTTTGAATATTAATTATCCCAACTCCGTTGATATTCCTTTTTTCCTAAGTACAACATTTACCTTATTAAATCAACAATTCCAGGGGCCAAATAACTCAGTAATTCTATTACAGCCACCTTTGGATATTGCATGTGCTGGTAAAAAGTTTACACATAATCCCAATGGATTTGATCTAGATGGAGATAGTTTAGTGTACGAGTTAGCAACTCCATTACAAGCTGTCAATTTGCCTGTACCCGGTTATAAACTTCCGAATGAAATTTCGCCAGGTCCTAACAACACCATCTCCATCAATGCTCAAACAGGTGAATTTATTTGGGATGCTCCTGTTCTTCAGGGAGAATACAACATTGCCATACGGATATTAGAATATAGAAAAGGTCAATTGATTAATACGGTACTCAGGGACATGCAAATCTTAGTAAGAACTTGCCTTAACGACCCGCCTTCGATACAATCCGTGGAAGAAATCTGTGTAGTAGCAGGAGAAATAATTGAACTTAAGGTATTGGCCAATGACATCAACAATGGTCAAAAAATAAAATTATTTGCCACTGGAGGCCCTTTTGCTGTAGAAAACCCTGCTATATTATTAACACCTTCAGTTTTTACATCATCCCCTATCAATGCTTCTTTTGTGTGGGAAACGACTTGTGACCACATTCAAAAAGACTATTACCAAGTTGTGTTGAGGGTATTGGACAATTATTTTGGTGATTCATCGGGTTTGGCGACATTAAAAACTATCAGGATTAAAGTTGTAGGCCCCGCTCCTGAAAATATTGAGGCAAAAAGCTTTGGTCAAGATATTGAGCTCACCTGGGATGAAGCCTATTTTTGTGATGAAATACAAAGCAATAAGTTTTCAGGATTTGCAGTGTATAGAAGTGTAATAAGTATTCCTATTAGTCAAGATACATGCGCCCCAGGTTTAGAGAATTCTGGATATACCAAAATTGCTATCGGCGTCAATCAAAAAATGGAAGGAAGATTTATTTATCTAGACAAAAATGTTGAAAAGGGTTTTACTTATTGTTATAGAGTTGTTGCTGAATTTTCTTTTTTAACGGCTTCCAATTTACCTTTTGCAAAAATTGAAGGACTTCCTTCAGAAGAAATATGTGTTCAACTATCGAGGGAATTGCCTTTGATTACCAAAGTATCGGTTCAATCAACGGATAAATCTAATGGAACGATGCGTATTTCGTGGACAAGACCTATCATTCAATCTATTGACTCAATTTCAATCCCACCTCCTTATGTTTTTGATTTTTACAGAGGTTTGGATACCATGAATATGGAATTAATTCCACAGTTTAGTTTAACAGTTACGGATTTGCAAGCTATTTTCGATACAACTTTTGTTGATAGTGGCTTAAATACCGTAGATCACGCCTATTATTACAAAATAAAAATGACCAGTTCGGCTGGTTTGGTGGGTTTTAGCCAAGCATCATCAAGTGTATATGCCCAAATAGCCCCAAGTGATCAAAAATTAAATATATTTTGGGAAGCAAATGTCGCTTGGAGTAATTTTGAATACGATATTTTTAGAATAACTAATGGTATTCCTATTTTTATAGCAACAACCAAAGTAAAAAATTATGAAGACAATGGTCTTGACAATGATTTGGAATATTGTTATAGAATTTTATCAAAAGGTTCATACAATATCCCTGGTTTGAAGGATACATTATTTAACTTTAGTCAGGATATATGTGCACAACCTATGGACAATGTGGCTCCATGCATTTCAACGCTTTCCGTAGAAAACCCATGTGATCTTATAAAATCAGGTTTAGCCATTCAAGAACTATTCAATAAATTGCAATGGAAAAATGTTCAAGAAATATGCCCATCACTTTCCGTGGATGCATTAGGATATCGGATCTATTTTGCTGAAGATAAACAATCCGATTTTAGACTTATTATGGAAATTGACGATGTGGCAATCGACGGTTATACTCATTATATAAATGATGGACTTTCTGGCTGTTATTATATTACTTCTATAGACTCTCTTGGCAATGAAAGTCTTGGTTCTAATGTTGTATGTATTCAAAATTGTCCTTTGTATGTCCTTCCAAATACATTTACACCAAACCAAGATAGTAATAACGACCTTTTTAAACCTTTGACAAATTACTTTGTAGAAAAAATCGATTTGAAGGTTTACAATCAATGGGGGAACTTGGTTTATACGACCCATGATCCTCGAATAAACTGGACCGGTCAAAATTTAAGTGGAAAAGACCTTGCAGATGGAGTTTATCATTACACTTGTCAAATTTATGTTAAACTGGTCGATGGCACTATTGTTGAAGAAAAACCATTACAAGGATTTATACAAATATTGAGATAATTTATGTTTACAGGTATCGTGGAAGATGTTGTCGAGGTAATTGACATTGAGTTACTGGGAAGTAACAAAAAATTTATTTTTTCAAACCCATGGTCCGATGAATTATATATAGATCAAAGTATTGCGCACAATGGTGTATGTCTCACTGTTGAAAAAATATGGGAGGGTAAATACCAGGTAACAGCAATTTTGGAAACCTTGAAGAAAACAAATTTGGATAATCTCAAAATTGGCGATTTTGTCAATGTAGAGCGATCAGCTTTGGTAAATGCCCGGATTGATGGGCATTTTGTACAAGGGCATGTGGATAAAACTGTGCCCTGTGTTGGTATTCAAAACATGGAAGGAAGCTGGGAATTTGAATTTGCCCTTTTGCCAGAAGACAAGGTATATATCGTTAAAAAAGGATCCGTTTGTATCAACGGTGTAAGTTTGACAATCGCTGATATGCCTAACCAAAATTTTAAAGTTGCCATCATACCGTATACATATCAGTATACGAATTTTAAAAATCTTAATATAGGAGAAACAGTCAATATTGAATTCGATATTTTAGGTAAATACATCATTCAGTATATAGAAAAAATTGTTCCTAAAACGTAATCGAAAAAACTCAAATGATTACATCAATTGGTTGATATTCTTGATTTCAACTTCATATAATTCTCTTTTCTCAGGATATTTGTGCATTAATTTTTTAAACATTTTTTTTGCATCCAGCAAATGGCCCTGAGCCAATAATATTTTGGCCAGTGACTCTGAAATTATTTCGTCAGAAGGGGTTATTGATTTTTTTGCAGAAATTTGAATTTGGCTCTTTTTTTTCCTTTTCTTCTTTTTTGTAGAATATTCATGAAGTTGTTTTTTGTCTAACAACCATTCAGTGAAATTTCTAGTACTAGGATGTGAAACTGTAAGCTTTTTTTTGGTTGGATTAGACATTTGAGATTCTTCGTGGGATGGTGCATCAGCAACCTCCAATTTTTCAACTAATTCTATCGGAAGGTCTATTCCAATATTTGTTTTTTCAATAATTATTGGTTTTTGATCCAATGTCAAACTATCAGTATTTATCCATTCTTCTGTTAATGAAGTGGCAGGTATTATTGAAATTTCCTCTTCGACCAAGGTTTCTAAAGGTGGGTTATATTC
>JBATMZ010000026.1:0-2606 GCA_049290115.1 Saprospiraceae bacterium | reverse complement strand
AGGCATGGATCGGCTAAGTCAAATTTTCAGATACAGAAGTATAGTCTGCCCAAACAATAAAACTTTACGGGCGATATCGCAACGGGCTGGTTACTCGACGTGAAAAATCTTGCGCAGGCAGATGGTTAGCCTATTGCCCGGCAATGCAACGATTATCTAAAGCCAGCCGTGTATGCTAGCGAAAGAAACGCCTGAACGGAATGCCACTAAGTTGTAGATTCGCACGGGGGTGTTGCTTTGGCTGGCGGCAAGAGCCGATTGACGGGTAAGGGGGCACAGTGAAAAAATATGCGTCGCCCGTTGCATTGGCAAGTCGGTGGTGCATGTATTTAATCCCTAGTGTTGTTGGGCTTCATTTTATTCTGTCCAACCTACCGCGCTAGTGCAACTAGGGTATCAACAATTGGAAAGGCACTTTGTACTCTTCGCTCTGCATTGATAATTTCAGGTTTTGATAATTTTTATCGACAAGGCTTCCAGCTTGTCATCAGAGGCTTCATCCTCAACCCATATCAATTTTTCATCTTTTGCAACCATGCCGGTCGCAACCAGCCATCCGGCGGTTTTGCCGGCAACGCCGCTCTTGGCATCATCGAGATCCACCGGATGAACCCCGTAAGACAGGGATAGGAGGTTGTTCGTTCTTTCATCGCCGCCATGCGACAGTATCCAGCACTCGGGTCTGAATCTGGAAATCAGACAGGGCGCGGCTCTGCCTTGCGAACGGGTCAGGATGTAACGCGCATTCAAAGCATCGGCGGATTCAACCGCATTCAGTGTGACGATATCTTCCACGGTGGCGTTGCCGGAACTCGCAGCCGCTCGGAAGTAGGTAGGTAAATCAGCTAGCGCTCGGGCGGCTTTCTCCTCTCGCTCGGTGGATATGGCAATCTTGACGATCATTTCAACCGTTTCGGCGGGGTAACGTCCAATAGCTGTCTCTTCGGACAGCATCACCGCGTCCGTGCCATCCAGAATGGCGTTGGCCACGTCGGAAACCTCGGCACGGGTCGGGCGAATGTTCTCGGTCATGGACATCAACATCTGGGTCGCCGTTATTACTGGCCGCCCCAGAAGATTCGCCTTGTGGATCAGCTTTTTCTGCACAGTCGGCACGTCCTGCAAAGGGATCTGTACCCCCAGGTCGCCGCGGGCAATCATGATCGCATCCGCCACAGAGAGAATATCATCAATATTTTCAACGGCCTCGGCGCGCTCGATCTTGGCAACCACATACGCGGAGTGCCCCTTTTTTTGCGCAAATTCCTTGACCTTCAATATATCAGCGGCGCTCTGTACAAACGAAACACCGAAGGCATCCACCCCCTCCTGCAGAGCAAAGTCGACGAACGCGAGGTCGGCTTGCGACACCACTTCAGCCTTGATTTTCACGCCTGGGATGCTCAGCCCTTTGTGGGAAAGGAGCGGACCGTCGATAACCGTCCGACAGAAGATATTTTCACCCGATACCTTTTCCACCCGGAGTTGTATGAAGCCGTCATTGAGAAAAATCAGGTCTCCCGCAGTCACGCTTTCCGGTAGTCGCTTGTAGGCGACCGGTATTTGGTTGGGGGCATCTGCAAGGTTTTTGGTCGTCAAAACGACCTCATCCCCCTTTTCCAACAGAAGCGGCTCTTCCAGGAGTTGACCGATGCGCATTTTTGGACCGGGAAGATCCGCCATGATCAGGCAATGCTGCTGAAGCTTTGCTGCAACGGTTCGGATGCACCGAATATCTTCCCTATGCCCCTGCTGGGTACCGTGAGCAAAATTGAGCCGCGCCACATTCATGCCCAGCCGCATCAGCTGTTCCAGGACGGCCTCCGAACGGGAGGCCGGACCTATCGTACACACGATCTTGGTTTTGTGGGTCGGTAATCTCATGGTCGTTGCTCCTCGCTGTTTATTGATATTGACACTGTGGGTCTAATCCTACAAAGATTGAAAAACGGCCACGAAAATATTACTAATATTATGATTTAAATGAGGAATATCTATTTCACAGCTTCCGAAATTTCGGCTTTTTCTCGTCTAATTTCAGGAGCCTTAGAGTCATTTATTTTGTTTACATACAATGTCTTGAAAAAAATCCTCTGGCCGTTTTGGGCTCATTTGAAAAAATTAGCGACGCGTAATGCCACACCAGGACAGTGCCATCCCTAAAAATGTTTCGAGGTGAAGGTATCCGTGCGGCGTAACCGTACCGTCAACGAACTCGTTGCAGGAGAGATGAGTGATTTTGACTCCATATCGCACCGTCGCGTATACAGATCGCCGACCGTGCCGAAAGCGTATACTCCCATGCCGTTTGTGACCAGTCATACATGTTCGACTGCCCGTTCAAAATTCCCACGAATACCCCGCAATTGAAGGGGTGTCTCGTTCATTGTGTAAGCGACGTTGATTGGCTCAATTTTTAACTCCACTTCGCAATAGGCATGGATCGGCTAAGTCAAATTTTCAGATACAGAAGTATAGTCTGGCCTAACAATAAAACTTTACGGGCGATATCGCAATTCACAAAGCGATATCTATGCAAATGAAATTTGCAGATTAATTTGTTGAACTCTGCTATTGTCAGCAGGCTTACTTTAAAATATTCATAG
>JBATMZ010000025.1:0-1539 GCA_049290115.1 Saprospiraceae bacterium | reverse complement strand
AAGGTATGCTTTTAATGTGCCGGGGGCATAATGGCCGATAGTACGGATACGTTCTGCTACATTGTCAATGATCTCATCCAATTGCCCGATCTGGAATTCAAAAAATTTGTGTTTATCATAAAAATCCGGGCCTTCAACATTCCAATGAGCGTTTTTTGTTTTGATATAAAGGACTGTTTCGTCTGCTAGTATTTTTGACAATTCAATGGCAATGGCAGTTCGGTGATTGTCAGTGATTCCAATGGCTACATTCATAATATTATTATATTTTCAAGTTAGTTCAATTTTAAATTTCTCCTGTATTTTCTGTATCAGAGTGGTTGTTTCCTCCAAAATTGTAAAAATTATTTTCACGCTCTTCATTGTCATTTTTTTCGTTATCGTAGCCCCATTCCAGACCTATGAATTCCTCAGCTCCTATTAATATATCTTTTTCCGGAAAAGAATCGTTTCGGATGCCACCTGGGTTAAAAAATGTACTCTTTTGAGAAAAATCATCCGTTTTAAAGTTATTTTCTTCAATATTTTCAGAATAAATGTCATCTTCTATGGAATAATGTAAATATTCGGACAGCGATTTTTCTTTCTCGGTTGGTTTGTAAAAAATGTAATTGTATTTGGCATTTTTAGGGCTCATCTTATTTGATTTAAAACTTTAAAAATAAATCGAATGCTCGTTTTGCTATTTTTTGACCTGTTTTGCCTGATCCCCGCAATAGAGAAGGATCGCTTTTAAACTTTTGGATTATTTACTTTTTCTAAAGACAATGACTTCGTGCAAAAAAACCAATCATAACATGTCAAGCCTGTTTCTTTTGCTTCCATTCTGTCATTTGCAACACCACATGACCCTGCAGTAGGTACGATCACATCATCACCAGGTTGCCAATCTGCAGGTGTCGCAATACCATAATTATCGGCCGTCTGCATGGCGACCAAAGCCCTTTTTAATTCATCAAAATTTCTTCCCATAGACAATGGATAGTAGATGACAGCACGAATTACACCTTTGGTATCTATAAAAAATACAGCCCTGACTGCTTTAGTAGAACTTTCTCCCGGCTGTATCATTCCATATTTTTTCGCAATTTCCATAGTAATATCCTCGATCAGTGGAAATTTTACTTCGATATTTTTCATGCCTTTAAATTCAATTTTCTCCTTGATGGTTCGAAGCCACGCGATATGACTGTACAAACCATCAATAGACAAACCAACTAACTGACAATTGAGTGCTGTAAATTCAGGCTCCCTATGTGCGAATGTCATAAATTCAGAAGTACAAACTGGTGTAAAATCTGCTGGAAGACTAAAAAGGATCACCCATTTACCTTCATAGTCTGAAGGGAAATTAATATTGCCTTGGGTGGTTATCGCTTTAAATTCAGGTGCTTTGTCACCTATCCTGGGCATTGGAATAATTTGTTCGAGGTAATCCATATTTATAAGTTTTAATGATTGTTGTTTAAAAATTGTGCTTCATCTACAGAGACAATGACCTCATTTTTTCTGCCAAAAATCTGATAGGGAGGATTGTAT
>JBATMZ010000024.1:0-2147 GCA_049290115.1 Saprospiraceae bacterium | reverse complement strand
CGGATACGAGCATGAGCGAAATCATGGACGTGTTGTGAGGAGGGGGCGATGGCAAGTCTGACAGGAAAGGTCGCGCTGCTGACCGGTGGCTTGGGCACGCTGGGCCGGGCGCAGGCCAGAAAACTGGCGTCCGAGGGCGCGCGGGTTGTGGTCCTTGACCGCCTCGACAGCGCCGATGGCCCGGCACGGGCGGCCGCACTGGGGTCAGGCGTCACGTTCTTTGGCTGCGACCTGAACGATCTGGCCAAGGCCGAAGGCGCGGTGCGCGATCTGGCGGCAGAGGTCGGCGGTTTCGACATCCTGATCAACAACGCGGCCCTGATCATCAACAAGCCGCATGAAGACTTCACCCTGACCGAATACGAGGATCAGATCCGGGTCAATTCCTCGGCCGCCTTTGCGCTGACCCGCGCCTGTTCCGGCGCGATGAAGGACCGCGGCTATGGCAAGATCATCAATTTCACCTCGATCACGCTGAACGGGCAATGGAATGGCTATGTGCCCTATATCGCATCGAAAGGGGCGATGCTGGGCCTGACCAAATCGCTGGCCCGCGAACTGGGTCCGCATGGCATCACCGTGAACGCGGTTTCCCCCGGCGCCATCGTGTCTGAAGCCGAACAGCGCGTCTTTGCCGACCGTTTGCAGGAATACAATGACTGGGTGCTGGACCGGCAATGCCTGAAAAAGCGGATTCAGCCGGAAGACGTGGCCGATCTTGTGCATTTCCTGGTTTCGCCAGCCTCCGACATGATTTCCGGCCAGAATTACAAGATCGACGGCGGATGGTAGGGCTGACCACGATCTCGGCCGGCCCGGTCCGGCTGGAACTGGCGCCCGCGCTGGGTGGGGGCATCGCTCGTCTGGATGTGGGCGGGGTGCCCGTCCTGCGCCCGTGGGCGAGGAATGCGGATGATCTGTTTTCGCTGGCCGGCAACATCCTGGTGCCCTTCTCCAATCGCATCTCAGGCGGAGGCTTTGACTGGGCCGGCATCCATCATCCGCTTGAACAGAACTTTGCCGGCGACCCGTTTCCGATCCACGGCGATGCCTTCCAGCGGGAGTGGACCCTTCAGCACCACCCCACTGGCGCGCAGATGGATCTGGCCGTTGGGGCGTTCGGGCCCTGGCGCTACCGTGCCTCGCAGATCTTCCACCTGTCCGAGACCGGGGTGAAGATTGAGCTGAGCGTCACCAACACGGGCGCCAGCAGTCTGCCGTTCGGTTGCGGATTTCATCCATGGTTTCCGCGCAGCGCCGAAACCCGGCTGCGTTTTTCGGCAAAGGAGGTCTGGATGGAGGATGAGCGGCATTTGACCACCGAGCAGCTTTGCCTTTCCGATGCCCCCGAATGGAGCTTCGCACTCGGCCGCGCTTTGCCCGAAACCCTGATCAACAACGCGTACACGGGCTGGTTGGGCGCGGCACGGATCGAGCAGGGCGCCGATGCGGTTTCCTGCTCGGTCCGGGCCTCCGAAAATCTGGGCACCGCCATCGTCTATTCCCCCGACCGGGCGGCGAAGTTTTTTTGCTTCGAGCCGGTCTCGCACCCGGTAGATGCCTTCCACCAACCCGGCCATCCGGGCCTGACGGTACTGGCCCCGGGCCAGACCTTGCAGGCCTCGATGGCGCTTTCTTGGGATCTCACATGACGAACTTCCTGCCAAACGACGGAACGCTGGTGGGCCGGATCTGGTCGCCCGGGGCCGAGGGACCATCGGTTGTCACGATCCGAGACGGTCGTGTGATCGACATCACGTCCCGTGAAGCCCCGCTGGTGCGGGATATTTGCGAGATGGCTGACCCTGCGGGCCATGTGCGCCGGGCGAAGGGGGTCGATATCGGTTCTGTCCGGGAAATCTCGGCAAACCCTTGCGTCATGAACAGGCCGCACTTCCTGGCCCCCTGCGATCTGCAATCGATCAAGGCCTGCGGCGTGACCTTCGCTTCGTCCATGGTCGAACGGGTGATCGAAGAGCAGGCGGCAGGCGACCCGCAGAAGGCGCAACAGATCCGCGACCGGATCGGCGCGCGGATCGGCGACAGTCTGACCAATATCGTGCCCGGATCCAAGGAGGCCGCATCGGTCAAGGAGGCGCTGATCTTGGAAGGCCTGTGGAGCCAGTACCTTGAGGTCGGGATCGGCC
>JBATMZ010000023.1:0-1670 GCA_049290115.1 Saprospiraceae bacterium | reverse complement strand
ATGCAGAAATGTATGATTGCAATACCTGCCACCTTTTTGCTTTTTCGCATTCTCTTGTTGAATAAAAGATCTAATAACGCAACTGACCGTGCGCGAACGCATCTCGATATCGTAGAACGGTCAGTTGCCATTTTACGAGTAAGCACGTTATTAATTATGCCCCCGCTTTTCATTAATTATTTTGGGCAAGGGGGGTTAATAAATTATAGAATCATGGGGATAGATAATTAAATGAAGAATTGAGTGTGAAATATATGATAATAACCAGCGTTGCTTATAACGCTGGTTATATGCTTAATTCATATCATGAATAGCTTGAGCGAAAGGAGTTAAATTGAATATAAATTTTGCTGAACATGGAGCATATATTTTTTATACTGTTATCGCATGGGTAATGTTAATAACTTTCCTTTCCTATAAGCTTGCAATTCGTAAAACAAAATCAAAATCAGTAGAGTTAGTATCAACAATTGGATTTTTTCTTGCGTTTATACCCCCTTTAGCTATTATTTATTTAATAGTTTTGGCTCTTAAAAAAGATATTATATAAGCGGGTGCTCAAAGCAAAAACGTGTAAGGTTTGATGATGCTGCGCGAAGCAAGCCACGATCTGAACCGTTTGTTAGACTGGCCTGATAGAGGTAAACAGGAAACTGTGCAAATATATCTGTTAGCTTTAGCCAAATTTTGGGGCATGCGCTGCTCTTGCGAAGCTCAGCATCACAAGTAAAAATGGAAGGCCAAGTCTAGCTAAGTAGCACGATCCCTCTTGTCCCTCTTCAATAAACGAACCAGCGGGGGATAGGTCTGATATTCCAAATTGTTGGAATGTCAGACCTATCCCCGTGCCTTTTGAGCTAAGTAAATTGCCAGTAGCCTGACTGACTTAAAGAGTAGTAGTGAAAATTTAGCTTAGCGCGGTTTGATTTTGCGAGCTTCTCCTTGTGGCGAAATGCCTGCTTACCTCACTTGACGATTTTGTAAGGTAATAGTTGTTTTATTGACCAAAAAAGCGCTGAAATAGTCACCGCTCTGCTCTATTTGCAGCCGCTTTCCTTCAAGCCAGACAGGCTATTAGAGGCATGGGGCTAGGTTAAGGAGTAATGCGCTATAAGTTGCGCTGGACTTCGCCGCTACAGGGCTCGCCGCACCAAAATGGACGTTGAAAACATACCCAAAATCATTTGATAACAAGAGGGAAATTATGATTACAATTTCACAATTAACTGAGTTGTTAGGATGGGCATCAGTCATTAATGTTGGTTATCTTCTTCTAGCTACCATTATTCTTATGTTTATGAGAGGGACACTAACATCTATACATAGCAAGATGCTTAATATAGACGAAAAAGAATTAAGCTCTAAGTACTTTGATTTTTTGAGCAATTATAAAATAGTGACATTAGTGTTTATGGTCGCACCCTATATTGCTTTAAAAATTATGGGTCAGTAAGCGCTTAACAAGGCTATCAATTTGACCGCCTTACGCTGTGCTTCAGTCGGCAAATTATGGCGGCTTTATAGTTCCTTTTCCAATCCGCTGGTAGCGAACGCAGGACTTAGCCGCAGACAGGGCGTCTTTCTCGGCGCAGGAGAATGTTCGCAAAGACTACCGCGCAAACATGCCAAACGAATTCGCCTTCAACCAGACCCAAATCATCAGGCAGTAC
>JBATMZ010000022.1:0-3785 GCA_049290115.1 Saprospiraceae bacterium | reverse complement strand
ACGGTGCTTACACTCGCCTTTTTTGAAACTAGATTTTTTGCTTACTTTTTTATCAATGAAAAAAGTAAGAGCCTTGCCGGCTAGAGGCAGTGGTATCTTTTTTTATGTTCATTATACGCTTGGTCTTGGTCTATAATTGGTTTTAGACAATAAAATTTGACGATAACTGCTTGAATCGTCTATTTCTACCCAACCCCCAACCCCTTCCCTTGAAAAGGAAGGGGGGAACAGTAGTTTAAAGGAAGAAATATGACTAAAAAAAAGTCCATGAAAAAAACTAAAACTTTAACGTACGACAACTTAATCACCCCTCTATTTTAAGAGAGGGGAAGGGGTGAGTAAAAGTACTAAATTTAGCACCATTGCTTCTAGCTTTACTTTTTCAAGCTAATCTAATATCTGTCTGACCTTCGTTCACTAATATGAAAAAGTCCGGTGATTACAAAAGAAAGCTTTCGTAATCTCATTATTTGGTTGAGAATTTTAGTATAATTTGACATTTTTTTTTACGTGATATTTTATTTTTATCCAATATGTTACTGATAGGAGGTTTCTAAACTTTTACTATTTTGTAAAGTTTACTTGGATAGTACTTTTGATACTCACGTAAACAAACAATGCCATGTCTTCAAAAAAAATAAGTATTGTCACCATTGGTGATGAAATATTAATTGGACAAATTGTAGACACTAATTCCGCTTGGATTGGAGAACAATTATCTGCGAACGGGTGTGTCACACATCAAATTTTTTCCATCGGCGATACCGAAAGTCAAATCATAGACACCTTAACTTACTTGTCCAAAACACAAGATATCATTATTATGACTGGTGGCTTAGGTCCAACTAAAGACGACATTACAGTAAAATCTATTGCTAAATTTCTCAACGTGCCTTTGGTATTTAATGAAGATGTGTACCAAAGGATTAATCATATTTTTGAAAAATTAAATAGGCCCCTTTCCCCTTCCCACCGCGAACAATGTTTTTTGCCAGAAGGTGTTGAAATTCTACACAATAGTATGGGCACAGCACCAGGTATGGTTTTTAGATTTAACCATACCATTTTAATATCTATGCCCGGTGTGCCCTTCGAAATGAAAGCTATTTTTAGCGAAGAAGTTCTGCCTAAGGTAATTCTACCACTGGTAGAAAATCAATTTATTCAAGAAACTTTTGTGGTTGCCGGGAAAGGCGAAACAGAAATTGAAGATCTCTTACAACCGTTGATTCAAACCATGCCTCCACAATTTTCCGTAGCATATTTACCTGGGTTAGGACAGGTTAGGGTTCGATTGACTGCCCAGGATTTAAGGCTAAATCTCGGTCTAAAACATCAATTTGATACATTCTCTTTACAAATTCAATCGCTTTTAAGCTTCCATATTGTGGGAATAGGAGATACTAACTTAGAAACAGTCATTGGGCAATTGTGTGCTAAAAGATCTATTAAGATTGGTAGTTTAGAAAGCTGTACCGGTGGCAGATTAGCCGCTCGTATCACTTCAATCAGTGGAGCTTCGGCTTATTTTATGGGCGGGATTATGGCTTACGACAATGTAATAAAAACAAACCTAATTGGTGTTCCAGAAAGTATCATTCAACACTATGGCGCTGTAAGTGAAGAAACAGTCAAATCTATGGTCACCAAGGGCTTGGATATTCTTGGTGTAGATGTTGCCGTCTCAATAAGTGGTATCGCTGGACCTTCTGGTGGCACGCCTGACAAACCTGTAGGTACCGTTTGGGTTGCCGTTGGTAATAAAACATATACGGAAACAAGATTATTGAAACTAGGAAAAAAGCGGGAACAAAACATTATTCTTTCAGCACAGATTGCACTCAATATGTTGCGACTGTTTATTTTGAAACATTATACTTAATTTCAAATCTCAATAATAGATTTCAAAATACCAAGATCCATGTTTCGAGTGTGCCCAATGGATTTTAAAAATTATTCTATGCTTATTTTAAATCAACGACTTCAGTTTTAGGTAAATATTATAGTACCAAAACCTATATTCTAAACAAAAACATATCATTCTTTCCTTAAACTTGGGTTAATTTGCTTAATTTTGCACTTCAATTCTGAAATGTACATATAATGGCGAGAGTAGAATTAATCATGCCCAAGATGGGGGAAAGTATCATGGAAGCGACCATTCTAAAATGGATAAAAAAGCCAGGTGATAAAATAGCTTTGGATGAAACCATTTTGGAAATAGCCACTGATAAAGTTGATTCGGAAATACCTTCTCCTGTTGAAGGAACAATGGTTGAAACACTTTTTCCCGAAGATGCCGTCGTTGAAATAGGAAAGGTCATTGCCATCATCGAAACAGAAGCTGGGCAGATTGCTGCTTCCCCATCTGTAGTAGAAAGCCCTGTTGAAAAAGAACAAGTCATCGTGACTGAAAGTGTAGTTGAGACATTGGTAAAACCATTTGCCGTACCACAAGAATCCATTAAAACTCCTGCCGCAGAAGATGATAGATTTTATTCACCATTGGTCAAAAGTATGGCCAAAGAAGAAGGTATTTCTAGCGGCGAACTGAGCCAAATCGTAGGTTCAGGTGCCCAAGGAAGGGTTACAAAACAGGATATGATCCTCTACCTAAAAAATAGAGGCAAAAATATAACTGCAGAGGAAAATAAACCAGCACCGACCACTGTTAGTTCCAACCAATCTTCTATTTCTGCGCCCAAATCTTATTCAACGCTTTCATTAGATCATACTTCAGGCAATGTCGAAATCATCGAAATGGACAGGATGAGGAAACTGATTGCAGACCATATGGTCATGTCCAAACAAACTTCTCCCCACGTCACTTCGTTTGTCGAAGCCGATGTGACTAATCTAGTTCTTTGGAGAGAAAAACATAAACGAAAATTTTCTGAAAAATACGGTGAAAACATCACTTTTACGCCTCTTTTTATTGAAGCAGTGGTAAAAGCTATCAAAGACTATCCGATGATCAATATCTCGCTTGATGGTCAGAAAATTATCCGCAAAAAAGACATCAATATTGGCATGGCCGTCGCCTTACCTAGTGGAAATCTTATCGTGCCTGTAATCAAAAAAGCGGATCACCTCAACCTTGTAGGTTTGACAAAATCTGTGAATGATTTGGCTAAAAGATCAAGAGAAAATAAATTAAAACCAGAAGAAATTCAGGATGGCACTTTTACTATGACCAATGTTGGAACGTTTGGCAATGTGATGGGAACTCCCATCATCAATCAGCCACAGGTAGCCATATTGGCAACAGGAACGATTAAAAAGAAGCCTGCCGTTTTAGAGACAGAACACGGAGATGTCATTGCCATTCGTCATTTAATGTATTTATCCTTATCGTATGACCATAGAGTGGTAGATGGTTCATTGGGAGGTTCTTTTCTTAAAAGGATATCGGATTATTTAGAACAATTTGATATACACCAAAGTATCTAATCCTATGTACTTAACTAACAAAAAAGCTGATTCTTTTTCAATAAACTGTTGGTGGTTTTTTATTTTTTTATGCTTATTTTTTCTTCCAGTCTTTGGTCAATCACAATCTTTAAGTCAAGCCAAAAAATTATTCAAAAGTCAGGAATACGAAAAAGCTCTAGCTATCTATGCCAATCATAAGAAAACAGAAAAAAACCCTGAATACTTACTCCAAAGAGCTATTTGTTTCTACCATACTCAAGAAATTGATCTTTGTCTTTTAGACCTAAAAAAACATGAGGTTTTTAATACGGGCGATGTAGAAGCTTGGAAATATGTAGGATTGTGTTTAGGCA
>JBATMZ010000021.1:0-19887 GCA_049290115.1 Saprospiraceae bacterium | reverse complement strand
ATACTTCATGTGGTCGATACCAAAAGAAATATCCCAATGCTCTTTTAAGTAATATCCCAATCTGAAATTGTATTGAGGGATGGTAAATTTACTCGGGTTGAAATAAGTATTTAATGAAAAGGGTGATTGCCGATCACTTGATTTTACATTTTTTAGTGTAAAATCATAATCACTTCCTTTAAAATGTAGGTCGGATTTGCTGTACACACTCCAATTCCAACCCCAAAAGACATAGATTTTTCCTTTACGAATATTTTTATCTGAATCTAACCAGTTTTGACCATAACCATCATGAAATAAAAGTAGTAAAAAACTAAAAATTAAACCATATCTCATACGTGTGTATTTGATCGCAAAACTACCCTATTTTACTGCTAAAAGTAAAGGTAATTTAGTTATTTTTAATTTGTTAATAACTTTGAAGCCATAGCTTCGGATTTGTATAAATGAAACGATTAGTTCACCGAGTGCTCAGTTATACACCTAGTTTGGTAATCGTTATTTAATTTTCGTGACATTTTTTCTGTAATGGTTCTTTCAAAATATTGATTTTTTGAAGCATTACATGGTAGCGTTCGGCTTGTCTAGTATTTGCACCAACCTATTCTAGTGATTCGTTACGTAGTCTTGTTTTCATCTGCTGGGAAATTTTCTCTGATTCTAGTTTTTGGATACTATCTATTAAATCTTCATCCAGTCCAGTGGTCTAACCCCCTCATAATCTTGTCCGACTATTTAAGGGGCAAAACCAACTTCTCTTAAGAGTATAGGATTAGACGCCTTTTTTTTTCACCGGGCGATTATTTACCAAACAATGAGTCATATTTTATTGCAGAAGCGGATTGAACACGTTTTTTTCGGTAAATATTTTTGTAGAAGTGAATTGTACGTGTTTTTTTGAGTATATTTTTTTGTAGAAGTGGAATGAACGTGTTTTTTTCGGGATATTTTTTTGTAGAAGTGGAATAAACACGTTTTTTTTGGTAAATATTTTTGTGGTGGTGGATTGTACGTGTTTTTTTGAGTAAATATTTTTGCAGAAGTGGATTAAACGTGTTTTTTTCGGTATATTTTTTTGTAGAAGCGGATTGAACGTGTTTTTTCGGGTAGTGCAAAACTTTTTTGGTTTTCGGCAAGCTAAGGTTGGGGTGGTGAAATATTTTTTGAGGCTTCGGACACGATTTATTGCGGGGTGGGAAATTTTTTGGGACTTCGGAATACAAAGTAAGGTGTCCTGTAAATATTTTTGGGTTTACGGACCCGATTTGGTGGGGTTAAAGAAATTTTTTGGGATAACGTTTTCCAAATGGAAGGGTCTGAAAAAGTTTTTAATCGCTTTCCAGGGATTTTATATGGTCTGTTGTTATTTAAGGAGGGATCAGACCATAAATTTTGGGTTTGGAGGAAGTTTTTTTTGTTATCTTTCTGGAAATATTAATGGTAAAGTAAATTTTTTAGAAAGTTAATTTTGGAGTGGATTGGACTGCCATTAATACCCAAACTACCACAATTACGACTGAGTTAGGCGGTTCTTTAGTTTTTTCAATACTAGAGAAAATACCCGGAAATCCATTACCTACATTAAATGTTAAACATGTTCAAACAATAACTGCCACCCATACAGTGGTATTTACTGGTATTTCAGTTCAGGATTTAGGAAATACATATTTCGAATATTGTCAATTCTACCCTTTACTTGATCCAAATGGAACTCCTAACTTTTTTTCATGGTTACCATATAATTCAACAGGGAAAGTAAATATCTATTTGCATAGCCCGTGGGAATAAAAAATATCAGATTATTGTAGCATAATTTTATGGCAACGATTTTTTATATTATCTAAATAGATAATTATGAACCAATTAAAATATACATTAATACTTTGTATTTTACTCTTTTCATGTGGTAAAGACGATTTTAATGAAGGCCATTCAATTTTAGAAGTGAGTAAAAGTAAACCTACGGAAATTCAAACATTAGTAAAATCCAGACTCCTCTTTGCAAAAATTGTTTCCATTGCATTTGGAAATAGTGAATTTAGAGAATACTACAAGTCTAATTTTGGGACTAAATCAAAAAAGGGTCATTACTTTGAAGAGTGTCTTTTGATAGAACATTTACATGATGTTGTGCTTAATAATGGCACAACGTTAAAAGAATTTTTAAACAATATTCATGACTGTGAGGTATCCGGTATTGTTAAAGAAAATATAGTGGATTATGTTCTCAATATAGACGAAATGGTATCTATAAAACTACCGGATATTTTCTTAAATTTCGAATGGAATATAAACGAAATCATTCCTGTGGTAATTGGAACCTACCCGGAAGAACTGTCTAATGCACATTTTATTGGTTATCATTATTGTAATGATTCTGAATTTTATCAAACAGGAAGCATTCCTCAGGTTTTTCATATGTATGTAAAATATAGTGAAGATTATGTCCTTGCGGACGAAACCAATATATCTGATTTTTATGAATATTTGCCACAAATGAAAACATGTGATGAATCTCTTGAGAAAATTTTAGGTGAGCGTACATTATATCAAGGAAAGCACATTGTGAATCTTAAAAAAGCCTATAGAGTATGGTATGACTTATGCAGTTTTAAAGGTAATTATATTGATGTTAATGGCTGCAATGAAGTCTGTCAGAGAAGTTGTAGTAGTCCTGCAAATCATAATATTGTATTAGACCATATATCCGTCACTGAACCAATATTTTATTTAGCCAATGAAAATTTAACTTTTAGAGAATCCTGCACTATGTTTTTCCAATCGAAAGACAATGTCCAACAATTAACATTTGGTGATTTTGCGGTTCCAAATTTAAGGTATGCTGAACTAGGTCGTACATTTAATACTTCCGGCGCTACAAGAAAAATAAGTAAAGTGCCCAAAATGACAATAATAGAAAACTATGTGAGCAACGAAATACCTTTTAGGATTAAGTATTTAATTTCCGATTCTCCCAATATAAATTTATATTATAACTTAACTTTACTTCAGTATGGAGATATATATTATAAAAGGAAATATATCGATTCAAACTTTCAAAATCAGTTTAACCCTGAAAATGCTTACATAATTGGAACCAGTGTATTAATAGATTGTATAGATGCGACAACCAATTTTATTTCAGGGGATGTTAAGCTTAACTTCAGGTATTAAAATATCCAATTGATGCAAAATGTTATGGCTATAAGCCCTCCTATAAGAACGATTTCCTCATAGCTGGCCCGTTGGAAAAAGCGAAGAAGATCAGGGTTAAAAGCATAAAAAACGGCGATGTCGGAACATGTAAAACTGACTATCGGATGTCTACGATGACTTCGATTTTGGATTGAATGTAAAAACGCCATGCATTGTGTGTAGAATCATGGTGATCCTTTTTTTGTTAAATTACTGAAAAAACAGGTATAAATGCGTATTGTTTTGCAAGATGTTGTATTTGGAAGATATAATTTTAGAAAATAATTAAAAACATTTCATCTAACTATTAGAATCATTTATATATTTGTGGGGTGTGACGAGGGAGTTTAAAGGGAGGTAAGTAATTAGTAGAAAATGAGTATGAGGTATTTAAATGTTTCAGATATAATCAATTAACGGTCATGTTAAAACGAGAGTGTTTAACCAAACGGAAAGACAGAACATGAACAGAACTGTAATTTGGGACAAGTCGTGTTTGCCATATTTCGTAAAAGTAAAAGAGAACCAAAGTGACCCAAAAGCCAACGGAAGTTGTATAACATTTATTTTTGGCCCAACGTACAAGACAACGACCAGATTGAAGGAAAGTGTATTTATTGAAAGAAAATTAATTGGAAACTTTCTATTAAAATATCTCTATTGCCCTTTTTTCTTATCTCAACCAAAAATTAAAAACAATAAATTGACTAACAATTAAATTTTATTTTTATGCTACAAGTTAATTTAAATGGAAACGAACTTACCCGAGATGAGGTCATTGATGTTGCTTTTAATCAAGCATCAGTTGAGATTGATACTACCAAATTATTAAACAGCTTGAATTACATTAATGAAGTAGCAGGTAAAAAAATTGTTTATTCAATAACAACTGGATTTGGCTCTAATGCCGATAAGCCCATCCCATTAAATAAAGCCAAAGATTTGCAAGTCAATTTACTTCGTTCTCATGCTTGTGGTGTTGGAAAACCTTTTTCAAAAGAAATCGTAAGAGCAATTATGGTAATTCGTTTGAACACTTTACTCAAAGGAAATTCAGGAGTTCAGGAATCTACGGTTGAGCAACTTAAATTTTTTCTCAATAATCATATTCATCCTGTAATACCAGAACAAGGTTCGGTTGGTGCAAGTGGAGATTTATGTCCTCTTTCACACATGGCTTTACCATTAATTGGAGAAGGTGATGTAGAATTTCATGATAAAGTTTATTCAAACCTACAGCCTAACGAAATTACAGATTCAAATTCATCCTACAGTAAATTCACCATTGCATTTAGAGAATACGCTGACATGTTAAATTCGAACATTCCAAATGATAAAAACAAAATAAAATATTTTAAACCAACTTCTCTCAGTTACAAAGAAGGTTTAGCCTTAAACAACGGAACAGCAGTAATGACAGCCGTTGGGACTATTGCTTTACATAAAGCAGAACAACTTTTAAAAGTAGGTACACTTTCATCTGCGCTCATATTTGAAGGGTTAGCTGCAAGATTTAATTCTTTCGGTTTTGAACCTATACATGCTGCGAGAAATCAAAAAGGGCAATCTAAAATTGCAGAATGGTTGAGAATATTTTTAAAGGACTCGAAATTAATTGACAAAAACCAAGCTGATATTCTAAGTCATCTTTTAACAAAAAACAAAATTCCAAATGAAATCCTTCCTGATATTCAGGATGTTTTGTCAATAAAAGCCACAGATGAACAAATACAAATTCCAAAATTCGCAATTGATAAGTTTAAGTATGAAGGTGGTAAATTTAAATCTCAAGCAGCTAAAATTAAGAAACAAAACAGCGATGAAGAAACAGAAGAATCAAAACGCCTATCAAATGAAGGTGACAATCTTATGAGTATTGCAACAATTTTAGATTTTGCTAAAAAGAAATGGAAACCACAGGATTCATATTCAATACGTTGTTTGCCACAAGTTTTCGGAGCAAGTAAAAATGCAATTGACCATGTAATTGAAATTGTAAATGCAGAACTAAATGCAGCCGTAGACAATCCATTATTTTTTTTAAACGATGATAAAACTGGTACCGTAGTCTCAGGTGGAAATTTTCACGGACAACCTATTGCTTTGGTTATGGATTATTTAAAGTTGGCTTTAGCTGAAATGGGAAACATCACAGAAAGGCAAATCAACAAAATGGTTGATTCTGCCACTAATGACGGTTTGGAAAGTTTCCTTGTTTACGGTAATGGAGTAGAAAGTGGTTTAATGATACCACAATATGTTGCAGCAGGTATTGTTTCAGAAAATAAGGTGCTTGTACATCCAGCATCTGCAGATTCAATTCCCACTTGCGAAAATACCGAAGACCATGTAAGTATGGGAACAATTGCTGCAAGACAAGCATTAGAGATTGCAGATAACGTAGAAAAGATAATTGCAATTGCAATTATGACCGGATTCTATGCAGTTACAATGAGGTTGCAACAATTTAAGGATGTAGAAATCGAGAGTAGCCCGGAAAAAAATCTTGCACCTGCAACTTTAAGATTTTATAATGAAGTGAAGGAAGCAAACAAGGAATTTATGAAAGCGGACTTTCTTAAAACTGACCGGTACCTTTCACCAGAGATAATAGCAATTCAAAAACATTTTGATAAATTTCAATCAGTAGCAAACGAATACTTGATTTAATAAATCATTATGGAATGATTATGAATTATGAAGCAAAAGAAATAAAAATATAAATATGGAGTGCGTAGCTCAGTTGGTAGAGCCCCGGCTTGTGGAGCCGGTTGTCGTGGGTTCAAACCCCATCGCACTCCCTAAAAGTAAATTAAAGTAGATGAAAATATTCCTAGGTAGTTCTACAGAAAGTATTGATGCTGTCAGGATGGTAGCTAGTTGGATAGAGGATAATGGCTTTACACCGATTCTCTGGGATTCGCCCTCTCTTTTTCTTCCAGGAGACAGCACCTTCCCGAAGTTAATTGAAATTAGCAGAACACATGATGCAGCAATCTTTATTTTTGGAGAGGATGATAAAATTTGGTATCGGCAAGATGCAATCACATCTCAGCCTAGAGACAATGTTCTTATAGAATATGGATTATTCGGTGGCTCATTAGGTCAAAATAAAACAATTATTTGCAGACAAGGAAAAGCCAAAATTGCTACGGACTTAAATTCAATTGTTTTTACCGATTTAACACAAGTGTATAAAGCACGACTTCACATCAATGCGTGGTTGAATAAATTGAAAACTCAACCAGAACTAGATAAAGAGCTATTTCAAAAGAAAGTTGAGAAAGAGGTAATGCGTAGAGAATTAGAAAATGTTAAAGAACAATTGGATTTTGAAAAAGCAAAATCCAAAGAGCTTCAAGAAATAATTTCTAAGGACGGCAAAATAGATTTTCTTAATTACGATATTCTACAGGACGGTCATTGGAAACTCCTTTTTGACTATGGATATTTTTGGGATGTTGTAACCGCCATTTGCAAGGAATACAGTACACCAAATGATTTGAGAACAGAAATCGAAAATTCAAAACTTGGAATTAATTTATCTTGGGAAAATAATGAAAGCACCACAAGAACAAAAATTGCGGTTGCTAAAACTTTACGATGGATTAGAAAGTATGCAAATAACTCTGCTTATAAAAAATTATTGGCTACAATTAGTAAACCAGAGTTATTGGAAATTTTGAATTTAATAGCTGAACATAGAATTAACGTAATAAATTCAATAGAAAATGAATAAAATTCAACCAAGAATTTTCAAAGGAACAAGAGATTTTCTGCCTAATGAAATGATACATAGAGAAGAAGTTCAAAAAATAATGCGTTCAGTATTTCAGAAGTATGGGTTTGAGCCAATAGAGACCCCGGCAATAGAATACTTGAATGTTTTAACAGGAAAATACGGTGAAGATGCAGATCGTTTAATTTATCGTCTGAAATACAAAGAGGGAACAAAGGATGAAGCAGCACTCCACTACGATTTGACAGTTCCGTTTTCAAGAGTGATTGCGATGAATAAAGATTTGCCAAAACCATTTAAGCGTTACCAAATACAACCAGTTTGGAGAGCAGATTCACCGCAACCAAAACAAGGAAGGTTTAGAGAATTTATTCAGTGCGATATTGATGCAGTAGGAAGTAAATCTATGTTGGTTGATGCAGAAATTATTTGCATCGTGAATGAAATTTTGACTGCATTAAAATTTCAAAACTTCATTATAAAAATCAACAACAGAAAAGTTTTAAATGGTCTTGTAACTTATATTGGGTTGGACTCTTCATGGACGGCCGAAATTTGTAGAAGTATTGACAAATTAGATAAAATTTCTTTTAGCGAAGTTGCAAAAGAATTGAAAGAAAAAAATCTTCCTGATGCTTCCATTGAAAAATTGAAAACTGTTGTTTCTGGCGGGACCATTACAATTACTGAGACAGAAAAATTAGTGAAAGGAATTCCAGTAGGTGAAGAAGGAGTGACGGAGTTGAAATATTTGTTTGCTTACTTGACATCAATGAATATTCCCAAAGAGAATTTCGTTTTTGAAATTTCACTTGCAAGAGGCTTGGACTATTACACAGGACCCATATTTGAAACGACATTACCTGAACACCCCCACATTGGCAGTTTGACAGGTGGCGGACGATATGATGAATTGATTGGTAGTTTTAGTGGAATTGATACACCAGCAGTTGGAACATCATTAGGTCTCGATAGGATACTTTCTGCAATGAAGCAACTGAACATGCTTGACAAAGCACAGACACGGACCAAGATTTTAGTTACCTCTTTTTCAAAAGAAACAATAATTGCCAGTTTGAATGTTGCTAGTATGTTTAGGCAACTTGGAGTGAACACAGAAATTTTTCATGAACCTATAAAATTAAAATCTCAATTTTCATACGCAGACAAAAAGGGAATAAAGTATGTCGCTATACTTGGTGATGATGAAATCAAGAATAGTACAATTACTATTAAGGACATGACTACAGGGGAACAAAAATCATTAACTAATGAAGATGTTAAAGAGTGGCTTTCTACCATTTAAGAGCAATACATTTTATTGTTTCTCATCGCTCAAAGCTGCGCAGAAAGAGTATAGGAGATTTCAAGCTATTGCAAACAGAGTTAAAATAACAGTGCATATTTGACAATACACAGCTTTGGACTAACAAAAGCAGGAATCGGTAACATTGGTATCTCTGATTAACCAAGTGACTGAGCAACGAATAAATAGACATCTATTAATATGTATACATCAGAAATATTCGGAAAACTTGCAATTACCACACTGATTATTGCAGCAGGTGTTGCATTATATATAGTTGCATTTAATAATTGGGAAAAAATTATCCTAGAACAAAATATAGGAGTTTTTTATTTTTTTGGTTTTTTCTTTATTCTATTTATTATTATTGCACTTATTGCTTTCCTTTGGGAAAGGTGAACAAGAGATTTTGCCAGATAAATTTAACTTCCCATAGCAAATGTCTTTGACACCACAGCATCAAAAGACTTCTAATGTAATTAATCCCAGGAACTTCCCATCAATACTAAATTTTAAGATGTTTTGATTCGATCCTCTGATTCTGGCACTTTTACAACATTATGATAATAAATATTAAAGCAAATTATTGATAAGCTTAAGAAAATATATAATTAAAAAGGGCATTCTTTTTTAAAATATGATTATTATCCAGAAAGTTGAATTATTTTTGTGCAAATAGTGGTTTGGATTAGGTTTTCAACCTTTTATATTGATCTATTATTTAAAGCCAACATATCAAAAAATATTGATAAGGGTTTAAAAATGGCTAGGTTTATGGTATACCATTAAGAAATTAAGTTTTAACAATAAGTGGAGAAAGTATTAGATATAGTCGCAGATGCAACAAACGGAAAGTGTTATACCTCTTTCCGTTATTGTGCTGACGATGAAATTCGATTGCCAACACTTGACTTTGATTCTAAAGAAAAAGAAATCTCAGTAGTTGTAAAAGAATTTGGAGAAACTGATACAAACTTAAAAAAATCAAAGAGTTTAAAGCCTTTAGCTGACAATTTAATAAATTCTGATCCTTTATTTCATTATTTCCTTGATGGTTCACGAAGAACGTATAAAGTTGACGACATTGAAATAAACAGAAATGTTTATCCGATTATGGCAGGACAAATTGGTGTAGCTTGCTGCCAACGGAAGGACCCTAACCAATTCAAATGTGCTGAATTTGAACATAGTTTGGTTTTATCTCTTCCAAAAGCGGCTAATCCAAACGGGGGAGATGCGAAACTTTTTTTTAACTCTTTAACAGGAAAAATTAATAAGACAAAAAGACTTGAAAAAGCACAAATAGAATTTTCGAAAATCCTTTCTTATGAATCAAGCAAAAGAGACGGGGACTTAAAATATGAGCATAAAGGTATTGCATCCATTCAGGATGAAATGATTGATACTGAAAAGAGAATTGTTGCTCATTTAAGCACAAAAAACATAATTAATCCTGATAGGTATTTGATAAAAGACGGTTCTTTACAATACGCTCCTTCGAGAAGTTCAAATTTTAAAGAGCTCTCAAAATTCAAAAGTCATTACAAATGTGTAATTGGTATTTCAAAAATGTTTGACCCAGAGCTTTGTAGAGATAACAATAACAAAAGTAACGCAGACAAAATCGCTATCCTTCCCAATTATCACAGAACACCGGCTTATAAATATAAAAGCGAGAGAGTTGGAAACGTTTATTTTGCTGTTTGGTACGTAAGAATCAGAGAGTCTCAACATACTTTTAGTCCATTCTCGGGAATCGTGAAAGTTGAAAAAATTTTGATATCTGAGGATGAAATTGAGAACGGACTTGACAGTGCAGAAATTGACACAATAACTGCAAATATTATTAATGAGAGAAATCCAGTTTGCTATGGCAAAGATGCGAGGTGGGCTAATCATTTATATCCTGTTTACCTTACCGAGAGTTTCATCAAGAGTAAGTATCTAAGCGACCTTAACTTTCTAAATTTGTTTTAATGAAGAAAATAGGAAAAATAATAGCAACAGAAAAAGTACCAACTACCGTTGACGAATTCTTCTTTTGGACGGATAAACACCTTATAATCAAGCCATTTGATGTAGTTAAAGTCAATCACATTAAAGACTCTGTAACCTTTGGAGTTGTAGAGGAAATTTCACATTTAACTGATGGAGCAAGTTTTCTGGCGGGATACATTTCAAGTGACTTTGGAGAAGTTGAATCTAAAAGCAACACACAAAGGATAGGAATGAATTATGTAAAAGCAAAGGTTGTAGCAAATTCTGAAAATATTTATACCCCGGTTTTAGATGGTAAAACAGTTTCATTAGCGAATGAAGAAGATGTGAAAATGGCTTTAGGTCTAAAAGATATAAAAAACGCTTTGCCTTGTGGCGTTATTGAAATGTATGAGGACGAAGATAAGATTACAGTTCCGGTGCATTTCAATTCTCATTTTTTAATTGGGCCTGAAGGTGCGCATTTAAATATTTCTGGTATTTCAGGGTTAGCATCAAAAACATCTTATGCAATGTTTTTACTTAAAGCAATTCAAGAACAGTACATGAAAAGTGGAGACAATGAAAGCATAGCATTTGTGATGCTCAATGTTAAAGGTCGAGACCTATTAGCGATTGACGAACCAAACGATGAATTAACTGATATTGATAGGAAGATTTACAGAGATTTGGACCTTGAGGATGTTCCATTCAAAAATGTTAAGTATTACTACCCTTATTCAAAAGACGTAAAATCTACTACACATGCTGATCTAAAAGATTTTGATAGTCAAAAACAACTGAACAAAGCATTTCAGTATAAATATCTTTTTGAAGATGATAAAGACAGTTTGGATTTGCTATTTTCCAATATAGACGATCCAACACAATCAATGGAGTCAATTGTTAATTACATCACATCTGGTGAGGGACATTTTAGTGGAATTACAAATTGGGAAGACTTAAAAGAAGAAATTAAAAAACACCAGGAAAAAGGTGATACCGGAAAGGATAAAACAATTTCCGTTTTGAGCTGGAGAAAGTTTTATCGCCTATTTAGAAAGGCATTGGATAGGAACTTATTTTTTTCAAACTCATTAAAGCCTGGTGGGTCAGAAGTTCGCTTACAGGAATCAATCAAGCAAATTAAGAAAAATGATGTTCATGTGATTGATATTGCAAAGCTGGATGAAGAAGCCCAAGGATTTGTTTTTGGTGATGTTATGAGAGCCATTTATGATTTAAAACTGGGACAAATTACAGATAGAGAGGAAGCCGAAATACCTTCAAAAATTGTGGTTTTCATTGATGAACTGAATAAATATGGAAGTAAAGATGTTCCGAAGAATTCACCAATTCTGCGACAACTATTAGATATTACTGAAAGAGGTCGTTCATTAGGTATTATACTTTTTGCAGCAGAACAGTTTAAGAGCGATATTCACGACAGAGTTAAAGGTAACTGTTCAACCCATGCATATGGTAGAACAAATGCAATTGAAATTTCAAAACCCGATTATCAGTTTGTTCCACCAGTTTACAAATCAATGCTTACACGGCTGAAACAAGGTGAATATATTCTGCAAAATCCAGTGTTTAGATCTTTGCTTAACATAAAATTCCCCAGACCATTATTCAAACAGTTTAAGAATGGATAAGAATTTTAAAACCATAATAGGAAAGGATGTAATAGAATCTCTTACCATTGGTATGTATGATGATTCAAGATTTATTTATAGAGAGTATATTCAAAATGCAGCCGACCAAATAGACAAAGCAAGGCTACAGGGTTTGGTCGAGGAGGGTGAAATACATATTCAAATTGACCCGGAAAGAAAAATTATTTCTATTGAGGATGATGCAACAGGAATAGAAGAAAAAAAAGTAGGTGAATTATTAAAAAACATTGCACAATCACCAAAGCAAAGAGGGGTCGATAAAGGCTTTAGAGGAATTGGTAGATTGGGCGGTCTGGGATATTGTGAAAAACTTGTTTTTGAAACTTCGTTTCAGGGTGAAGCCATTAAATCAATAATGACATGGGATGCGGTCAAACTTAAAAATATAATTAATAATAGAAATAAAAAAGAAGAAGCATCTTCAGTAATTGATGAAGTAACTAATTTAGAAACGGCAAAAGAAAAACCCGAATCACATTATTTCAAAGTTACTTTGTATAGAGTTTCTAACAAAGACTTATTGGATGTCAAAGAAATTAGAAACTATTTATCGATGGTTGCACCAGTTTCTTTTAGCAAATCCTTTGTTTATGCACGAAAAATATATGACGAGTTAGAAAAGGAAGAAATCAAAATAGACGAATACAAAACTTTCATAAACACCGACCAGTTGTTCAAAGGTTATAATTCATACATCTATGAAGGAACAGATACAAATAATAGAAAAAAAATTGGAGAGGTGGTAGATGTTCTTTTTTTCAAGGAATACGATAAGGAAAATAACAAGCTAATTTGGGGATGGTATGGTATATCTGAAAAAAACCAATCACTCAACCAAATTAATTATTCAAGGGGGTTTAGACTGAGAAAAGCTAATATTCAAATTGGAAATGAAGAAACCCTTACAAGGTTTCACAGAGATAGAAGATTCCAATTTTATTTTTTTGGTGAAGTTTATGGCTTGCATTCTGATTTGATACCAAACGCAAGAAGAGACAATTTCTCCGAAACTGAAGTCTACTATGAATTTGAACAAAAACTTAAAAACTTTTTTCATACAACTATTCACAAACTTTGTTACACCGCCTCAGATGTAAACAGTGCTGTCAAAGCTATAACCAGCTATAATGAAACCGTTGAGCAATATGAAAAGAAAAAGGACGAAGGCTTCATTGATAAAGCTGAACAAAATTCCTTTTTAGAAAAAATTGAGAAGAAAAAAGAAGAGGCAGTAAAAGCGGAGAAAAAACTTGAAACGATAAGAGCTAAATCAGTTGAAACACTCACACCAATCAATAAAATAATTGAAAGAGCAACTTCAAATCATACTTTAACCATTGTAAAAGATATTGATACTGCTAGTTCCAACAAGCCGGTATTTAGAACTACAAAACTTTCAAAATTAAATAAAAGTGAACAAAAGTTCTTAGGCAGTATTTTTAGTATAATACAGAATGTGTTACCAAAGGAAACTGCTGAGTTGTTAATTTTAAAAATAGAAGAAGAATTAAAATGAAGATATCAATATATAATTTCAAGTCCATTGGATCAGTCGTTAATTATGAGATGCGCCCACTAACTATTTTGTCTGGTACAAATAGTTCAGGAAAGTCTTCTTTTATACAATTGTTGCTCTTGTTAAAACAGACATTGGAAATAGATTCGGCGAAATTTCCACTATTTTTGGAAGGAGATTTGTATCCAATTCGGAAATATTTAGATGTTTTAAAAGACAAGAATACTAAGAATAAACTTAAGGTTGTGTTTGTTTTTAATAAATCTGAGCTTGATGGATACAAAAATTTTCCAGAATTAAAATTCTATAATGAGGTAGAATATAATTTGCAAATTGAAATAGAATTTGATTATAAAAATTTACAAATCATTGTAAGTTCATTTTCTGTTAGCATAATAACTGATGTTAAGCCAGCTTTTATAAAATTTGATTATAAATCAGATAAATTTAACATCGAAACTAATGTGGCCGTTTTTAGCGAAAAGTTGTATGGGGAAAGGGATTATTCAATTATGAAAATAAATTATTCTTCATTTATTCCTACAAATTATGAAATCTTACTTAATGACGGTTCAATATTTAACGAAACACCCAAATTGAATGGTATTAAGGCCATTATAAAGGATTTCTTTGCAGGTTTAAATTATTTAGGACCACTGCGAAATCCCCCGAAAGATGATTACTCTTTCTATGGAAAAAGTATTTCAGTTGGGATCGACGGTTCATATGTTGCCGAAACTTTTTGTGAATTAGCTGAAAAACCGATAACTTTTCATAAAATTGAAGAATCTGATGAATATGTAAGTTATATAAAATCGGAAGATACATTTGTTAATGCGGTTAAATATTGGCTTTGTGAAAGATTTAAATTATGTTCTGATATTTATTCCAAAAAGGTTGGAGATACATACATTATTTATGTAATAAGTTTGTCAGGAATTAAATCAACTATAAAGCATGTTGGCTTTGGAATAAGCCAAGTTTTACCAGTTATAGTAGAGGGCTTGCGCATTGCTGACAATGAGACTTTTATTTTGGAGCAACCAGAAATTCATTTACACCCTAAAGTACAAAGTACTCTGACAGATTTTTTAATCTCTTTGGTTGAACAAGGCAAAAAGGTAATCATAGAAACACATAGCGACCATTTGATAACAAGATTAAGAAGAAGAATTGCTGAAGACCAAAGTAATCAATTAGATAATAAAGTATTGTTAACATTCGTAGAAGTAGGAAGGAAGGACGTATTATTTAGAAATATAGCGATTGACGATTTTGGTGTTATAGAATTGCCATATCCAGAAGGATTTATCGAAAGAACGGATACTGAATTAAAGGCTATTTTGAAAGCTCAAATGAATAAACGATTAAATCAACAAAGATGAGTTTTACCGTTGCTATAGATATATCAACTTTCATTTGGTGTGAAGATGATTTTAAAAATAACAAAAAACAATATTTCGTATTAAAGACTTTAGCACCAAATGTCTATTCTCAAATTAGAGAATTGAAATTGCCAATATTATTAAGAGATGAGCTTTACCAATCAATTATGAATGAATTTCCCTATAACATGGTAAAAGAAATTGGGTATGATTTTCAGAAATTAACATTGGAGTTTTTAACAGATAATTTTTCTAATTGGTCTTTATATACAGTGAATAACGATACTTCAATAACAACACTTCCTATTCTTAAAAAGCCACACTTTAGTGATAAAATTCAAGTGGAATCGCAAAGTCAAATATCTCATATATTTCATAACAGTCAACACTCTGAACACAAGTATATTGCTTACAATTATTTTTTTAATAATGGCAGTAACCTAGTTTTGAACAAAGAAGATAAAAGTATTGAAGTTGATACACTACGATTTAGCACAGAGAAAGAAATTGAAGAGTTCTTTAAAAATTTTAAAATAACATTTGAACACCATACTAAACACAGAAAAGAACTCTATTATGATTATGAAAGAAAGGAAGATGTTTCCCCATTCAGTTGTTATCACAATCAAGGACAAATAGCTTCTCAAGATCTATTAGATAAAGCAATTTTTTACAATGGACACTATTATAATTTTGATTTGGAAAACAATGTGTTTGTAAGATTTATCAAAACAAAAGAACTGATTTATCACGGACACGATTTACTAGATGAAGGAAACAATATCCCAAACCAAGTAAAAAAGAAACTGAGTAAGTAATGGAACACGAATTTAAACCAAAGATAGGGAAAACGGTTTTGGAAACCTTAACATCGGGTATGTATGACGATGCAAGGTTTGTTTTTCGAGAATACATTCAAAATGCAGCAGATCAAATTGACGAAGCTGTTGAATTGGGTATATTGAAAGAAAAAAACGAAGGTAAAATTGATATTATTATAGATGCTGAAAACAGAAGAATAACCATTTCTGATAACGCTACTGGTGTACCCCATAAAGATGTTGTACGTCTTTTAGGTGATGTCGCGAATTCTCAAAAGGACACAACTAAACGAAAAGGATTTCGAGGAATTGGTCGCTTAGGTGGATTAGGGTACTGTGACAAATTAATTTTTGAAACAAGCTACCTTGGAGAGAAAGTCATGAGCAAAATGATACTAGATGCTCGATTGCTAAAAAGAATAATTGAGAACCGTAATGATAATAGCGATGCAACAACTGTAATGAGTGTAATTACTGTAGAAGACCCACCAAAGGAAGTAAAAGCTGACAAACATTTTTTCAATGTAATCCTTGAAAACGTACATAATGACAAGTTGCTTAATTTGGATTTCGTAACTGAATATCTATCGATGGTTGCACCTGTTCCATTTGCTTCATCATTTACATTTACTGAAGAAATAAAATTGTACATGAAAAGCAGAAATTTATTTCTTGATGAATATAATGTTCAAATTAACGGAAACACACTATACAAACGGTATAAGAACACTTTTATTGATGACAAGGGTAGTGTTTCAAATTTAATAGGAGTAGATTTTGTAGATATTAGGAATGATGAACAAGAACTAATAGCTACTTGTTGGTATGGCTATCGGGAGCATTCAAATATTGTTATTGATCAATTAAATTTTGAAAGAGGGTTGCGTATTAGAACTAAAAACATTGCTATAGGAAATGAATTTACTTGTAATAGATTTTTTGATCAGGAGCGTACAAATCTTAGATTCGTTGGTGAAATTCATACTTTGAGTGAAGGTTTCATTCCAAATGCAAGGAGGGATTATTTCACAGAAAATTTAACATATCAACAATTTGAAAAAAATATCAAAGAAATATTAAAAGCAGAAAATCTTGAAAATAGATTAGCACAAACAGCATCTAAACTTCATAATAGACTAAAGGAGATTCAGCTTTATAAAGAAAAACTGCAAGAGTTTAATGAGAAAAAAGGTACTTTTGAAAATTCAGCAACTGAAAGTTTTCATTTAAATAGATTAAGAGAACTTGAAGAAAAAGCTACAAAAGCAAAAATTGAAATTGAAAAAATATCATTAAAGTCATCTGCTTCTGAAAATATAAAAAACCTATTTAAAAGCATAATAGGTGATAAAGATTTATCAGTAAAAAATTTGACTGGCGAAGATTTGCAGGTAAGTAAATATTCTCCACCAACTTTTGAAAGATTAAATGATGAACAGAGGACGATAGTATTAGAAATATTTGACATTCTTGAAGAGGAACTCGATTTTGATATTTCAGAATTAATAAAAAGAAGAATTGTCGACAAATATAATTAGCATGAATAAAGTAAAAAGAAAAATTTTATTAATAGAACCTAATTATAAAAACAAGTATCCCCCTATTGGTTTGATGAAAATAGCAACCTATCACAGAAATTTAGGAGATGATGTGATTTTTTTTAAAGGTGATTTGAAAGATCTTGTTATCGACCAACTTTTTGAAAAATGCCTGGTTAAATTGTATTCGATTGAAAACAACTTGAATTGGAGCCAGAAAGCTTTTTTTATAAAACAATACATCAAAACAGGGAAAAAACACTTCTTGGAACTATTGGAAATTGATAGTCTCAAATATGCTCCTTTAATTTTTGAAATATTGGGGGAGTATTCAAAAACTTTTCGAAAGAAAGAATATCAAAATGAAGATTATGAAAAGTTTTGGGATAGGATTTATGTAACAACCCTTTTTACTTTCTATTGGAAAATAACAGTTGAGACAATTCATTTTGTTAAGAACTTGGTTAAAGACCCTCAGCAAATATTTATTGGAGGTGTTTTAGCTTCATTGTTACATAAAGAATTGGAAGAAGAAACAGGAATCAAACCTCATCAAGGTTTGTTAGACAAACCCGGGGCTTTGGACATCGGGGATACAACAATAATTGACAACTTAGTCCTTGATTATTCTATACTTGATGAAATAGACTATCAATATCCAACCCAAAGTGCTTATTTCACTTTCATGACAAAAGGCTGCACAAGAAAGTGTGCTTTCTGTTCAGTGCCCATTTTAGAACCAACATACAAACCTAAAATTGAAACATATGACAAGTTCTTTGAGATAAAAGAGTTGTATGGTGAACAGCAAAATCTACTCTTGATGGATAACAATGTTTTGGCTTCTCCAAACTTTCCTGAGATCATTCAAGAGATAAAAGATATGGGTTTTGTAAAAGGTGCAACATTTATTGAGCCAAACCAACTTGACATTTCAGTAAAAAATTTAAAAACCCATAAAAATCAAAAGGCATATATAAAAAGGACATTCAATCTATTTCATGAGCTTTTAACAAGACTTAGAGCAGAACACAAGCAATTTGCATATAATGTTCTAGATAACTATGAGCTTTTAAATTTTGAAACCACAACAAAAGAAAATTTATTAGTTGCATACAATGAACTAAAGGACCTAAACGAAAGATTCCGAAATAAAGCATCAAAACTAAGATATGTAGATTTCAATCAAGGGACGGATGCCAGATATGTAACTGATGAGTTGATGAAACTGATGAGTGAGATTCCTATCAGACCGTTAAGAATTGCATTTGACTATATTGGTATGAAAGATAAATATATTAATGCAGTTAAGTTGGCAGCAAAATATGGTATCAAAGAACTTTCAAACTACATACTTTACAATTTTAACGACAAACCAGAAGACCTGTACAATCGTTTAGAAATTAATATAGAATTATGTACAGAATATAACATTGATATTTTCTCTTTCCCAATGAAATATATTCCACTTTTTGGTGAAGAGGCAAAACATCGGGAATTTACTGGAAAGCATTGGAATAAGAAATTCATTAGAGCCGTCCAATCCGTTCTGAATGTTACCAAAGGCATTGTTGCTCCTGCGACCAAGAATGACAAATCATCTTTTTTTCATAAGGCATTCGGTAACGATATTACAGAGTTTAAAAAATTACTTTATATGCCAGAAACATATATAGTATATAGAAGTGTATTTGAAGAGGAAAAACATTTAGGTTATACGAAATATTGGAGCAGAGATTTTGATATAATTACTAAGACAAACCTTTGGGAAGAAGCTAGATTCATAATTGAAACAAATGACTTTTCTAATATTGAAGATAAATCGAATAATCAAATAGTTCTTGAGTTTCTGAGACACTATCAAATACAAAGAAGTACTTTGAAAAATGAGGATAAAGAATATAAATCTCTTAAAAAACAATTTGACAAACTCATAAAATCTGACAGGTTCATTGATTTAACTTTAACTTATGACTTTGAAGAAGATCAGCCTAAGATTAAACAGAAGAAAACAATAAAATCAATGAGTATAATTAGTTAAGGTTTTAAGTAAACTTATCCAAATGTCAATGTACACTGATTGAAAGATAAATGCAAGGTATGGATTTACCGGAGAATAAAATCTGGTTCAAATTGACCACTGAATCCAGAACAAACTGAACAACCAATCCAGCTAATCTAACCACCTGAAAAAATCACCTTCAGGGTCAATAATAAGGAAGTAAAGAAAAGTAAAATTGGTTCCCATCTTACGAAGAAAAATAGAGGGGCGAAAAAATAATTACGAATTACGAATTAAAAATTACGAAATGTCTGAACTATGATTTATGTGATGAAAGGATTAATAAAATTGATGAACAATATAAATATTCGGAATTCACGGGCAAAAAGGAACACATTACACAGCGTTTTTGTCCATTTTTTTTTGTAGAGGCATAAAAACAACTGCGTTCAAAAGCATATATTTTTGTAGAGGCACAAATTACACTCCGTTTTTGACCATATTTCTTGTAGAGGCACAAATTACACTCCGTTTTTGGTCATATTTCTTGTAGAGGCACAAATTATGTTGTGTTTTTGGTCATATATTTTGTAGAGGCACAAATTACACTCCGTTTTTGGTCATATTTCTTGTAGAGGCACAAATTACACTCCGTTTTTGGTCATATATTTTGTAGAGGCACAAATTAAACTCCGTTTTTGGTCATATATTTTGTAGAGGCACAAATTA
>JBATMZ010000020.1:0-10374 GCA_049290115.1 Saprospiraceae bacterium | reverse complement strand
GTTCTAGTTTATTCCATTCAGAAGCCAAACTTGACGTTTTCATTTTTTCGACTGTTGCGTCGTTAAAAAACAAAGGGGCATTATTTGTTTGAAAAAAGATAAACACTAAAACGCCAGTCAATAGTATAAAAAACTGCATGGGAATTTTTAACAATCCATTAAACACTAGTCCCATTCGACTCTGTTGTATGGAATTGCCTGATAAATACCTTTGCACTTGACTTTGATCTGTTCCAAAATATGATAACGATAAAAAAAATCCTCCAGCTAAACCACTCCAAATCGTATACCTGTTTTCCATATCGAAAGAAAAGTCGAGAACTTCTGTTTTACCTGCATTAGAGGCAAATCTCATAGCATCGCCAAAGTCTAGGGTAGGCGATAGGCTATTCAATAAATAAAAAAAAACAAAGAACATACCAGCCATGATGACAAACATCTGCTGTTTTTGGGTGATATTTACCGCCTTGCTACCTCCACTTACAGTGTACAGTATCACCGTAACGCCAATGATGATATTTAGCGAATTTAGATTCCAACCTAGGACAGTAGAAAGTATTATAGCTGGAGCATAAATGGTAATTCCCGCTCCCAGCCCTCTTTGAATCAGAAATAAGGAGGCTGTCAGTAATCGAGTCTTTAGGTCAAATCTTTTTTCAAGAAATTCATAAGCCGTGTACACTTTTAGGGATTGATAGATTGGAATAAAGGTTATACAAATTACGATCATGGCTAGTGGAAGTCCAAAATAGATTTGCACAAAACCCAAACCATCGTGAAAAGCTTGTCCAGGTGTGGACATAAACGTAATAGCACTTGCCTGAGTAGCCATCACACTTAAACCAACTGTCCACCATTTAGTATCATCGTCTCCTTTAAAGTAGGAATGCATGGTCTGGGAATGCCTTGTTTTCCAAAAGCCATATCCGACAATAAAAGCGAGGGTAGTGAGTAAAATTATCCAATCAAGTGTGATCATTTCCTTAAGATTTGAAATACCACATAAACCACAAAAACACCGATATATAAAATAGATTTACCAGAAAAACCGTCCAATAGACTTTAAACCAGTTTATTTTACGGTGTTTCTCCATTCTTTTTTTCTTTTGGTTGGATTATGTTGGCAAATAATCTGAAGGCGCCTGAAACACCCGCGGGAAATTGGCGGAAAAAACTAAAGCCTGTGTATACAAATTCTCCTTTCCCATAAGTAGTATATAGGATTGATCCTTCTTGTGGATTTTCTCCAGGATCGTTACAAGAAAAAATAGTTTCATATCGACTATCCCAATCAGAAGCAAAATATAAACCTCTTTCTTGAACCCAATTATCAAAATCCAAGGAAGAAATTTTATTGGGGTAATTCAAAAAAGCATGAGACGGAAGTAAAAAGGTCATTGGAGCATTTTCCACAGATACTCTTTCTCTTGAAATTTTAAAAGGGTAGGGGCCAATTTCTTTCACATTTAATGAATTAGATGTGTTGTATTGTACGACTATTTTTCCTCCTTCTTCAACATATTTTAAGATATCAGATTGTTTGAATTTAAGCATTTCAATGGTGTTGTATGCCCGTACTCCAAAAATAATTGTCTGATATTGTTTGAGGTTTTCGAGTTTAATATTTTCCTCTGAAATCATGTCCACATTATATCCTAATTTAATAAGATAAGATGGAATTACATCTCCTGTACCAGCGATGTAGCCGACTTTTAATGGCATGGTTTTTACATCGAGACGGACACATTTTGCTATTGCCAACTGTTGGACTAATTGGTGTGGAATATGATCGTATTTAATTAACTCCACCGCATCTGAATATTTTTTTCCATCTACAACTACTACTGGTGTAATCAGAATACTTGCTGCTTCTTTGGGCGGGTAAATAACAAAATTTACTTCTTTTGTTTGCCCTCGGCCACTGATTGAAAATTCATGTTTTTCAGGGATACATTTCCATCCATTTGGAAGTGGAATCGTAACAAAGCCTAAAGATTGTTCTTCAAAATTTGTAATGACTAAGGACACCTTTTCAGGGTTGTCATTTGGAAAAATAAACACCTTGTCTGAAAATTCTACACCTATACTTGGCAATACTTCAAATGGCCGATATAATTCTCCTGATTCTGGACTATTGTATTTGTAAATTACATCTTTAGTAATCGGAATCGTAATATTTCCAAATAACAATTTGAAGGTAACATCTGCTTCTTTGGGTGTTTCAGGTTTCCCAATCCATTCCGGTTTTTCTACATGGTACATGCCCAATGTTCTCGTATTTCTTATCCAATATGGCGTCGTGTAATGGGCATTATTGGGAATGGCTACAGCACGTGAAAAAAACAGTTTTTGATTATCTTCCAAATTGAATTTTAGAACAGTATCTACATTAAAAAATGTAGACTGCACACTTTGCAAGATTACAGGAACTTCAAGTCTTTTAACCGCCTCGATATCTATTAAAATTGAATCTCCTTGTGTTACGTTTGGCACATTTGCTTTTACTTCTAAGTATAATCCACTACAAGCTAAGATGAGCGCTTTACATTCTTTTAATTTTATATTTTTCCAGAAGCTGTCTTCGATTTTTAAAATATTTTCATGTATTTCTAATAAAGCTGGAATCGATTTTTCGGGATACTTAAAATTAAAGTTATCTATCGTTTTTTGCACTAAAAGTCCAATTTTTTCCCCTCCTTTTACCCTAGTCCAAGTCGTATTAATACCATCAAAAATATTTTGTTTATTGGCAGGCATATCTCCTTTCAACAATTCTAAATATTCCATTTGGGACCCTCTAGTACCTGTCGATCCAAACCCTTGACACTTATGTTTACTTCTAGACAGGGCAGCAATTTCTGTATTTGATTGCCCTAGTAATGGAAAGTAAACGCCCACATCAAAACCCATTAATCTTGATTTGTCTGCTTTCTCAAATTTTTCCTGACTACCGTAAAACCACCAGGAAGTATTAAAAAAAATACGTTTTGCTTGCCAAGGACTAACATATTTTAATTGGTCTGGGAAGTAGTCTGTATTGTTTGTTACATCAAATATTTCAAGTGATAATAATGCGGAAGCAGTATGGTGTCCATGTGTTTGTCCTGAAGTTCGATGGTCAAACCGATTGATGATAACATCTGGTTTACATGTCCTTATCGCCCAAGCAACATCTGCTTTTATTTTTTCTGTATCCCATATATCAATTGTTTCTTCCGCATTTTTAGAATATCCAAAATCGTTGGCTCTTGTAAACATTTGATTGCCGTGATCAACTGACCTTGCCATAAGTAACTCTTGAGTTCTTAAGACGCCAAGCTTTTCGTCTATTTCCTTCCCAATGAGGTTTTGTCCACCATCTCCTCTAGTAATTGAAAGATAGGTAGTCTCTGCTTTTTCATGGTTTGATAAATACGAAATCAACCGTGTATTTTCATCATCAGGATGTGCGGCTACGTAGAGTACGGAAGCTAAAATATTTAATTTTTCAAGGTTTTGGTAGATTTCTCCAGCTGCCCATTGATTAGGTTTTTGGGAAATTAGAAAAGAAGGTGTAAAAAAACCACAAAATAGCAATACCTTAAAAATATTTTGACCCATCATTATTGAATATTTGGTTATCCTGTTGGTTTATCCAGTTCAGGCATTTTGCAATCTTCTTCTGGCTTTTTTCCACATACCGTACATTCGCCCATGGTATTTTTAATCATAGGATTATTGGTAGCACAGGTTCCTCTAAAATCTTTGCCTGTAAAAATTTGTCGTATATTAATCATGATAAAAGAGGCTCCAAAAAAACCAAATATGACGAGAAGAATGTAAAGAAATTCGGACATTGTATAAGGTACAGGTGAAGTTGTATAACAACAAAATTCAGGATTGGTTTGAATCAATACAACTTGAATTATTTAAAATTCAGTTTTTTAGTGATCGTACCATTAGCAACTGAGTCTCTTGTCATGACCGTAAATGATATATTTTCCCTAGTCAGATAGGATCGTGATGAAAAAAGACCAATCCCATTTTCGATATTTGTATATGAAGGAACTTCTCCACTGGATGTAATCCCTAGATTGGCTTGAACAATATTAATATAATCCTTAATTTCGACGCCTCCTGATGAAATTTCTATAGCCCCTGATTTTAAAAACCGAGAGGTAAAAGGATCCTCTTCAATGTTGGCTTTTAAGAATTCGTAAAACGACCTGCCTTTTATAGAATATGTGATATTTAAATTATTGGGTTGATTTGCATTGTAATTTTTCACAATCGGCCATCTGAGCACTTTTTCTTCAGACACACCGTTTTTCACTTCAGAATAATATACCTTTAAATATATATCGTGGATGTGTGCATTTTGATCAGATCTAAAGCCAACTGTAAAGTCACGTGAATAATCGAAAGATAAAGAACCGGCCGTTGAAGGAACCGTAATATCCTTTTCAGACATCGCTCTTAAAGTCCGGGTATTAGCCTTTGCTAAAACGGTGCCATCTTCTTTTTTAATTTGTAATTCATACAATACATTGTCACCTAACTTACCACCGTTGAGTTTATTCGTATGTATTTTGTAAATATAATTTGGGTCAGTGACAAAACCGCCCTCTGACCTTGGATATCCTTCTAAGTTACCATTGACTCGTTGTAAAAGATATTTAGCATCATCGCTTGTGTTGGTTAATTCTACAAGGATGTCATTGTAATAAAAATTGGCAGGATCTTGTGCTAGGATTTTAGGTTCAACGTCCTCGCTTAAAAACGTTTTTTCAATTCTAATATAAACAGCAGTATCGGCTTGGGACAATAACCCATAAACGACGGGTAATTCTGTTCCAAGTTCTGTTAATTCGAAATCATTAGAACATGAAGTGGAAAATAAAGTGGGGAGAAGGAACAAAAAAATAATTCTTAAATACATATTTACATTTTTCTAAAAGACTGCAAAATTAATGAAAACTTACCAATAAGACTTTTTTAATCAGAATAATTTGGGTTTTGTCTCTAAATATCATTCGATACACCAAAATTAGGTATTTTCATACCCAAAATGCGATAACATTTTATCATCATTTCTCCAATTTTCTTTAATTTTTACATTCAAATCTAGGTAAACATGTGTATCAAAAAATCGTTCTAAATCTTCCCGTGCTGCCACTCCTAATTTTTTAATGCTTTCTCCTTTGTTTCCAATAATAATAGGTTTTTGTGATTTTCTATCCACGTAGATATCGGCATAAATCATCAATATTGGTGCCCCTTTTTTTTCTTCTTCTTTAAATCGGTGAACAACCACCTCACAAGAGTATGGTATTTCTTGACGGTAGAGCTGAAGTAGTTTTTCCCGAATAATCTCAGAAACAAAAAATCTTTCTGGTCTATCTGATAGTTGATCTTTAGGGTAGTAGGGAGGGCAAATTGGCAAGTTTTGAACTAAATCTTCCAATAACAAGTCCGTATCAATTTTATCCTTTGCAGACACCATGTACACTTTTACCGGAGGTAGAAATGTCAGTAATTGGTCTCGTACTTTTTCAGCTTTATTATCCTTGTCCAAGTCAATTTTATTGATAACAAGAAATATAGGTATTGTAGCACTTTTTAGTAATTGAAAAACAAATTCCTCGCCCGTAAATTGTTCGTATATATCTGTGACAAATAAAATAACATCGGCATCTTCAAAAGCGGAGTATGCAAATTTATTCATGGAAGCTTGCATTTTATAGACTGGCTCATGAATAATGCCTGGAGTGTCTGAAAATACAATTTGATATGCATCGTCACTAAGTAATGCATGAATTCTATGCCTAGTTGTTTGCGGTTTTGAGGTAACTATAGACAACTTTTCCTTCACTAAAGTATTGACTAAGGTTGATTTCCCTACATTTGGTTTGCCTACAATATTGACAAAACCCGCTTTATGTTTTTGTTCTGTATTCAAAAGGATTGAATTAATTTACGAGGATTAAAAAGTATATTTTCTATTTCATCTTTAAAATAATTTGGATCTTTTGTTCGCCAATCCATTTCATTTATTCTTTTGCCCATGTTGACAAAATGGTGCAGCTTATATTTTTTCATTTCTTCTAAAACGTGAGGTAGAGTATTAATAAGACAAATCCATCCCTCATCGTCTTTTACATCGTCAAACCACTCTTCGTAATAGGCATCATCATCACCATGATAATTGAGCACATTGTCACAAAATAGAATAAAATGGAAGATACTTTTTTCGACCATTTTATCGATAATTTCCCGTTTAAAAAACATAATATCATTTTCTATACAATCATTCCATTCACCAAACATTTCAATGAGGGCAACGCTGTTATCGTAATCTACAAATAATATTTTAATATACAATGTTTCCGAACCATAAAAATCCCATTGTGGATGAATGTAATGGTCGTAAATGCGATTGGAAAAAGAAAATTCATTATAATCCCTTTTATAAAAAGGCGAATCTTTGTCTTCTTCAGCCATGTAGTAATCTCTCCAACCGTACCATGGCTCAATGTCGTGCATTCCATAAATTTTATACAAATGTACGGTAAACCTTTGAGCAAAACAAAAAATTATGCGTGCTTGTATTCACTTATTTGGTTAAAGTAAGAAAGTAAAATAGCAAACGTTAAAATTTTATTAAATTGTCTATTACATGTGGCACAAGATTTGAAATACTATAGAAATTAGTCTATATTTGTACTTTGTTTTAATAAAACAGTCTAATACAATCTGGTCAATTATACATTGACTTTAAAAATCTTGAAAGGCAAATGCATTACAAGTTTTCATTTCTTATTTTTTTATTTTTGTGGGTAAATGTAAATATCGAAGCTCAAAATCGAATCCGATGGGTAAAACCGAGCATTAGTAATGACATTAAAACAGATGCAGAAAAATATTATCTCATATATTTTTATTACAATGATTGTAAATGGTGCAAGCATATAGAGACTACTACATTTACGGATAATTATACTGCTAGGTTTATTAATCAAAAATTCCATCCTATTAAAATAAATGCCGTTGGTGATGAAAAGCTCATTTTTAACAATGAAGTTTATAAAACCGTTCAAGTTGGCAAATATGATTTTAACGAATTAGCTGTTGAGTTATTGAATGGAAAAATGTCGTTTCCTGCAATAGTAATTTTAGACCAAAACTTCCAAAAGATCGGAGTACATCAAAACTACTATAATGTGGATGATTTTCAAATGATTTTAGCTTATTATATTGGGGGGCATTACAAAAAAACTTTGTTTAAATATTATTCCAACAACTATTGTAAAGATTCCCATTTTTACAACTTAGTCTCTGACAGATAATTCATTAATTTGATTACCTGATAAAAAGTCTTTGGTTAGCATTTGTTTGCTACCCGACATTTTTAGACTCACTATTTCAATTTCTCCATCTCTAGTTTGAATTCTAAGCCACTTTTTTTGATCTGTATTTATTTTTCCTGGACTACCAAGTTGGCCTTCGTTATAAATGACAGACTCCAGTATTTTACATTCTTTTTGATTAATAATCGTCCATGCTCCAGGGTAGGGGCTCATACCTCTAATAAAATTAAATACCTCTCTTGAATTTTGGGAAAAATTTATTTTACAGTCTTTGTGAAATATTTTGGGTGCGTGTGACGCAACGGCGTCATCTTGTGGATAGTAGTCAACCTCTTCTTGAATCATTTGCAAAGCTTCTATCAAAGCATGAGCGCCCAAATCCTTCATCTTGTCGTACATAGTACCAAAATTGTCAGTATCATGGATAGCTAAGGTTTTTTGAAGCAATACATCACCAGTATCTATGGCATTTTGTAGTTTGAAAATAGTAATTCCTGTAGTTTTCTCACCATTAATAATAGCCCAGTTGATTGGAGCTGCACCTCTGTATTTTGGCAATAAACTTCCATGTAGATTAAAACTTCCTTTGGGCGGCATAGACCAAACTACTTCTGGTAGCATTCTAAAAGCCACAATAATAAATAGATCGGCTTGAAGGTCTTCTAATGTTTGTAAAAATTCCTTATTCCTAAGTTTTTCTGGCTGTAGTATCGGAATATTATAGTCTAAGGCTAATTTTTTTACATGGGACTGTATTAATTGTTTCCCTCCACGTCCACCTATATGGTCAGGAGCTGTTACAGTTGCCACAATCTGGTGGTTAGACATTAAAAGTAATGTTTCCAATGATTTAGCCGCAAAGTCTGGTGTGCCAAAAAAAACAATTTTCATACCTATATTCTGAAAAGGTGTAAAATTACATTTTTTGAAAAGACAAAAAAAACTTTGATGACAATTGGCAACTTAAAACTTGTATCCCAAGGTGAAAATAATTCTGGCCGGGTTTGGATTTAAGGGGAATTTTTTCCCTCCAATCGTAACATGGTTGCCTAATGTATTTAGGTTGTTTTCATAATTCACGTCAAATCTGAATCTCCAAATATCCAAACCTAAACCACCTTGAAGGCCGTAAGTAAACGTTTCAAATTTTTGTTGATATCCTTCAAAATCCCATAAATCCGACGTTTTACTAATAAAAAAACTTCCAACTGGGCCTGCCTGAATTCTGAAAAACCCAACTTTCAAACCCAATAATAATGGAATATTTACGTGGTTATACCTTTCATTTCTGACTACGGTTACCACACCTGCTTCAGAGTAGTCCTCAAAAGTATATGAAAATGAGCCTGAATTAAACAAAACACTTGGTTCGAGATAAACACCAGCCACTTGAAGTCTCGAATATAATCCAAAATGGTGTCCATAATCTGCTTCAGTAAAATGTAGCTGAAATTCATCTTCACCAACCCATTCAGTTAATGATTTTTCACCTAATTGATAACTGCTAATTCCTGCTTTCAAACCCCATTCGAATTGTGCATTACTGGTAAACTGAAGGAAGAAAATGGCGAAGAATATCCATATTGAACGATTCATAACAAGTATTTTTTAATAAATTGTGAACTAACTTATACATTCGAGAACGATATATGATAGCAAAAATATGTACTTTTGTCTTCTTTTTAACCTATTTTTAACAGGCTAGGTTAAATTATCATGTAAATTTTATCGGTATTTAGTTGATATATAATATCTTACTAATTACATAATAATTTAATATAACAAAAACAGTGCCGCAGTGAATTTCTCTAAAGTTGAATATGTAGCCAGCTTCCCCAAAGTTTCTCAATGTCCAGTCTCTGACATGCCGGAATTTGCCTTTTTAGGAAGGTCTAATGTTGGTAAGTCATCTTTAATAAATATGCTTACTGAAAGAAAGGCATTGGCCAAAGTGTCAAATACACCAGGAAAAACACAGTTGATTAATTTTTTCAATATTAATGACTTATGGTTTCTGGTGGATTTGCCTGGTTATGGATATGCCAAAGTATCCAAAGTTAAAAAACAATTATTCAGTAAAATGATACTGGATTATATATTGAAAAGAGAAAAATTAGTTTGTTGTTTTTTGCTTCTCGATCTAAGGTTGCCTCTACAAAAAATTGACCACGAATTTATAACTTGGTTGGGCGAAAACGGGATAGCTTTTGTAATTGTTTTTACGAAAGCAGATAAATTGACCAAAATTCAATTAAAGAATAACCTCAACGACATAAATAAAACATTGTTAGAGGAGTGGGTTTCATTGCCAACTCAGTTTATCACAAGTGCTGAGACAAGATTGGGGAAAGAGGATATACTTAAATACATCCAGGAATTGACAAGATCATGACATCAACTGAAAATAAAACAAAGGTTCTTTCATATCCTGATATCGACCAATGGCCTGTGGCAAAAGCAAGTAAATCAAGAAAAATTTTTGTTGAAGAATTGAATGATTTTGTACTTGAAAGATTAGTACAGTCTAATAAAAACTCTTTTACAGATCTCATTTCTAAAACAGTTTACATGGAAAAGCAGCGGATAAAACTTAATCCGTGGAAAGTAGATCCTGTTGATGATAAAGCTTACTGGAATGATATTGGCAATAAGCTTGATTTAATTCAAACTTTGAAGGATAAAGAAACAGCAGAATTAGAATTGCTTAAGCGAATTGTCAACCGTTATTCAGAAGAAATTGTTGGTCATTTTAATAAAAGAACTTTTCTTTTTTCCAGAATATTTTTAACCTCGTTTTTCAAAAGAATATTTAATCGTTTTTTTGCAAAAAATCAATGGCGCTGGGGTAAAAAAGCAAAATTGCTTGACAAAATTAACATCGTCGGTGACGTTGATTTAGTTTCGTCTTTATTCTCTAAAGGTACATTAGTCATATTACCTACACATCATTCCAATTTGGATAGCATTATGGTAGGGTATGCGATTGATACTAAATTAGGATTACCCGTTTTTTCTTATGGAGCAGGAC
>JBATMZ010000019.1:0-16311 GCA_049290115.1 Saprospiraceae bacterium | reverse complement strand
TACCTCCACCGAAGAAACAAAGTCTATTCCAACATGGAGTCAAATTTACTCAAACCCCGTTGTAGATAATGTAAGTATTCATATTGAAGACGTGGCATTTGTTGATGTTGTTATTACTGATCTTGCTGGTCGTGTTGTCGTCAAAAAATCCATAGATTCCGGTATTGAAAACAAAGTTGATGTTTCTTTTCTTCTTTCAGGAATGTATAACATCACCATTGTCGACAAAGCAGGTAAATTGCCGGCTATGGTACATAAATTGATTAAATTGTAATTAAACCTGATGAGGCTCAACCAAAATGGTCATAAATGAGTCCATTCTAATATCTTTTTACTCGTTAAACATTAAAAGTTAGGATAGCTTAATTATGACCCTCAGGATTTTCTAAAAATGAAATCAGATGCAATTGCTAGTAATTTCTTTACAATTGGTTGAAGCTTTTCATCATTCGAAAATTGAAATATAAATAATTACTAAAATAATAATCGATTGGAGAAAGGAAAGAAATTTTATTATTGATGCTTTACCCCAAACACCCTTTCAACATTTCCATTGTAATCAAATAGGTTGATTTAACACCATCTAAACCCAAACTACCTGATGCCAGAGTACTACCTGTTTCCAATGGATTGTCTGAGGCATAATAGGCATATCGCAGGACCACATTTGGTCGAATACTCTTTCGGATTTTTGATGCAGATTGAATCGCTTTTTGGTAGTGTGCTCCTTCCATTTCAAGGCCGACAGCTTTCCAAGAGGATTTCATGAAGTAGGTTAAAATATCTTTATTTTGCAATGAAGTACCCAAAACCGTTATCATTGTTCCTTCATAAACGCCAAGACCCGTATTTTCAAACTGTTCGGCTTTTAGCTGGTTTTTCACAGGATAATTATCGGCACTTCCTTCAAAAACATGGGCAGTAGGAATCATGATATCTCCTTTTTTACCCTCCAAAATTCCGGCTTTACCCATGATGTTGATGGAGACAATGTGAAGATTCTTTTTTTCACCATTTTCCAATTCGAAGGGTTTTAACAACTCATCCATGGTCTCATAAGCCTGCTCGCCAAAGGCATAATCCATGACTATAATTACGGGCGTTTCATCCAATACCTTTTTTTCCATATCCAATTCCTTGGGTAAAAAGGAAGGTTGAATCTGACTAATATCAAAAATTTGAACACCTATATTTGTTCCGCTGGTATCAAACAATTGAATCATACCATTTTGTGTGGCATATTCTTGAACTTTCGTTCGCAAATCTCCATTTCCACTTTGACTCAGTAGCTCTGCATAAGCTTCCATTGTGTCAAATTTTGCTATCCCTTGTAAGCCATTTTTGGCATAAAAACAATTCATCACACTATGCAAATTGGCAGAAATAATATGGATGGGTCTATGGAGTAAGTTGTGATCAAAAAGCGTTTGCTTTATGTGTGTTGCCCATCTTTCACCATATAAATGGTGTCCCAGATTTTCGCGCAAAGCAGGGGAAAAAGTTATTTCACGATCATTACCTTGAATATATTCATCCATACTCAGCCGTCCCAACCAATAGGTGATGGCCAATAGACTATTGACACCTTCCGATTTTTCAAACCTGTCAAAGGCCAAATCTACTTCGCTAAACGTTCTTCCGAGCAGCGTATTGAGACAGGTCAGGCCTAAGTCTTTGCTGATTTCTTCGCCATTTTCCATTTGTTGGACGAGGGATTCAAGTAGCGTCCAACTTTTATTTTTTCTGTCTTTAATATCGAGGCTGTTTTTACGGATTTTTTCAGCTTCAATGTACATAAAAGTTAAATGAGTCAAGATATCGTAAATATCACTACCCCCTCTTGTCATTTCGATGTACATTTGGTCGGAATCTATACGGTAACAATTTCGCACCCGTCGTGGAGGAACGTGTTTTTCAAAATTTGAAAGTTCAAACCCTTCGCGGGAAATAAGTTTGATATACCGGCATTGTTCGATCCCCTTAGGCAATCGTTGAAAAACATATAAAAGCCCGTCTAATTCTACTTTTTCAGGATCGGAGATGGACCCATAAATTTCTGGTTTTAAAGCCAGCAATGCATCTATGATGGTCTCTCCAGAAATACCAAGAGGCTTATAACCTCCCCGCATGAAAAGATGTTTCATGGCAATGTACAACCTTTGGATAGAAGTACGAGAAATCTGTGCTCTGGTAGGTTGATAACTTTGATTTGGAGACATGAATCTTTTATTTTGTTTGCTTGTGCAAAAATTAAACCAAAGAAGATTCAAACAAGTTTATAAAATAGGCAAACATCGCTAAAATGTTAATTATTTCTTTGTCTTTTTGTCGAAGAATTGAAAATTTGCAAATTATAGGATCGAAGTCACAGACTTCAACAATCACCATTCGAAGACTTAGCCTACCAACGGAGACAAACTTTGACCAATAGTGTATTTGTATTGGTTGTATTACTATTAAAATTAATTATATCTTAGTGCCTTCGATTTTAATAAAAACAGCATACTAAACTTTTTACCATGACAGAAAACGAGGCACTTACTACCGACAAATCCTTTTTTGGCCACCCTAAAGGTTTGGCCATTCTTTTCCTGACAGAAATGTGGGAACGATTTTCATTTTACGGTATGAAGGCCTTGCTTATATTTTATTTGACTAGATACCATTTATTTACGGATGAAGGTGGCAATTTTATAGTCGGTAGCTATGCTGCAATGGTGTATGCATTGCCAGTAGTGGGTGGTTATCTGGCTGACCGTTACCTTGGTTTTCGAAAAGCGGTAGTGTTTGGCGCAATTATGCTGGTATTAGGGCATCTTGGTCTAGCTTTCGAAGGAAGTAAAGCGTATATTGATGCTGCCGGCAATGTAGTAAGGGATGGTTTTGCCCTCAATACTTTTTTCTTTTCCCTGTCCTTAATTATTTTGGGTGTTGGATTTTTGAAAGCCAATATTTCTTCTATTGTGGGTGCTTTATACACGGAAAATGATCCCAGGAGGGATTCTGGGTTTACGATATTTTACATGGGTATCAACCTAGGTTCCTTTATAGCAACTTTGTTATGTGGCTGGCTAGGAGTAACCTATGGCTGGGGTTATGGATTTGGTGCCGCAGGAATAGGTATGCTGTTTGGTTTAGCTACTTTTATTTATGGTCAGAAATTTCTTCACGGTAAAGCCGAGCCGAAAGACGAGGCAAGCCTAACTGCCAAAAACATGTTAGGTATTTCCAAGGAATGGACGATATACATAGTCGCTATTCTCTCACTTCTGGTGATTAGCCAAATGGTACAAAACCATCATATTGTAGATTGGACTCTACGCATTGCTGGAGGAATTTCCTTAATGATGATTATGTATTTTGGTTTTACTACAGGCAAAGTAGAAAGAGACCGTTTATTTGCACTTACAATATTAATCATCTTTTCGGTTGTATTTTGGGCATTATTCGAACAAGCCTATACCTCTTTGAATTTATATGCTGAAAGGGTTACCGATAGGAATTTTTTTAATTGGGAAATCCCAGGTCCTTGGTTTTTGAGTTTAAATGCTATGTTTATCATATTACTTGCTCCAGTGGTAGCCGCTTTATGGGTAAGGCTGGGTAAATACAACCCCAATGTAGTCGTCAAATTTGCCATTGCCATCCTATTGGTAGGTCTTGGTTTTGGTGCTTTAGTATTTGGTATTGAATCGACAGCTTCTGGAGCTAAAATTGCTATGATTTGGCTGGTTTTGGCTTATTTTTTACATACTTTAGGCGAATTATGTTTATCTCCAGTTGGCTTGTCATCCGTTACCAAACTTGCCCCTCAAAAAATTGTAGGGTTTATGATGGGTGTGTGGTTTTTGGCCACAGCCGCCTCTGAGTTTATAGCGGTAGTATTGGCCAATATTGCCAAGTTGGATACCAATGGCGGTGAAGTAGAAGATGTTGGCGCGGCCATTGTAGCCTATCAAAATTTGTTTTCTACCTTGTTTTGGGCAGGACTCATCATAGGTGGTATTTTATTGGTTATTTCTCCTTTGGTGAAAAAATTAATGCATGGGGTAAAATAAAACAAGATGGGTTTATTTATTATCCTTTTTTTTGCCTTGATACATGTTTTATACTGGTTTTTTTACTTTAAAAGAGTTTCTCTTTACAAGGAGGATGTAGGAGTCATTTCACATGACTTTCCTCCCGTAAGTGTTGTGATATGTTTTAAATCTTTGGACAAATATGTCGAACAAACAATTACATCAATCGTCCAACAAAATTATGCAGTTTTTGAAGTAATCCTAGTCAACGATTTTGCTACCGAAGAAGATTTCAAACGTGTAGAGAATATCCTAAAAAAGCTAAATTTTCCTTTCATCAAAATCATTCATGCGGACAAAGATTTACCTGGTAAAAAGCACGCCTTACTACAAGGTGTGATGGCGGCTAAACACGATTATATTTTATTGACAGACATAGATTGTTTGGCTTCAAGCCAAAACTGGATTCTAAAGATGATGACTGTTTTTTTGAAAGAAAATAGGGATGTTGTTTTGGGTTATGGTCCAATGACGAAAAAAAACAACTTAGTTTCGTGGTTTTCTGGCTTTGAAACAGTGATGACGGCACTACAATATTTTGGATATCATCTGGCAGGAAAAACTTATATGGGTGTTGGTCGTAACTGGGCTGTTAGAAGGGAAGTATTTTTGACCTATTTTGACAAAGCTAAAGGAAAAAAAATGGCTTCAGGTGATGACGACTTACTTTTACAATCTATGGTAGGTCATACTTCAATTGGAATCTGTTTGGACAAGGATAGTTTTATGTATTCTACACCAAAGGACACTTTGAAGACTTTTTTAAGACAAAAAACAAGACATGTATCGACTTCGGTTTTTTATCCAATGGTTACGGCAGTCAAATTATTTATCTTTTCCTTTTCTATCAGCGGATATTATTTATTAGCCTTTTTACTACCTATAATAGGCCTTTTATCATGGCAAATAGTGCTAAGTATATCTATCATTAAATGGGGAATACAAGGGTATTTACAAACTTCTGCATTTAGCAAACTACAGGCGCAAAACTATACCCATTACTATCCAATAGCAGAAACGTTATTGGCTATCTATTACCCTATACTTGCCCTTTATTCTGTTTTTACTAAGGACAAGTGGTAGGGGTTTAAGGTTTTACTTTGTCGTTCAACGTCCAAATCAAGGCTTTTTCTTTAGTGGCTCTAAAAATAGTATGGTGTTTTTCTTTTCGTTCAGGTGAAAATTTCCAATGAAGATTTTGGATGTTTTTGGTTTGTAGAATGCTGGCTAATTTACCAGTGGATTTATAAATGTCTTTGGCTCCAGAACCAGCAAACCAAAAAGTTTTAGGTGTATTTGGAAAAGTTTCTAATAGTTTATTGGCCGTTTTGAGAAGGTATTTGTCATTCCACCAAAGAGATGGATCGAAGGCAATGTAAAAATCAAATAAGTTTGGTTGTAGCAATAGGGTTTCCACAACGAATAGTCCAGCAAAGGATTCACCTATGATACCTTTTTGTTTGTTAGTTCTGTATCGGCTGTTGACTTCGGCAAACAATTCCTCACTTATAAAAGCACGAAATGTTGTCGAACCACCGAATTTAGGCGCAACAATTTTATCCTTTTCTACCACTGTAAAACCAGTTAAATCTCTTCTGCGCTCTGTATTTTGAATGCCCACCAAAAGGATAGGTGGTATCTTTTTTGCCACGATTAATTCGGCTAACGTATTGGCAATATGTGGAAAATCTTCTTCAATGCCACCGTCGAGCATGTACAAAACGGGTAACGAATCTGTATGTGTGGAATATTTGGGTGGACTCCAAACATTAATGGTTCTTATATCGCCGACATGTTTGGATTCAATCGTGAAAGTTTCATATTTGGGTATTGAATCATTTGTCTGTGCTCCTATAGTCTTGATTGAAATTGAAACAAAAATGACAAGCAAAATATAAAGTTTAATTTTCATAAATTAATTTCTTTTATCAGGCAACAAGATAAAAAAATTGAAACGTTTCTAAATCCAAAAAAAACAAACATGTTTAAATTCTTTATTGAATTTTAGTATAAATCGAAAAATAAAATAGATTTTACACATAAATTAAGATAGTCAAAAATTGGAATTTAAGGTAATATGTTATTGGATTACTTTTGACCAATTTTCAATTTTCTACCTTGAAAAAAACCTTATTTGGCTATCAACCGCCTTCCTTCCCCCTGATTTAGCTTGAGACAATTATTACATGTAAACTTAAAATCGTATTTTTGCACCTATTTTTTCCAAACCTATTTTTTTGTAAAAATATCATAGTAATATTTGGATGGCAAGGTACAACGACGAACTGAAACAATTAAATCTTCCGGAAATCGATCAGAAAATTCGAACTTTTTGGGAAGAAAACGATATCTTTAATAAAAGTATTTTAGAAAGACCCGAAGACAATAGTTTTGTCTTTTACGAAGGTCCTCCCTCCGCCAACGGTAAACCCGGTATCCACCACGTCATGGGTCGTACCGTAAAAGATTTGTTTTGCCGCTTCCATACCATGATGGGAAAACGAGTAGAAAGAAAAGGAGGTTGGGATACACACGGGCTTCCGATCGAACTCAGCGTCGAACAATCTCTCGGCATCACCAAGGAAGACATTGGCACCAAAATCAGCGTCGATGACTATAACGCTAAATGCCGGGAAACGGTCATGCAATACAAAGACGTTTGGGATGATATCACCCGAAAAATGGGCTACTGGGTTGATCTGGAAAATCCATATATCACCTTCGAAAATGAATACATCGAATCTGTCTGGTACTTGCTTGGTGCTATGTATAAAAAAAACCTTTTGTACAAAGGTTACACCATCCAACCGTATTCTCCGGCAGCAGGAACAGGTCTTAGTTCGCACGAATTAAATCAGCCAGGTTGTTATCGGGATGTAACAGACACTACCGTAGTAGCGCAGTTTAAAACTTTACAAGATTCTCTTCCAGATGCCTTAAGAGGATTGGGAGATATATATATATTAGCTTGGACAACAACTCCTTGGACTTTGCCTTCAAATACGGCACTGACCGTGGGACCAAAAATAGAATATGACCTCATCAAAACATTTAATCAATATACTTTTGAACCTGTAAACGTCATTCTTGCTAAAGCATTGGTAGAAAAACAATTTGGTCAAAAATATTTTGAAGTAAACGATGATGAAACACTGCTTCAGTTTAAGGAAAGCGATAAAAAAATACCCTACCAAGTTTTGGGAAGTTATTCTGGTGAATCCTTAATGGGTATACGCTACGAACAACTACTTTCCTACGCATTGCCCTACGAAAATCCAGAGCAAGCCTTTCGGGTCATCGGTGGAAATTTTGTCACTACGGAAGATGGTACAGGTGTCGTTCATACAGCACCAACCTTTGGCGCAGATGACATGAAAGCGGCCAAAGAAGCCAATCCACCCGTTCCTCCTATGCTCGTTTTGGACGAAAATGGAAACCCTGTTCCCCTCGTAGATTTGCAAGGAAGATTTAGGGCCGAACTTTCTGACATTGGTGGTAAATACGTCAAAAACGAATATTATGCCGACGGAAAAGCACCTGAAAAGTCGGTCGATGTCGAGATTGCTATCAAGCTAAAAGAGGAAAACAAAGCCTTTAAAGTAGAAAAATACGTACATAATTATCCACATTGCTGGCGAACAGACAAACCAGTGTTGTATTATCCTTTGGATAGCTGGTTTATCCGTTCTACCGCCATGAAGGACAAGATGATTGAACTCAATAAAACGATCAATTGGAAACCCGCCCATACTGGAGAAAAAAGGTTTGGTAATTGGCTCGAAAACCTCAATGATTGGAATTTGTCCCGTTCGAGATATTGGGGCATTCCGCTTCCAATTTGGCGAACGGAAGATACAACGGAAGAAATATGTATTGATTCGATGGAAAACTTGACACTTGAAATCACAAAAGCAAATCAAGCTCTAGGACTTCAACAAATAGTGCCCAAAGATTTGCACCGACCTTATATTGATGAAGTTATTTTGGTATCCCCAAACGGAAAACCTATGAAAAGGGAATTAGACCTCATCGATGTGTGGTTTGATTCTGGTGCAATGCCGTATGCGCAGTGGCATTATCCGATGGAAAATAAAAACCTGATCGAACAAGGCATCAAGTTTCCCGCTGATTTTATCGCCGAAGGTGTAGACCAAACCAGAGGATGGTTTTTTACACTTCATGCCATTGCCTCTATGGTTTTTGAAAAAGTAGCCTACAAAAATGTCGTTTCCAACGGCCTCGTTTTAGATAAAAACGGGGTAAAAATGTCGAAGAGGTTGGGTAATGTCATCGACCCATTTGAAACGATTGAAAAATATGGCGCCGATGCCACTCGTTGGTATATGATTTCGAATGCACAACCATGGGATAACCTGAAATTTGATATTGAAGGCATTGATGAAGTTAGGAGGAAGTTTTTTGGCACCTTGTTCAACACCTATTCTTTTTATTCTTTGTATGCCAATATTGATGGATTTTTGAATCAGGAAAAAATCATTCCACTAAACCAAAGACAAGAAATAGACCAATGGATTATATCCTTACTCCACTCGTTGGTCAAGGATGTTCAGGCGGATTTTGCCGACTACGAACCGACCAACGCAACGAGAAGGATGATGACGTTTGTCGACGAACAACTCAGCAACTGGTACGTTCGACTGTGCCGTCGAAGATTCTGGAAAGGAGATTATTCTGAAGATAAAATCGCAGCCTACCAAACGTTGTACGAGTGTTTGACGACCCTTTCCAAACTAATGGCACCTGTTGCCCCTATGTTTTCAGACTGGTTATACAAAAACCTAAATGACGCCACCCAAATGGAGCCGCACGAATCCGTTCACTTGGCTTTATTCCCTACGTTTAATCCGCAAGCCATTAACCCTGCCCTTGAACAAAGAATGGATTACGCTCAAAGGATTTCTTCTTTGATATTGTCCATTCGTAAAAAAGAAAATATCCGGGTTCGACAGCCGCTGACCAAAATAATATTGCCCGTTTTGGACGCTTCTTTCGTGGACCAAGTGGACAAAGTAAAGTCCTTCATTTTGTCAGAAGTCAATGTTAAAGACATCGAATACATGACCGATACAGATGGTTTTATCAACAAAAAAGCCAAAGCCAATTTTAAAACCCTTGGCAAAACTTTAGGTAAACACATGAAGGTGGGTGCTCAAATGATTGTTGATTTTAATCAGAAAGATATAGCCGAATTAGAAAAGAACGGTCAAAAAGAATTAAAGATAGACGAAGAAGTTTTTACTTTGACCATGGAAGACATCGAAATATCTTTTGATGAAGTGCCTGGTTGGCAAGTTGCTATCGATCGGGATATAACAGTGGCGCTAGATGTACACATCAACGATGAATTGCTAGCTGAAGGATATGCAAGAGAATTGGTCAACCGTATTCAAAATATCCGTAAAAACAGCGATTTTAATGTGACAGATAGGATTAATGTCCAAGTAGAAAATCATCAAATAAGCGATGAAGCTGTTTCTAAATTTGGTGAATATATCAAAAACGAAGTGTTGGCCGATACAGTTAGTTTACACGATAATCTTATAGGCGAACCAATAGAAATCGTAGAAGGAATAGCTTTAATTATTAGGGTCGAAAAAGTAGGATAATTAGGGTAAAAACCTAGATTTTTGTTCCACTGTAGGAATAACACATTCTTTTTTAAATCCTGGGATATTGTGCCTGTTTTTTGCGATGAGTTTGTAAAAGAAGTCGGCTATATTTTTAGGAATACCTCGAAGTATAAAAGACAATGGATGTTTTACAGTGGTCAGTATAATTTCGACGGCACTAGTATATACATAGGGTAGGCGATTTTTGTACACAAAAATAGAATCGATATTTTTCCAATTTTCATCCAAGGAATTCAAAATATTTTTACCCGAATTACTGTGCCTATCAGCAAAATAGAACCTATTGTTTTTGTCTCTTTTGAGAATAAATTGCACCCAATAATTGCAAAAGTGACATTCACCATCGTATACAATGATGGGATGTTTTTCTGATAATAATTGGAAATCTTCCATGATCATAATGTTATGCGAAAACCTCTCTTAATAAGTCTTCAACCTTTGTCACTGTTTTGATTTCGATGTTGTATTTTTTGCCAAGATTGGTGTCTAGTGCGTGTTTTGATGTAAAAATAACATCAAACCCCAAACGCCCTGCTTCTTGTATTCTTTGTTCGATTCTACTCACTGGTCGTATTTCTCCCGACAAACCAACTTCGCCACAGAAACAATATTTTTTATCAACGTAAATATCTTCGAGCGATGATATTAAGGCAGCAACCACCGAAAGATCGATACCTGGATCAGTCACCTTTAGTCCACCAGCAATATTCAAAAATACGTCATTTTGTCCAAAAGCAAGACCACATCTTTTTTCCAATACAGCGAGCAACATCGATAATCTTCGCAAGTCAAATCCAGTCGCTGATCGCTGAGGATTACCATAGATTGCTGGACTGACAAGGGCTTGTGTTTCGATCAGTAATGGGCGTAAGCCTTCTAAAGATGCGCCCACAGAAGAGCCGCTTAATTGGTCATCATTCGGCGAAATCAACAATTCTGAGGGATTACTTACCTCCCTCATACCTTCAAACTGCATGGAATAAATGCCAATTTCGTCGGTGGAGCCAAATCTGTTTTTTAAGGTTCTGACGATTCTGTACGCATAGTGTTGGTCACCTTCAAACTGAAGCACCACATCGACAATATGCTCCAAAAGTTTTGGTCCGGCGATGGTTCCTTCTTTGGTGATATGCCCTATAATAAATACCGGTATGTTGGTTTCCTTAGCAAAACGTTGCAATTCGCCGGTACACTCTTTCACTTGAGAAATGCTGCCAGGAGTACTGTCAATGTGAGGACTTACCAATGTTTGGATAGAATCTACAACAATCATTTGGGGTTGTAGTTTGGATGCTTCTTTGAGAATAGTTTGTACGTTGGTTTCGGTATATAAATAACACTCCGGATTGTCGTGGGGAATTCTTGTAGCCCTCATTTTGATTTGCTCTTCGCTTTCTTCACCCGATATGTATAAAACCCTACATTTTTGTTTTAGTGCTATTTGCAAAAGTAAGGTCGATTTACCAATGCCGGGTTGTCCGCCCACCAAAATGACAGAACCTGCGACTAGCCCTCCGCCTAAGACCCTGTTAAGTTCTGCGTCTAAGGTATCATACCGAGCATTTGCCTGTGGAATGACTTCATCAATCTTGACTGGCTTACTTTTGGGCTTGGAATTTTCACGCCAAACTTTAGATTTATCCTCTTGATTCGTGTTTTTTTCAATGACTTCTTCTTGCATCGTATTCCAAGCACCGCAAGAATTACATTTTCCAACCCATTTAATGGACTCTGCTCCACATTCGGAGCAAAAAAACGCTGTTCTAATTTTTGCCAAAGGGTATTTTAATTTTTATGATTTATTTTAGAATATTTCATGTGTATTTCCATTTTTTCTCCGTTTTAAAGATTGAATTCGTTTATTTTACCCCAATAGTGGAATAAAAATGGACGTTTTCAACTGGTTTTTTGGGGTTATGCAGGGTTGGGTTTAGACCTACCCTGCTTTTTATTCTACAATAATAAAATTGGATATTACATGTAATAAACTGTTTTCTATATTTTTAACAGTTTCGTCCACCATTGAGTTGTTATTTTCAATCAAAACATTTTCTAATTCCAAATAGGCTGAATTACCTTTGTTTAAAATGGCCGATGGACCAGCACTCGAAAAACAAGATTGAATGACTATGTTTTTAAGTTTTAACACACCTTGATTTAGAATACCGCCGCCTACATTTTGCAAACTACCCAAGCCGTCTGCATACCCAAATTTTATCGTAAAACCATCCACGATGGTCGTGTCAGTGGCTATTGGAATATTGACGACATGAAAGGTATTATCATTTTCCACAAGGGAAACACCTACGTCACCATTTAGAATCGTAACATAAGTAGTTGGATTTCGATCGTTCCAAACTGGATTGCCTACATTCGTAAAACCACCATACATTGTAGTGCCAGGTGGCACGGTAAAATATTGATCTCTAGCATGATTTGTATTGGGTAAATACGTACCTTCAGCTACCCAAATTTCATCTATATTATCACAAAAAGTAGCCACTTGCAATGCTTTTTCTACGGAAGTAAAGGCATTAGTCCAGGAAGTTCCATTTTGTAGTCCAGTAGCCAAACCATTGACAAATAAAATTTGTTTGCCCCCTGTCAAATCTGGCACATTACATTTTTCCCAGTTTAAAGAGGAAGAATAATCATGATCACCTGCAGCTCCTGTCCAAAAAGGAGGTAGATCAGATGGATCTGAAGGGTAGAGTGAACTAGATACATTTTCAGGAGCATGGTACGACAATTTGATATTTGCTTTTTGAGACGGTTTTCCTGAACAATCACCAGCTTGCCCGCAATAGGCAATATGGTTACAACCATCACCAGGATTATGCCTTATTTTAGCGACTATCCATCCCGTGGAATCCACCACAAAGCTACCAGAAAAATCACCTATTGCACAGTGACAATGGATTTTTTCCCCATGGAGAAAGTAAAATTCGAGACAATTGTCAATACCCGTTTCCAAATCATCTTCAAAAAACTCATACTGGACCGTTGACAGGGCTTTTGGGAATATTTTTCCTACGATTCGATAAGAACAATCGTTGGCAGGAAGTCTACCTCCTTGCACCAATGAGGCACAATGACTGTCGCCAAGGTCGTCTTCCATTTCCCATTCTTGAGTTGTGGTGATCGGTCCTCTGGTGTAATTATCCACTTCAGCTTGTTTGTCCACAGGTGCCCAAATGGCATATCCATGGTAATGAAGACCATGATCGCTATAGGACGAAGAATAAGTGTAAGAAGGATATCCAACTCCCCGACAATATACCCTAACCCTATTGGGTTCTCCTTGATTTTGTGGTGTTGTGACCGTAGTCGTACTAACAAATCCACCTGAATAGTCTTTTAAAATGGTCCCCACAGCAAAATCGGTATCTATCCAAACATCTTGATCAACGTTCCATTGGTCAGTTGTACAGATGATGGCTTTTTGGCTTCTTTCTACGACTAAAATATCCTCATTGTTGGTTGAAGATGTGACATTGTTCCAAAAGGTCGGCAAACTACTTGGAACTTTGTAACTGCCCGATTTAAAATCCAATGCTCCATGGAGTCGTATGATATTAGCTAGGTCAGAATGTACGGGCAACTGACTAGAATTATTGGGATTATGGGTCCACCTTTGTCCCGTATTGGCCAAATTAAAAACATCTTCAAAAAATGCTTGTGGATTTCCATCCATACTGTGCATGACGGCATAAGCAGATCCGAGTCTTGGTTCGCGAGGATCGACATGAGGTGACAATTCCGAACCACCATTCCAACCGGTTATATTACCTGTAGGGCCAAAGGTAGGCCGGTAGGTATCGTGGTTGTTGACAAAGGGAACGGTACGGTGGATGCGTGTAGTACCCACTGTTATATATCTTCTGTTTTGCTGTGCATTGGGCAAAGAATTCATCGCATAAGCTCCATTGCCGTAAATCATAGAATACAATCCTCCAGAACCGTCAAATGCACGAAGGCCAAAATCAAAGGTACCGGAACGTTCTTCTACATCCAAAGTCCAGTTGTCGAGTTCGGTCTTGCCGCCCACCCATTCTCCTACGGCCAACATAGTATCGGTCGCTGAAGCCCAACTAGCCATATTTTGAAGATTCCAGAGGAAATCGGTGGACACGGCGTTTTGAAAATGTTTGACAGCATCTATCCGTACGCCATTGAATCCCAATTGTTTTTTGTACCAAACCAACCATTCCCTCAATCCTTTGCGCATATATCCGTTATTTACACCGATTCCACCATTTCTATAGGGGGAATATGTAGATTGATTGGAGTTGTAGGTAGCATTACTGCTGTATCCATGGGCGCAGTCGTCATAGGCAACGTCAGGACCAAATCCCTGCCAACAAATGGGGTTATTGTTGGCGTCACAAAGGTCGCAATAATTGCATCCCACGATTGGATGAAAATTCTGATGATTTTTTGGCCACCTTCCTTGTTTTGCAAGATATGTTGTCTCGCTATTATTGATGGAAGGTGTTGCCCAACAGGAATACCTAAAATTTTTCCACTTATCCGTACAAGGTGCCTCCGGAGCTGACGGATCCTGACCACCAGCACCCGTATCACTTCCAGCGCCAATGATGTGATTGGGTACGATATCTTGGATGACTTCAATGCCATTGGCGTGGAGTACGGCAACCAAACGTAGGAGTTCGTCTTTACTGCCCAATCGGGTTTTTTCGTCGGATTTCTGGAATTTATCACCCAGGTCGTAATGGTCAAATGGGGCGTAGCCGACACCTTTTTGTCCAAAAAACTGATTTTTAATAGAAGGAGGTATCCAAATAGCATCGATGCCCATTGATTTTAATCGGGGAGCTAGATCTACTAAATAATTAGCCCAGCCATCGGGATAGTTATTGTTTTCATAGTCCCACCAAAACCCCTGGAAAACCGTCTTTTTTTTGAAGGAAGTCTGAGCCTCTGAGAAATGAAACGAAATACAAAATACAAGGAATAATATTATCCTTACCATGTGTAAAATCTATTTTTTATTGATGGATGGAACAAAAATAGACTTTTTTAGGAAATTCGTGTAAGATGGACACCAAGAAAAATGAGGTTGGACTTTTCCTTTCAACATATCAACGATTCAATAAATTCAGAAATAAAAAATCCAAAAATAATATTTTAACATCATGCAAATATAAAGGACAAAGGCTTTTGGGCAAAAAATGAAACACTTTTCTTCAGCCTATAGGCAAAAATAGACATTTTGCGTCTATTAATGTGAAAATGACATTAACAAAGATATATAGTCGAAGTTTGCAAATTTGATAATATTTACAAAAATTTGTAATTTTTGAATATCAGCCAAATAAATTTGGCTGTCCTAGACATAACTGTTAAATTTTCACCACCTTACCCTGCTGCAATACCTGATTTTTTTCGACAAAGCGATAAATATAACCTCCCTGAGCCAAAGAAGTCACGGAACATGGATTTAGTCCGAAATATACTTTTTGACGATGAACCAACTGACCCAAGAGATTATACACTTCAAAATACATGTCTGAAGGCACAATACCATCAACCCGAACCATCAGATCATTTTCCACGGGATTGGGGAAAATGGTCAGCATGTCCCGGTAGTTTGCAGGATCTTGTGATGACACTGTCCCCACATGGATAACTTTGCATGACGTATCAGACCCGTTTTCATTGGAAACAGTGAGGCATACGGTGTAAGCCCCGGATTTATTAAATCTATGCCAGTACGGTTTTTTACCTGTAAAGGTCTGCCCGTCTCCAAAATCCCAATACCAAGTCTCCGGCCTGAAGTAACTGACATCTGTAAACCTCAGGTTGAGATAATCACTGGTATCCTGGGCATATCGGAACTTGGCTATCGGTATATTATTTAATCCCAAAGTATCGCAGGGACTTCCATCCAATGGCCCCATCCGGAAGTTGGGAAAAGAAGGGATTGAATTAAAATTCTGCGTTTCCAGTTTGATACTGTTTTGAACTACGGTGGCATCCTCTCCATATTCGTCAGGATATTCTATCGTATGCATGGACCGAACACCTCCCGGTGCCTCTATATATATTTTCCCATCGGGACCCATCGCCATCTTGCTGAATCGCAGTCGTGTCTTGTTGCTGGTAGGTGTATATTGAAATGTAGAACCGTCATATTCTGCTATAATACGCTCGGTATGAAAAATTGAATCCGGATTAACCGTGTATTGCAATAAATATTGGCCGTTGGCCACGTATAAATATTCTCCATTCGGTGAAAACATCGCTGACCCGAAAACATCCGTTGGGACGTTAAAATAATCTATTATCTTGACAAAATTGCCACCACACCGGTCAAAGGAATAGAGCGTCACATGCATGGTGGATACTGTATTAATCTCCACTTCCGTGGTCACATAATACCGACCACCTGGAGAAAAAATACCGGATTGTCCATACACTTTGGTTTCCTGACTTTTGGGTAAATCACAAAGATGGCTTGGTTTTATGCCGGTATCGTCTAAAATATACATGTAAAATCCTTTGTGGTCAATATCTTCCTGAATGATCCACCAGTCACGTCCATTGCCATGTCTTACCGT
>JBATMZ010000018.1:0-2170 GCA_049290115.1 Saprospiraceae bacterium | reverse complement strand
ATGGTGTAAGCAACGACCGTGAGTTCAATTCTTTCTATTCTTTGCCCACTCCCGACAAGTTGGAAACATTTATTGGTATGACTCAGTATCAATCCTTCAAAACGCCCAAAAAAGTTCAAAGCAACATGGGTGTAGTTTCCAAATTTATGAAATTTAAAAAGACAATGGATTTAAAGGCTTATGTGTTTGTACAACCCATTGAAGGGGGTGATTTTGACTTGGCAACTCTTGCTAAAAAACAAGGTCAGATTTTAGAAATCGCTGTTCGCAGAGTGAAGGAAGGAAAAGAAACGGAGTTCCAAAAAATGAGAAAGGCCTTTGTTGACAAGTTAGGTAAAGAAGATGGCGTCATTCAAAGTTGGGAATTCAAAGTGGTAGGAGGAGATAATACCGAAAGACTTACTGTTGGGATGACTGTATATGAAAACCAAGAAAAATTCCAAAAAATAGGACAAGCTACCCAAACTTGGGCAGAGAGTGCCTTCTTTGGAACGTTTGAGCCTGTGGCTCTTCAATATGCTTTTTCAATTAAGTAAAAATCAAAAAAAGAAAAAAAATGAAGAATACATTTCTCGTTCTATCTCTTTTGTTGTTAACAATTAATGCTAATGCACAAAATGAAGTAAAAAATACTTATTGGCAAGCCAAAGTAGATTTTTTAGAGCCACTAGTAAACCAAGGTTTTGTTGCCCGTTTTGATTATGGAAAAGGTCGTCATCTTATTGGTATAGTGGGCGGATTAGGAGGTAGAGTTAGCGAATTTGATAATGAGCAATTTGATACTTACCAAGACATTACCAAATATCGTTTGGGGCTTGAGTACCAATTCTTTTTGAGCAAGAACAAGCAAAATCGAGGATTTTACATAGGTGGAGATATTGATTTTGCAAGCAGAACGGTTGAATCCAAAATTTCAAATGAATCTGTAAAAAATATTGCAGTTTTCACACCAGGAGCATGGATTGGCTGGGTTTGGAAGCCTTTCAAAAAAGCAAATTTCATAGTAGACCTAACAATCTTGCATCCACGCTACGATTTAGGAAATATTAGTAAAGTAACTTTTCAAACGGTTCAACAACCATACGAACCACAAAACCTATTCAATTTCTTAGGTCCGTGGAGCATAGGTTGGAGATTTTAAAATTTCATAAATAAAATAAAATAAAAATAAAATGACAATTCAAAATTCAACTTCAATAATCGTAAAAGATTTTAATGGTGTAAAAGTGCATACTTTTTTAGCACCGTACGAAGCTGCGGCAAACGCAACACACATTATCGAAACAGAAAACAAATTAGTTTTGGTAGATACCCACTTCTTAACGCCATTGGCACAAGCTTTTAAAGGATATGCATTGTCGTTAAATAAACCTATTGACAGGATTTTTATTTCACACGGACACCCCGACCATTATTTCGGTTTGGCTTCGGCTTTCAGTGAATATTCTGCCTATACTCTGCAAGGTATTGATAAGGTAATAGCTGAATGGGGTCCTCAAATGATTAAAAACCAAAAACCAATGTTTGGTGATTTAATACCAAACGAAGTAGTTGTGCCAAAGCATACACTTATGCCCAATACAGAAGAAGTTATTGATGGTTTGACTTATCAATATGAAATGGTGGAAGGTGCAGAAAGTGAAGCTCAACTACTTATAAAACTACCTCAAATAGGCGTAATCATAGCACAAGATTTGGTTTACAGTGGGGTGCATTTGTGGTTAGGTATGGGTTGGTTTGATAAGTGGATTTCGGAGTTGGAAAATGTATTAAAGGCAGACGGATACAATTATATTTTAGCAGGACATGGCTTGCCTTGTGGCAAAGACGAAGTAATGAATTGTATCTATTATTTAAAAATAGCCAAGGACATATATAGCAAAAATCCAACTGCCGAAGAATTTAAAACGCAACTTTTAGCTAAATATCCTTACAGAGAAAGCCCTATGATGTTTGATATGTATTTAGGTTTTCTATTCGGACAAATGTCAAGTCATTAATCTTAAATTTATTAAAAAAATGATAGAAAAACATAAAGAAATTGCTCGATTAATTTCTCAAAGAGTGGTCAATGAGAAAGATTACACAGCAATCGAAGAACACTTGACGTCAGATTATATTTATCACGGCTTGGGTGGTATGACTGCTCAAACACCTAATGGTTTCACAG
>JBATMZ010000017.1:0-12629 GCA_049290115.1 Saprospiraceae bacterium | reverse complement strand
TATTACAAAGGTACGATGATTTTTTGATTTTATCAATAATTTTTAAAAAAAATATTAAAATGTAATATTAACATTTAAATCAAATTCATCATAAATTGTACTGTCGCCTAGATTGTCAAAAAAACTGCCACTTCCAAATTTGACGTCATAGTCTGATCGATCAATTTTTATAATAGCCATCGCTTTGGTTTCAGATATATTTGTATCAAATTTAATCTCTTTTACAATATTTTTAATGGTTAAATCAGCTACCACTTTATACTCTCCTGACTTTCCTTTAGAAACTACCTTCTTAATTTTTAAGGTAGCTTTTGGATGGATAGAAGTACCAAAAAAGTCATCTGATTTTAAATGGCCTTCTAATTTTTCCTTACCTTGTCCTGGGTTAAGATCCGTACAAACTATACTGTTCATGTCGACAACCAATGTTCCACCTGTCAAATTGTTGTTTACATCAAACTCTAAATTTCCAGTCATAAATTTTACGGTTCCAGCATGTTCTCCTAATACTTTATACCCTTTCCAATTAATGACTGATTGTTTGATATTAATCGTTTTAGAGGTTGGCTTTGGTATTGTAAACGAAGATAACAAGAATAAAACGGTTACTACAAGTGAAAATGAAAAATACTTCATATAAATTATATTTTTTAAAATGATTTAATATTTGTTGCAACAAATATTATTTGAAGTTAGATTTTCATTCTTTCGATTTTCACTATAATTTATGAAATATTTAACTTTTTCTGTCATTCATTTTATACAAAAAACAACTTTATAACTTTAAAAAAGTTATTTAAATATCACCACAATTAATGTTTTATGGAATACACATGGCTAGGAAGGTCTGATTTGAAAGTAAGTAGAATTTGTCTAGGAACTATGAATTTTGGACAACAAAATACTCAATCTGAGGCCGTCGCACAATTAGAATATGCATTGGATCAAGGAATTAATTTTGTGGATACAGCCGAAATGTATCCCGTACCCGCAAATGTTACGACTCAGGGAATGACTGAATCTTTTATTGGAGAAGGTATCAAAAAATTAAACAAAAGGCATCAAATTATTTTAGCTACAAAAGTAACTGGGCCATCGTTGCATGTAAGCCATATTAGTTCTGAATTAGGGTTTTCAAAAAGTAGAATGGTCGATGCATTGGAAAAGAGTTTAAAACGGCTACAAACCAACTATATTGATTTATACCAACTTCATTGGCCTGAAAGGAAAACAAATTGTTTTGGAAAACTAGGGTATAATCACGACCAAGATGACCATTGGAAAGATAATATTAATGAAATTGTCCAAACACTGTATGATTTTAAAAAAGAAGGTAAAATCAGGCATTGGGGGATTTCAAACGAAACTCCTTTTGGTTTAATGAGGTTTTTGGAAGAAGAAAAAAAAGAAGAGGGTTTTTTATTGACGTGCATTCAAAACCCATACAATCTAGTTAATCGAACCTTTGAAATTGGTTTAGCTGAAATGTGTATTAGAAAAAATATTGGTGTGCTGGCATATTCTCCTTTAGCATTTGGTTTATTAACTGGAAAATATCACCTGAATCAATCAACACCTTCAGATAGATTAAATCAATTTAAACAAATGGCAAGATACAATGGCAACCAGACTTATATTGCGGTGCAGAAATACTTAGATATTGCCATAAAATTCAATATCTCTTTATCCCAAATGTCGTTGTCTTATCTTTTGACAAAACCATTTATTGCCACAGTTATTATTGGAGCCACAAATTTAGATCAGTTAAAAGAAAATATTGGCGCAGTTGACATCTCGTTGTCCAAAGAAATACAACAAGAAATTGATATTGTCCATCATGAAGTTTCTAATCCTGCGCCATAGTGAGGTAAGATAGATTTGACTATTTGATTGTAAAACAGATGTATATAAATAAATAATTTGCATATTTGAAAAATATTAATATTTTATTAACAGTATAGAAAATAAAATTGATGAATTTACAGTTATTGTACAAACAAGCAATATTACAGGCTTTTTAATAGCCAGCAAGCGATCAATATTTTTTAAAATAAAAAGTTAAAACCGACAAAATTCTGTTTTAAAGCACTATATTTGCGCACCTAAAACAGAGTTGCGGTCTATTAGAGTTTATGAAGATACTCCAGTTATGTAAGAAGTTCCCTTTTCCCCTCAAAGACGGTGAATCTATAGCAGTTACCTATCTGAGTAATGCTTTATATGAACAAGGTTGTGAAATTACTTTGTTGAGTATGAATACGACCAAACATTTTACGGATTTAAGTTCGCTTCCACCAGATTTCAATCATTATAAAGCCATATACGTTACGCCACTTGACAATAAAGTTAGGGCGTTTGATGCATTTAAAAACTTATTTTCTAATGACTCTTATCACGTCAGTAGATTTATAAGCAAAGATTTTGAAGACAAACTCATCGAATTACTTAAAAATGAAAAGTATGATGTAGTTCAATTGGAGACCTTATACTTGGCGCCTTATATTGATATCATAAAAAAACATTCTAAAGCCTTAGTAACCATGAGAGCCCACAATGTGGAATTCGAAATTTGGGAACGAATTGCTTCAAATACGACCTTTCTGCCTAAAAAATGGTACTTGAAATATTTGACTGAAAAATTGAAAAAATTTGAATTAGGTAGGTTAAATGATTATGACTACCTCATAGCTGTTTCAGAAAGGGATCTTAAAAAATTTAAAAACCTAGGTTATAAAAATGGAGCTATGGCTTCTCCAATAGGTTTAAATTTAGGTAATTATGTGAATTTGAAGCCTGCAAAAACGTTTAATTCCATGTGTTTTATTGGAGCTTTAGACTGGATGCCAAATTTAGAAGGCCTTGAATGGTTTCTCGATAAAGCATGGCCAATGATTTCGATGAGATTTCCAAATATTGAGTTTCATATTGCAGGTAGAAATACACCTTCTCATTTAAAAGATTTTCACCAAAAAAACATTATGATACACGGTGAAGTTGACAATGCCATTGATTTTATTAACCAACATTCTATCATGATTGTTCCTCTTTTTTCCGGTAGTGGTATGCGGGTTAAAATTTTGGAAGGTATGGCATTAGGTAAAATTGTAATAACTACCACACTAGGAAAAGAAGGAATTGAAGCTATTCACGGAGAGCACTTACTCATTGCGGATAATCCAGCAGCTTTTGTTGAAGCGATTGAATTCGCACAATCAAACCCAGAAATGATGTCTGCCATCAGTAAAAATGCAATCCAATTTGTGGAAGACTTTTATGATCACAATAATAATGCGCAACTACTTTTAACAAAATATAAGGAATTAAAGAGCAATCCTAAGTATATACATCAAGCCCAATAATGTTACAATTGAAATTAGTTTAGTGGCTAATGATTGAGAGGGATAAATATGCCCACCATAAATATTGGCTGCTGTTGATGCACTGAGTAAGAAATATCGCTACTAATATCAAATTCGATTAAGTGTCTGTCCACATAAGCATCTATAGTAGTCAAAAGATGACCTAATATTAAGTACATCCAGGCAAATTCTTTGGCCCTTCTGAATTGGTCTCTATTTTCCTTATATAAAAGAACGTTGTTATCGCCAGTAGCTAAGGCTGTAACGTATAAATTTTGATATTTTCTGTATTGGTTATTTTGAAATAAAAGATTATAACCTAATCCTCCATCAATGGCCCAAACAATAGGTGCTTTCCAATATTTTTTGTTGTATATCTGACCCCCACCAGGAATGACTAAGGAATATAATGCTGCCCTGCCTGGTTTTCCAGTAAAAAGTTTAAAAAAAGCATTTTTGACGATCACCGAATCTCGTTCTGTGTATATAGTGGTATCGGTATTAAACTGATTTGAAGAACCAATAAAATTATCATCCTGACCAAATAATCCAGATAAACAACTTATAGACACTCCAATAAGTATTAAAATCCGTATGATGGGCAGATCGTGCATATATTAAAATTAGGACTCAAGTAAAATCTGCATTAATTTATTTAACTCCTGGTCATCTGAAAATTTTACGAGAATTTGTCCTTTTCCCGATTCAGTTCTTTTGATATCTACCTTAATTCCTAGTTTTTGGCTCAATGCCAACATCATCTTCGTTACTTCTGGATGCTGTGGAGTATGTGTCGTACCACCTGCTTCGGGTTTATTTTTTTGATGTATAGCTTCTCGCGTTAAATGTTCTAATGCCCTGACAGAAAGGCCTTGCTCTAAACATTTTTTTAATAGTATGTTTTGAATACCAGAATTTTCAATACCCGCAAGTGCTTTGGCGTGACCCATCGAAATCTGGCTCGATTTAACCGCATTTTGAATATCAGGCGAAAGTTTCAATAGACGTACGTAATTGGATACGGTACTTCTTTCTTTTCCAACCCTGTCTGAAAGTGCATCGTGGGTTAGGTCACACTCGTCCATTAATCTCTGGTATGAAATGGCAATTTCAATAGCATTCAAATTTGCCCTTTGAATGTTTTCCACCAAGGCCATTTCAAGCATTTCTTGATCATTGGCTACTCTTATATAAGCAGGAATTTCTTTTATCCCTGCCATTTTGGAAGCTCTTAAACGTCGTTCTCCCGAAATTAACTGGTATTTGCCATCACCCATCGACCGAACTGTAATTGGTTGGATCAGTCCATTTACCTTAATTGATTTAGCCAGCTCAAGAAGTTGTTCGTTATCAAATTCAGTTCTGGGTTGAAATGGATTTACTTCGATGCTATCTGTTTGAAGCAACATAATTTGACTAGCTAAGTCTTTGACTAATTGGGTTTTTTCCGCAACCGAATGGGTCTTTTCTATATTTGCCAACAAGGATCTGAGTCCTTTGCTTACTTCTTTTCTTTTATTCATACAAATTATTCATCTATGTTAATAAATATTAGACGACTACATTTTCATTAATTTGTAAAAACTCCTGCCCTAGGTTTAGGAAATTGATGGCCCCTTTACTTGTAGCGTCGTAAATAATCACAGGCTGTCCAAGAGATGGTGCTTCACCAATTTTACTGTTCCTATGTATTATAGTTTCAAAAATCCTATCAGAGATAATCTCTCGAATTTCGGCCAAAACCATATTAGCCATCCTAAGTCGTTGATCGTACATCGATAATACAACACCTTCGATGCTTAAAAGAGGATTTAAACTCTCCTGGATTAAGGAAATGGTATCTTTTAACTTACCAAATCCTTCTAGAGAAAAGAACTCACATTGAACTGGTACAAGAACTGAGTCAGCGGCCGAAAGTGCATTGATTGTGATAAGGCCAAGTGATGGTAAGCAATCGATAAAAATATAGTCGTAGTCGGCTTTCACACCTTCGATCATTTCTCTCATAAAAAACTCCCGATTTGGCTTGTTAACCAACTCAATTTCTGCTCCAACCAAATCAATGGAGGAGGGCAGTAAATAAAGATTTGGGGTTTCAGTAGCCACAATACCTACTTTAATATCCTCCCCATTGACGAGGCACTCGTAGGTGTCAAAAATTATTTGATCCTCTCGTACACCTACGCCTGAAGTAGCGTTTGCTTGAGGATCGGCATCAATCAATAGCACTTTTTTATCTAAAATAGATAGAGCTGCTGCTAGATTTATGGCCGTCGTAGTTTTTCCAACACCGCCTTTTTGATTGGCTATGGCAATTACTTTACCCATGCTTAGTTAAATTTATTTTTTCATTGATATTTAGGAAAATTAAAGTTTTCCCTTTGGTTTTAAAATGTTTGATGGCCTTTTCTTTATCTATTTTAATATATCCAAACGTATCAAAATGGCAAGCTATTATTTTTTCACATTGGATAAATTCTGCTGCAATCAACGCATCTTCGTAACCCATCGTAAAATTGTCACCAACTGGCAATATGGCAAAGTCCAAGGATGGGCATGTAAGCGGTATTAATTTCATATCATATGTAAGGGCAGTATCACCCGCTATATAAAATGATATTTCATCATTCCAAATTACAAAACCACCGGAAGCACCTCCATAACTTCGGTCTGGCAACATAGAAGAATGTACACTTGTCACATATTTGACAGTTCCAAAATCAAAGGTCCATTTTCCACCAATATTCATCGGATGTCCAGGTAAACCTTTTTCTTGATACCAAGTTACCACTTCATAACTTGAAATTATCTTAGCCTTACTACTTCTAGATATTTTTTCAGCATCAGCCACATGGTCTTCATGCCCATGTGTCAACAATACATAATCAGGGTTTAACTGTTCTATATTTACTTGACTTGCCAGGGGATTAGGTGAAATCATAGGATCGAACAATAAATTTTTATTATTTGTTTCTACCCAAAAACTTGAATGGCCTAAAAAGGTTAAATTCATGATTGCCTTTTATAAAGTATGTAATGGTACATCAAAGGATTGTTAAAAAGTAACCATCTTTTATAAGAGATAGTTTTCTTTTTTTAAATTGGGTTGCAAAAATACAAAAAAAATGGCGTTATTTGAAAAATCATACCGGCAGATTTTTATTTTTTGATTTAGAATGATTTATCTCCAAACAACTTGGTAACCTACTTGTTGTACACTTTAAATAATAACCACCCAATTCTTTCGATCATGAAAGCATCTGTTACGAGGAAAGCACATTTTAATGCAGCACATAGATTGCATAACTCATCTTGGAGTGAGGAGAAAAACAAAGAAGTTTTTGGTTTGTGTAATAATATATACTACCACGGTCATAACTATGATTTGGAAGTAAAGTTAACAGGAGAGATAGATTTGAACACAGGGTATGTTTTTGATATGGGTAAATTGGCAGAGATAATAAAACAGGAAATAGAAGATCGTTTTGATCATAAAAATCTAAATTTGGATTGTCCTGAATTTGTAGAATTAATACCCAGTACAGAAAATTTCGCAGTAGTTATTTTTAACATCTTGCGAAAAAAAATATCTTCCCAATTTGATGTTCACATTAGATTATGGGAGACGCCGAGAAATTATGTTGAATATCCTGCCTAATTCTTTTAATTATATTTAACCCTTTGTATCAATAGTATATGAGCCAAGCAACAAAAAAATCAAGCATTGAAATTTTAGTGAGTTTAAATCAAGATAAATTTCCCGAAACGATAGAATGGAAAAGTTCTGATGGTATAAAAGCTCAAGAATTTCAAGAAGCTAAAGCTATATTAGTGTCGATGTTTGATAAAACGACAAAAGACACCTTAAAAATCGATTTGTGGACTACAGAAATGCAAGTAGTAGAGATGGATCGGTTTATGTTTCAAACATTAAGATCACTAGGAGATACGTATTATAAATCTACAGGTAATAAAGAACTAGCAGGTGATTTGCAGAGGTTTGTCGAATATTTCGGACAAAAAACTGGTATTATACCGACCGAAGATTCGTGACATAATAAATAGTCTTAATAATGACAAAGCCATAAGAAATAGATGAAGTCTTATTTCAGTTTGTACACAATGTTAAGTTAATTATTCTATTTTTGTCCAAATAAACCTTTACAATGACGCTTCGTGTACTATCTATTTTTATTAGCTTTTGGACATTAGCCGCATGTTCAAACATTCAAAGTAATCCAAAATCATCCTTAGAGGAAAAACTATATCCTTCGGAGCAACATTTTTTAGATAAATTATATCCCGAACAAACGTTTCATTATCGGGCTTATTTTGATGCCTTGCGTAATGTTCAAACTTTTAAAGGAAATGTTGCCAATCGTTCTTCTGGATCATGGACTGTAGAAGGTCCTGGAAATATTGGTGCGAGGATCAATACTATCGCTGTACATCCGACCAATGAAAATATTATTTTGGTTGGTTTTTCAGAAGGGGGAATTTTCAAAACCATCAATGGTGGCCTAAGCTGGTACCCTGTTTTTGATGATCAAATAAAGTTATGTATTGGCGATATTACCTATAATAAAACTAATCCCAATATCGTATTTGCTGGCACTGGTGATCCTAATATTTCTGGATTCCCGTTTGTTGGAAACGGTATATTTAAATCTGTTGATGGAGGAGAAAATTGGTCGTACACAGGCTTAGGAGAAGTTGGTGTGATATCCCATATTAGAATATCACCTGACAATCCAAATGTTTTGTACGTGGGAGCCATGGGTCTACCTTTTATAAAAAGTAGCAACAAAGGATTATATAAATCTTCAGATGCCGGGGCTTCATGGCAAAAAGTCCTGTATATCAATGATTCAACAGGTGTAATAGATATTGCTATACATCCTCAAAATGGAAATATTCTTTATGCTACCACATGGAATCGAATTAGAAATAACAAGGAATCATTAGTAGCAGGACCTGATGCAAAGATTTATAAATCGGTGAATGGTGGTTTGGATTGGGTGGTCTTAGGCGGTGGACTTCCTTCAGGAAATTTTAGTCGACTTGGTATCGATATTAGCACTTCAAACCCCAATGTATTATATGCTTCCTTTACAAATGCACAGTCTTACAATCTAGAAGCTATTTATAAAACAACGGATGCTGGGAATACTTGGACATCACTTCCTATTTATGACGATGAAGACACAGGACTTCCTAAAGGTATGTACGGTGGTTTTGGTTGGTATTTTGCTAAAATTAGAATAAATCCCAATAATGAAAATGACATCTTTATATTAGGTATAGACATGTTTCGTTCCAAGGACGGTGGACTTTCTTGGGCACTTGCTGTACCACCATGGTGGACCTACGAAGTGCATGCCGACAAACATGATTTGGTTTTTTCAGGCCAACATATTTTATTAGCAACTGACGGTGGTTTATATAAGTCAAGCTTAGCAAATACAGAAGTTTGGGAAGATATTGAAAATATACCAGCCACACAATTTTATAGAGTGGCGTATAATCCTCATAAAATTGAAGACTATTATGGCGGAGCCCAAGATAATGGTTCAACGGGTGGAAATGCTCAAATAATTAACGATTGGGACAGAATATATGGGGGTGATGGTTTTCAGATGGCCTTCAATAGGACAAATGAAAACGTGTTTTATGCTTCTTCTCAAAATGGGAATATTGTGGTAACAACCAATGGCGGACAATCTTTTAAAAACGCAACAGAAGGTATTAATGATAGTGATCCTAGAAATTGGGATGCACCTTATTTTATTAGTCAGCATGATACAGAAACTTTGTATACGGGAACAAACAAAGTTTATGTTACAGAAGGATCGGTGGTTCCAAATTGGCAAGAAATTAGTCCTGTATTAACAGATCCAACTTCAAATGCATTTAGAAAAAATATTAGTGCAATAGCCGAATCTCCTGTCCAAGCTAACGATATATATGCTGGTACAACGGATGGTATGATATGGTCAAGTGGAGATAAAGGTGCTTCATGGGTTAATATAAATGGTTCGTTGCCTAGAAGGTATATTACAGCCATTCAAGCATCACCCTTTCATGAAAGCGAAGTTTTTATTAGCCTGTCTGGATATCGAGACAATGACAATACACCACACATTTATTATTCAAACAACAAGGGGAAAAATTGGGTTTCTATCCAAAGTAATATGCCGAACATTGCCATTAATTCAATATTGGTTTTACCAGATTACGACGGTAAAGTTCTTTTTGCGGCAACGGATGCGGGTGTTTTTTATACCATAAACAAAGGAGAATCATGGCAAACGTTAGGGGATAACATGCCTTCAGTTGCCGTGTATCATCTCGGTTATAATTCAGGTCAAAATAAGATTATTGCTGGAACATTTGGACGAAGTATTATGTCATTTGCTTTGGATCAAGTGCAACTCATTAGTCATACAAAATATACCAATATCAATTATGAATTCACGATAGTTCCGTCCTTGGTTTCTGATATTTTAAAAGTGTCTATTCATGAGTATATACAATCCAACAATCACAGAGCTTATATCATGAATCAAGCGGGGAAAATACTCCGTGATATGGCAATACCAGGTTCTGAATTTATATTGAATTTAGCCGATTTGCCTTCTGGAAAATATTATTTTTCTGTGTATTCTCATAAAAAGATGGCTACAAAAACATTTATCAAGACTTGATTTTTTAGGATGCTATTACCCTATCATAGTTCAAAAAACGAAGCTGGGTGCGATGAAGCGGGTAGAGGATGTTTGGCTGGACCTGTTTTTGGTGCGGCGGTTATTTTACCCCATGATTTTGAAAATCCAGACTTAAATGATTCTAAAAAACTAAGTAAAATACAGCGACTAAACTTGCGCAAAATTATAGAAAAAGAGGCTATAGCTTTTTCTGTAGGCATGGTTAGTCATATTGAGATCGATAAAATTAATATTTTACAGGCTTCCATTCGATCGATGTTACTAGCTTTGTCTAATATAGAAATACCTTTTGATCATATCATCGTAGACGGCAATAAATTTTTACCCTATAAGAGTATACCTCATACTTGTGTAATTAAAGGAGATTCAAAATATTTAAGTATAGCGGCAGCTTCAATACTAGCCAAAACTTACAGAGATGATTATATGGAAAAATTACATAAAAAATTTCCTTTGTATGGATGGAATCAAAACAAAGGTTATCCAACAGTTAAACATAGAATGGCAATAAAAGAGTACGGGACTACTCCTTTTCATCGAATGACATTTAGGTTATTACCTGAGTGTCAGTAACCTAGTTTGTTTGAAGAAAATTACTAAGGCTCTTTTTTTGTAACAGTAAAGCCGACCAATTATTTTCTGATAAAGAATGCAAAAGCGTCATTTTTTGCGAAGTAAAAGACTCCGTCACTACATTTTTATCGTCTTCCAATATTCCAGAAAGGACTAAAAAGCCATTGGGTTTTAGTTTAAGAACGAGATCCACAGCGCTCCGAATCAGAATGTTTCGATTTATGTTTGCCAAAATTATATCGTAATTTTGAGTAATCGGTACATCGTCCAAAGTGCCGTGGATAGCATTCATATTATTAACTTCATTGATTTCGGCATTTTCCTTCATATTAAGATAAGATTCTTCTTCAATATCTACAGAGTCTACCAAAAAACATCCCATTTTTGATGAAAGAATGGCTAAAATCCCAGTTCCAGCTCCATAATCAAGTACTATTGTCTCCTTAAATGAAATATTTCTCATAAGTTCAATCACCATTTTTGTCGTGGCATGGTGACCAGTTCCAAAAGCCATTTTAGGATTGATGATGATATCGTACTGATATGGTTTGTCAGGTTTGTGAAAATCCGCTCTAATAATACAATAATCATCAATAGTCACAGGCGTAAATGAAGCTTCCCATAGTGCATTCCAGTTTCGAGGTAAAATTTCTTCACTACTGTAAGTGACCTCATGATCTGATAATACTTTGGCTATTTCATTGGCGACCTTGGCATTGATTAATTGTCCATTTACATAAGCTATGGTTCCATCCTCTTCTTCAATAAAAGATTCAAAACCAATGTCAGATAATAATGCAATTACAATATCATCTTTTGTTTCTAAATGATAAGCCCAATAAATGTCCATTTAAATATATTCGTTGACCTAGGTTTATCGCTAGACTTAGGACAATTGATTTGTAAAATTAGTTGAGTGCGAACGTAAAATTAAGCAAAAGCACATATGATTCCTCCCATAATTATGGCACATGCTGTCCAAAATCCGGTATTGATGAATATGTATTTCCAGCTTTTTCCTTCGTACATGGCATTACAACCAATGACAGGAAAAAATACAGTAATACCCGCTAATAATCCATGAAGTGCTCCGTGTTTGAACGTTCTGAAGTTGTCGCCAAACCTACTCATAAAATCTAAAAAGTACTTATATACTTCAGAGTCTGGATTACTAAAATCTGCTGACATAAGTGCAGATTGAACAGCCATTTGATGGATGACCATAGTGGTTAATGCCAAAGCAAGTAAAACACCAAATAATAAAGTGAAAAGGGTCAATTTTACCATGTTGACATTGGCTGGGTCAGGACTAATTCCTGATTCTTTCATCCATTCTTTTCCAAACAATGGACCATACCAAACAAATCCTACAATATTAGGAATAAGACCTGTTGCTAAAATGATGTACCAATTAAGTTCCATTTGAATTATGTTTTGATTTAGTCAAATGTACTAGAATTTTTTTATTGGGGCTACAATTTCCCAAATAATTTATATTAAATTTAGTTACTTGTTTTTCTGACTAGGATGCTAAGGGTAGAACTGCAAATGGGTTTCCCTAACTCATCTGTCATTTCAATTTGCCAAAAATGCATTGTTTTTCCCAATTTAATGGGCTTTACTATTCCAATGACCATTCCATCTTTTACAGCATTCAGGTGTGTAGCATGAAGGTCAACCCCAACAATGGAATAATCTTCTGGCTTTTCAAAAAGTAAAACACTGGCAATACTTCCTAAACTTTCGGCAAAAGCAGCTGAAGCGCCACCGTGTAATAAACCCATGGGTTGTTTTGTTCGAGCATCAACTGGCATCGATCCTTTAACATAATCAGGTCCTATTTTTTCAATGACCATTCCTAGGGTTGAAAACAAAGTATTTTGTGTAAAATTGTTTAATTCGTCAATCGAAATTTTAGATTTCCATATCATTATCCACCTGCTTTTTTGGAATTCTTATAACCTTCTTGGAT
>JBATMZ010000016.1:0-51877 GCA_049290115.1 Saprospiraceae bacterium | reverse complement strand
GGGTTGTACAGCTACATTAATCCTAGCTTTTCTTCCTTTGGCCAATTTACCAGAAGGTTCGGGCGATTTCATCCGTTCCCTTCCTATGGCTGTCATGGTAACCGTTTTGGCATCTTTGTTTGTTTCTGTAACCATTATACCTTTTCTGTCAAGCATTTTATTGAAAGCACATGAAAAGGACAGCCATGCTGAAGGAAATTATTTTTTTAGAGCATTCAGAACGTACATCAATACGCCGTATCAAAATCTACTCACTTGGTGTATGAAACATCCTGCCATTACTTTGATGGCTGCTGGAGTTTTGTTTGCCAGTTCGCTTTTGCTCGTTCCAAAACTTGGTTTTAGTTTGTTTCCAGAATCTGAAAAACCCATTCTAACTATTGATATAGAAACTGAGCCGGGAACAAATCTTGCGCATACAGACAAAGTGGTTCGAACGCTCGAAAAACAAATATTACAGATGCCGGAAGTTGACCATATTAGTGCCAATGTTGGTAAAGGAAATCCAAGAATCTATTACAACGAGTTTCAAAGACAAAACGCTGAAAATATAGGTCAGATTATTGTTTATATGGATACAAAAACCAGTGTCCCTGAAGTAGCAAAATTTGCCGAAAAGACCAGAAATAGTTTAGTTGGTGTTCCAGGTACCAAAATAGAAGTAAAGCGGTTTCAACAAGGGCCACCGATTTCAGCACCGATAGAAATGCGGATTTTAGGAAATAATTTGGATACGTTGCAACAGTTAAGCAATAAGGTAGAAGGCATTATCAAGGGTATGGATGGTGCCATGTATGTAAGAAACGATTTAAAGTATCAAAGTTCGGATTTGGTCGTCGTGGTAAACAAACAAAAAGCTGGGCTATTTAGTCTCACAGGTGCTGAAATTGCTAAAACGGTAAGGCTAGCGATGGCTGGGTTGCAGGTAGGAGAAATAAAAAATGAAGAAGGCGATGAGTTTATTTTAAACGTTGGCGTTCAAGAAAATACGATGAATGCCCTAGAAACATTTGACAAAATTAGTATTACTTCATTGAGTGGAGCTTTGGTTCCTTTGAAACAAGTTGCCGACATATCCTTGCAACCGTCATCATCCACGATTTTGCACTACAACAAAGAACGGTATGCTTTAGTGAGTAGTTTTGTAGAGAAAAACTATAATATAGACCAATTTACCACTGCAGTTTTAGATCAAATTCAAGAGAAAATAAGTATGCCATCGGGTTATAGAGTGGTGGCAGCGGGAGAACGAGAATCAAGGGAAGAATCGTTTGGAGGATTGGGTACGATAATCATCATTACGGTTTTTGGGTTGTTGGCGATACTGATTTTAGAGTTTAGAACTTTTAAGTCCACGGTGATCGTATTGAGTGTCATTCCTATGGGAATCATTGGTGCTTTGCTAGCGTTGTTTTTTGCAGGAGAATCCCTGTCTTTTGTGGCAACAGTGGGCATAATAGCTTTGATGGGTATTGAGATCAAAAACAGTATATTATTGGTGGACTATACCAATGCCTTGCGAGAAAAAGGTATGGGGCTGTATGAAGCTGTCATGGATGGGGCAGAAACTCGATTTTTACCGATACTCTTGACATCTTTGACAGCGATTGGAGGACTCACGCCATTGGTATTGGAAAATTCTCCATTGATCAGTCCATTGGCTAAAGTATTAATTGGAGGTTTGATTACGAGTACGTTATTGAGTCGATTGGTCACACCAGTGTTGTATTATTTGATTCCTCCACAGGTTGAGGTGAAGAAAGAGTAGGTGAATTAGTTTTGTTATTGTTTGATGAAGTACTTCCAATTTAGATTCTTGCTTTGGTTGGCACGAAATTTCAAGGTCTCACTTTTTGTACCTTATTTTTTAAATATGATTTAAGATATTGTTTTTTAAATCGTGTACTAACTGAAAATCGAGATTGCAGTGAGTCATATTTTTTTAAAAATTGTCTTCATAGTGAACAAACAACAAATAACATGGAATACCCTTAGAGACCAATTAATATTTGGGGAAACCTGATTAGAAAAACTTACACCCGCATTAAACTTGGTTGCATGTACTTTAATTCAAATAATATATTGAAATATTTGTAGAATAAATACATATATATTGAATATTTAAAAATTAATTATTTGTCATGTCATGGAAAAGTTGATAATCTGAATAAAACCCTTTACTTTTGAAATGAAATTATATTTATTAAACGGGTGATGTAGGATTATGACTTGCTATCAGAAAGGTTGCATAAAGAGAGGTATTTAAGGAAAAGCATTAAATAAACAGGGAGGCTTTATAAACCAGGCATAGGACTACAAAATCAAAAAAAACTTTTTATAATGAACAAAAATATGATTAACTTTGGAGTGATGAATCTTCACACCGCACACCGCACACCGCACACCGCACACCGCACACCGCACTTTGGTGGATTAAGGGCCTAAAAATTTTGATTTTATTATGGATGACGCTAAAAACAGATGTGGGATGGGGGCAGGTATTAAAAGGGAGTAAAATTTTAGCTTTTTTATTTTTAATCTTTTCAAACTCCAGCGTACTATATGGGCAAGTAGCAATAACAGGTTTGCGGTATCAGGCTCTGCAGGAAACAGCAAAACCAATTCCTGGAACTAAACAGACAAATGATCCGAATTTGAATAATGTTTTACAAAATTACCCTGTTTTTGCCATCCAACAAGCCTTTCCGGAAGCAAAAACACAAGCAGTACGTGATATCTACCGTATCATTTTGAATCAAAGAAGTGGATATGGATATGTAGAATTATTTAATGACTTGTCTGTTTTAAGTACTATTGATGAATTGATACTTGATGAAGAAATATCGGTAGCTTATTCAGTAAATTCTTGCGATCCTGAACCATACAACGACCCACTTGCAGTAAATTCACATTACCTTGATGGCATGAACCTACCTTGTGCATGGGACCTAACAAAAGGCAGCCCAAATGCTACTATAGCAATAGTTGATATCTTTTTGGATCAGAGTCATTCAGACTTATTTGGAAAAATCACTTATCTTGATAATTGTGATCCTTTGTTGTATCCTTGTAATCATGGTTTTTCTGTGGCTGGAGGAGCAGCAGCAATAGTCAATAATAATTTATGTGTTGCAGGAACGGGCTATAATACAAAAGTTGCTGGTTATTGTGTGGGATCAGGTTGCGGATCTGGAAGTCCAGGATCAGGAGCATGGAGAGCTTATTTAGATGGCCACAAAATTATTAACATTAGTTTTGCAGGTTCAGGTTTAAGTAATTCTCAGGTAAATGAAATGTTAGGGGAAGGAGTTGTAATAACAGCGGCAGCTTATGGAAATAATAATAGTGGCCAAAGGATTTTGGATGGTTTTATACATGTTGGTGCTGTAAATGCTGCAAGTAATTACATTGATTATTTTGGTTTTAATGCAGGTGTTGACATTTATACTTATTGTGTAGATATTCCAAGACTTGAAGCACTCAATGGTTGTAATTACGGCACAGGAGGAACTTCTATGGGAGCCTCAATGGTAGCCGGAGTTGTCGCATTAATGAAAGATGTCAATCCATGTCTATCACCTGCAGACATTGAGTTTATATTGAAAGCTTCCCATGGAGGCCTACCAAATAACGCACACCCTAGTATTGACGCCGGAATTATGGATGCCTATGCAGCAGTTTTAATGGCCCAAAATTATGAAGGAATCGATATAACTATCCCATCAGGTATTGTTGAGTATGATGGAATCAGAATGATATCAGGGGATTTGGTATTGGAAGCAGGGGCTGTTTTGACCATTAAAGGAACGGTTAAATTTGGACAAAATTCAAGATTGGTGGTAAAAAGGGATGCCAGATTGATTTTGGATGGCGGAAAACTTACCAATTATTGCGGGCAATATTGGGATGGTATTTTTGTAGAAGGAAATCAGGCTGTTGGTCAGGCTGTTTCGGCATTTATCAATCCATTACCGACACAAGCCGGTACTGTCCTGATGATCAATCGTGCTGAAATCTCCTATGCCAGAGTAGGTATTCAAACGTTAAATAGTGATTATCCCTGGCCGGCAGCTGCTGATTATTGGGGAGGTTTGATTCATGCACAGGATTCTTACTTTACCAACAACAGAAGAGCTGTTGCCTTCATGAGGAATGCATACCAGGATAAAAGCAAATTTATCAATTGTACTTTTGATGGTCATCATCTTGGTGTAACGATTTGGGCAGCAAGTGGAGTAGAATTTGATGGTTGTACATTTTCCAATTTTGAAAAAGAAGGAATTGGTGTTGTAGACGCATGGGTTACAGTGAATAATTGTCCAACCATTAGCGGTGGTCCCGGAAGTAGAGGAATTCAATTAACACAAACGAGTCCACTTCTAAGTGATGGTTCAAATATAATTAACAACACATTTACTTCAGGTACTTACGGATTTAGTAGTAATTCCTCCTTTAGTCAATCTGAAACGAAACTCCAACTAAATACATTTAACGGTGTAGTTTATGGTTCGAACTTTGAGGGCATGTCTGATTATCATGTGGCATTAAACAATTATTACTCAACAGATTTAGGTTCAATAGAAGTCTCAACAGGGGACATTATTAATACGGTTGAGAAAAATAAATATTACACTAATTTTATTGGCAACTATTTTATAGGTGACAATATTGGTAGCACAATTATTGATAATTGTTTTTACCAAACAGATGATGCGGATGTAGCCGTTTTTGCCGCAGGTTCTTTTGGGCGGATTCACCCATATCAAGGAGATGGAACGAAGGAAGCTGGAAATTGTTTTACAAAAAACCAGATTCCTTCTTTTAAAAGACTTTCAGGAGGAGTATGGACTGCTTCACAATATTTTGTATTTGAAAATGCCCCTGCTAATAGTTGTAAAAGACCAATACAATCACCATCTGGTATTGTCAACATTAGTAATTCACAATCGAACAGTGATTATTGTGAAAATCAACCCCCTGGTTTTATTCCTTCGAAAGATGTTTGTAAGTTTGCAAAGAATATGCCTAAATCAGAGGTTATCAGTAAAATGAGCCAAATTCAAAATGAGATTAATGTCTTAGTCAGTCAATTACAAAATATTGAAACTAATAATCCGGAAAATATCCAGGATATTGCTTTACTAAAATCACAAATATTAATCAAGACATATTGTCTTCGAAAATTGAAAGGCAAAATTATTATTTTTCAAAAGGAAGATAATGAATTGCCAACCAAACGAAATGAATATGCAATGGAAACAGATTTTATTGTCAAAACCATGTATTTAGGTGCTTTGATTGAATCCAATTATTTGAGTGATGCATCCTTATTTCTCAATCAAATCGGTGCAGTAACCCAGGAAGAGCAGGATTTTGTATTTGCACAAAATATTAATATAGCCCGGTTGAACAGCGGGCCAGCCTATCAGTTACAAAGTAGTGATGAAAGTATGTTGATTCAGATAGGTAAAAAATTTGATCCTTTGAGTGGTTTTGCCAGAGGTGTAAATACGGCCATTACAGGCGAATATATTGATCTGGACATTCCATTGCCAGGCTCAAGTGTACTACCAAGATCAACTGAATATGTTCCGGAACAAACAAATGGTTTTTCGGTTTATCCCAACCCGACAAACGATCATTTATTTATTATGGCTCCGGAAAATAGTCAATCGGAATACACAATCATATTACATGATGTGCTAGGAAAAGAAGTTCAAAAACAACAATTTTCAGGCAAAGAGACAAATTTTTCTATGCCTTTGACATCTTTGAATAATGGATTATACATTTTGACAATAAAAGATGGGAATACTTCCGTATTGGTAGAAAAAATAGTTAAAAATTAATTTTAATCTTAAGGCCTGGTGATTTATAATCACCAGGCTTTAAAATATAATAATATGATAAGAATAATATTCATACTAACAATATTTTTAAATGTAAGGTATCACAATTATGGACAGGATACCTTTTCAAAATTATTTCCATATACAGATAATGAGACAAATTTCACCTCAGCTACTATTTATGATGATACAATATACGCTGTAATGACCCTTTCGAATGGCGATTTAACAGAATTATACAAACTGGATTTAAAAGGAAATATTATTAAGAAAGTTGAGTATCACTGGCTGAAAACAACAACCACAAGAAGAACTGGTTCCTTTAGAATTATACCAGACTCAAATGGTGACTTACTTGTTTCAGGCTTTTACAATAATGAACATGGTATATTAAAACTAAACAAAGCCCTTGATTCCATTTGGTTCAAAAGTTTTAGAGTTGATAATGTAAGCTATCTGATTGATAATTCATTGGTTGAAACTGAAAATCATCTTATTTTACAAGGACACGTTCAATTCAACAATAAACCAAAATTTTCTGTATATTTAATTTGGCTTGATAAAAATGGATCTCTTGACACAACCATGGTTTTTGATGTTCCTGATCAGACAGGAAACATCAGTTTCGGTAGAGTAAAAAAGGATAAAAATGATAATTTAGTCTTAATGTACAGGAGAAGTACTTATGACTATGATGGTGATTGGTCTTTAGGATATGTAGGATTTCTGAAACTAAACAAAGACCATAAAATAGTATGGCAATGGGAGGATAATAAAAAGACAACGGCATCTATTTCAACAGATTTTATAATAACTGAAGATCAAAATATAATATTTATTAACCACGCCCACACAATCAGCATTAAAGACCCGTTAGTAGTTTGTGTAGATACCTTTAAAAATGTTTTGTGGGAAACAAAATTGTTAGCAAGAAGTATTGAAGATAAATTAGTATATTCTATATTTCCTGTAGATAAGGATAATTTTTTATTATGTGGTACTCAATATAATATCTTTGACAGCATTAGTTCTAATCATTTTCAGGGATATGTTTCAAAAATGAATATTAAAGGGGATGTTTTATGGGAGAGAACATTTAAAAGATATTTAGGAGCTGACAAAACCACACCAACATTACCAACAAGATATTTTACCGGAAGTGGTTACTTTTTAAAAGTCTTAAGTGATAAAAATAAAAATATATTTCTTTTTGGTGGAGAGACACAGGGAAATAACTTTGAACCACTTGTGTATGCTGGTTGGCTTGTTAAACTTGATTCTTTTGGATGTATTCACAAAGACAGATGTAATGAAGTCAATGAGACAGAACGTATAGATTTTATAAGGTTTTATGACCAAGTCTCAATTTTGCAAAAAAAGTTGATATATGGTTCTAAAAACCAGAATGGAGTCTGGCAGCGATATACACAAAGTTTTGGTAAGGATACCTTTGCTTTTGACCAGAGATACGGAGCTTTTTTATTCAGAGAAGTCTGGTATGAAAATATGGACACAAGAGAAAAAATAAAGGATCACAGGAGAACCCGATGGTGGGATTCTGAAGGCAGAATGAGTTTTGCTACAAAAAATAACCCACACCCTTTACATCTGCTTTGGACATTTCAAGACCTGTATGACTTTACATTAGAAGTGGGTGACCATTTTGAATTGCCGGATAGTTTCGGTATGGCTACGGTTATAGCAACAGATACTTTTTATTTGAAAGACGGTGCTGCACGTAAAAGAATCACTTTGAGACATGACGACGAAACTTTTCACCAAACGCATGGTGACCTGGTCTGGGTAGAAGGTATAGGCAATATCAATGGCAGCTTTTTTTACCAGGATGACTGGAAATCCGGACACAACACAGAATTGTTATGTTATTTTGACAGAGATCAAAAAAGATATTACAGTCCGAATAGTGTGGATTGTTTTTTGTCAGCCACAAATGAAGAAACAAAAGATGTTTTTCTTTTCATATTTCCAAACCCTACCAATCACTGTGTTTCCTTTATTTCAGATCACGACATGTCAAAAATTGAAATATCTGACATGACTGGCAGAGTGCTTTTTAGCAACATACTGCCTGATGGAAAAGTTGATGTATCAAATTTAACGGTTGGAGTCTATCTCCTGTATTTTTACACCCAAACTGGACGAATCATTACTAAAAAATTAATAAAACTATAATGTATAATATTTTTAAACATGACACCTTTCTTAAAATTTGTATCCATGAAAAAAAGACCTATAAAAACGATTTTATATATTATATTTTTATTTTTCAATTTAGCCGTTGAAGCAACGAACGTATTTTTTGAAAAGCAAGCATTGTCACATTTCTCAATTCAAGGCTTTTGTTCCGATACTACAGATTTGAGTTCGTTCAGTTTATGGAGAAAAACTAATTGGTATCTTGGAGGGACAAAACCGGAAATTATTCAAATATTTGTTGATAGAGATACTATCATCAATGACAGATTTTGTAGGGTTTTAAGGGCGAAATTTGATGATCAGGTTATCGAAGGAAGTGATCTTCCTGTGTATAACAAGGGAAATAAGATGTTTTTCTATGAAGAAGGTCAATGGTGGTTGCTATATGATTTTTCAGCAAAACAAGGAGATACTGTAGAGTTCTTTCTGAGTAAAAAAACAGAATTATTTACTTTTGGACGGACAGGAGTACCCCCACTAGGAGAAAATCCTTATAAACTTGTTGTGGAAAAAGTGGATACTGTCTTGGCTTCTGACGGAAGTCCATTGAAAAGGTTTTTAACAAGGGATCTTGATCAGGGAGTAAGTAGTGTTTATGGTATGAATGAAATTATTGAAGATATTGGCTCTTTATTTGGCTTATTTGGGCACTTTTATATTTTTACTGCTGAAGACTGGCGATATCAGTTCTTATGTTATAAAAATGATAACTATACATATCCGAACGAAAATGGTTGTTCTCTTACATCATCAACAAATCTAATAAGGCATAATATAAAAATTACACCCAATCCTGTATCCGATATTATTCTGGTAACCTTAGAAGAATATATTCCACAATATGGTATGATACATATGCATGACGCCACCGGACAAAAGGTGCTTTCTAAACGTATCTACTATGGACATAACCACCTCGACCTTTCCATGTTACCAGCTGGTTTGTTCTTTTGGACAGTGGAAGATGGCGGCGTTTTGTTACATTGTGGAAAGGTGATGAAAATGATCGAATGAACTATTAATCTAATGTGTAGAAGTTCTAATTATTTAATTAGATTTGTAAAGCCGCAAAAGAGGTAATTGATGAGAATATTCCTGTTATTAAGTCTAGTTACGATCTTTTCGATAGGTTGCCACCCAAGGTTGAAGGTGATTCAAAATGATGTGTTTGTTTCATCCGTGGGCGTTTCATTGCCTTACAGAACATTTTTTCCTAAAGTGGAAAAAGGGGTAAAATTACCCCTCATTCTTTTTCTACACGGTTCTGGTGAAAGGGGGACGGACAATGAGAAACAACTTATTCACGTGGTACCATATCTCACTTCCGACTCTTTTCAGCGCCTTTACCCAAGCATTGTTTTGGCGCCACAATGTCCAGAAGAAGACTACTGGGGCCCCATAAAACGTTTTGATTGGACATTTTATGAACACGGAATTGTCACTCCTGCGATGGAATCTGTTATAGAATTATTGGACAAAATATCAAAAACACCAGATGTAGATTCAACCCGAATATATGTTTGCGGATTGTCGATGGGCGCTATAGGGGTCTATGATATTTTACACAGAAAACCCAATCTTTTTGCCGTAGCTGTTCCTATTTGTGGGGTATCTAATTTGGGAAAGGTAAACGTATATAAACAATTACCCATGTGGGTTTTACACGGAGATGAAGACACCGTCATACCTGTAGAAAAATCGAGAGAATTTGTTGCCAAAAGATTAAGTTTGCAAACACCTGTAATCTATACTGAATATAATGGAGAAGGACACGGTATTTGGGAAAAAGCGATTCGTGAAAAAGGATTGTGGGAGTGGGTTTTTTCACAAAAGAAATAAAAAAAGAGGAATAAAAATCCCTCTTTTAAATTATAGTATTAAAAAATAATGCAGGGATTATTCTTCTTCGTTATCAAAAATATCTTCAACTTTATCGATTAAATCTTCTAGCTTATCTTCCGCCACCTCAGCGGCCGCTTTAACGCTGTCTACCACATCTTCTATAAGGTTTTCGGCAGATTCAGATATTTGATCTATCATTGTTTTAGCCTTAGACTTTGGTTTTTTCTGACTTTTTATATCATCGGCCGCTTTAGAAAGCTTATCAGAAATTTTTTCATTTTCCTTTTGTGTTTCACTAATATTGTCGGCTATTTTTTGTTTAATCACCTCTTTGGCCTCTTCAATTTTTTCTTGTTTTTCGAGTTTGGCCACTTTTTTCTTCTCTTTTTCAAGCCTGTTTTCTAACTCACCTTTGGTTTTGAGCATATCTTCCAATTTTTCTTTTTTGGAGTTGACACGTTCTTCAATCATTCTGATTTTAGCTTGTCGCAATTGAGACTCTAATTGTCCATCGCTATCTTCCACTCTTTTGGTTTGGTAGTCGAGTTCTTTTTGATCGATATTGACAGACCGCTGCATTTTTTGAATAGCACCCAATAGTCCATCGTATCTCTTCTGAAGTCTGACAGCTCCTTGTGTGATATTGGCTTCGTGTTGATTACCTCTTTTTTCTTTGATGTTTTTAAAAGCTACATCAATTTTGTCCCAAACTACTTTTCGATCCTCTTTTGTAAATTGAATATTTCGTATAGAATGTTGAAGTTTTTTTAATGCTTCAAAAAGAGGATTTAAACCAAGACCTTGTTCTATTTTATCTTCTATTTCTTTTAATTCGGAGGTAAACCGTTCAACGTGTTCTTTTGATTTTGATTCGAACTCTCCTTCAAGCGCTTTTTTGTACGTTTTTAATTTGTCAAAAAGCCCATTGGTTCGTTCACGCAATGAAGCGGCATGTTCGCGAAATAAATTTCTTTCATTTACCTGAGACTGTACTTTTGACCAAAAGGATTTTAGCTCTTCCCATACCTTATTGTCAAAATCTGTAAGTTCGTCCACTTTTTCCTTTACTTCCTCCAATTCGGATTTGTACAATCCATACAATTTTGAGGAGAGTACCATAAAATGCCATTCAGTTTGAGCCCGAGTGATGAGATCGGGTCTTTCGACACGAATTTCATCTGGGAGCAGACTGTCTGCAACGGACAATTTCCGTTCAATTTTTGAAAAGCCGGCAGGAAATTCGATATCATTATCGTTTTTCCAAACGTCGGTCATTTGTTTATAAAATTCTTCTGTTGCGATTTTTTCAGGAAAAGTAAAGATGTGTACCACATTTTCTTTTTCTAACAATTCGAGTGCAACCAACATTTTTTCATCTTTTTCGTCGGTTCCCCAAAGTACTAACTTGCGTCTCATTTACCAAAAATTTTGCGAATATGTAATCAAATAATACGTAATGTAATTAAGTCAACTGTTGCTCTACCAGGTATTGTACAATCTGTACGGCGTTGGTGGCTGCTCCTTTTCTCAAATTGTCGGAAACAATCCACAAATTCAAACCATTTTCAATAGAATCATCTACCCTGACTCTGCCTACAAAAACGTCATTTTTATTTTTGCAGAATAAGGGCATTGGATATAATTGTTCTGATGGGTTATCAACCAAAACTATACCATTTGTCGATGATAAGGTGTTTTTTATATCTTTTATATCAAATTTATTTTTGAAAGACACATTTACTGACTCCGAATGCCCGCCGTCAACCGGCACCCGCACCGCAGTGGCGGTTATTTTAAGCGTTTGATCATTCAAAATTTTTCTTGTTTCAAAAACAAGTTTCATTTCTTCTTTTGTATAATCGTTGTCTAAAAATACATCACATTGGGGGATACAGTTTCCAAAAATGGGATACTTGTAGGCCATGTCGGAATCATCCAATGAATGACCTTGTTTTTCCATTTCGTATTGATGAACCGCTTTTACACCTGTGCCAGTAAAAGATTGGTAAGTAGAGATGACAAGCCTATCGATAGTATATTTTTTATGTAAAGGTGCTAGAGCCATAACCATTTGAATAGTCGAACAATTAGGATTCGCAATGATTTTATCTTCTTTGGTCAATTGGTAGGCATTGATTTCAGGGACGACCAACTTGACATTTTTATCCATTCTCCATGCTGAAGAATTGTCCACAACAATAGTTCCTTTAGATGCAAAAACGGGTGCCCACTCCAAAGAAGTATTTCCTCCTGCTGAAAAAATGGCTACATTGGGAACGAGTGAAATACATTCCTCAATGGATATAATGGGTACATCCATTCCACGAAAGTGGACAAACTTACCTATGGATTTTGAAGAAGCTACTGGGTAAAATTCAGAAATAGCCATAGAAGATTCTTCTAAGACTTCTAAAAGTACTTTTCCAACTAAACCAGTAACACCAACAATGGCGAGCTTCATTTTTAAATCTTTTTAAAAAAATAAACAAACGTTTAAAAGACGGAAGATGAATCTTTCGAAGTTTATTCTAAAGAGGGCATCAGCATTTCAAACGGGTAGTCGATAATTTTATTATTTTTGCTACCTATAATAACATTTAGGTAACCCTCTTTTAAAAATTGAGCCACAAATATATGCTTTACAGTAAAATAAATAGTAAAAACATACATATAAGGTTGATTTTTTTTGCCTTATTTGTTCTCTTTTTCTTCAAAGGGAGTGCTCAGTTTATTGATAATTTTAGTGACGGAGATTTATTAAACAACCCAAAATGGGAAGGAAATGTGGATCATTTTACCGTGAATACGGCCTATGAATTGCAATTAAATGCTACAGTAGCAGGTGAATCCTATATTTATTCAGGTTACAAAATACCAAGAGATAGCGTAGAGATTGATTTGTATTTTAAGATGACTTTTGACCCAAGTGACAATAATTTCAGTAGGATATATTTGGCCATGGATAATCCTGTGGTTAGTTTGGCCAAGGGTTTTTATCTTCAATTGGGAGAAAATGGAACAACAGACAATATTAAATTGTATAAATTTGAGCCAGGTCTTACCACTTTATTGGCCTCAGGGAGTATGGGCGCCATTAGTAAAGATCCAGCGTTAGCCCGTGTAAAAATCAGAATTAATCAAGATGGTTTGTGGGTTTTTGAGACCAATTATAGTGGTGAGCCATTATTGTCGAACGATTTTGAAGTCGTCGATAATGGATTGAGTAGTATGCCAGAGGAAGTGTTTTTTGGTATTTTGTGTAAGTATACTTCTACGAGATTAAAAAACTTCTTTTTTGACAATATCTCCATTCAAAAATGGATTCCTGACACAACCCCTCCAACCCTGACTTCTACTAAGGTATTGGATTCTACACATATCGAATTAATCTTTAATGAAAAGATGGATATGACATCAACACTACAAACGTCAGCTTATCTAGTAAGCCCAAGTTTGGGTATACCGTCTACAGTGCAATTTGGTTCTGGAGATAATATCGTTGTTTTAACCTTTGACAAAAGTATACAATCAGGTATAGAATATACACTTCAGGTAACTAACGTACAAGACCTAAGTGGCAATGTTTCTTCAGCTACTGCTACTTTTGCCTATGCGGTTCAACCAAAAGCTTTGGATCTCGTTCTTTCAGAAATATTGACTGATCCAATTGTTGGTGGAGAAGACTTTATTGAAGTGTATAATCGATCTCAAAAGTTTATTCAATTGCAAGGGCTTATATTGAGAAACCATTCTAAAAATGAAGAGAAGATCTTATCAAAAGACTTCATTTTAAAACCTGATCAATATTTGGCTATTAGTAAAAATATCGTTTTTTTGATAGAACAATATAAAACACCAGTGGAAGCGCAGTTTTTGCAAAATGATGTTCCAACCTTAAATGTCAGTGATGCCCACATTCAAATTATCAATAGAGAAAGTGGTATAGATGTGGTTATTGACCAGTTTACATATGTTGAAGATTATCATTATTCATTACTCAATGACACGAAAGGGGTTAGTTTAGAGAAAATCCGATTAGATGGTAAATCCGAAGACATCAATAATTGGCATTCTGCTTCACAAGAGGTAAATTTCGGAACTCCGGGCTATAAAAATTCAAATTTTTCAGATAATTCTGGAGATCGGGATAAGGCCATTTCCATTGAAAATAAAATATTCTCACCCTATTCTAGTGATTATACTTCATTTTTACTTATTGATTACAAGGTAGAAAAAAGTGGTTATTTGGCTACAGTGCAAATTTTTGACACAGAAGGATTTTTAGTTCGATCGTTGACAAAAAACCTTTTACTAGGGCTTGTTGGATCGATGAAATGGGATGGAATAAATGACGAAGGTCAAGTGGTTAAGATGGGTTGGTATGTTATAGCTACCCAATTACTTCATCCTGATGGCGAGACCAAAACATATCGGCATAGTGTTGTCGTAGGAGATAAATTGTAGACCCGGATTATATCGATGAAAACATTTTTATTATGGGGGAATAAATTTTTTGGGGTTGTGATCATCATAACCACACTGGTACTCATTTATTTACCTAATTATACTATGTTAGATTTTATTACAGAATACCTTGTATTTTATGTAATATTTTTATTGATTTCTGGTATTGTTGGACTAATATTTAATCAAAAATACATTCTTTACGTCAGCTTTGGTTGTGCTTTTATGCTCACTCTATTTTTAAAATATAGCTCAAATTCCGATCTAAAACTACCAAAACCCAACAACCAACCGACGATTGGTATAATCCATATCAACTTGAGTAGTATTTCCTCATTTGATATATTGCAAAAATTGGTACAGGATAAAAACTATGATGTCATTTCTTTTCAAGAAGTTACACCTGATTGGGATGGTGTACTTAGTGAAATTTTTAGAGATTCATTTCCGTATGATTTTGAAGAATTTAGACTGGATTTGCAAGGGAAATCGATATTTTCTAAGTATCCAATGGATGTAAAACCAGATATTTCTATCCATAATATAAAAGGGAAAGTTATCGAGATTATAAAACAGAATGAGCGATATAGGCTTCTATCGGTTTATTTGACGCCACCGCTGGATCCTAAGAACAAAATTGAAAACGAGATGGAATTGGACGAAATGACAGAGGTAATGTTGCATATTCCAAATCCAGCTTTTGTTTTAGGTGAATTAAACAGGGTGTATTGGGCAAAACCAATTATTGAGTTTCGTAAAATTTCTCAATTGATGAATAGTCGGCGTAATGCACAATTATCATTTAAAACCTCTTACAACCATATTTTTTATACAGGGGATATGGAGTGTTATCACTTTGAAGATGTGTTTGATGAAACCAATGTTTCTATAGGCTGCCGGGGTTTATATCAAAAAAAGAAATTGAACAAACCTAAAAGAAGATTCAGAAAATATGAGGGTTGAGTTGAAATTATTTTCTGAATTGGATATCCACGAGCTATATGCTATCTTACATTTACGAAGTGAGATTTTTGTGGTCGAACAAAACTGTGTTTACTTGGATACAGACTATAAAGATCAAGATAGTTATCATCTTTTGGTTTGGGGAGAAAAAGGTTATTTAGTGGGTTATTGTAGAATTTTACCACCAGGTTTGGCTTATTCAATGGAATCATCTATTGGAAGAGTGGTGACAAAAATGGAAGAAAGAAGAACGGGCCTTGGTATTAAAATGATGGAATGGGTCATTGAACATACTCTTCAATTATTTCCTCACAACCCTATACGGATCGAAGCTCAAAGTTACCTTATTCCTTTTTACAGTCGATTTGGATTTTTAGAAGAAGGAGAGGACTACATTTTAGATGGAATTCCCCATAGAGAAATGATATTAACCCCTTAATTACAGTTGTTGTATTTTATGTAATATAGACAATTGAGATCCGTAACAATGACTAAGATTTTCTTGTGTAAAAATTTCTTTAGTATTACCATAGGCAATGAGTCTTTGGTTGATGAGAATGATTTTATCAAAATATTTCTCAACTGTTGTTAAATCATGATGGACTAATATAAATGTTTTTCCTTCTTGTTTTAATTGGTGCATGAGTTGGACGATCTTTTCTTCTGTTGTCACATCTACACCTGCAAAAGGTTCGTCTAGAAAAAAAATATCTGCCTCCTGACATATAGCGCGAGCAATAAAAACCCTTTGTTGCTGACCTCCAGATAATCGACCGATTTGACGATTAGAGAGATCATCAATTTGCATAGCTTTCATAGCTTCGAAAGCTTTATGGTGGTCTTCATTATTTAGTTTTTGAAAAAGCTTTTTGTGTGGGTATCTTCCCATCAAAACAATGTCTAAAACTGTTGCAGGAAAGTCCCAATCGAAATTGTCTTTTTGAGGAATGTAGGCCATTCTCTTACGTACATTTTCGACGGGTTGGCCATACACAGTTATATCTCCTTGATGGTATTGTACTAAACCAAGAATAGCTTTAAAAAGGGTTGATTTACCTGCGCCATTAGGACCCACAACACCATAAGTATTTGCTTCTTCTATTTGCAAATAGATGTTAGTTAGAACGTTTTTTTTGTCATAGGAAACATTTAATCCCTTGATTTCTATAATGGGTGTGTTCATTTATCCATTTAGTTTTGTAATGAATAATAAGGTTGTCAGTAGTAAAAATAGTAGGGTCAAAAAAGTCAATACCATCATGTCATTTAAGGAAGAAGCGTTATTTACACTCAGCGAAGTGTCCAATTTGGAGAGGGCATTGACAATTCTGTTTGTGTTGGTTTGTAGCATTCCAAGGTAGGTGCCAGCTCCACTATTTTCATCTCCTAAAGAATCCGAATAAAGACTTCCGCCTATAGAAACATTGAGGTCTTTTGCTATTTGATTCATTAATTGTGGGTTGATAGACGATTCGACAAAAATAGCAGGAACACCCGTCTTTTGAACGATATTGATAATTTTAATAATATCACTTGTTTTTGGTTCGGCTTCGGTTGAAACACCCATTAACGGTGCCAATTGTATATTATAATGCTGGCCAAAGTATCTGAAAGCATCGTGATTGGTCACTAATACTCGATGTTTTTCTGGAATAGTAAGTACCTTGTTCGTGATAAAGAGGTCTAATTTTTTTAAAGCTTCAAGGTAGGATTGTAGATTTGTTGTTATATCACCTTTTAAAGACGGATACTTCGTTATAATAGCGGACGCAATATTGTTGGCATATACCATACCGTTTTTGGCACTCATCCAAGCATGTGGATCGGGATAAGCACCACTTTTTATGGAAGGAATTCCATTGGTCAGGGTAATTATTTCTGCACTCGGTTTACTGTTTTGAATGAGTTTTTCTATCCATACTTCGAGATGAAGACCGTTTATCATGATTAAATCTGCGGTTTTGCAAGAAACCACATCACTTGGATTTGCTTCGTAGGTATGGGGGTCACTTCCTAGCGGGACGATGGAGGAGATTTCGACGTGGTGACCACCAATTTGTTGAATCATGTCCTTGAAAATGGATGTAGTGGTCAAAATCCTAATTGGTTTTGAGGCGTAAGAATAATGGGTCAGAAAAAGGAATAAAAATAAATACCTCATACTTTTTTTACCAATAATTGGTGGGCCACTTGTTGAGTGATTAAATTGTCAAATCTTCCATCTATTAGGATTCGTATGGATTGATCATACTTGTTTTTGTGGATAACTTTTAAAGAAGTGCCAAGTTTTATTTGCATATCATTGAGGTATAAAAGGAAGGTTTTATCGTGTTCTTTAACTCCAATTAAGATTCCAGATTGACCTTCTAAAAATTCTGCAAGTGACCATTGAGTACGTAGTGTAAATTTTCCTTCTGCATTAGGAATAGGGTCACCATGGGGATCATATTTTGGATATTCTAAAAAATGTTCCAATCTATGTACTAATTCCTCCGAAGGAATATGTTCGAGTTTTTCTGCCAAATCGTGAACTTCCTCCCATGAAAAACCTAATTTTTCAGAAAGGAAAACCTCCCAAAGACGGTGCTTCCGAATCAATTGTGTGGCAATTTTACTGCCTTTGTTTGTGAGGGAAACCCCTCTATATTTTTGATAATGGATTAATTCTTTATCCGCCAGTTTTTTAACCATATCTGTCACTGATGCGGGGGCGGTATTCATAAAACCAGCAATGGCATTAGTGCTCACTGCCTTTTTTTCTTTTTCGGCAATTTTAAAAATTGCTTTAAGATGGTCTTCTTCAGAAGTGGTATACATAAACAACTTTAAGACAAATATAGTAAAAATATTTAGACAAGGCTAAAAAAAATTAAAATCCAGTTTTTCTTTCAGTAATTCATTGGCTAAATGTACTTTTGATTTTCTTATTTTATTTTTAGTTATGGAATATTTTTTTGTTGATCTTGGGCAACAAGCTTCAGTTATTGTTTTGACAGGAGAGGAACACATACACTGCACAAAAGCTTTACGACGTAAGAAAGGAGACGAAATTAGGGTCTTAAATGGACAAGGAAGTGTATTTGTATGCAATATTAAAGAGACAAACAGGCAAAAAACAATCTTAGATATCCTTCGCGAAGAGAAACATGACAGAGAAGGAAAGGATAAAGTGATTGTCATTTCTCCAACCAAAAATCAATCTAGAATTGAATGGTTTATTGAAAAAGCTACAGAAATTGGTATGACTCATATTTTTATAACCAGATGTGATCGATCTGATAAAAAGGAAATTAAATTAGAAAGAATTCAAAAAATAGCTATTTCTGCGCTCAAGCAGTCTGGACGATTTTACCTTCCACAAATTCACTATTTACCTTCTTTACAAACTTTAAGTGAAATATTACCCTTGTCTTCCTATCAAACGTTTATAGCTCATTGTGTGCAGGAAGAAAAATTATTGACAGCAATTATGCACCCAAACGACAATTATTTAATACTAATAGGACCAGAAGGTGATTTCACAACTGAAGAAATAAAATGGGCGTTGCAACATGATTTTACACCAGTCTCTCTTGGTAAAAATAGATTAAGGACGGAAACTGCGGGAATTTATGCGGCTGTTTGTTTTATGATGTCCTAGGGATTATGTTTTATTTTATCGGGATTCTCTTTGACAAAAGCAGACCAGTCTTTTGCTTTTTTTGCACCATTAGTCGGTGTAGTTTTAGTGCTTTTAGGGATTGGCCCTTGTTGGTTATAATGACATACAGCGACACCCAAAGCATCGGTTGCATCTAGAAATTTAGAATCAATTTTTATTTTCAAGATGTTTTCTAACATGGCCGCAACTTGTTCTTTTGACGCATTGCCATTACCTGTGATAGATTGTTTAATTTTTTTAGGGGCATATTCTTCAATTTGAAGACCCATAGTTATTCCGGCAGCCATTGATACACCTTGAGCCCTGCCTAATTTGAGCATCGATTGTACGTTTTTACCGTAAAAAGGTGCTTCAATAGCCATTTGACTTGGACGGTAGGTTTCTATTATTTCTTGTAATTGAAGGAATATTTCTTTGAGCTTATCGTGATGTTCACCATATTTTTGCAATGAAATGATGCCAAAATCTATTAATTTTAAAAGTTTTCCCTCTACTTGTAAAACAGCGTAACCAAGGATATTGGTTCCAGGATCAACCCCTAAAATATTATAGGGTACATTTTTTTCATTGCTGAAGTTCATGTTTGGTTTTTAGTCCTGCTTAGCAAAAACTCTTCGCAATAAATCAGAAGTTCGCTGACTAATATTCGTACGAATCCCCAACTCTTTCTTTTCAATTAAATCAAATAACCCTTCAAGTGCTCTATTTGTTACGTGATCACCCAAATCAGGATTTATTTTATCAACAAAAGGAATGGAATTATATTTTTTGATAGCATCTGACCACAAAGTAAGGGCGCCAAATTTATTCATAGATTGTACAATAACGGGATTAAATTGACCATACAAACTTTGATAAGTTTTTTGGTGTAAATAGTTGGTAGCTGCATTTTTTTCACCCATTAGTATTGAGAGGGCATCATTAAAAGTCATGTCTTTGATAGCCTTGGTAAAAATTGGGGATGCGCTTTTAGCTGCGTCTTCTGCCGCTTGGTTTATTTTTTGAATTGCCTTCTCTTCCAAATCGGTAAAGCCAGGAATAAATTTGAGTTTATCGATTACTTTTTTTGCTTCATCGGGAAGAAGGATTTTATAAACGGATTGGTAATATCCATTATTTGCCGACAAGGTTTGCACTCCATTCTCAACGCCTAAACCTAAGGCATCTTTAAGGCCATTGGCCATATCAGTATTGGTCAATGTTTGTTGATTTGCCGCATCTAAAATTTTTTGGAAATCTTTTGGGTCACATGAAAAAAGAAAGAGAGGTAGTAAAATTAGAATAGGATAACGCATATTTTTTGATTCATTTATTGTAAAAATAACAACGACATTAAAATCAAATTGTTACATGACTAAAATTTCGATGTTTATAATGGGAGTTTAGATCATGGATTTAAGTTTGTCCAAATCTCGAATTAATAATCTTTTTCTGTCAAAGGTCAAAATACCATCATTGCGTAATTCGTTTAATAAGGTCGTCACGGATTGGCGAGATGTTGTTGTGAGGTTGGCAATTTCTTGGTGGGTTATAAAATTTCTTACAACCCATTCGTAACCAATTCTTTGACCTTTTTTTTCTATCAAATTCAACAAGTATTCTATAATACGAGATTTGCTATCTTTAAAAATTAAGGATTCAAGTCTTTGCTCCATTTCTAGTACTTTGGATCCCATTAACTTCATAAAAAAAAGTGAAATTCCGCTATGGTCTTTCATTAAAGATTTTAATTGTTGCGTTGTCAATACGCTTACTTCGGAATCTTCTACAGCAATAGCCGAATCGGTATAATTTTGTTTGTCCAAAATGGATCTTTCGCCAAAAACTTCACCAACATTTAAAATGGCTTTAACTATTTCTTTGCCTGAATCGACAGTACTTACTATCTTAATCTTGCCTGAATTAATTAAAAATATTCTATCAGCAAACTGTTCATGAATATATACATAGTCACCTTTCTCATATTTTTTATGAAGAATTCCATCGTTGGATTGCTTCAATTTTTCAGCTGAAAAAATGTCTGGAAGATTGATGTTTTCGAGAAACCAAATTGCTTGGCTTGACATAATATGAATATTTAGATTTTTAACAATATAAAATCAATAATGATTATGAAATCAATAACAAATTATGAAAATCAAGTTTCTAACACAATGCCACAGTGAATATTGATAGAAAAACTACTATTGATTTTACTTATAAAAATGAAACGATATTTTATATGAATTTAAACAAAAGTGTCACTTTTTTTTAATAAAAATATAGGATAATTTAAAAGAAAGATATCATCAACAGGTAATATTTGATAGCAAACGATTACATTTGTTTTTAATAAAAAATACTTTTTAAGCAACATTCATGAGACTTTTTGAAATAATAATCGAGGACCAGAATGCTGAAAGTGTTGAAAAGTTATTGGATAAAGATTATATTATAGAACGCTGGTCATATACTTCTGAAAATGGGAAAGCTATCATCAAAGTTTTAATACAGGACGAAAACGGAAAAGAATTGTTGGCTTTACTAGAAAAAAAATCCAATGTTCGGGTCATCATTTATCCGATAGCAGGAACACTACCCGTTATTAATAATCACGTTGAAAAAGAGGAAAATTCAATTAAAATTGGTAAATTTTTTGCCATTACCAAAGAAGAATTGCGCCATGTAGTGGATGAACCCGTGAATCTTTCTATGAATTTTATCCTCATGGTTGTTTTATCTTCCTTTGTTGCGGGAATTGGAATATTGAAAGTTAATATAGCCGTCATCATTGGTGCCATGGTGATAGCTCCATTTTTGGGTCCTAATGTATCCATGGCTTTTGGTACCACTTTAGGTGAATGGCCCATTATTAAAAAGTCAATTATAACAGGCGTTTGTGCAACGATTATTGTTGTTGTTATTTCCATGATTTGGGGTTTCTCAGCCAAGGACATTTCCTCTATCTCTCTCGATCCGTCCATTGGATACCAAGATGTAATTTTAGCCTTGGTTTGTGGATTTGCTGGGGTTATTTCTGTTATCAGTGGACAAGGCACTACTTTGGTTGGCGTTATGGTTGCAGCTGCTTTACTTCCTCCACTTATGAGGGGCGGACTATTGCTTGGAGGCGGAAACTATAGTCTTGCATTAAATTCATTATTGATTTTTAGCACCAATATAATTTGTCTGAATATTGCCGGAATTATTACTTTTTACCTTGCTGGGATCACACCGGGAAGGTGGTGGGAAAAGGAAAAAGCAAAAAAGAAAACCAGAACAGCTTTTATTATTTGGTTTATTGCTTTGGTTATGTTGTTGGCCGTAATTATTACTATCAGACGGTTAGGATAACTTTTTTGGGTTACCACTTTTTCACAAAAGTAATTCTGAAATAAAACGTTGTTTTACATGTTTATTGACGAAGAATAATTCATCTAGTATAATTTTGATGCCCTAATATCTTCGTGTTAAGATAACATTAATTAAATGTTATAGTGCAAAATGAATTTTGAAATTATTTGAAACTACCGAAAAAAAAAGCTATCTTTAGCGACTTACCTCTTTAAAAACAAACCAACTTATATTTAATCAAAACAGATTAATGCATAAAATATTTAGTAAATCGGAGCTGCTTATCAATCGCAGAAAAAATGTTGTGGCCAATGGTGTGGGTGTATTTAATACCGTAACAGCACAATCGGCATATGGGGCTATTATCATTGATGAAGATGGTCGAGAATTGATTGACTTTGCTGGTGGAATCGGCGTTGTGAATGCAGGGCATTGCCCAGAACCTGTTGTAAAAGCAATTCAGGAACAAGCGGCAAAATATATACATACTAGCTTTAATGTAGTCACATACGAACCCTACATTGAGTTATGTGAACGACTTACTGAGATTTTACCACACGGTGAAAAAACAAAAGCAATGCTCGTAAGTACGGGAGCAGAAGCAGTAGAAAATGCCATTAAAATTGCGCGACAAGCAACAGGAAGACAAGCAGTTTTATGTTACACCGATGCATTTCACGGGCGGACATTAATGGCGATGACACTGACCAGTAAAATAGACTATAAAAAAGGATGTGGCCCATTTGCCCCCGAAGTTTTTCGACTACCCTTTCCAAATTTTTATAGATATGCCAATGGTAAAACTATGGATGAATATGTAGAAGACGAATTAAAAAGACTTCGTGAAAGCGGATACAATTTAGTGGATCCTCAAAATGTGGCCGCCATCATCATCGAGCCCGTTCAGGGTGAGGGGGGATTTAACCCTGCACCACAAAAATACATGGAAGGTCTACGTGAATTCTGTGACGAACAAGGAATTGTTTTAATTATGGATGAAATCCAAAGTGGTTTTGGACGAACAGGTAATTGGGCAAGTTGGCAAAACTATGGTATCCAACCCGATATTAGCATTTATGCAAAGTCATTGGGTTCAGGTATGCCTATAGCAGCCATTTTAGGAAAAGCAGACATCATGGATTCGGCAGAGCCAAGTACTGTAGGTGGTACTTACATAGGAAATCCCGTTAGTTGTGCCGCCGCTATAGCTACCATCCAGTATTTTAAGGACAATAACCTGAATCAACGAGGTATAGAAATAGGTGCAGTCATAGAAAAACGTTTTAGAAAAATGCAACAAGTATATAAAGAAGTGGGTGATGTCAGGGGTGTTGGTGCCATGATTGCTATGGAATTTGTAGAAAATGGCGATCCTAGGGCACCTAATAAAGAATTATGTGGAAAATTAATACAAGGTTGTGCGGAAGAAGGCTTGATCATTATCAATGCCGGAACTTTTAAAAATATCATCCGAATACTCTGTCCACTAATCATTACAGACGAACAACTTAATAAGGGTCTTGATATACTCGAGAACCAATTACAAAAATCAATAGAAGAACAAAATTTATGAAGCCTTTTGCCATCGCAGGAATCCAAATGAAAGTTTCGGCCGTAGTGCCGAATGTAGAAATGATGAAATTAAAATTAGACATTGCTATGAATCTATATCCTTGGGTGGATATGGTAGTTTTTAGTGAACTGTGTGCTTATGGTCCACTTACTTATGCAGCGCAGGAAATACCTAATACTTTTGAGGAAGAAATGCAGGCCGCTGCAAAAAAACACAGTGTTTGGATTATTCCGGGTTCGATTTTTGAAAAATCACATGATAAAATTTACAACACCGCAAGTATTATTAATCCTCAAGGTGAAGTTGTGACCCGGTACCGAAAGATGTTTCCTTTTTATCCATATGAAGTTGGTGTAACACCAGGAACTGATTTTTGTATTTTTGATGTGCCAGACGTTGGTCGCTTTGGGGTATCCATTTGTTACGATATGTGGTTTCCTGAGACCATCAGAACCTTAGCTTGTATGGGTGCAGAAGTTATATTACACCCAACCATGACTGGAACCATTGACAGGGATGCCGAACTTTCGATTGCAAGGGCGATGGCAACTGTAAATCAATGTTTTTTCTTTGATGTCAACGGTTTAGATACGGGAGGAAGTGGTCGATCAATCGTTTGCGGACCAGACGGACGTGTTATGTATAATGCCGGAGAAAGTGAAGAAATTTTTCCCATAGAATTAAACATCGAACGTGTGCAAAGAAGCAGAGAGCAAGGTGTTCTTAGATTGGGTCAACCTTTAAAAAGTTTTAGAGACCATTTAGGCAATTTTTCCATATATCAGCCGGGCACTAAACATACTTATTTGGATTCATTGGGGCCACTCATTAAGCCAACAAAACTCGATAATTTGAGCAAATTAAAAGTAAAAGAAAATAACCTAGAACATCATTCTACAAGCCAAGTGCCAATAGAAGATAAAAAAATATAATTTACGTTTATGGGAACAGTGATCAATAGTAAGAAAAAAGTAAAAGACATCATAAGTTGGTTTGAAATTCCAGCAATTACCTTTCAGCAAGCAGTTTCTTTTTACAATCACATTTTTGGAATCAATATGACAACCATTTCTAATAGCATTCAGACTATGGCCTTTTTTCCAACAATAGGTGGTGTAGGTGGGGCAATAGTCTGTGGGCCAGGTTCAATACCCAACGAAAATGGACCACTTGTATACCTAAATGGGGGAAAAGATTTAAATATTATACTCAGTAAAGTAGAAGAAGCAGGTGGTCGGGTTATCATGCCCAAAACAGCTATTGGCAATGACGCTGGGTTTTTTGCCATATTTTTAGATACCGAAGGAAATAAACTTGCCCTTCATTCGAAAAGTTAAATAATGATTCATAAAAAACAATTGAGTACGCCTTATTACAATATTGGCCAAATGAGGGTTGATTATTGGAATAATTTAAAAAATCAAACGGCAAAACTTTCATCATGTCAACGAGGTTCGACGAAAGAACTTAAATATGCAGAGGCGGCTCATAACTTAATTAAAGATTTAAAAGGAGTCGAAAAGTATTTTGCATTCCCGGGCATTCTTCGATTGCAAAGATTAGAAACCGCATTTGAACGCAAAGAATTTAATGCCCTTTCCAATCATGTATCTGAAACCACAAGACAACTCATTAGCGATAGTTATAGAAGTTATCCTGATTTTTTAGATGATGAAGAAACCAGTATTTCTAAATTGGAAGACAGGGAAAGGCCTAATACACTTAAAAAAAACTACTTCGAAGTTTTATTTGTAGAAGACATGTCTGAGTCTGATGAACAAGCCTTAAAACAAAAAATAGCTGAATTTAGAGACCCAAATGAACATTTTACTTATGGTGTAGTCGTACAGCGCTCGTTTCAAGATGCACTTATTTCCCTTTTATTTAATTTTAATATTCAAGCTGTAGTCATTCGGTATGCGCCACCATATTTATCAAAAGACTTATCAGACCTCATTAAGCCTTACATTCAAAATGTATTAAAAATAGACCATTCTTTGTTAGATTATAAAGATTTGGGGCCAATACTTGGTAAATTAACCCATAAATTCAGACCAGAACTTGACGCATATTATGTGACAGATTCTGTTCTTTCTGAATTGCAGGATGATACGATAAAAACGTTTAGCCGAATTTTTTACAGAAGAGAAGACTTGCAAGAAATTCACCTTACTATCATGAGAGGGATTCAGGATAGATACGAAACACCATTTTTTTCTGCTTTAATTGAGTATAGTCAAAAACCAATGGGCGTTTTCCATGCGATGCCGATTTCAAGGGGTAATTCTGTATTCAAGTCTCGCTGGATAAAAGACTTCGGTGATTTTTATGGGCGAAATATGTTTCTAGCTGAAACCTCTTCAACTACAGGTGGCTTAGATTCACTTCTTCAACCTACAGGGCCGTTAAAAAAAGCACAAGAAATGGCAGGAAATGCTTATGGCTCGCAACATACTTTTTTTGTAACTAACGGAACTTCTACGGCCAATAAAATTGTAATGCAAGCTTTGGTACAACCAAGTGACGTTGTATTAGTCGATCGGGATTGTCATAAATCTCACCATTACGGACTAGTCCTTTCTGGAGCTTATCCTGTTTATCTAGATTCGTATCCCATTGAAAAATATTCGATGTATGGAGCAGTACCTTTAGAATCTATCAAAGGGAAAATGATGAAATTACAGGAAGCCAATAGGCTTGATAAAGTAAAAATGCTTTTACTTACCAACTGTACTTTTGATGGAATTGTGTACAATGTTGAAAGAGTAATGGAAGAAATATTGGCAATCAAACCTGATATTATCTTCTTATGGGACGAAGCATGGTTTGCTTTTGCTGGATTTACTTATATTTACAAACAACGAACGGGTATGTACGTTGCCCACAAATTGACTGAAAAATATAAAACGAAAGAATACAGAGTTGACTATGAAAAACACATTAAAAACTTAAAAACAGGGGAATTACCCAAAATGCCCGACCCAGATTTAGTTAAAGTGCGGGTTTATACTACACAAAGCACACATAAAACATTGAGTAGTTTTCGTCAAAGTTCCATGATTCACATTTATGACGAAGATTTTCGGAGGAAAAGTGAAAGTACTTTCTTAGAGGCCTATATGACACATACGTCTACTTCGCCCAATTACCAAATGCTTGCATCTTTAGATGCGGGTAGACGTCAAGTTCAATTTGAAGGATTTGAAATGGTTGAAAAAAGTATTGAACTTGCCATGATTCTCAGGGCAAAGGTAAATGATAATTCAAGCCTCAACAAATATTTTGATGTATTGACAGTTCAGGATTTTATTCCAAATCAATATCGTCAAACAAGCATAGCAGAATATTACGACACACACAAAGGCTGGAACCGTATGGAAGATGCTTGGGAAAACGATGAATTTGTCCTTGATCCAACGAAGATAACGCTACACATTGGTCGTACTGGCGTCGATGGAGATACGTTTAAGAACAAATATTTGATGGACAAATTTAACATTCAAATCAATAAAACTTCTAGGAATTCTGTCTTATTCATGACGAATATTGGGACTACAAGAGGGAGTGTAACCTACTTAATCAATGTGTTACTTAAAATAGCGGACGAGTTGGACGAAGAATTTAAATCCCTCAATAAGCAGGAAGATTTAATGCAAAAACAAAAAATACGTTCCTTGACGGAAAATTATCCTCCATTACCCGACTTTAGTTATTTTCATCATTCTTTTCAAGCAGTACCAGGGGTGCCGGGTGGTAACTTAAGAGATGCTTATTTTTTAGCTTACAATGAGGATAATTACGAATACCTTCCACTTACACAATGTTTACCTGCCATAAAAAATGGTAATGTTTTGGTCGCTTCTTCTTTTGTCATACCTTATCCGCCAGGGTTTCCAGTATTAGTGCCTGGACAGGTAGTTAGTGAAGAAATTATCCAATTTATGCTGGCATTGGATGTGTCGGAAATTCATGGGTATAGAGATGATCTCGGACTAAGAATATTTAAAGAGTCTGTACTTGATAGGCAAAAAACGGTAACATCTATAGGTGCAATGAGTGCCTCTAATCATAAAATACAATAATCATTTAACATAAAATTTTTAGAATATGGCAGTTAAGAAAATAACAAACACAATACTCAACGGAGTAGCAGACATTAGAAGATACTTTTATAAAAATGAAGTTCCAATATATTTTATTAGTGCAACAAATTTTAATTTGCTAGGTGCCGACGAATGGATAAAAGGTTTTAAATACATTAGTTATATAGAGTGTTTTGACGGTCTCCATCCAAATGTTTTTTCTCCAAAGGAAGAAATTCCGCACGATGAATTTACTGGAATCGAAGATATCAATAACTATCTTTTACAACATCCTGAAGTACAAGATTACCTCAAAACCCGAGCAAAAGGTAAAAAAGTAGGTAAAGCCATGTTTTTAATGTTTGACGAAAAAACGGAAAAACTAGCTAAAAAGGTCGGATTGGAAATCATGTTTCCTACCGCCAAAATGCGAGATTTCATGGACAATAAAGTGAATACCAACCGAATTGCCGAAAAAGCAGGGGTTCCTTGTGTTCCTTATGTACTATCCCCGGTCATGGATTACATTCATTTACGAAAAATATCTAAAAAATTGGGCGAAGAACTCGTAATTCAAACGCCATACGGTGATTCTGGCCATACCACTTTTTTTATCTCCAATGAGGCAGAATTTGACAAATATAAAGAAGATATTATCAATGAAAAAGAAGTAAAAATAATGAAACGTATCAATTGTAGAGGTTCGGCGATTGAAGCTTGTGTGACACGCCACGGAACGATTGTGGCTCCTTTGATGACAGAATTAGTAGGCTTTAAAGAATTGACGCCTTACAAAGGTGGATGGTGTGGCAATGAAATATATCCCGACGCTTTTACGCCGGCATTGAGGGCAAAAGCTCGAAAATACACACAACTTTTTGGAGACCAGCTTCGTAAAGAAGGATACAAAGGTTACTTTGAATTGGACTACTTAATTGACCAAGATAGTGGAGAAATGTACTTGGGCGAATTAAATCCAAGGGTTACTGGGGCAAGCTCTATTACCAATCATGCTGTATTTGCATTGGCTGATGCCCCTTTATTTGTTTTCCATATTTTAGAATGGATGAACGTTGATTACAAGTTGAACGTTAATCAATTGAACACTCGTTGGGCCCAGCAAGAAAACATCGATGGATGGTGTCAGCTTATCATCAAACATACTGCAGATACGATTGAATATGTAACCAACGCACCTAAATCAGGGATATGGAAAATGTATGACACAGGGCATATACAATTTGATAGAATGGACACACACAGACGAGCAGTTGAAACCGAAAACGAAGCCTTTTTTCTTCGTATTACCCGTCAAGGAGATTATTTGTATGAAGGGGCGGATATGGGTATTTTGGTGACTAGAGGAAGGATGATGACCGATGACTTTAAACTCACGCCTCGAGCTAAAAATTGGATTAAATCTATTCAGAATAAGTTCAGTTCTTATGTAATAGAAGACAAAAGAGAGATGCCAAATTTGATAGGGTCTTTGACAAAATAATCACGTTCAGTAAAAATAATTAATGCAATTAGAATTTAGAAGTATAGCTGAAGTCAATAAACCTGGAGAAAAATGGCTTGAAATATATAAAACATTTTGGCCCGGATATAGGGCATGGTTGCTTCAACATGATTTCCAAAATACGGTAAGTCTTGAAGATTCTGAGGCAGCATTAAAACAATACATGCCTAAGATGTTGCCAACGTATAAAAGGTTGTGTTCGTTGGTAAAAAATGATGCACTTGCCACTAAATTTTTAACAGGCTTTCAACCTCCAGCCTATATATCTGCCTGCGCTCAGGCAGTTACAAAAAAGGATTCTATCCAGTTGGTTCGCAATTATGATTACAGCCCAGGTTTGTTAGAAGGCATTTGTATGAATACTAAGTGGAATAAAAAAAAGGTATTGGGGACCAATGATTGTTTGATTGGTTTGGTCGATGGAATTAATGAAGATGGTTTGGCCATTTCGCTCACCTTTGGAGGACGAAAAGAGGTGGGAAGGGGCTTTGGAATACCTTTTATTATTCGTTATGTATTGGAGTTTTGTAAAAATGTGGATCAGGCAGTAAAATGTTTGACAACGATACCTTCGCACATGTCTTATAATGTTATTGTTGTCGATAAAAAAGGCCATTTTAAAACGGTGATGGTAGCTCCAGATAGAGAAGCGATAGTGACTAATCATGCCTTCAGTACTAATCACCAATTGAAAGTTGAATGGGAAGAAAATGCCAGATTTAACAAAACGATAGAACGATCCAATTTTTTGGAGGATGCTTTGGAATACAAAGATCTAACTAATGATAAATTGGCCAGTATATTTTTACTATCACCTATGTATAATACAAAATTCAAAGAAGGATTTGGCACCTTGTACACAGCTGTTTATCGGCCTGAAACAGGCGAAGCTGAATGGCAGTGGAAAGGGCAAAAAATGAAACAAAGTTTTTCTAATTTTGAAGAACAGCAAAAATTGATTCTGTTCCCTTCAGTTATAGACAACAAGCAAGTACCAGTAGTTGCGGATATTGCAGCTGTAGAAATTGAACCGAATTGGCAATCAACAGTCGCTGAAATATTGGCCAACAGTATGGTAAAACAAACCGATAAAAAATCAAGTAAAAAGATAAAATTTTTGCAAGATAAATTACTGCAAGCTGGGGAGATTTCCTGGGAAGTAATTACCGATTATTGGAAAAATTTTGGGACACATCAAACTAAAAAGTAGTAAACGTTTTTCATGGAATTTAAAAGTATCAACCCATATAATGGGGAAGTAGTAGGACAATATTCATCACTTACCGCAAATGAGTTAAACCAAAAATTAAATCAGGCGCAGCAAGCATTTAATTCTTGGCGAAAAGTACCCTTGGCTAAGCGATGTTTTTTAATGAAAGAAGCAGGAAAAGTGTTGCGAACTAAAGCGCCAGAATATGCCAAGATGATCAGCTTGGAAATGGGGAAACCTATCAAGGAGTCAATTGGTGAGGTCAACAAATGTGCCTGGGTTTGCGATTATTATGCTGAAAATGCAGCTGATTTTTTGGCAGATGAAATGATATCAACAGACGCTCAAAAGAGTTTTGTTCGCCATGAACCCATCGGTGCCGTTCTGGCCATTATGCCTTGGAATTTTCCTTTTTGGCAGGTATTTAGATTCGCTGTACCCACGCTGATTGCAGGAAATGTAGGGCTTCTCAAACACGCTTCCAATGTATTTGGATGTGCAAAAATGATAGAAGATATTTTTGTTAAAGCTGGTTTTCCAAAAGATGTTTTTCAGAACCTTTTTGTTCATCATGATGCAACAGAACAAATTATTTCGCATGAGGCTGTACGTGCGGTAACTCTTACTGGAAGTGAAAGTGCGGGATCGGCTGTTGCAGCTATTGCCGGAAAACATATCAAAAAATCGCTACTAGAATTGGGAGGAAATAATGCCTTCATCGTATGGGAAGATGCCGATATAAACAAAGCCGTTCAAACAGCATTAGTAGCAAGAATGCTCAACTGTGGACAAAGCTGTATAGCCGCCAAAAGATTTATATTAGTAGAAGGAATTTATGACGAATTTGTAGATAAATTTACGAAGGCTGTTAGTCAATTACAGTCTGGAGACCCTTTGTCGGAGCTTACACAAGTTGGGCCATTAGCTCGGAAGGACCTTGCCGACGAATTACAAAAACAAATTAAGGATTCTGTAAATATGGGAGCGACATTAATTCTCGGGGGAGGACAAAATAATTGTTACCACGAACCAACAGTCTTAGGTGATGTACATTCAGGAATGCCGGCTTTTGTTGAAGAAACTTTTGGTCCATTGGCCTCGATGATAAGGGCGAAGGATATTGAAGAAGCATTTAGACTGGCAGAAATGTCGAAATTTGGTTTGGGCGTGACCGTTTGTACGACAAATATAGCCAAGGCTGAAGCGATGATTTCTGAAGCTAGTGATGGAGCTTATTTCGTCAACGAATTAGTAAAATCTGACCCACGACTTCCGTTTGGTGGAACCAAATATTCCGGTTATGGAAGAGAGTTGGCCAAAGATGGGATTATGGAATTTGTCAATAGAAAAACGGTATATATAGCTTAGTTTTATGTCTATTATTTTTATTTGAAACTAGAATTGTATCTTTGAATGTTGCATTATGAAATGGTTATAGACCAATTATAAATTGACTTTTTTAAATGACAATATGCTTAAAGAAATACATCCAAAATTGCCGATGAGGGATAAAGCCAAAACCAAAGACTACTACATCAACCAATTAGGATTTGAGATGGCTAGTGAAGAAGACTATGACGGCTATTTGATGATAAAAAAAGACCTTATTCAAATTCATTTTTTTGAATTTAAAGACTTGGACCCTAAAGAAAATTACGGTCAAGTGTATATCAGAACCAATCAAATTGACGAGTTATACCAAGCGTGGGTAAATAAGGGAATCATCATTCATCCTAACGGAAAATTAGTAAATAAAGCTTGGGGTCAAAGGGAGTTTGCTTTACTTGACCCGGACAATAATTTATTGACTTTTGGACAGGAAATGTAAAGTACTTTTCAAAGAATAACATTTGATTAGGAATATTGAAAACCTATAAATATTATTCAATAATTGAATCAAATTCTTTAGCATATTTGACTACACCGCTTACGTTTTTAAGACCATTTTCTACTAGTTCAATTCCCATAAATAAAGGAGAAGGGACGTCAAAAGGAGGTTTAATTCCCCATTTTTCGGCGGGTAAAAATCCAAATTTTGGATAGTAATGTTCGTGACCCATTACGATAACTGATTTGAATCCTAGTTCCCTGGCTTTATTCAATCCAGCCTCAATTAATAACCCACCAAACCCTTTTTTCTGAAATGTAGGACGAACACACATGGGAGCCAAAGCAAGGCTTTCATAAGTTGATTTTGGACCATTTACGATGTCTATTTTTGTAAATAGAATATGTCCAACAATTAAATGATTGATAAGTGCAACCAAAGAAAGATTTCCGACAAAAGCATTACTCATTCGCAAACGACTTACAAGTACAGCTTCTTCATCTTGACCAAATGCCAATCTATTTACCTCAAAAACTTCTTCGTAATCTGAGGGTATTTCTTGTCTTATTAACAAAGTAATATATGGTTCACCTTTTCAGTAAATATTATTTTTTTAAAGACCTTATGGATATTAACTTACATACTTTTTGCTTCATTCTAATTCACAATATTATCAATCCTATTTTCGATTCACCTCCTTCCCAAAAAACAAATATAAATAGTAAATTTGAGAATTGAAGGGTTTATATTGTACATTAATGCTTTGAAGTACTGAAAAAAAGAAATAAATCATAATATACCTACCCAACCATAGCACATGGATTCACTGACCCAAGCTTTATTAGGTGCCACAACTTTTGGTTTTGTTTTGGACAAAGAAATAGGTAAAAAATCATTATGGATTGGCGCTTTCGCCGGAACAATACCTGATCTGGACGTTTTCCTTGCACCTTTTTTTCACAAAGTGGCGTTTTTATCCATCCATCGGGGGTTTTCTCATTCTATGTTTCTTGCGGTGTTGTTGAGTGTAGTTTTGGGATCGATTTTTTATAGATATTATCAAAAAAAACAACCTCCAAGAAAATGGATGTTGGCCTTTTTTCTGGCTTTATTTACCCACTCTTTGCTAGATGTTTGTACGACTTTTGGCACTAGACTATTGAGCCCGTTTAGCAACCTACTTTTTTCGACCAACAATATCCATGTCTTTGAGCCTATATATACACTCATTTTGTTGGGAGGGATTATTTATTTAGGAGCTAAAAACCATTCAAAAGAGAAAAGACAAAAAATCCTTTTTGTGACGCTCTTCCTTTCAATTTTATACCTTTCTTGGACGTTTGTTTCTAAGTCTATCGCTCAACAACATTTTGAGACGGATCTGCAAAAACAAGGTATATTTTATGATCGTTTGATGTTATCTCCAACGCCATTAAATTCTTTTTTGTGGCATGGAATCATTAAAACAGAACATGGATATTATTTTGGAACTTATAGTCTTTTTGACAAAAGAAAATGGATTCATTTTTACTATGAAAAAAGTGATAACGAAATCATAAATATGGTCAATAAAAACAAACTTATCAACACTTTTCTAAACTACACCCAAGATTTCCCACTTATACGTCTTGATTCCATGGGAAATGTCAACATTTTTGCAGTAAAATACGGGCCGGTCAATTATTTAGGAAAACCAGAATTTATTTATCCACTTTCTTTTTATCAAAACAAATTGGAGGATGAATTTATTAAAATTGATGTGCCAGACAAACAAATTGGACCTGTAAAAAGCTTTAGAGAATTGTTTAAAAGAATGAAAGGGATATGATATATAAAATGTTTCTTTTCAGAATTTAATATTTTAATATCTTTGGTGATACAAAGCAGTAAAAATTATAAATAAGCCAAATGTTTACAAACAAACACAAGTATATTTTTTTATTTTTCTTCTTGATTCTGCTGACAAATTCAGTACAAATTTGGTCGCAAACAATTTCTATTGAAACTGATTATTTTGTTCAAGGAAACCAAAACCGTACAGCAGCAGAATGGGAGCCGGCGCTAGGTACGATGATTGTGTGGCCTTTGAGTATTCCTTACAAATTGGCCAGGGAACTGGCAAAAGATAGCCACTTATTTACGTTGGTAGAAAACGAAGATTCCAAAAATGAAGCCAGCAAATGGTATTTAGAATGGGGAATAGATACGTCCAAATTTACTTTTATTTTTGCACCTCAAGGCATCGACGCTTGGTGGGTGAGAGATTGGGGTCCAAGTGCTGTTTTTTCTCCAGATAACACAATGTCTTTAGGTGATGGGAAATATATTTTTGCCACACCACTATCTGAAATTTTATGCAGCGATTCTCTTGTGTTTATTTATAAAACGGCAGATAACCAAGCCGTCAAAACAGAAGTAGACGATAATGCTACCATTCCTTTAGGACAACAATTGAACATAAGTGTGCTAGACCTTCCGTATGTCACAACGGGCGGAAATGTGTTGACAGACGGAATGGGCACCGCCTTTTCTTCCTGTATTTTGTTGAATGAAAATAAGTATTTTGGTGTAGATAAGGAAAAATTTTTCAAGCTAAATAAAGAATTGTCTGGGTTTAATCAATACCATATTTTGTCCAATTTCGAAAAATTAGGTATCCAACATGTCGATTGTTTGATGAAGGTTTTGGATGAAGAAAGATTGCTCGTTATCGAACCACCCAAAGACCATGAGCTTTATGATATATACGAAAACATTGTGCAAAATGAGTTGTCTATATTAAATACACCTTATGGCAGACCATACGAAATCGTAAGGTTAAAAACGGGAAGATATAAAGATGGAAGCAAAAGAAATCAAAGCTTAGCAGCGTATAGTAATTCTATCATTGTTAACAAAACGATTTACGTTCCTTTGTTCCAAATTCCAGAGGACAAAGAAGCATTAAAACGATGGGAAGAATTGATGCCTGGGTATACGGTTAAAGGTTTTGAATTTGAGTTGGCCAATGAACCCATCGTTAGCGCTGAAATGAAAAAACATTACAATGAATACGGTTGGAATTATGGGGATGCACTTCATTGCCGAACGCGCGCTATTTGGGATCCAGAAATGTTGTATATAAGTGTCAAAAAATTACCAAATAACAGTATTACAACTGCCAATAATAGACTTTTTACTTCTATTATTGACTACAGTGGAAAAGGTATTGTAGATAAAAAAGTACAATTAGTTTGGAGAGAGAAAAACAGTAGCTTGTGGAATCACATCACAATGGAAAAATCGGAAATCATGGGAGGATATTTTGTTGATTTACCCCTAGGTGTTTCAAAGTCCGTTGTCGAATATTTTGTCACGGCAACCTCTTTTTCTGGAAAAGTAGAAAATAGACCACGAACCGCTCCGTTAGGTTTTTATACGACAAACTTTGAATAATATGTCTATCTTTGATTGGAAGACTTCGATTAATTGTACCATTTTTAAATCCTAAAAAAGAATCATGAAGAACCTTTTATTACTATTTTTTCCTCTTTTAATAACACCTTCACTCCAGGGGCAAATAAGTGCTAAACTAATGAAGTACATGGATGTCTCTGATAACCATATCACGTTCGTTTATGGTGGTGATATCTGGATTTCCGATAAAAATAATGGATTGGCCATTCAGCTGACTAATTCTCCAGGCGAAGAGTCTTGGCCAAAATTTTCTCCCGATGGGAACTCCATTGCTTATACTGCTTCCTATAATGGTAATCCCGATGTATATGTTATTTCTGTGAATGGTGGATTGCCTACTAGAGTGACGTACAAGTCTTCCTATGATCGAATGGTAGAATGGCATCCCGACGGTAAGAGACTTTTAATGGCATCTGATGGAGATAACGGTGGACGGCGATTATTAAATCAGTTTTACATTGTATATAAAGACGGTGGGTTTCCCGAAAAATTGCCACTTCCCTATGGAGAATTAGCTAGTTATTCGCCTGATGGAAAAAAGTTAGCTTACATTACAAAAATCACGGAAAACTACCCCTTCAAAAGAATCAGAAGTGGAAATAATTCTGATATTTATGTATTTGACACTGAAACTAAAAAAGTTGAAAATATCACTAATAGATTGGCCATAGATGGAAAACCTGCTTGGGTAGGTCAAACGATTTATTTTCTTTCTGATGATAATGAGGATATGAGACTGAATATTTGGGCTTATGATACAAAAGCTAAAACTTCTAAGCAAATTACCTTCTTTAAAGATTTTGATATCTCCTACCTTTCCGGTAGTAGCAAAGAACTTGTGTTTGAAAATGGAGGGGATTTGTATTTGATGGATGTATCTACCCAAAAGTACAAAAGTGTAAAAATTAATGTGGTCAGTGATTTTACAACAGAAATGCCCCAGCAAAAAGATGTGAGCAAGAGTATCACCAACATGTCCATGTCTCCTGATGGGAAAAGGGTTATTTTCGAATCGAGAGGTGAATTGTTTAATGTGCCGGCAAAAGACGGAGCCACCTTTAATTTGACAAAATCTTGTGGAGCTTTTGACCACAACCCTTCTTGGTCTCCTGATGGAAAAATGATTGCTTGGTGGAGTGATCAATCAGGTGAGTACGAAATATGGCTTCAAAATACGCAAGGAGAAATAAAATCCAAACAGTTGACCAACCGAAAAAAGGGTTTTGGCTATACACTTCATTGGTCACCAGACAATAAGTATCTTGCTTTTCTGGACGAAAAAAATGACATTTCTTTTGTTGATGTAATTACAGGTGTGGTACAAATCGCAGGAAATACGAAGTGGCAAACAGGACACGGCAGTAGTGGAAATTTTCCGATATCGTGGTCAAGTGACAGTAAATGGTTAGCTTTTTCTTTGATCATGGAAAATGCGAATTCTGCAGTATTTGCCTACCATTTAGAAAGTAAAAAATTACAACAGATTACTTCGGGATTTTATAGTGATGAATCGCCTACTTTTAGCAAAGATGGAAAGTATTTGTTTTTTCAAACGAATAGGAAAATGGATGCTGCATATTCAGGATTGAATGATGGGACTTGGATTTATCCCAATATGACAGAAATTGCGGTAGTTAGTCTTCAAAAAAATACAGCATCAATTATACCCGTTAAAAATGACACACTGCTCATCACAAAGGTCGAAAAGCTGGAAAAAAAAGACGATACACCTAAAGAGGAAGTAAAAAAAGAAATAGTCGATATGGTCATTGATGTGGATAATATCGAAGCAAGGATAGAATTACTTCCTGTTAAAGCAGGGAACTTAGGCAAGATGGCCTCTATTGATGGAAAATTAATCTATCTAAGGTATCCTAATACGGGCTCCGGTGAAAATGGTTCTTCCCTAAAATATTTTGATATAAAAGAAAGGGAAGAAAAAACAATTTTGGACAAAGTCGGTGATTTTGTTGTTTCCTCCGATGGAAAATCTGTACTTGTTTCATCCAATAATCAATATGCGGTTTTATCTATTGCGGCAACTCAAAAAATAGAGCATTATATTCCTACAGATGGTCTTGTTATGATGTGGGTCGCCAAACAAGAGTGGGAACAAATTTTTCAAGATACATGGCGACGATACAGGGATTTCTTCTACGATCCAGGTATGCAAAACGTAAATTGGAACGAAATGAGAAGTCGATACGGCGCTTTGGTCAAAGATGCACGAAGTCGGTGGGATATTATCAATATCCAATCGAGTATGATTAGTGAATTAGCAGCAGGACACACCTATGCTCGTTCAGGAGATACAGAAGAAGTAAAACCTAGAATGACGGGATTTCTTGGCATTGATTGGGCAAAAGAGGGCAACAACTACAAAATAGGTCGAATCATAAAACCTGCTGCCTGGGATACGGAAGTTCGGTCTCCCTTTGACAAACCCGGTGTGGATATTTTAGAAGGTGATATTATAAGAGCGGTCAATGGCATTAACCTCGACATCAATAAAGATCCTTATGCGGAATTTGAAGGGCTAGACGGCAAAACGGTTTCGCTTACCATTATCAGAAAAAAAGAGACTTCTGAGGTGAGTTTGGAAAGGGTGGTTACATGTCTTTCATATTCACAAGAAAGAAACCTAAGATATTTGGAATGGATAGAAAATAATCGACAATTAATCGACAAACTATCTGGAGGAAAACTAGGTTATATTTATATGTCCAATACAGCTGGAGATGGCCAAAGGGAGTTAGTTCGTATGTACTATGGTCAGTTGGACAAAAAAGGATTTATCATAGATGAAAGGTTTAATGGTGGTGGTCAATTAGCGGATAGATTTTTAGAATTACTCAAAAGACCTGTTGTATATAACTTACATTGGAGGAACGGCAAAAGCCATACACACCCGATAAAAACCAATACGGGGCCTATGGGAATGTTGATCAATGGGTGGGCAGGATCAGGTGGAGATGGACTGCCATGGGCATTTAAGGAATTGAAAGCTGGACCTATTGTAGGTGAAAATACATTGGGTATTTTAGTTGGACCCGCCACAGGTCATCGATTGATAGACGGTGGTGGAATAACCGTTCCCGACGCTCGATTATACGATAATGTAGGACATTGGTTTTGGGAAGGTGAAGGGGTAAGTCCTGATATCAGGGTATGGGACGATCCTAACATATTGATGGCAGGCAGAGATCCTCAGATAGAGCGAGTCGTGGATGAAGTGATGAAATTGATGGTGACCCAACCTGGAAAAATGACACCACCACCAATGTATGAAGACCGCACAGCCAAGGGTTTAAAAAATAAAAAGTAAGGATTATTGAAAATATATAGAGATAATGGAGCCGTAGGCGCTATACTAGATGAATACGAAAAAGCCATTCACGAATTGTTGTTTATTATAAGCGATATTGACAATGATGAGTTGGTAAGAATAATTGATACAGTCACGAAGGATGAAGACTGTCGCTCTGTACAAAGCATTTTAACCCATGTGATTCGATCGGGGTATAATTATGTTAATGTGATTAAAAGATCTTTGGGTGATGAATCATTGAGGATATTTGAAGATAAATTTAACGTGGTGGAAACGTACAGTGATGAATTAAGTGCTATGTTTTCCTATACGGAAGCCTTTTTTGAAAACCATCCTAATATAATTCTTGAAGAGAAAGATCAACAAAAGAAGTTATTGGTTTCGTGGGGACAACACTACGATATAGAACAATTAATGGAACATGCCATCGTACATATCCTCAGGCATAGAAGACAATTGGAACGATTTTTACGGGTACTTAGAAAATAGATTACTAAGGATTGTTTACCTTTTTAGATTAAAAATTACCCTGATCATAGTACGTATTAAGGTTAGTTACATTTTTTAATTAAAATGTTTTTGTAGTTTTATTTGAAGCTTTTTAATTGAAAAAAATTGTCCCCCTTTTTGTCCAAGCCATATGTTACTACATATTTTAACTTAGCTATACATTTGATTTATTTTATTTTTTTAAATTAGTATCAAAGGTTGAAATATGTTGGTTTTACAAAAATTAAATCTAGTAAAACGTATAAACCATACAAATAAAAAATCTTTTATACTTTTAAATATATAAGGCCATCAATTTTATCATTTATCACTCAAACTTTTTACTTATGTTCAAATGTAAACTAAACTTATTTTTATTTTTTTTCCTGACCTATGGAATAACAATAGCTAAACCAGTACCAAAAAATATCGTTGACAAAGTTGCCACAAATTATTTTAATTACCGATGGGAAAATAGTGGAAATCAAAGTATACCACATGATTTAAAACTAGTGCACATTGAAACTAGTCCTAGTGACGGAGATGTATATTATATTTATGCCAACACAAACGGAAAGGGTTTTATAATTGTTGCAGCAGATGATGCATCCTTACCTATATTGGGATATTCTACTGAATCTACGTTTTCACCAGAAAAACAAAACTCATCTTTTCAGAATTGGATGAATAATTACAAGGAAGAGCTTATCTATATCAAAAAGAAGAGTATTATAGCAAATAGTTCTACTAAACAACTTTGGGATGCGTATTCATCCAACCAAATAGGGACAAATAGGTCGGTTTCAGGCGTCGATCCATTATGTTCAGCTATGTTTGACCAAAGCCCATTTGTAAATGATCAGACACCTTATGATGTCGACGAACAAACAAGATGTGTGACAGGCTGTCCAGCAACCGCCATGGCTATAATTATGGCAAAGTGGCAACATCCACATCAAGGGACTGGATTCCATTCTTACAAACATTCAAAATATGGAACAGTATCTGCTAATTTTGCCAACACATCGTATGATTGGACCTTGATACCAGACACCATTAAGGAAGCAAATAGTGAAATCGCTAAAGTTATGTTTCATTGTGGGGTTTCAGTCGATATGCAATATACTGCTTCAGAAAGTGGAGCGTATATATTGATCGATAGTCCTACACCTATGGCCAATTGTGAATATGCATACAAAACCTATTTCGGCTATTCAAATAACCTAAAAGGATTGTATAGAGAGGATTATACTAATGATGAATGGTTGACTATGCTAAAAAGGGAATTAGACTTGGGTCATCCAATGCAATATGCGGGTTTTGGTGCAGGTGGACATACTTTTGTTTGTGATGGATACGATGATGACGACTATTTCCATATGAATTGGGGATGGGGTGGAGCTGAAAACGGTTGGTTTGCCCTAGATATGTTAAGCCCTGGTTCTGGAGGTATTGGGTCAGGAGAAGGCTCTTATAATATGTTTCAGCAGGCTATTATTGGAATCAAACCTATTCCGGGCTCTACAAGTTCGGCACCTAAATTTGGTATTTCATTGGCTTCAGATATAGTTCTAAACACTAATCCCGTTATAGTTGATAGTATTTTTAATGTCACTGTGGATTTGAAATACACAGGGTCTGATGAATATATTTCTGATGTAACTGCTTTGATTTTTAATGAAGAAGGGATTTACATAGATTTTGTCGAAATAGCAGAGGCTTTTTCATTTTCGAATGGCTCAGTGACTAGTTTTACATTTACATCAACAGGTATTGGCTCTCTACCTGGAAAATATACTATTGGTATTTATGGTAGCGAACCATCAGATAGCATTTGGCATTTGATAAGAAAAGACAATTTTGTTAACCCTATTGATTTTACGCTAAAGGGTGATGAAAATGCGTTGTTGTTGTCTAGTGCCATGACATTTTCTGTTAATCCTGTAATAGAAAATACGTCATTTACAATTAATTCCACTTTAGTAAATACTGGAGAAAGTGATTTTATCGGTACTGTCGTGGTAGATGTTTTTGATGAAGAAGGAGAACAAATTTTGACGGTTTTTGAGGACAATAATGTCAATATTGCCAAAGGGGCAACCATACCATTGTCCTTTGAAGTAGCGGGACTTAATTTAATTGCGGGGTCTTATTATTTAGCTGCTTTTAGTTCAGAAGATGGGGTGAATTTTCCATTGATTTCAAACGACTCCTTCTCTAATCCTGTGATTTTTGATATAGTAGAGGCTCCAATTATTGCAGATGCCTACGAAGTAAACAATACATCACTAACAGCATATAATTTTACACCTAGTTTCGAAAATGATGTAGCTATAATATCCACTGAAGGTTCTAATTTTCACATTCCTAATGATATCGACCATTATTCAATACAACTGGAAAGTGGATATGATTACAATATCAAAATGAGATTACATGACCAACATAGTCAGGGTGACCAAGGCAAATACTCTGTAGATGCTTATTATACATATGATTTAGGCCAAGGCCCATCAAACCATATCGACGGTTCTGTAATCAAAGAAGAAAAGATTATGGATGGCGGTAATATAAAATTAAAAGTTTCACCATTTTTTGTAGGATTTGTGGGCAATTACCAATTGGATTTGGAGATATCAAGGATGATTATAAACAGTAGTGAAGACGTCTTTAAAAATCCTATCTTTAAACTTAGTCCGAATCCAACAGCTGATATAATGAAAATAAAATTAGGACAAGATTCCGATGTACTACACGATATAATGATTGTGAATAATTTAGGTGTCAAAATAAATAACACAACATTTGTTCCAACGAACCCTGGCGAATGGAAAGTAGATCTTTCACAGGTTCAAAATGGTGTGTATTATATGATCGTTAAAACTGAAACTGCTTCGGGTAGTGCTAAGTTTGTTGTTATTAAGTAATTAGATTTTTGATAATATGTAAGTGGGAATTGATGAAAGTTATCATTGTTTCCCACTTTTTTATTGAACGATTTCCTATCATGCTATTTTGGAATATTTAATTTCAAGGAGATTTATACTTTGACTTTTTAAAGTTAAAAATCAACGAAATATAAGGAATCAAAAGTAGTTAAAAGGATAAATTAATTTACTTATCCAGATAAAACACTTTTAAAATCAATTCGTATGAATGGCTAAACAAATTTAATAATTGTTTTTATACGTCCATTTTTTAAGTTTAGATACAACGGATATTAAGACTGCAAAAAAAACTATTTGGTAATTTATCAGTCATAGAGAAATATGAGTTAAATGAAATATTTAATATTTTTCTATTGTAATACTTACATAAAAAGAGCTTTAAGAAGTTAACTTCTTAAAGCTCTTTTACTATTGGATTTGATTACAAATCGTTTTATTTCTTCTTAGAATAATCAGATTAACTTTTGTTATCGTTGACTTGCGGTTCTTTTTTAACCCAATGTGGATTGATCAAAAAACCAATTTTAAAAATCCCAACGATAGAATCATTTATCCAGTATTAATCCACGATAACAATTTTACCATTTTCGGTAAATCTATCATTTTCAATAATATAATAATAGACTCCTGGAGCTATATCTTTGGTGTCAATTGTCAAATGTTGATCAAATTTTTCAGTTAAGACCAAACTATTTTTAATATCAAAAATTCTAATAATACTGATCGCTGAAGTGCTTGATTCAACAAATATTTCCATGTTTCTTTTTACAGGATTTGGATAAATATTCACAACCAAATCGTCCATTAATATCATTTCAGAAATTATGTTTGAGTATTCATATTTTCCATCAAAATCTAACATTTTAAGTCTATAAAAATACTTAGTTCCAGATTTAACTTCCAAATCTTGATATTGATAGGTAGTATTGTTTTTATTGTTTTTAGCATCAATCGCACCAATTTTACTAAACAGAACTCCGTCCAAAGACCTTTGAACTTCATATGAAGACAATAAATATTCTTCTGTACTTTCCCAATAAAGCATTATTTCTTTATCATTGGATTCAGATTGGAAACTCACTAACTTGACGGGCAACGGAGAATTTAACATTTGTAAACAAGCCAAAGTCGTATTGGTGGCAAATAATTGTGTGAATGGTGGTGAATCATTATATACAATGGTTTCGGTTGTCCCTCCATTATACAACCAATTATTATTACTCATAAGTGCAGGATTAATAATGTTAAACTGAACTTTACCCAAGAGGGTGGGAGTTTCATTCACCATGATTCCTCCATCATTTGTGCTTAGAACAACATTAAAAGAAGCTCTGCCTGGTAATGGGTTGGTAACTGTGGGTGTGTCATACGAGCCATTAAGTGTGTGGCTAATCAATACGGGCGAAGAAATACCAGCTGTATTAAAATTAAATACAAGATTACTACTACCTAATTGGAAAGGCGATCCATCCCTTAATATAAAGACATCAAATTGGAATTTGCTACCTGAATCAATGATTTGAGGATTTCCAAAAGAAAGGCAAAAAGTCTGACTATGAGAGACAGAACTTAATGCCATTATTACGACGATAAAAATATATTTTAAATTCATGATATTTGTATTATTAAAATTAGTCTAATTGTTGTACCCTTGAATTATTCACATTCCAATGAGAATTCAAATCAAAAGAATTCACCTCACCATCCAAATTAAAGTCAGGTCCTCTGTATCCATATAAAGAGTTTTGTAACTTCCAGTGTGCATTTAAGTCAAAGGCATTTACTTCACCGTCTCTGTTAGCATCACCCGAATACATTCCGTATACACCTGTATGGATTTGTTTGATAGCCTCCATTCCAAAAGTAGATATAGCATTGGTCGTAAAATCTAAGTTTGTAACTGTACCACTTAATGAGATGGTTGCATTTGTTCGGAACCCAAGGTGGTTTCTATGTCGGAAAGCAATATAATAATTGTCTGCTGGAGCATTCGAAAAATGCAGTGGAGAAACTCCATCCATATCTACAATGTCGCCATCTCTTTGTATCAGAGCAGAACGGGTGAATAAACGGGTAGTTGGATTATTTTGATCTCTTAGTTCCACAAAAACCCAATCAACAATAGCATTAATTTCATCTGATTTAATCAATGTTGCCGTATTAGTCCCTTCTAATTCTCCCATGACATGGGTATATCCCAAACCTGGATAAGGGTCAGAGCTAGGTATGTAATGAGAAGTCCTAAGACCATCATTCATCGTGCCGGCACCACTATTGTATGGGCCTTCTAAAAATACTCTTGCGGCAAGTAAAACAGTAGGATTTCCTGTATATAAATTACTTTCCCATGAACCACGTCCGTATGTGGCTGCCCTTATTTTTCCAGTTGGATAGTATATTTCTAAATCATTAACGGTACTATTAGCCAATCCATGTATAAATGGAACCCAAGTACCTGAAAGGGAGTTATTGGTAACATAAACTCCTATGTCCGCACCGATGTAAACTTCGTCATTACTTCCGTTTCTATATCTGACTACATTAAATGGAATATTGGGTAATCCAGAAGAAACATTGACCCAAGTTACTCCCCCATCTTCTGTCTTAAACACTTTGGTGGTAGCAGAATAACCTGAAAAAACAACCCATACTTTTAAAGGATTTGTATTAGATACAGCAATATTTCGGACGTAGGCATCCATAAGAGGTAGTCCAGTTGAAATATTGGACCAAGAATCACCTCCATTGACTGTTTTTGAAACAGCATCTTCTTTTAAAGTGTATATAATATCTGGATCACTAGGTGCTACCGCAAAGCGTAATACGCTACTTGAGCCACTTGGTGTCCCTATGGAAGACCATGAATGGCCATCGGTTACTACCAGTTTGAAATTAGTGCTTTTGTACAAATCTGGTCTTCCTCCGGCATAACAAGTGGTATGTGTAACAGGATCTTGAATAATGGGACTGTAAAATTCAGTACCTGCAGGAAGACCATTACTAACCAAATTGTATTTTGTAACGCCCCCATCATTGGAATAACTATGGCCCCCATTTGGTTCGGAGGTAACAATATTGTCATTGTTGGTATAGTCAATAAAGGTACTCTCACCATCACCTCCTCCAATGTAAGTCCATGCTGGATTACCTATGTTCTTTAAGTTTCCAATATCTTGAAGTCCAGTGATCATAATGGCATCATCTGATGCTAAAGCTATGTCTGTTTGCTGAGCAATTCTTAAGTTATTACTTATGTCCATCCAAGTAGCTCCATCATCTGTAGAACGAGAAATACTCCCATCACAGGAAGAATATATAGTTGAATTACTTCCAGGATAATAGGTGATACTTTGAACATCAGCGTGTAAATAAGGTGCAGACCCTGAACCATAACCAGGAAAATTAGAATCCAAACCATTCCAATACGTTAATATATTCCAGTTTACACCACCATTGGTAGACCTTACTTGGTTTATACCTCCAACTGTTACTTTATTAATATCATTGGGCGCAATGGCAATGGCCATGTCATGGGTGGCTTGTCCATTATTTCCTGTTGGAGGCCAATCAGTATTAAGAATGTTGGGTGAAGTGGATTGTGTGTTAAAGTTTAAGCCGCTATCTGTAGACCTGTACAAACCTTGAAAACCACCATCATTGTTTCCTGCCAACAAGTATACATATGCACTATTTGCAACACTTACACCAATAAGAACCCTCGACACATCACTATTATTAGGAAGACCTGCGGTAATATTTGTCCAATTTACACCATTGTCGATAGACCTCCAAAACACCCTATTTTGCTGTGGTGGGCTGGTGTGTTTACCTGAAGCATATACAATTTGATTATTTCCGGGATTAAATTTTATGTCTTGTATATTATTACCAAATCCTAGTGTTGGAACTTCATCATGGGTTGCCCAACCGTCGGTCGTCCTAAATAATCCCCCAGATGTAGCAGCCATCATAATTTGGGAGTTGGTAGGATCCATAATAATTCTAGAAATTTTGTAGAAATTACTTAACTCAAAAACAAGACTCGTAGGACTCCATGTTTCTCCCCCATTCACAGACTTCCATATTCCGATACTATTTTTATCGGATTCCCAACTACCTGTAGCAAGATACATGGTAGTGCCATTAGGATCAATGGCCAAATCAGAACAACCGATAACAGGCAAAAAATCATTATACGTCGTCCAAATAGGAAGCGCATCTAAAAGATTGTTAGTTTTCCAAAGTCCCCCATCAGGCGTACTGACGTAAGCTACATTGGAATTTGTGGGGCTAAATTTGATAAAATCAACTCTTCCTACCCCTGCGTCATAACCAATGGGCTTGGATAATGGCCCGACCTCTATCCAGTTTCCATTAGGGGATCTTTCAGAAATTTTATTGGCTTTGGTCCAGGTGGAAAAGTTTAGATAAGTATTGGATGATTGATTGAGTTTGCCAGAAGGATAAACTCTTGGGATCATTTTTTGTTCCCATCTTTTAAACACTTTATACCCTTGACCCTTACTTGGCGTTTTATCTTTCCAATATTCATAAAACGCTTTTTGAATATCATAAAAATTGGCTTGATTATTACCTTCTAAATCTCTCCAATTTATTTCTTGAGCAGAAAGATTGAAAACAAATAATATGAATAAAAGATTTATAATTACATTTCTCATATAAAAAAAATTAGTATAAATGACATAAAATGATGCACCAACTACAAAATACCCCCTAATTGTTTCGAACTACAAAGATATTCATTTTTAAAATGTTTTTAGGAATATTGAGGTGGACAAAAAGGTAGACAATAGAGTTAATTTTTTATGCTCTAAGGTAAAATGAATAATATTGTGTATTCTTAGGTATGTGACTTCTATGGAAATTTTTTTGATTAAATCAACTGTTTAAATTTATGAAAATGAAAATATTAATAAGCGCCTTTTTTGGTTTTGTGTTTTGTGTATCATTAAATGGTCAAAGTGGTTTTAAAGTCGAATATGATAAAATAAATCCAGTAAAAGATGAGGAGAATGTAAAACTGGAAGATAAAATTAGAATTCATCAAAACTTTCTTTCCAATGCCATTAAAGAACAGGATCAGAAAAGAATATTTATGGGCTACGTTTTTCTTTTATCGGATCAAATGCGAAACCAGAATTATGTAGAAGCGCAGAAATACTTAATTAAGGCGGATAGTTTGGCCGACATATTAAAAAATAAACAATGGAAGGGACACATTATACAAAGAAAGGCTATTTTGTCCATGCGCTTGGGTAATTTGGAAGAAGCTATTAAATTTTATGAAAATTCCTTACTCGTATGTGGAATTGCTAAAGATAATTTGTGTGTTGCAGAAGGTTGCGAACAATTAAGTACATTGTATGGGCACCTCCAAGATTTTGTAAAATCAGATTCTTTATACAAAATTGCATTGACATTATTAAAGAAACATGGAACAGAAAAACAATTAGCAACAGCTTATAACAATAGAGCTATTATATTAGTTAAGAAAGGTCATGTAGATGAGGCCATACTAATGTATCAAAGTGCCATTGCCTCTTTTGAGAAACTAGAGATGACTAAAGAAAAAACTAAGGCTATGAATAATTTAGCAGATGGTTACAGAAATTTGGGCAAACATCAAAAAGCTTTGGAGATATTAAAAACTTGTATTGAAATTAACAAGGTAAAAAATTATACAGAAAATTTAAAAGTGAATTATGCGAACATTAGTGCGGTTTATGACTCTTTAAAACAATATCAATTGTCCCTTGAGTATATTATTAAACACCACGCATTAAAAGATAGTCTCGTTGGAGTAGAAACGCAAGCTAAAATTTTGGACATTAATGCAAACCATGAAATCCAAAAGCAAGATATGAAGTTGTTGGAAAAAGAATTATTACTTCATAATCGAGTACTTCAAAATAGAATAAAAAATATACTGTTAATAAGTGCTTTAATTTTGTTCATTATTTTGACATTTATTTTTTATACACGTATGATTAAAAATAAACTAGGTTTAAAAATCTTTGCAAAAAAAGTGAATGAATTAACGCAAAATGATGTAGAAAAATCCACTATCATCCATGAACTAGAAAACACCATCTCCAGCTTTAAAACCATGATATATAATGAGAGTAAAAAAGGGCAGACAGAAGAGGATACCCAAATTTTTCAAACTATTTTAACTAATGAAGACTGGTTTACATTTAAATCATATTTTGAACAAAATCATGTGGGTTATATAAAAAGATTGAGAAATAAATTTCCATCATTAACTGAATCTGAAGAACGGCTATTTCTCCTATTAAAATTGAATCTTAACTCTAAAGAAATTGCAGCCATTCTAGGTATTGCTATAGCAAGTGTAAAAAAAACGAGGAGTCGACTACGAAAAAAATTGGATTTGACCAATGAAAAAAACCTCAATATATTTATTAGTGAATTTTAATTTTTTTAATTTTATCATTTACAAAGTCTAATATAAGACATTCGAAAAAATAATAACAAATAAATGAAACGGATAGAATTATTTGAATTTGAAGATTTTTTGTGGTTGCCAAACAACATTAGGAAAGGGGTTACCAATTTAATTATTGTGTTTCATAAACTAATGGGTAGTAGCGAGGTTATCACGAGCCTTATAGCCCATATTTATCAAAAACAAAAGTTTACAAAAATAACGGATTTAGGTTCTGGATCTGGAGGTCCTATGATTGACGTGATTAAAAAGTTAAACGATAAAAAAGATATACAACCCGTAAAATTAGTCCTTTCTGATTTGAACCCTGACCCAACACTTGTAGCTAAAATTAATGCCCAACAAATTTCGAATGTTACCTATTTAAAACAATCTATCGATGCAACAAAACTAGATGAAACTGGTCCAGGCCTAAAAACGATGATTGCCAGTTTTCATCACTTAAGTCCAACCAAAGCCAAAAATGTGCTTATGTCAGCTCAAGAATCCAAAGCGTCAATTTTAATCTATGAAGTCGCTAAAAATAACATCCCTCTTTTAATATGGATGTTATTTTTACCCATTTCACTGTTTATCCTTTTTTTGATGTCGTGGGTTATGACTCTATTTATTAGACCCCTTACATTTAATCAACTATTATTTACTTATTTAATTCCAGTCATTCCAATCATTTATGCATGGGACGGGCAAGCTTCTCTTATGAGAACATATACTTTTGAAGATGTGAAAAGTCTGCTAAGTGAATCTGACGACTACCATTGGGAAATAGATAATGCTAAAAACGCTAAAGGTCGAAATACAGGCTACTACATTTTAGGGCTCCCTATTAAATAATAGGTAGTGAATAGGTAGGCTCGTAACAGGTACTAAAATTTACTCATTTTCTTGGGCAATAGTTTGGTCAACCCACAAACGAAAAATTTGATTTAATTCGAAGTTATTAAATTAATATTTGGATGTTTACCCCACCATCGCAGTAAAACTTAGAGGCAGATTTGTTTTTAAATTGACAATAAAAAACATTTTTTAATTTATTTTGTTTAAATAATAGTCGCATTAACTTAAACAAAATGAATTTATTTTCCATATCAGATCTTCAACAGTTTTCTGGTGTTAAAGCCCACACAATTCGTATTTGGGAGCAAAGGTACAAAGCTTTAAAACCTGAGCGTAGTGATGGAAATACAAGATATTATGATGGTTCACAACTTCAAAGACTATTAAACATTGTCAGTCTGAAGAGCGAAAAACATAAGATTTCTGCATTGTGTACAATGTCGGATGAAAAACTAAACAATCTTGTAATTACCGAATTTTTGGAAGTTGCAGAAAGTGACCAATTAGCTGATAAAATAATTGATCAATGTATCGTTGCTGCTATTAATTTTAATGAAGATAAGTTCAATCATTTCTTGACCAAAGCCTTTAAAAAGTATGGAATAAAAGATGCTTATGAACAAATAATATATCCAATGCTCATTCGAATTGGATTAATGTGGTCTGGGAATAGGTTGCCCGTAGCTCAAGAGCATTTCATTAGTCAATTGATTCAACAAAAATTATTTTCGGAAATAGAAAAATTACCAATTCCAGTCAATGAAAAACCAACATGGATGCTTTTCTTACTTGAAGAGGAATTACATGAAATAGGATTAGTTTTTTCAAATTATTTACTAAAAAGAGCAGGGCATAAAGTTATTTATTTAGGGAGTAATTTGCCATTTTCTACGCTTGAATATGCAGTAAATAAGGTAAATCCTACCAACCTACTTTTTTTTATGGTAAGAAAAAATGATCATGAAAATGATTTGGAATCGATAGATAAAATGAGAAAGACTTTTACAGCTCAGAAAATATACGTAGCAACGGATCCTAATAGGTTGCCAACTTTAAAAAATACGAAAAATTTTATTCAATTACATACCATAGAAGATCTATTAAGGCAAACCATTCAAATTGTTTAACATAAAAACCAACACATCATCATGGCAAAAATAGTAATTATTGGTTCTGGTTTTTCTGGGTTAAGTGCAGCGGCATATCTTTCAGGAAAAGGACATGATGTACATGTTTTTGAAAAAAATAGCGTTCCAGGAGGAAGAGCTCGCCAATTTAAAACGCCAGAGGGTTTTGTATTTGATATGGGACCTAGTTGGTATTGGATGCCCGATGTATTTGAAAAGTTTTTTGCTGATTTTGGTTATAAACCTTCGGATTTTTATTCCTTGGAATTATTGAACCCTTCCTTTGAAATTGTTTTTGGAAAAGATGATGTTGATAAAATACCAGCCAATTACGAAGAGCTTGGCGACTGGTTTGAAACGATAGAAAAAGGTAGTAAAAAGCAATTACAAAAATTCATGGCTGAAGCCGAATATAAGTACAAAACCGGAATGGAGGAATTGGTTTATAAGCCGGGTCTTTCCCTGACAGAATTTGCGGACATAAATTTAATTAAAGGGGCCTTGAGACTTCAAATTTTTTCATCCTTTAGTAATCATATTCGTAAATACTTTTCGCATCCCAAACTAAGGGCATTGATGGAATTTCCTGTTTTGTTCTTAGGTGCCATGCCCGAAGAAACGCCCGCTTTATACAGTCTTATGAATTATGCTGGTTTAAAAC
>JBATMZ010000015.1:0-16037 GCA_049290115.1 Saprospiraceae bacterium | reverse complement strand
TTGGTCGCTAAACAAAGTCATCAAACTATCTTTTTGATCATCTATTTGGGCAAAAAATTCAGTGTGACCTGGATGAGAAAAACCCGACAACTTCATGGCATATTTATTAATTGGTGCCGTTACTATCCCATCTATTGAACCAGCTTTAGCATCAGCTGCAGCTCTTTCAAGAGAGAGTTTGGCACATTTTCCCGATTCCTGGGTTGGTTTCCCAAGGGTTATATTGACGTTGTCGTCCCAACAATTGATGACATTGATTTTTCCCTTTTGGGCATGGTCAGCGTTATTGATGGTAACAAATTGCAACGTATTGTCTGTCACAATATTTTTATGGTAAAATAAAACTTTTGTCGAACCGTAAATAATAGGTGTACAAATTTTAGATATGTAAGGTATGGACAATGCTTTTAGGATAACTTCTGGCCCAATGCCATTAATATCTCCCATGGTAATTCCTAATTTCATATTTTATATTCTCTCTTTTATCAATAAAAATTGGTCACATAATAGCTTTGTAAATAATTTTAACTTACTAAATAATTATTGCATACTTACAATTAGCTAAATAAATGAAATGACCTACACCACAAAGGTATGGAATATTAAGATAAACCCTAAGATATCATAAAAAAATAGAAAGTGTTATTGAATTGAATACAGCTTCATTGTGAGAATTTCTAATAAATATGATTGAATTTTGGAATCTATGACAAATTAAATTATATTTGTTGCCCTTTAAAACCAAATTAAGCAAGACTTTTTAGTCATTTTATTAAACGATTTGGGATCTAATTTCCCAAATATTTTTCACCTTAAAATCAAAACAAAATGAAAAAATTGATCATTGGTGCACTTGTAGGTGCCATTATCTTATTTATTTGGCAATTCATGTCTTGGGCGGCTTTAAACCTTCATGGTAATTCCACTCAATACACCAGCAAACAAGACACAATACTTTCTTTTCTTTCGACCCAGTTAGAACCTGGTTTTTATTTTTTGCCTACCACGGCACCTGAAGCTTCTACAGAGGACCATAATAAATTTGTAGAATCAGCTTCGGGTAAACCTTGGGCACAAGTGTATTATCATGCTTCATTTGAAACAAGTATGAGTGGAAATATGATCAGGGGTTTTGTCACGGATATTGTGATTGTTTTTTTACTGTGTTGGCTGTTGTTACAAGTCAAGGTACGCAGTTTCAAAGACACCTTACTCATTACAATAGCCATAGGTCTAATAGGCTACTTGGCAGGAACCTACAGCGATCACATTTGGTTTGAAACACCAAGTATGGCTCACTTAATTGATGCCATTGTTGGTTTTGGCCTTGTTGGTTCTTGGTTAGGCTGGTATTTGAAAAATTAAATTAAATTTGTAATACGAAAAGGAGGGCAAAAAAATTTGTTTTCCTTTTCGTATTAATTATAATCAATTTACGTAAGATACATTGACAAACTACTTCATAAAAAAGTTAAGTCCAAAATATATAATTTAAAACCTCGAGAGCAAACTTAGGATTTTGTAGATGTATAATTTCCTTTATTTTTGTGCCTACATTTATAACGCTTTCTTTTTTGGACGATAAAAAACAGCTTTATGCCAAATCTACTTTTATTTGTTTTAATATTTATTTCGGGAATACTGACCTCTTGTAAAAATCCCACTGAAAACAATAAAATCCAAACTACACTTCAAGATAGTCTTCCTAATCCTATCTATTCTTATTCATTAGCACAATGGTCATTAAGTGAATCTATTCAAAATAAAAAACTAGACCCACTCGATTTTGCTTCAAAGGCTCGAGAATTGGGATTTGAAGGCATTGAATATGTAAGTACATTTTATCGAGGCAAAGCTTTAGATACCGCTTACTTAGATAAATTAAAAATGAATGCCGAAATAAATAAGGTAAAATCGATCCTCATTATGGTGGACGAAGAAGGAGACATGGGCTATCTGGATGAATCCAAAAGAAATAAGGCGGTGGAAAACCACTACAAATGGGTAGATGCGGCTAATTATCTTGGATGCCATTCTATCCGAGTAAATGCATTTGGTGAAGGCTCTGAAACAGAAGTTTCTGATGCTATGGTTCTAGCTTTAAAAAAACTCAGTGTATATGCCAAGAAAAAAAACATAAATATCCTAGTAGAAAATCACGGTGGTTATTCTTCCCATGGGGTTTGGTTATCATCTATTATTAGTCGAGTGAATATGCCCAATTGTGGCACACTTCCTGATTTTGGTAATTTTTGTATTAAAAGAGAAGACGGTGACAAATGGGCTAAACCTTGCATTCTAGAATATGATAAATATAAAGGGGTGTATGAACTCATGAAATTTGCCAAAGGATTAAGCGCAAAATCCTATGCCTTTGATGTAAATGGAAATGAAACTACCATAGACTATGCACAGATGGCCAACATCGTCAAAAAGTCGAATTATTCAGGTTATATTGGTATAGAATGGGAAGGTAAAGACTTGCCCGAGGAGGAAGGAATCAAAGCTACTTTAGCCCTTGTTAAAAAACATTTTTAATGTCTTTAATGGTTCTGCTTTTTGTTTTCAAAATAAAAAATCATAAGAGCATTCCTGTTCATATAATAACAAACAAACATATTTTATTAGTAAAAAATCGCTGCCATATCTAAATTATGTTAGTTTTGCGACGAATTTTCATCATTTTTTCGATAAATCTATTGACTTCATGGCAAAAAACCTTCTGATTGTAGAGTCACCGGCAAAAGCCAAAACCATAGAAAAATACTTGGGGAAAGATTTCACTGTGAAGTCTAGTTATGGGCATATTAGAGATTTAGAAAAAGGAAATAAAGGTATAGACATCGACAACGATTTTGAACCTTCGTATGTCGTAAGTCCCGAAAAAACAAAAGTTGTCCGAGAACTAAAAGACCAAGTAAAAAAGGCTGATGAAGTTTGGTTAGCAACGGACGAGGACCGAGAAGGAGAAGCCATTTCTTGGCATTTGTGTAAGGAATTGGGTCTCGACGAATATACCACCAAAAGAATCGTATTTTCTGAGATCACAAAACCTGCCATTCAAGCCGCTATTACTAATCCACGAAAATTGGATTTACAATTGGTCAACGCACAACAAGCTCGACGGATTTTAGACAGGTTGGTCGGTTTTGAACTTTCAGAAGTCTTATGGAGAAAAGTAAAAAATAAATTATCTGCGGGAAGAGTACAATCCGTAACCGTAAAACTTGTTGTCGAACGAGAAAGAGATATTCAAGGATTTGAAACGAGTCCTTTTTTTAAAATTACAGGACATTTTACCGTTAAAAACGAAAAGGGAGAAGAAGCAAACCTCAAAGCAGAATACGCTAGTAGATTAGACAACGAACAGGATGCACACGATTTTCTAACAAAATGTATAGATGCCACCTTTACGATTGAAGGTATAGAAAAAAAGCCCCTCAAAAGATATCCTGCACCACCATTTACAACCTCAACTCTACAACAGGAAGCCAGTCGAAAACTAGGTTTTAGTGTAAATAGGACGATGTCTGTTGCCCAAAGATTGTACGAAGAGGGTTTTATAACATATATGAGAACAGACTCACCTAACTTAAGCGAAGTGGCTTTACAGGCCATTAGTGATGAGGTGAATGCACAATATGGCGCCAAATATCACCACCTAAGGAGGTTTAAATCCAAAAATGCCAATGCCCAAGAAGCCCACGAAGCGATTCGTCCTACTTATATTGAACGGAAAAACGTGAGTGGAGATCGAGATATTCAACGGTTATACGAACTCATTTGGAAAAGAACCATAGCCAGTCAAATGTCGGAAGCTGAGATTGAAAAAACAGTGGTGAAAATAGGTATTTCTACCATGAGAGATCGATTTTTACAGGCAGAAGGTGAAGTTTTAAAATTTGATGGATTTTTGACTGTGTACATGGAATCCACCGATGACGATGAAGACAGTGAAACCAAAGGTATGTTGCCACCATTATCAAAAGGCCAAGTCATTCCTTTAAAAAATATGGAAGCGGTTGAGAGCTATACTAGGCCTCCAGCCCGATTTACAGAAGCTAGCTTAGTGAAAAAATTGGAAGAGTTAGGCATTGGAAGGCCTTCAACTTATGCGCCAACCATTAGTAAAATAATGGAAGAAGAAAGAGGGTATGTGACCAAAGAAAGCCGCCCAGGCGTGGAGCGAAAATATCAGCATCTCTTACTCGAAAAAAACAAAATCCAAACCACAACAAAACAAGAAATCACAGGAGCTACTTCTAACAGGCTCTACCCTTCCGATATTGGCATGGTGGTGACTGATTTTTTATCTGAACATTTTGATCAAGTCATGAATTATAGTTTTACGGCAAATGTCGAAGAAAAACTGGACAAAGTGGCTTCGGATGGGGTTGATTGGAAAAAAATGATTCGAGATTTTTATGCGCCTTTCCACGAAAAAGTGGATGTCACTTTGGAAACAGCCGAACGGGCAAAAGGGAAAAGAGTCCTAGGACAAGATCCTGCTACTGGACATTCTGTTTTGGCACAAATGACTAGGTTTGGTCCTGTCATTCAAATTGGAGATAGAGACGAATTGGCTGAAGATGAAAAACCAAAATTTGCCAATCTAAAACCAGGCCAATCGATTGAAACCATTTCCATGCATGATGCAATGGAGCTATTTCAATTGCCCAAATCACTTGGTCAATTAGATGGTGAGGATATACAAGTTAATACGGGTAGGTTTGGCCCTTATGTTAAGTTGGGCGATATGTTTGTCAACTTACCCCGAAGTAAAGATCCTATGACTTTGTCATTGGAAGAGGCTTTGGAGCTTATCAAAGCTAAAAAGGAAGAATTAGCGCCTTTTGCTCATTATAAAAACCTTCCTATTACAAAAGGTAAAGGAAGATTTGGTCCATTTATTAAGTGGAACGATATGTTTGTAAATGTTCCCGTTCGCTACAAGTTGGAAACCATTACTGAGTCCGAAGCCATCGAGCTGCTTGAAGCTAAATTAGAAAAAGAGGCCAATCGCTACATTCAACATTGGGAAGCTGAAAAAATATCAATTGAAAATGGACGATGGGGACCCTATATTAAATTTGGCAAAAAAAATATCAAAATTCCTAAAGTCGATGGGAAAAAACTGGAAGATGCCGAATTGCAAAACGTAAGCCTTGATACTGTAAAATCCTGGATTTCAGCAGAATTTCCCGATGCATTTAAAGCCCCTGTAAAAAAGGTTAAAGATAAAAAATAAGACAGTTTTCCCCTTGCATGTATTTTTTATTCATTCAGCTATAAACTTGCCTGATGAATAGTGAGAACTGGTTGTCCATTTCTAAGCTGTAGTAGGGTAGTAAAACTATACAAAACATTGTTTGTCAACATAAAAAACTGATTTTAATCATGGTGAATATAAGTTAAGGTCACCAGGTTTTGGTCTGGTAATTTTCGATGGTGTATAAGTTTTCACATCCTCGAACTATATTTAAAATATTTCTAGAGTGCTTTGTTTTATTTTTCAGTTATTAATAATTTAAATGGTACATTTGGACTTTAAATTAGTTTGATAAAAAACACCCTCGGTTAACAATTCATGCAAACTTTTTTAGCTTTTGGCAAGAAGTATTTCGAATGGGTAACTAATCTCATATTTGTCCTTGCCCTTACCATCATTGTATTTCAAATTATACAGTCTGGTTTATATTATTTACAGTTGGAAACATTACATCAGATTAATAAAATTATTAATCTGATTTTCAGTTTTTTAACGTTTTTAATGAGTTTGTATTTATTTATGGTTGCCCAAGGCCTATCAATAAAGCTAGCCCGACTTGTATTTTTAATCGTTATTGGGATATATTTGATCATGTCATTCCTTTGGATAGGCAACATGTTGCATGAACAATTCGAGGTCGAAAGTTACCGGTCATTTTTGGCTATTTTGGTTGGGTTTATAGCCATTTCGTTTAAAGTAGCAGGACTAGGCAATAAAAAAATTCATCCTTCCCTTCTGTTTGTTTTTAGTTTTATTTTTCTCATTTTGATCGGCGCTTTTATGCTTTTATTGCCTGGTGCCACATATAAAGGAATTACACTCACTCAAGCATTTTTTACCTCCACAAGTGCTGTTACCGTGACAGGGCTCGCCATCTTGGATACAGGAAAAGATTTTACTTTTTTTGGTCAGGTTATTATTATCATTTTGATCCAGTTAGGTGGACTAGGAGTCTTGACTATTACTAATATTTTTGCTTTAATTTTCAAATCCACTTCGTCTTATCGCAACAGAATCATGCTCAGCGACATGATTAAAGAATTAGATAGAAATCAAACCTACAAAACATTATTCAAAATAATCTTTCTAACTTTTTTGATAGAAGCCATTGGAGCAATCTTTATTTATTTTTCCATTACATCTTCACCAGGGGTAAGCGACAAGCCTTGGTTTTTTTCAATTTTTCACTCCATTTCGGCTTTTTGCAATGGAGGTTTTTCTACGCTGAGTAATTCATTGTATGAAGAATCGGTGAGGTACAATTATTTTTTACAAATGATAATCTGTTGGCTTATTATCACTGGGGGATTAGGGTATACCGTAATGATTAATCACTATGTTCAAATCAAAAATATCTTCCTGAGCCAACTTTCCAGCATTAATATTTTGGGCTTTAAATATAAAAGGGAGTTAAAACATACCTCGACAAATTCCCGAATTGTTTTGACCACTACTGTTATTCTTTTGATATCAGGAACCTTGTTGTTTTTTTGGTCAGAATACAATGATTCACTTAAAGAACACGATCTATTTGGCAAAATTGTGGTTTCTTTTTTTAATTCAACGACGGCAAGAACTGCAGGGTTTAACAATATTGATATGTCTACCATAGGTATTCCTGCCATTATGTTGATCATGGCCTTGATGTGGGTGGGTGCTTCTCCAGGATCGACAGGAGGCGGAATCAAAACAACAACTTTTGCGGTGGTTTTACTCAATTTATGGAATCAAATTAAAGGAAAAGAAAAATTAATCATCAAATTGAAAGAAATTCCAGCAACGGCTATTAATCAGGTCAATGCAGTAGTTATTTTATCCATTTTCGCCATCAGTTTTGGCACTTTCTTACTATCGGTATTTGAGCCCCAAATATTATTTAAAGACATTTTATTTGAATGTATATCTGCCTACTCAACCGTTGGATTGAGTGTGGGGATTACACCAAAATTATCAGAAGCAGGGCATATAACACTCATCATTATTATGTTTTTAGGAAGGGTAAGTTTTTTGACCTTTTTAATTGGCTTGTTCAGTAGGATGTTTAATCATGAAAAAGGTAGTGAACCTTATTATCCAAAAGAAAGTGTTTTTATCAATTAGCAAAGTATATACAAGATGAAGAAAAAAATAATGATTATCGGTTTGGGAAATTTTGGCGGTAACCTTTCTATAGCCCTCACTGAAGATGGGCATGAAGTTTTTGGTGTGGATAAAAATCCCGCAAAAGTTGAAGTTATACAACGAAAAATAGAACACGTCATAGGTCTTGATACAAGTGATGAAGCTTCCCTTATTCATCTTCCACTGAATGACACCGACATTGTCGTAGTAGCCATTGGTGAAAATGTCGGGGCTTCTATCACGACCACCGCTTTAATTAAAAAACACTTTTCGGGCAGAATTTTAGCCAGGTCTTTGACTCCTGTACATAAAACGGTACTGGAGGCAATGGGTATTGTTGAAATCATCGAACCTGAAGCAGAATATGCCCACGACCTTGCCAATCGCCTGATGGTAAAAGGCGCCTTAAAAAGTATGAATTTACATGACGAATTTGAAATTGTAGAAGTAAAGATTCCACCCAAAATTGTTGGGAAAACCTTGGGAGATATTGATATAAAAAATAAATATAAAGCGCATATCGTCACTGTTATTAAGCAAATAGAAAGTAAGAACTTTTTAGGAAATACAATTATGGAGCGAAAAGTATTTGGGATTCTACATTCCATTTATTGTTTTGAGGCAAGTGACTTATTGCTGGTTTTTGGTCATAAAGCCAACATCGATAAATTTATTGAAGACAATAATTAATTTTGGCTAAAAAAATGTAAATTTTACTAAACAAACTCATTTGTCAACCAAGTAAAACTTTCCGCTTTCAAGCCGTGTTGAGAGGTTGTGTTTCGTCCAACTTTTCAAATTTGGCCAATGATGGAAAGTAGTTAGTTGAGCGTACATTCGGTTTCAAAAAATTGAAAGAGTATTACTCCAATCCTATCTTTAAACACAATATTAATTTTCCGCTCCGTTTACTTCGATTGTATAATTTTCGGTTGATTTATAGTTAAAAAGTATGCTGCCGTCCTTTTTAAGATGCATTAATTTCCCATTCCAATATACAGATTTAATGTTTTCAAAGCCATGTAAGTAAAGTTTTACCTTCCGTTTTAATCGCCAGCCTTTATCTCCGGACTTTACCGAGTATATAATAATCTGCGTTTTTTGATTTTGAATTTCCGCTGAAAATTTTAATAAATCGTAACGCCCTTCCTGATAAGCCAATCTGTCATTTCCTTCATCATCATACCATTTAGCAGTAGAATTTTGTTCGCTGGCATAATAATGTACTTCAATATTCCCATTGTCAAAATCCCGGCTATTATTTCCATCCTTCCTTGAATTCATGACGATAAAAGAACCCTCCTTCACAAACACAGGTAATTTCCCTTCAGAAACATCCCAAGCTTGCCAACCGGATACTTGTTGAATGGGTTGATTCAAAAAGTTCGATTGTAATGGATACCATTGATGGGATACGGGTAGATACAACAACCTTCTTTTGATGCCTTTTTCTACAACGGGAGCGACGATAATATCCTTGCCCCAACAATATTGATCGTTGATATTTTGAGCAATCAAGTCCTTTTCAAAGTTAAATAATAACGGGGCTATTAACGGTTCGCCATACTTAAAATGTCGATACGCCAAATTATAATTATACGGCATCATTTCATACCTAAGTAGAGTATATTTTCGAATGGTTTCTTCCCACTGTCCTTTTATCAAAGCTGGTTCGCTTGGATAACTCACTGCTGCAGGATCAATTTCGTACACGGCGGTACCATGAGGTCTTAAGATAGGTGTAAATGAAGCAAATTGAAACCAGCGCATGTACAACTCTGGATCTTTATCACCACCTGCAAATCCTCCAGCATCAGAATGTATGTAAGGAATACCACTCAGTGACATGCCTGCTAATAAAGGAATCTGTGCTTTCAAACCATCCCACGAACGACCTACATCTCCCGTCCAAGGTATGATGCCATATCGCTGCGAACCAGCAAAACCAGCTCTGTTGAGGTTAAAAAGTTTATAATTAGGATTTAAAGTGATATAATGCTCGTACAACATTTTTGTCCAAATGTGTCCATACAAATTATGAACAGCATTGGCTGAAGTATTGTCAGAACCTCCCAATAAACTGAGGTCGTGCACCATATCCGAAGGGTGACTTTCTGGTTCGCCGAGGTCACCCCACCAACCGGCTACTCCTATTTTGATTTGTTCGTCGTATTTGGTCAGAAACCATGACTGCGCATCCTCTCTAAAAATATCAATTAGTCCTCCTTTGCCAAAATAAAAGTGTTTCAAAGCGTAGGGTTGCCCTACACTGTCTTTAGCCAAAAATGGAGAAACGGCTTTATAATGTTTGGTGTTTTCTAAAAAAAAAGGCTCGGTAATTAGGATCGTTTTTCTCCCTTTTTTGGATAAATTGTGTATCATTTTCTGCGGATTTGGCCAAGCACGAGTATTCACCCAATCCAAATTTCCCATAGAAGACTTGATACTATCTCCAAACCAAAATAAGTCAAAAATCACGGCATCAAAAGGGAACTTCTTTTTGTCCATTTCCTTGGCAATAGACATTACTTGTTTTTCACTCGTATAACCAAAGCGACTCATAAACAAACCCATTGCCCACTTTGGAACCATCTCTTGACGACCAGTCAACTCATGATACTTTTTCAAAACTTCTGCTACAGAATTTCCTTTAATGATATAGACATCCAATCTACCTCCTGTAAATTGTACATCTATAATATTAGGGTTTGTTTTTCCTATATCAATAAATCCTTTGGAAGGATTATTAAAAAATATTCCATAGCCTCTCGACGAAATGAAAAAAGGAACTGAAAAATTAAGATGATCCGCTCCTAAACCGTATCCATACCAAGGATTATTGTTCAAAGGAAAGGCGTACCCTCTCCTATTCATAGGTAATGCCCTTCCACCGCCTCCGTATATTTGTTCATCGTCCTTAAGTGTAATTACAAAACCATCTCCGTTTGGTCTTGCTAAAATCGTCACATCCAAAATAGGAATCTGAACAGCATCTTTTTCTATCACACAATCTTCACAAGGGCCAAAACCCTTTAAAACTACTGCATCGCTTACTTGATAAACCATTCTAGGATTCTTGGATAGATAGGTAAAACGATGGATATCTTGGTTTACTTGTTCACATTCAAATCCAGAAACATTTTGTCCAAAAGTAGATTGAAACCCAAAAACTATAACCGTGAGCAACAAAAATAGGTATTTCATAAAAGGCTTTTAGGATGATTTTTCAATGTTTTTGGCTTCTTCCCACAGCACATCCATCTCTTCAAGAGTCATATCCAACATAGGCTTGGGTGCTTTTTCTTCAATGTATTGAAATCTGAATTTAAACCGCTTGTTCACTTTTTCTAAAGCTGTTTCTGGGTCAATATTGAGGAATCTAGCATAGTTGACCATTGCAAATAATACATCGCCAAATTCATGTTCGATGTGATCCATGTTTTTTTCTTCTACTGCCTCTTCCAACTCACCCAATTCCTCTTTTACTTTGTCCCAAACTTCTGTTATGTTTTTCCACTCGAAGCCTACTTGAGCAACTTTTTCTTGCATTCGATATGACTTTACAAGCGCAGGAAGACCGTTGGGAACTCCTTGCAAAATCGACGTTTTGCCTTCTTGTAATTTGAGCATTTCCCAGTTTTTTTTCACATCGGCCGAATCATTCACTTTTACATCGCCATAGATATGCGGGTGCCGATGGATTAATTTTTTAGATATGGAATGTAAGGCATCACTGATATCAAATTGCCCATTTTCTTCAGCAATTTTACAATAAAAAATCATGTGCAGTAATATATCGCCAATTTCTTCTTTGATGTCTTCAGGATTTTCTTCTAACAAAGCATCAGCCAATTCGTACATCTCTTCAATCGTCAAATTGCGCAACGAAAGATTGGTTTGCTTTTGATCCCATGGGCATTGGCTTCGTAGATCATCCATGATGTGAGACAAAACCTGGAAGGCTTCCATTCTTTTTTGATCCGAAGGTCGTTTACGTATGTCCTCCAGGATTTGTTCTACATCCATATTTATTTTTTTATATCACTTTATCAAGGTAACGGAACCAAACCGGATCTCATAAGCATGGCATCCACTTTAGGTTCCCTGCCTCTGAAATTCACAAACAATTCCATTGCATGTACGCTACCTCCTTTAGATAAAATGTTGTCTCGAAATGATTGAGCCACAGCTTTGTTGACCACACCATTTTGTTTAAACATATCATAGGCGTCGGCGTCCAAAACTTCAGACCATTTATAACTATAATATCCAGCGGAATATCCTCCTGCGAAAATGTGAGAAAATGCTGTACTTACGGCAACACCAGCGACATCAGGATAAAATTGACGTGAGACGTCGGCTTTGTCTTCAACTTCTTCGATATTAAATCCTTCTGGGTTATTCCCATGCCATGTCATATCGAGATATCCCATTGAAATTTGTCTCATAGTGCCTAGTCCAGACATAAAGGTGGAGCTCTCTTTTATTTTTTGAACTAATTGTTGAGGAATCACTTCTCCAGTTTCGTAATGTTTAGCAAATTTATTTAGAATTTGTGGTTCTGAAACAAAGTTTTCCATCAATTGGCTCGGCAATTCGACAAAGTCCCAAGCCACACTTGTACCTGTCAAGGTGCTATATTTTCCTTCAGCAAAAATATTATGGAGTGCATGACCAAATTCGTGGTACAGTGTTTCCACTTCGTTAAATGTCAATAAGGCAGGTTTGTCTCCTGTTGGTTTTGTAAAATTACACACATTGACAACATGGGGCCTGTACTCTTTCCCATCCTGAACCCACATATCTTGTAAGGTATTGTTCCAAGCACCCGCTCTTTTACCACTTCTAGGGAAGTAGTCGCCATACCACAAGGCCAAAAACTTTCCGTCTTTATCGTATATTTCATAAACCATTACATCACTATTCCAAGTAGCCACTTCTGTGTTCTTTTTAAAGGTAATTCCCCAAAGTTCAGTGCATAATTCGAACAAACCATTGATAGTATTTTCTAAACTAAAGTAAGGTTTCAGCACTTCATCGTTGATATCAAATTTTTCCTTTTTTAGCTTTTCTGCATAATAAGAAAAATCCCATTTTTCAAGCTGGTCACCTTTAAATCCATTCTTTTTTGCATATTCGGTTAGTTCGGCGACCTCATTGATGGCTACTGGCAAAGCACTTTCTTTGATATCATCTAAAAAATCAAGAACTATCTGTTTTTTATTGGCCATTCTTTCTTCCAAAATATAGTCAGCCCAGGTTTCGTATCCTAGAAGTTGTGCTTTTTGATATCTATAATTAGCTATTTGTGTTACAATCTCTTTATTGTTATTGGCATTGTCTTTAAAAGCTCTTGTATTATAAGCCATATACAATTCTTGTCGAAGGTCTCTGTTTTCTGCATATTGCATGAAGGGACTATAGCTAGGTGCATGTATGGTAAATTTATATCCTTCTTTTCCATCTTTGGCAGCAGCTTCTTTGGCGGCACTTTTTACATAATCTGGAAGACCTTTAACATCATCCTCAGACATGAGATATAATACAAATTCATTGGTTTCCTTTAAAACATTTTCGCCAAACTTAAGTCCAAGTTCCGACATTTTTTTATTCATGTCACGGAGTTGGACTTTTGATTCTTCCGTTAAGTTGGCACCATTCCTCGAAAAAGATTTGTAAGATTTTTCTAGTAACATGGCGCTTTCCGCATCTAGTTTTAATTTACTTCTAGACTCGTATACCTCTTTCACTTTGGCAAATAAATCTGCGTTTAAAAAGATGTCATTTCTATATTCTGTTAATAAAGCCGAAATGGATTTAATGGCTTTTTGAAGTTCAGGCGTTGTTTCCATTCCATTAAGGTTGAAAACAATTTTCGATATCCTAGAAACATCTTTTCCAGCGTTTTCTAATGCCAAAATTGTATTTTGAAAGGTAGGTTCTTCAGCATTATTAATAATCGCTTCGATTTCCATTTTTCCTTTAGCGGCTGCTTCCTCTATAGCTGGCAAAAATTGAGAAGTTTCCAACTTGTCAAATGGCACAGCGTTAAAAGGCGTGTTATAAGCCTCCAGAAGCGGATTGTTTTGACTTATCACGGACGCACTACCAAAACAAAACAAAATCATACAAACAATTTTTAAATTTTTCATTGAATCATTATTTAAAGTAAAGGTAAAATAATCTTATTTTCTAGGAGCGTTAGGCATTCCACCAAACAATTTGTCCATGCCTTTTCCCTTACTCATGGCATGCATCATGTTTTTCATTTGATCAAATTGTTTGATAAACATATTAACCTCGTGAATATTTTTTCCAGCGCCCAAAGCGATCCTCTTTTTACGGTTCATGTTGAGCAGTTCTGGATGAGATCGTTCCTTTGGCGTCATAGAGTGGATGATGGCTTCTATTTTCGAAAACGCTTTATCGTCGATGTTGATATCCTTGGTCAATTTGGCCATTCCAGGGATCATTCCCATTAAAGACTTTAAATCACCCATCTTTTTGATTTGATTCATCTGTCCCAGGAAGTCATTAAAGTCGAATTTATTTTTTTTGATTTTTCGCTCTAGTTTTTCCGCCTCCTTCTCATCAAATTGTTCCTGGGCTCTTTCTACGAGAGACACGATATCTCCCATGCCCAAAATTCTTTGTGCCATCCTTTCAGGGTAGAAAACATCGATAGTATCCAATTTTTCTCCTGAACTGATAAACTTGATGGGTTTGCCTACGGCGTATTTGATGGATAAAGCGGCTCCACCACGTGTATCACCATCGAGTTTTGTCAATACAACACCGTCAAAGTTGATGCGCTCGTTGAAGGTCATTGCCGTATTGACGGCATCCTGGCCTGTCATGGCGTCCACGACAAATAAGGTTTCTGTAGGCTGGATGGTGTTTTTGATTTGTTCGATTTCGTTCATCATTTCCTCATCGACGGCAGTTCTACCAGCTGTGTCTATGATGACTAAATCGTGGCTGTTGGCTTTGGCAAATTGTATGGCATTTTGAGCTATCTGGACTGGGTTTTTGCTTTCCGGTTCTTTAAAAATAGCTACACCAATTTGTTCAGCGAGTACCGACAACTGATCTACGGCTGCAGGTCGATATACGTCACACGCTACGAGCAATGGTTTTTTTGCTTTTTTCTCTTTGAGAAATTTGGCCAATTTGCCAGTAAAGGTTGTTTTACCAGACCCTTGCAGTCCAGAGATGAGGACAATACCTGGATTACCTTTTGTGTTAATTCCTGCTGCTTGACCACCCATGAGTTCGACCATTTCGTCCATGACGATTTTGACCATAACTTCACCGGGTTTAACGGCAGACAAAACATTTTCTTTACCTAGGGCTTTGTCTTTTATTTTATCGGTAAATTCTTTGGCTATTTTGTAATTTACGTCAGCAGCTACTAGGGCTCTTCGGATTTCTTTAACTGAATTAGCGATATTCAGTTCTGTTAATTTAGCGTCACCTTTTAGACTTTTAAAGGCAAATTCCAGCTTTTCACTTAAACTTTCAAACATGTTTTTTCTTTGATCTTCTTTTTAAGAATGCAAATATAGTATAATGTTGGTTTGAATTTTAAACCAAAACGAAAAAAACACATAATATGTCCTCATTGTTGTGAAGAAAGAGGGAGTAATATTGATTAAATATTGATTTGGTACGTTTAATTTAATTAGGGCATGAGTCATCTCCTTGCTCTTCTACTCTTCCTATAGAAATCAGTATAAAGGGGGTTGACTAGGTGTAGGACAACGAAGTAGTATTTGTTAATACCTTTTTTATTTTAGTGAACGAAGGTCAGAAAATAGATTAGTTTGAAAAAGTAAAGTGGGAAACACCAGATTTACTGTTTTTACTCACCCCCCTGCCCCTCTCTTAAAATAGAGGGGTGATCAAGTTGTTGTATGGTAAAGTTTTAGTTTTTTCATTGACTGTCTCGTCAAATTTCATTGTCTAAAACCAATTTTAGACTAAGACCAAGCGTATTATGTACATAAAAAAAGCTACCATTGCCTCTAGCCGGCAAGGCTCTTACTTTTTTCATTGATAAAAAAGTAAGCAAAAAATCTAGGTTCAAAAAAGGCGAGTGCAAGCACCGTTCATTTTCGAATCTTATAGCTCTTTCTTTTGCACCTTGAAGCATTTACTTATTGAATGTAGGTATCACTCTGCAAAAGACGCTATTCCGATTCTTCATTCACTCTCGCTGGTTTTTGAACCTCAGTCGAAACTTAAAACAGCAAGTTTCAGTACTAAAGGTTTATGTTCAATATTTGGTGTTATCTAGAACATCTACAATAGTATTGCGTCCAGAATTCGACCTTAGTCATTTCAGTGAACGAAGGTCAGAAAATAGATTAGTTTGAAAAAGTAAAGTGGGAAACACCAGATTTATAGTTTTTACTCACCCCCTCCCCTCTCTTAAAATAGAGGGGTGTTCAAGTTGTTGTATGGTAAAGATTCAGTTTTTTCATTATTCTTTTTTAGTCATATTCTTTCCTTTAAACTACTGCTCCCCCCTTCCTTTTCAAGGGAAGGGGTCGGGGGTTGGGTAGAAATAGACGGGTCAGGAAGCACCAGATTTATAGTTTTTACTCACCCCCCTGCCCCTCTCTTAAAATAGAGGGGTGATTAAGTT
>JBATMZ010000014.1:0-10236 GCA_049290115.1 Saprospiraceae bacterium | reverse complement strand
TGGCGGAAGATTTTCTTACCGGTTTAATTTGTCCATATTGTGGATGTGGTTCTCGAATGGTTAAAGGGGATTTCATTTATCCGAACGTCCAATATGAAGGTAAAAGACCAAAGTTTCTGGATAAACTGTATTACCAGTGCCTTTCAAATCCGGATCACTATGTGGGAACATACGGAGATAACAAACGATCGCTTGGCAGGATAGCTGATGCAGACCTGAGAAAGTGGAAACAGTTAGGTCATCGTACTTTTGACCCACTTTGGAAAGAAATGGGAATATTTGCCACTTACAAAGAAGCTTACCAATGGCTTGCCGGCAAAATGGGCATATCTCTGGAACACACGCATTTTGGGATGTTTACTAAGGAACAGTGCCAAATTGCTATCCAATATTGTAATGAATTGTTGGAAACCCAAGTCCAAACTAAAAATAATCAAAACACATAGTACTTTAATTGTATTTCAACCCTTCGTTGAAATACTTTGATTAAAGTATAAGGTGATATAATTTTCACACTCTCCCCATACGACAAAATCAGACTCTCCAGCTCGTAGTTCGGGATGAGGCAAAGCCGGACTTCCAGCGTGTACGCATCAAGCCATCGGGATTTCTGAGATCCATGAATGGGTTTGTTTTCCACGTATTTGCCGGTGATACCATAAAAATGAAGAACGATATCCTCGGGTTGAGCATCTAGCGGTATTGAAACACCAATTATGTCTTCAAAATATTCCATCCAGTCTATGTCTTTATTAGGAATATATGAATCTATAGAATCGGAGATATCAATTATTCTGTCAATGGCTAGATTCCAGGTTGGGATTCCATTTTCTTCATTGAGACCAAAGATGAACCAACGATTATTGTATTGCTTCAAATGATAGGGATGTAGGGTAATAAGGTATGGCTCAGGAGCTTTAAAGTCCTGATAAGTGATCTCGAATACTGTTTTATTTTTTATAGCTTGGTATAAAGTGGAAAGATGTTCTATTCCTTTAAGAAACGGATTGGCATCAAAAGATATGATTGGCTCAGTTTTTCGGTGGGCTTCCATATTCATTTTAGCCAATGACTCCTGGAGCCAATCGAATTGTGGCATTCCTTCAAACTGTGAAAGTACTTCTACAGATGATCTGAACTCTTCCATGACTCTGTCATTGAGAGGCAGATTCATAATGGAAAACTGAGTATCTTCGTATCTATAAATTCTCTTTTTACCATCGAAGAGTTCTGCCAATTCTATACTCCACCCTTCTGGGCTTCTCATAAATGCTATATCATCTCGAATCTGGCGGAGTTTGACACTTTCTTCTTCTCCTGTCATTTCGTACAGGACTTCATTACATTTATCTACCAAATCATCTATATAATACCTTTTGTACGTTGCACGGAAACAGCGGTCGAGCACTTTGTAGCGGATGAGGGGGTATTTGGAGACAGCCATATCAATTACAAATTAAAAATTACGAATTACGAATTACGAGCACACAAATAAGGAAAGGGCTTTACGAATGATAGGCAAAAATAGAACAATTTTTTTACTATGCACCAAAAGTGCACAGGTGGGTTGCATCTTTGTAACCTTAAGCGGGAAAGCTCATCAAAATAAAACCAAAATATAAAATCATTTACAATGGAAAAGAAACACCAAGTACACAACCTTATTATCCTTGACGAAAGCGGTTCAATGGCTTCTATACAGGAAACCACCATACAAGGTTTTAATGAAATCGTACAGACCATCAAAGGTATTGAAAAAGAATTTCCTGATCAGGAGCATTATATCTCATTACTTTCTTTTAATGGGCTGGGTATAAAAACACATCACTTTATCGATCCGGTTGAAAAATTGACTGAGCTCAATACTACACTGTATCGTCCTGATGCATCCACTCCACTTTTTGATGCAATGGGTTTCGGATTAAATAAGTTAAACCAGGAACTGACTGATCAAACCGATTATCATGTGTTGGTTACCATAATGACAGACGGGCAAGAAAACGCTTCAAAAGAATTTTCAGGTAGTGACATAAAAAAATTAGTGGAAGAGTTTAAAATGAAAGGCTGGACATTTACATACATCGGAACAGATCATGAAGTTGATAAGTTTGCCAAATCAGTATCGATTTCCAATCACATGGTTTTTTCAAAAAATGAAGATGACATGAAAGAAATGTTTGAAAAGGAAAAATCTGCCAGAAAGATGTTTAGTGCAAAAATCGAACGGAATGAAAACAAAGAATATGGCTTTTATGATGACGAAGAGTTTTAGAATTAAAATTTAAAAAACACATACATTATGCAAATTACAGCAAAACTAATTCAAACTTTACCTCTACAAACCGGACAAGGGAAAAATGGTGAATGGAGAAAACAGGACATCATTGTAGAAACTTCAGATCAATATCCAAAAAAGATTTGTTTCAGCGTATGGGGTAATAAAATAAATCAGGAGCAGTTGAAAATTGGAAATGAATTGCAGGTTGATTTTGACATTGAAAGCAAGGAGTACAACGGCAAGTGGTTTACTGAAGCCAAAGCGTGGAAAATAAGTGCAGTTAGTTTGGAAGGATTTATTATACCCGTCAAAAAGAATATCGAAAATTCCGATGATGAAATATTACCTTTCTAAGTTATTTAATTGCTGTGCACTAAAAACGCACAGATAAGATTTATCTTTGCTACATCATTTGGCAGAAATATTGCAGATGATAAAAATAGTTCTTTAAAAGCCTGCTCAAACAATTGAATTTTGCCTTCTGTATTCGGAAGGTAGTCATGACGTATGGGTCAATGCAGAGACTCGTCATGACTGAAAGTTACCCATGTAAGGATTTTACTCCGGGGGTAATGTTGGAAAAATGGAAATGCGGCCCACCGGAAAAATGGTCTGTATGGAAATAAATTGAAAAGTTGAAAATGGGAAAAGTTGAAAAACTGGTTCTATCGAAACGGATTGCCTAAACAAAGAATTTAGTAGAGCGGGCTTTTTTTGAACCAAAATGTAAACGTATGAACCCTGAAAAAGAAATAAAAGATTTATTCGAAGCTATGCAGTCCAAAAAAGACTTTGTGGCTTTATTAAATAAGGTCAGAGAAATTTTATATGGTCCGGATTCTAAAGTGTTTTATGCCAGCACGATCAATCCTTATATTGTCAACAACAATACTGAATACAAGTACACTTCATTTACCATTACTAAAAAATCCGGCGCATCCCGCACCATTCACGCACCCAAAAATACTTTAAAAACAGTACAAACATGCCTCAATTATATCCTGCAGGTTGTCTATAAGGATTCAATCCATGCCTGCGCTACAGGATTTATTCCGGGTCGATCTATTGTTCAGAATGCGCAATGCCACACCAACAAACATTATGTGTACAATATTGACCTCAAAGATTTTTTTCCTTCTATTGACAAACGAAGGGTATATTTTAGACTACAGGAAAAACCTTTCAACCTGATAGAGGAAAAATCGTTTATCGCCAATATGATCGCAATGATTTGTTGCCATGAAATGGAAGTAGAACGATATATTGACGGTCAATGGTTTAAGAAAAAACAATTTGCACTCCCTCAGGGCGCACCCACTTCACCGATGATGAGTAATGTCGTGTGCAATAAACTGGACCAACGACTGGCACGTGCTGCCAAAAACCATGGGGTTCATTATACCCGGTATGCGGATGATATCACGTTTAGTTCCATGCACAATGTATATCAAAAGAATAGTGACTTCATACTGCACGTTGAAAAAATTATCCGTGAACAACATTTTCACATCAAGGAATCCAAAACGAGATTACAAAAACAAGGCTATAAACAAGAGGTGACCGGACTGTTCGTCAATGAAAAAGTAAACGTTCCGACAAGGTATATCAAACAAATCCGGCATTGGATTTACTTTTGGGAGAAATACGGAAAACAAAAGACAATAATGTTATTTCTCAATTCATATATACTCGACAAAGGTTATATAAAAAAGGGCACACCGAATATGGAGAATGTCATTTGGGGCAAACTAGAGTACCTTAAGATGGTAAAAGGAGAAAAAAACAGCACGTATTTAAAATTAAAGGAGCGATTCGAAAACCTGATAAGGCAATCACTAGGAGAGGTCATAGACCTTTGGGAAAAAGAAGGTATTCAAAAAGCAATGAAGCCACAGAAAATCACTTGGATATGAAGGCAAAAATAATTGCACGAAAGGAAAGTATGTACTTTGCCGGACAATTTTTGTATCAAATCATTCTGAATGGTCAGAAAGTCTGGTTGGACCCCGGTATATTCAAAGAAGATGACATATTTATAGAAGAGGAAGTCATTACTTTTAAAGAACCTTTTGATGATTATTTCAATTTGGTTCAAAAATCGAATCAAAACGGACCTTTTTTTACTGTTGCACCGGGCAAGAATCTTCAAAACAAGGACATGATCGTTTCAGAAAGTATGCCTGAATATAATACTATAAAAAAATCCAAAACTTTTAACAAAATCCCTTCCGTCAGACCGGATTTTCATCATGAAGACATCAAAAGTGCCCGCGAGTCCTATGAAGCTGAAATTCATTTTATTCAACAGTTATTAGCCCATCCCTTAATGTCGCGGGAACAGTTTAACAAGGTGGTAACATTGAGTACACAGTTTTTTAAAGACTCGCATGGTGGCGACACACCGGAACTACCTGAGGAGGAAAAGATAGACCTGAACCTCCACAAGCCACAAGATGTAAAAAAGTTCTTGGCGAATTTCAGTTCAGAGGGATTAAAGTTTTTAGTCCATGACATAGATGTTTCGGGATTTCAATTTGATTATGACACAGTAATGAATACATGTGAACGATATTTTAAAAAATTTATACCCGAAGTTCATTTACCCAAAGAATTGTACCTGCGCATCCTAAATTTTGCATTCAATAAAAATAAAGATGCATTCTTTGTCTTTAACAATAAAAATTATACTTTCACTTGGCATCACCAGGAATTAATCAACTGGTGCTATAACAACCCAGGAGTATCCCCGTTTAATAATGAATTATTTTATAATCAGATGATTCTGCCATTCCGGCAAAGTATACGCTCCAAAGAAAGAGAATTATGGCCATTGGTTCAATCTATCCTGACAAAAAAGCTGGGTATTACTTTCGCAGATTTTAAAATTGATGTCGATGTAAAACAATTGGATAAGGCTCAATTTTATAATGATATTGAAAAACTAATCAAGGGTCTGGGTACGATTTTTAATACCATCCTTGAAAGAAAAAATAGATCTGTCATCATTAAAATTGAATTTTATCATATTGATAGGAAGAGGTATTTAACCATAACACATGTAGGCTCGCCATCTATACAACCTCTTACCACAGCTATATTGTCCGGAGACTTGCATGGTGCTGTCCGGAGTTTTTACCAGGCTTATGATTATACGATCAAGGCTCCTCATGAAGGCGAAATTCAAAGTTTGTCGCTGCTATACGACATCCACCATCCTGAGGACAAATTTATCAAAAATTATACACCGGAAGGATTTACACACATCATAACACTGTAAACTATGCATCAAAAAATTATTATCATTGACGACGATAAATATAATCAGATGAAGCTGAATTATTACACTGATATCACTGTCTTGATTCAGGAAAAATATGGCGACTTGATCAGATATATGAAACATGTAGAAGAAAAAGATTTAAAAAACATGGAATCTGCGAACATCATCATGATTCATGATTCCTTTCCGGATACTGAAATGAAAGATCGGGTGGTTTTTATGGCAAGAGCCAAACATATCCATCTGATCAGGTTTACCAATGGTATTACGACCACATTCAGGGAAAATGTCAACGGAATAGAAAATATAGAGTTAAAAAAGGACAGGGTTTATAATAATCTTGATTATTTTATGAAGGATTTAATGCAAACCTCAACACTGGATCTTTCAAAACTCATCCATGGAGAAAATTATGCTCTTGTCAAAGCCACCCTCATTCGGGAAAACCTGAGTAAAACCCTTCTCATTCGTTATGGACAAAGAGTAGATCAATTGATACCAATGTATTCAAAAGAAGAAAAGGACCTTACCGAATTGTATTATCTGGCCTATGGAGAAAATCATCAACACCAATTTAATAAGTTGATAGAAAATTCTACCGGAGGATACGAAGAAATTATGGAAGCATGCAACAGCATGGTATCAATCATAAAATCCAATATATGACACGAGTACTTATTGACACGACCGATGTGTTGGCATTGCCTTTACAAGCAGATTTTCTGGCATTTAGCGGCCAAAATACAGATGAAACCATCCATGATTTTATTTTGGCTAATTTTCTGGATGAGGTACCAAAAGTGCTTGTTATTCCCATTCAGATAGGAGAAGATCCCACTTTGGGACTGAGATTAGCCATGCATTTTCGGTGTACCCGATCCCTGAGTCCTGCGGTAAGATTTTGTCCGATTGTGTTGTTATTCCAAGATGATTTTAAGGAGTTGGTGTCCATGGAAATGAGTCTCGACAATCAATTTTTTAGTTTGCTGATCCAAAGCACCGGTATTTACCTGGCGACGCCATTAGAAGCAAAAAAGATATTAGACTCTTGTGTATCTACAACGGCTGACTTATGGAAAAAAGAATTAAAAAACCTTCCTGTATTTATGTCGGAAAAAGATCATAACCATTCTATAGCTAATGTTTGGGGTGCGTATATATTTCGTTTGATTTCAGGTGAAAAGGCTGAATCAGAACTTTTTAAAAATCTGCATTTCAAATATTTATACACCTTATATGAATTGGATACAATAGGTTGTTCACATTCCCGAATCGAAGTACCTGATCAGGTAAAAGTTTTGTTGATTGATGATAATGATACGGTATGGATAGAAGCGTTATCCAGAATATTAAAAAAGGATCAATTACATTCCATCCCAACGGATGGTAATTTCATCAGGTACAGGAAAAACATAACAGATACCATTTCTAGAGACGAATATGACTTAATACTTTTAGATTTACGTCTGGATAAAAAAGAAGAAAACATACACAAAAACCCTAAGGATTATTCCGGCTATCAAATACTTCAGGAGATTAAAAAAATCAATCAGGGAACACAGGTTATCATCATGACAGCCTCCAATAAAGCCTGGAATATGAAAGCCCTTCTAGATATCGGGGCAGACGGTTACTATATCAAAGAAAGCCCTGAATATTATCATCCGGAATCTGCTGTTGAAAATTACGCAGCTTTTTTGGAGACCATCAAGGAATGCCAGGCAAGAATTTACCTCCGAGAACTGACTGGTATAAGCAACACAATAAGAAGTACTATTAAAGAAATACTACTTAAAGAATTTGATAATTCTGTATATGAATGGATGGAAGAATTACAAACCTTCGAATCTTCGCTGTTGACAAAATTTGATATGGTATTGGAAATTTTAGGTAAAAATAAACCATCTGAAGGTAGTAAATATTTCAGGCATGCTTTTTTACTATTATACCAACTCATTGAAGAATATGCTTCATTAGGTTTTATTTATTTGCAAGGAGATGGGAAAAAAATTCACAGTAAAGTAAAAGGTTCTAGCGGCAATTTTACAACCGTTTATGGTCCGGACCCTAATCCAAATTTTCATGGAAATTTAATTTGTAATGTCACCCTTACAAAGGCCGGTCGATACGATTATCAAAAAGCAGATAGTAAACATAAAAGATTAAATATTAGATATGAATCGGAAACATTTAATCCAAGAAATAACCCCAACATACAATCCAAAGAAACATCACTGTTCAGAATTCTGGCTGTATTTAAAGAACGTCATCATTTCACCCAACAACAATGTGCATTATTAATAGAAATGACATACCTTCGTTCCAACCTATGTGGTCATGAAACCGGAAATATTGATGTGAAGGAAAGAGATATTGAAAAGGAAGATATTCAGGATATTTTTCAGGTTTTAAAAGAAATGGTTTTTTTGACGAGACGGGTCATATTGTAGCCTCCGAATTCATTCGGGGAAAGAAATAACGAAACCCGCATTCATTCAGACAACAAGAAAACATAACCCGAATTTATTCAATCCACCTTCAAATCATAAAACCGGGTGCCCGAAATTGTAAAAAACCCCAAAAAATCAAATTACATAGATCCCTAAAATTGCAAGGCAGAAATTCATGAATTTTATTTCTTTTATCACTTCAAGTCACTCAAAAACATTAAAATTTAATCTACCAAAGGGAAAAATATGTTTTGATCAAAGGAAATAAAAGCCACTATAAACAAAAAACCTCTCCCACCTACCTCCAATTAATTGCATATTCCGCAACAGATATCTCCAAAAATTGCGGAATCCTCTATTGGCGTAAGTTTGCAACTTGTGCCTTTACCACCTCATTTTTACTTTTATTGCACCGATTGCAAACTTGCCCTAGAAGGTGTCCTTTATTTTTTTTTAAAGAAAAAGACCAAACAAAAATAATAAATAATAAAAGAGACATTTGATTTTTATGTCTAAGTTTTATAATGTGGAGGTGTTAGAAGTTTATCACAACTAACTTTACAAACGTAGACAACGTATTGCCACCTCTATTTTAAGAGAGGGGGTCAGGGGGTGAGTAAAAATTTGAATGCACAGCACCTAGGTTTTTATAATTTTTAACTTGTGGTTCATAAAATTTTTCCAAAAAACCAAAACATTCCCCTTCACCTCTTCCATTTTCACCTCCAAAAAGATAAAATTCCACGCTGAAATCGAAAAAAGTCAAATTATATTTTTGCTGAAACAGCATATTTTTTTTAATATTTTGCTGAAACAGCAAAATATATCAAGATTATACAAATTCGGACCTCCAATTTTGCTAAAACAGCATAAAATAATTTTTTTGATGCAAAATTTTACGAAAATGTGCTAATATATTTGTCCCTGTAAAGCGCAAGTCAAAGGACGTGCCAAATTGAATCTCTTTTTTTGATTTGTCTTTATAGCGTATTATCATTTTTTTTTAATTATTAAATTTTTACCAATGAAAAAATTGAATGTTGCTGTGTTACACAGATTTCGAAATGGAGAATTTCTCCAATTTATGACTACTGTCCTTGACTTGTACAAGGAAGCCGATGCCAAATCGTTACAGATGGAAGGTCGCGTCGACGAACTCGACCGCGCACTAAGTAAAATGAGAGATGTGTTTATGGACAGCAAAGGGGAGTCCATCAACGCCGAACTTCGCCCCCTGGATAATGAAAGAATTATGGCCGTCAAAGGATTAAAAAAGTTTCTACAGTCGGAATCGTACCGAACTGACTTGGTCAAAAAGAAGCAGGCAATGCAACTATTGAAAAGTTATGGACAGTATTGTGACGGTATTGATCGTTTGTCTTATCAGCACAAAACGGCCATCATCACCAAACTGATGGAAGAATGGACAGAAGACCCGGAAAATTCTGCGGCCATCTCCAGCCTTGGTGGCAGTACATGGATAGACGATGTAAAAACCAAAAATGACCAGTTTTATATCGAGTATTTTTCCAAGGCTAAGACATCTACTACGTCGTTACTAACTACCAAATTGAGGGGCGAAATCAAAACTGCCTACAATGAATTGGTCACAGATACAATGTCGTTTGCAAGGGTTGTCATCGATAAGCAGGTTTACTTTACACTCATCGATAAGCTCAACGGTGTGATCGATGTCAACAACGAACCGATTCTCAACCGAATGAGCCGCCGGAAAAAAGAAGTGGTTGGTCCTTCGCCTCCACCTAAAGAAACTAATGTTTTTGAGTTAGCTGATTTTTAATAGGTAATATGTTATAATAATTTTTTTGGAGCGCCCTGAATAAAGCAGGGCGTTTTTTTTTGTCTATTTTTTATCGTTTGCCAAATGCAAAATAAATTGACCATTCTTTATTCCAAGCAAAATAAGTTTACACTAGTATTTCTCTATGCTCAGAATAAAAGACCTCCGCCCTCATTTTCGACTATTCGGCCAAAAAACTAGCGATAGTGAGAGAAGAATCGGAATAGCGAAATAAGCCACCTGGAAACCAATGATAAACAATGGATCGGAAGATAAATGAATCCAAGAATAAGGTAGCATCTGGCAAATAGAGCGTAAATGAAGATTCGAGAACGAACGGTGCTTCGCAATCGCCTTTTTTTGGCCTAGATTTTTTGTCTACTTTTTTATCAATGAAAAAAGTAGAAGCCCTGCCGGCTCGAGGCAT
>JBATMZ010000013.1:0-1976 GCA_049290115.1 Saprospiraceae bacterium | reverse complement strand
GGCGATGCTGACTGGAGCTGGGTAAAACGCATCAAAGATGCGGGTGTTACTATTCCAATAATTCTTAACGGTAATGTTAAAACACCCGAAGATGTGAAGTTCGCGTTTGATACGTATGAGCCTGATGCTGTTATGATAGGCCAAGGCGCGATACTTAATCAATGGATCTTCAGGCAAGCGAAGGAATACATAACCACTGGCAGTTATTCTGAACCCGGTATTGATGAGAAGATAGATATATGTATTCAGCACTTAAAACTGAATTGCGAAGCAAAGGGTGAAACATATGGTGTACTTGAAATACGGAAGTTTTACTCAGGGTACCTTAAGGGTCTGCCCAACATCTCCAAATTCAGAATGGAATTAATGATGATAAAGGAAATGGAACCGGTGATAGAAAAGTTAATTGAGATAAGGGATCATTATTTACAACTGGCGGGGTAAAATATTTATTACAGGTTTAGTTGTTGGGTTCATATTAGAATTACCCCCACCAACTCCCACATGTCACGGCCAGTCCTTCGGCCATTCAGGGGTGAGTGATAGGATTACGATCTACTCATTACTCATTACTAATTACTAATTACTCATTACTAATTGCTTAATATCCATCGCCATCTCTTATAATTTCAATCTCATCTAAGTTATATAACAGCGCGGAAGTGCGGATAGCTTGATCAAGGACTCCCCACAGCGGTTTGGTTGTCCAGGGCACACAATCCTGCCTGTAATACCACCAGAAGTATCCGCCAATAAATTTAGGTGTCGTTATGTACATATTGTAATAACGATTTATATATTCTTCCTTACGGTTTGCGATATTTGTGCCGCACTCCCCTATGCCAAGATTTGAATTAGGGAAAATAGCATGCAGGCTATCAAACACAACCTGCCAGTTAGGCTGAAGGTTGTTGCAATCATCTTCGTAATATGAAACGAACACGAAATCGATTCCCTGTTTCATATCATTTGATATATGATTATTCACCCAACGGAACATTTCATTCTGCGGATTTTCCCAGCAATTTTTATTGTAGTACAGGGTCAGCGCGGTGTGGTACTGCATTGACTTCGCTTTATTGTAGGCATAATTAATTTTTGCTTTAACAGAATCCGCCGGACCCAGCCACTCGCCGTTTACTTCATTCCCAATTTCCCAGATATCAACTTTAGCACCAAGCGCGCTCATATATTCATCTGTGCGCAGTTTGTACTGCGCTATTGTATAATCTTTCACGTAGTAGCTATCAAGCAATTCGCCCATAATAACTGTAACGCTATCAAGCTTATTCACAGCCGTGGCATATGTTGAAGCGGGCACCCATTCATCAAACACGATGCGTGTTGTCATTCTATACCTGTGGCTACTAATAGCGGTAACGATACTATTTATGTTATTTATCCCGTCAATTGTGATACCATACATCTTTCGGTTTGATTGCGCGAATGATGTCACTGACAAAACAACAATGCTCATAATTATTAGAATGCCGTTTATTGTCTTCATAGTTCTCAATATTATTTACATCAAAAGTAACTGATTTTTTGTTTAAAACAATCACCTTTATAGCTAGAAGTAAAATATTTTACCCCCACCAACTCCCACATGGCAAAGCCAGTCCTTCGGCCTTAGCAGGGGGAGAGTGACAGTGCTACCGTGATTGGTATAGAAATCAGGTTTATTCATAAAAAAAGCATCTGCTTAGCCGGTGCTTTGCAGATGCTTACTATAACAATTGTAAAATTAAAAAATTACATACTAACTTTAATTCGTTCAACTCCGAAAATTTGTTTTGTATCCGGATTCTGCACGAATACAACTATGTAACACTCACCCGGCACCCACTTTGGATTCAAGCCGTAGTTCATTGAAACAGTATTGGTTGCACCAATTGATATTGATTGGCCATCGGTTCCGGTAATCATATATCTCATAACATCATCAGGCTGAGTAATGCCATTTGGCGCAGTTGGAT
>JBATMZ010000012.1:0-1534 GCA_049290115.1 Saprospiraceae bacterium | reverse complement strand
AACGAGCTGGAAGCTGAGACGACGCGACTGCGTGAAATGGAAAGCCAACTGGAATACACGCGCAGTGAGCATTACGCGCAGGCTGATGCACTACATGCCAAGCAGGGCGAGCTGTATGCTGCGAATGCTGAGATTGCGCGACTAGAGCAACAGATTAGCCACCTCAACGATCAACGCATGCGCTTGACTCAGCAGACGACCAATAGTGAGCTGCAGGTTGAGCAGCAGCGCAAGCAATTACAAGGTGTGGAATCATTGTTGGCACACTGGCAGCAACAACAACAAGAAGCAGACATTCGAGTTGAGGGTTGGGAAAACCGCACAAACGCCGAAGCGCACCATCTGCCGCAAGCTGAAGAAGCAGCGCGAACCGGATTGGAGCGCAACAACACGATGCAACGGGAACAACTGATCTCGCAGCAACAACTACAACTGGCCGATACTGAACGCGAACATATCCAACGCAATGTGCAACAACTAGAAGCGCGCCGCTCGCGTTTGCTTTTGGAACAGGACAATCTCCCGCAGGTGGATAGCGAAACACTGACACAAACTCAATACCTATTAGTCGAGATAGAGACGGAACGCGAAGCGCAACAACAGAAGTTAACGCAGCTGCAGACGCAATTGCCGGAAGCTGACGCATTTCGGCGTGAGCAGCGCATCACGACGCAGGAACTGGATCGGCAATTGTCGCAGGTAGAGGCGAAGCTTTCCGCATTGCAACAACTTCAAAAGCAGGTCGATAATGACAAGAATCTAAAGCAGTGGTTAGTCAAACACCAATTAAACCAACTACCGCACCTGTGGCAATCCATCGGCATTGAAGCAAGTTGGGAAGATGCGCTGGAAGCCGTGTTGCGCGAACGTCTCAACGCGTTAGCCCTACCCCTCCTGGATGATGCTGCACATTGGAGCGATGCGCCACCGGCCAGGCTGACTGTATTCTCAGCGGATGGAGCGCAAAATTTCGAAACCCAACAAGATATTGGGCTGACCCCGCTGGGGCAGTTCGTAAGCTACCAGGATTCAAAAACTGCGGCCGTGGTGACGAACTGGTTGTCAGGTGTGTATGTCACTAAAACGCTGGCACTAGGATTGAGCTTGCGTGAACGATTACCTGCCGGCGCCTGGTTAGTGACGCCGCAGGGACACCTGATAGGCGCGCATAGCGTGCTGTTCCATGCTCCAGATAACCAAGTACATGGCCTACTGGCGAGGCAACGTGAAATTGAACGGTTGCAAGAGGCAGCACAGCAGCAGGCAAAGTCATTGGATCATGGCAAACGCCAGGCAGCATTAGCAGAGGAAACCTATCACGCTATCGAAAGCCGCATCGCGCTCTTACGCACGGCAGACAGCGAATTGCAACAGCGCCAACATGGAATACAGGTACAGATTCTCAAATTAACTCAAACCAACGAACGCAGCCACGAGCGCGCCGCACAGATCGCACACGAATTGCAGGAACTGGCCGAACAGTCTGCTGAAGAACAATACCAGCATCAAGAAATCGCTGAGCGCATGTGTAATC
>JBATMZ010000011.1:0-2763 GCA_049290115.1 Saprospiraceae bacterium | reverse complement strand
GGAGACTTTAATTTTTTTATTACAATTTGGACAATCGTATTCTTTTAATATTCTTTCTTGGATACTTAATCTTATATTTTCATTGCATTCGGCGCAGATAATCTCTACAGGTAATAAGCCTTTATTTGTTTTGATTATCAAAGTTCCGGCTATTAAATCGTGTAGAGCTTGTTTCCTTTTAGTGAATGCAGCCATAATATATCCTATTAGGAAAATTAAAGCCGAAAGTATTTTTAACAAATTACGAGCTAATGATTGTAATATATTTATTCTTTCGCCTTGAAGATTTGTTACAACAATATTTTGTGATAATTTTCCCAAAGTAGCTTGTTTGCTGCTACTTTCCATAACTACATAATATGTTAAGCCAGTAATAATAAAAAGTGGATGACGAAAAATTACCATAATACCAAACTGAGCAATTATATCTTTGACTTCAAGATCAAGAGCAAATGCAATTATAGTATTAAAAACAAACAAAATTATTCCATCTATTAAGAGTGCAACCATACGAGAGAAAACATCTGCATATGGGAATTCAAAATTCTCTAAAGAAGGTTTAGGTGGTTTTTGTATCAAGTATTGTTCATAACATTCTTTTTTATTGCAATAATAGTATTCTGTTCCTTCATTTAAACAATCACTGCAATAATAGTCTTTACAGTTATGGCAAAAACTTGTGGCAACTTTTTGAGGATGATTTTTACAAATGTGTTTATCTAAATTCATTCTAAATCCTTAAAAAATACAATTGTGAAAAACTATTAGTAACAGAAGTAAAAATGATATTAGCATAAAAAGAGATGCAAACAATTTCAATAAAATAACAAGAACGTTTAGTTCAGGAAATGTTTTTAATTCGAGTAGGATCGCAATATCTACGACTTCTTTTCTACTATTTTTTGCCTTATCTGAAGCATAAAAGAAAAATATTGAAAATGCGAAGCTCATTATTAAAGGAAATATTAAAAGATATTGTATGAGGGTTACTGTATGATTGGTAAAGTAGAAAGATAGAATTGCACCAGTAATTGCATAATAAAATAAATTGAATTTTATAAGTAGCTCTAAATAGTGCTTGTAAAGTTCTATATGGATTTTATAATGATTAAATAATAATTCTACTTTGTCCATAATTTATTTATCCAGCTAACGACGTTGCGCCTAACCCGCCGCCCATAACAAGGAAGCCAAGCTAAAACGAAATGCCAATGATTAAACAAACTGCACTTAACTTGCGACAGCAAAAGTGCGGTTTGTAAGTTAATTAATTAGAACGAAAACCTTGAACAAAATTTCAAACAAAAACAAAACGCCAATAATTATAAATCCGCCGAACTAAAACGGCGGTCGGGTTGAGGCGCTGGTTATATTGCATATTAAAAAACACACTTTTCTTTAATCTGTAAAACTGCTTTTCCTATTTCATCGGAATCTATTGTAAAATTGATATTACTTGATAATTCCACAAGTTCACTAAATCCTCTTCCATCACCTTTATGCCCACCATTCTTTGTAGGTGTAAATGATAAAATATTTTCTTTTAAAGATACTTGAACGTGCATAGCTTCATTCATAAACTCTTTTTCTGTTTTACACTTTGCAGCTTTCAATCTTTGATTGATTTTGTTTTCGTTCGGATTAAACTTAGGAGTCTGAATTATGTAGGATCGTTTGTTCAAAAAATTCAGGATAGTTTCACCGATTGCATTTGTGGAAGATTTTGAATCCATTAAAATATAAGGCTCAACATCAATCCAAAAGCCAGCTTGCGTTTTGAATAATTGATTGACAAGAATTCTATCTGGCCAAAAAACTAATGAAACTAATTTCTTACTAATATTTTTTCTAAAATACTTAGTTAGAACCATAAATATTGTTAGCAATATAACGACGTTGCGCCTAACCCGCCGCCCATAACAAGGAAGCCGAGTAAAACACAAATGTTAAATATTTAGCCGTAGGTGCTTATCTTGCGTCAGCAAAGCACCGTAGGCAAGTTAATTAATTAAGTAAGAACACTTAGAACAACAAACTATAACAAAAATACAATTTCAAAAATCACAAATCCACCGAACTAAAATGGCGGTCGGCGTTGAGGCGCTGGTTAGGCATTTGATGAATCATCCAATTCGAATGAAATATCATTTTGAGTAAACTGATTTTCAAGAAAATTATAAAAACCTTTTAATATCAAGCGAATAATTAAAGAATTACCTATGGCACCAAATAGAAAAATACCTAATACTCCAAGCCTATTTTGAAAATTGTTTACCGAAAAAAGAGCAATGGTTAAGGAGATTAACCAAAAAGCATGAAAGACTACTGAAAAGTTATTTAGTCTAATCTGTGTTAGTAATTCAATGGAACTATCGTGTTCAATTACTTTACCTAAAAAGCGAATTCCAGATCTTGGAAATCTGAAATCAGTTAATTCGAAAGAATTATTTGCTATTTTACCAGTGACCCATTCACATTTCCTACTCATAAAAGGATGATACATCATCCATTCTGCAGGCAACCTATGTTTATTCGTTAATACTTGAAAAAACTTGTTCTTGCTTGTGTTTAACTTGTAATTTTTACTATTTATTATCATTAATAATTTTAATGCCTAACGGCGTTGCGCCTAACCCGCCGCCCAGAACAAGGAAGCCGAGTAAAACACAATTGCCGATGATTAAGCCGTAGGTGCTTATCTTGCGTCAGCAAAGCACCGAAGGCAAGTTAATTAATTAGAACGAACACTTAGAACAAAATCCC
>JBATMZ010000010.1:0-12221 GCA_049290115.1 Saprospiraceae bacterium | reverse complement strand
TGGTGCGATTGTTCCATTATATGCATAACTTTTCATAATACCATCTGAAATTCTAAGTGTAAAAGTTGCATCTGGTGGCAATTGGTCTCCATAAACTTGAAAAACTTGATTCGCTATTTTTGCTTCTAAAGCTTGTCTGGCTCTACTACTACTGCTGAAAGCTTTTACAGCTTCGTTGTACCTTGGTACGATAACATTGGCTGCTTCCATTAAAACATCATCTTCTTTTTCAATTTTATCTTCTTTTGAAAAGAATTTTTCTAATTTATTTGAATCTGTAAATTTTGTTCTACGGAATAAATGGTTAACAAATTCTTCGCGATTTTTTTTGTTGAGAAGGTTTTTTAAAGTCATATCTCCAGGATAAATATCTTCTGAAACTTCTTTTAAGAATAAAGAAAAAAGTTCTTTTTCTTTGGCAATATCAAAATCCTCAAAAGTTGATTTTAAACTATTTTGAAGTTTTGTTTTTTCCTCAACAGACCCATCGTTTTTAACTAATTCTTTATATTTATATAACAAATGCATAGCCGTTAATGCTTTGCCTCTCATAGGATTTGGATCTAGATTGGCTATAGCCCAACCGTTTGGATAAAGGCTTTCGTATTGCTTAGCCATATCGTCCCAATACGTTATTCCAGGGGATTTAGATCGAATGAAATTTTCCATTTCAAGTTTACGATTGAACAAAATTGGGTCTTTTAAACCGTTGCTAATTCCTCCAAATGCTTTCATGCTATTGGCCACATTTGCAATGTTATTCAATAATTCTTGTGCCTCAAATTCTTTACTAGGATCTTCAACCATAGTCATATATTCCTTCATCATCATGTCATTTCTGTTTTTCAGATATTTATGTGCGAAGTTGTATCTATAATCCCTGTCAAAAGTAAGTTGCGATACCGTTCTATACCTTTCTGTCCTGCCTGGATTCCCAACGACAAAAACAGGTTCATTCTCAACAGCACCATTTTTATTAAATTTAAAATAATGAGATGAGGTATTTAATGGTTTACCATTGTCATCATAAGCCCTCCAAAAAGTGGCATCAAGACTATATCTTGGATAGGTAAAATTGTCAGGGTCTCCACCAAATGCTCCAAGGTCTAATTCTGGCAACCATACCAACCTAATATCAGAATATCTTTTGTAGCCATACAATGAAAATTTTCCCCCACTGTAGAAAGTTACCACCTGAAGACGTAAACCTGCCCACTCCGGTTTTTCCTTAAATAATGTTTGAATATCTTCAATGGCCTTTTTTCTTAATTCTAACTCTTCAGCATCATCTTTTGCTTTTAAAGTTATTTCTTTGATCATAAAAGTTATATCAGCCACTTGTATTAATTGTTCTACAAATAAACCTTCCGCTTTTCGCTCTTCTTCGAATGTTGTTGCATAAAAACCCTGTTTGTCAAAATTTTCCCCTTCTTTTTGAAGTGCAATAACTACATCTCTTGAGCAATGGTGGTTGGTCATAATTAATCCGTCTGGTGAAATAAAGGAGGCGCTACACCAAGAAGCAAATCGAAGAGATGATTTCCTTACCGAATCAAACCAAACATCTTGCATATCTAAATTGTAGGCTTCTTTAAACCATTTTTTTGGTGGATTTTCAAATGTCCACATTTTTCCCAAATCATATTGACTTGCTTTTGTTTGGGCAAAGGATTGGAAATGGACAATTAGAAAAAATAAAAATATAATACTTTTTAATTTATACATAAGAATGAATTTATTTGAATTATTCAATTAATCTTTAATACTTAAATCAGTCCTGTTTAGAAAGGTATAGACGATACTTGTCAGTATGTAAAACATAATAGTGAATGCAAAAGCTGCCCAATCAACTGTAAACCATAAAACAATAAAGGTCAATAGCGTTAAAATAGGAAATATAGAATCGGCTATTTTTGGTGTCATAGATTTAGGGCCAAACATTCTAATATTTGAACTTACCATCAACAAACTAATCATCAACGGAGTCACTAAATAAACCGTTTTATTATCAAAAATGGAAATAATAATTTCATTTTCGTTGTCGATGGCTAAAACTATACCCACAAAAAAGAAAGCGGCTGCAGGAATGGGTAATCCTCTAAAGTAGTCGACTTTTTCAAGTACGTTATACCTAGCTAATCTAAATGCTCCGGCAATGACAATAAACGCAGGAACAACCATACATAAATAAGAATCATCAGGTGCCAAAAGATAATATAAATAAGCAGGAGCCACGCCAAAACTTACAATATCTGATAATGAATCTAATTGTTTGCCTAATTCAGAAGTTGTATTTAAAAGCCTAGCAACAAATCCATCCAAGCCATCACAGACAAATGCAATAAGAATTAATAATGGACTAATAGTGAAATCCGCTCTAGCGATAGCCATGAACCCACAAAACAATCCGGTAAGTGTAATAAAGGAAGGAATATATTTATTCACGATGAAATTTTGGCAAAAATAATCAAACACTAGAGAAATATACTGATTTTAACCTACAATTTATTTTATGAATTGTACATATTAATGTTTACCTTAGATTTTTAATCTTAATTTAAGGATAAAATATAATCAGTTTTTATAAAATACAACAAAATCAACACTTTATTGCATTTTTCGGCATGAAATTGGATGTACTTCTTCTAATAACTTGTTGAAATATTGTTTTTAAAAACACGTATAGCGACCCGTTTCAAACATCTGGATCAATGAAAACAAAATTTTTGTATTTAATTTTTGTTCAACTTTTATGTTTTAACCTATCTCTTTTTGGTCAAAACTTAAATTGGGTGCGGCAAACAGGCAGTGTATTTGGTGACAACACGATAGGTTTAACTACCGACAATGAATTGAATATTTATTCGGCAACCAACTTTTTAGGTTCAGTGACACTTACCTCAGGACAAACATTTTCATCCACTGGTAAAGAAGATTTTTTAGTTAAAAAATATTCGCCCAATGGAATTTTACAGTGGGCAAGAAAATTTGGCGGCAAGGAGTCTGACTTTATAAATCAGATAACGGCTGATATCAATAATAATACGTATCTGACAGGCACCTTTCAAGATACATTACGATTGTTTGATCAATTAATACTCACGTCTCCTATACCAACTGCTAGTGTTGGATTTATCATCAAACTAAATCAAAATGGAGATATGGTTTGGGCTAAAAGCCTTCAAGCTAATTCCATTGCAAACCCCGTCAAAGCTATCGCAGATTCCAATGGTGATGTCTTTGTCTGTGGAAATTTTGACGGTCACGTGGATTTTGATCCTGGACCAAGTCAGAATATTTTGTTAAGTACCGGTCTCACCGATATGTTTTTTTTAAAACTAACAAGTAATGGTAATTTTATTTGGGTAAAAAAAATAGGAGGCTCTGATTCTGAATCTGTTTTAGATTTCGAATTAGATAATAATGGAAATATAATATCTGTAGGTCAATTCAACCAAATTGTAGACTTTGACCCAGGAAGTGGTGAGTTTTTTACGGATCATAATGGAGGATCAGATATTTTCATACACAAACTTTCGAGTAATGGTTTATTTTTATATGCGGCTGGATTAGGTGGTGTGGGATTTGATGCTGCACTCGGCGTCGATTTGGCTCCAAATCAAGATATTTTAGTTGTGGGTCGTTTCAGTAATTCCGTAGATTTTGATCCTGCTTCTAATTTTAGTTTTAATCTATTAAGCGAAGGTTCTTGGGATGGGTTTGTACTTAGGTTATCCAATTCAGGTGACTTTGTTTGGGCTAAAAAAATTGGTGCTACTCAAAATGATCAATGCTCAACCATAGATATTACCCAAAACGATAATATTGTTATTGGTGGTGTGTTTAGAACAACCGTTAATTTTAATCCAAATTTTTTTCCTAACCAATTTTCTACCTCAAATGGCGGAGCTGATCTTTTTCACCTCGTTCTCAACAAAGATGGTTCTTATAATTCTCATTTCACAGTAGGAGGATTGGGAAATGAAGTTATAAATAAAGTAAAATCATATAGCATCAACAATATTATGTCTGTAGGAAATTTTGGAGGAATTATGGATTTTGATCCTTCTCAATTGACGGCAAATTTTACATCAACAGGAAATACTGATGGATTTTTATTAAATGTATTTAATTGTGTAAAACCTTACCTGCCTTTAGTAGTTTCTACGAGTTCAAATGTTTGCCTTAATGAAATGTTTACTATTACATTACCTGGTGCCCAATTAAATGGAGCTAACCAGTGGACTTGGCATCAAAATTCATGTATTGCGCCCAGCTTCGCCACGGGAATATCTATATCTGGAAGCATTATTCAAAACACAACTTTTTATGTTAAAGGCACAGGTGGTTGTGTTTTGAACGCTGAATGTAGGGATATTTTAATTTCTGTCTTTACTGATTCATTGGTCAATCAATTTTTTGAAATATGTGAAGGAGAATCAATTACTGTTGGTACTCAAACTTATTCCGTTTCGGGGTTATATGTGGACACTCTCCAATCTATTGGGGGTTGTGATAGTGTGGTTTTTACTAATTTAAATGTGATTTCTCCAATTAGCACTGAACAAAGTTTTTCGATTTGCCCAGGTGAAGAAATTGTCGTTGGAACCAACACGTATCGAAATAATGGAATATTCATAGACACACTCATGAGTATTAATGGATGTGATAGTATTATTCATACAGAAATCGTCGTTATTCCTATAGAAATAATTACACAAGATATTGATCTCTGTACTGGGGAATTTATTATTGTTGAGGATAGTGTTTATAATGAGACGGGTACCTATATCAATACCTTTAACACACCTGAAGGATGCGAAAACTTTATTATTACCAACTTAACCGTTCATCCACTAGAATACAATATAACCCATAATCTCTGTTTTGGTGACACTTTAAGAATTGGCAATGAGTTTTACACCACGTCTATAATAGTAGTCGAGTTTTTAGGTTCGTCTTTTGGCTGTGATAGTATAGTAAATCATACCATCAATTTCTATCATAATTCTCTTGATAATAATAACTTGTTTTTATGTGCAGGTGATTCAATCATTGTAGGTAATAATGTCTACAAAGAAAGTGGACTCTACATTGATTCATTGTATAATGTAGCTGGTTGTGATAGTATAATTCAATCCAATATTGTGTTTTTTGATACACCCGATCCAAGGGTTTTTAATTATACTATATGCGAAGGCCAAAGTGTATTATTGAATGGAAAAACATATTTTGCTCCTGGAACATACATGGATACCTTACAAACATCTTTTGGTTGTGATAGTGTGTTAATTGTGCACATTAATGTATTGCCAACTTTTACACAGAACTTAATAACCATTTGTTCGGGTGACTCCATTAAATTTGGCACTGAATTTCTCAAAAACCAAGGAATTTATTCTAAAATATTTGTTTCTAGTTTAGGATGTGATAGTACATCTGTCATCGTTTTGACCGTAACTAATGTTATTAAAGAATTTACGTCGAGAACGATTTGTATTGGTGATAATATAGTTGTAGGAAATTCAACCTATTCTATGGCTGGAGTTTATCTAGATACTTTACTTAGTTCCAGAGGATGCGATAGTATTATTGAGACTAGATTAATGACTGAGCCTGATAAGTTTAATCAAGCTTTTCAAATATGTCAAGGACAACAAGTTGTAATAGGCGAAAATGTGTATTCATCTTCAGGGATATATGTGGATAGTTTGACCTCGATAAGAGGTTGTGATAGTATAGTTACTACGAATTTGATTGTCCATCCCAAAGACTTTATTATACAAAGTTTTTCCTTATGTTCTGGAAAAAACATCAAAGTGGGCTCCAATACGTATACTCAATCTGGCATTTATACGGACAATTTATTTAATCAATTTGGTTGTGATAGTATTGTAGAAACAAGGCTTACAGTTATACCGGCTCCAACCTTAAATCTTGAAAAAAATCTTTGTAATGGTGAATCATTTTCCATTGGGAATTTTACTTTTTCGATGCCAGGTTTGTTTGAAGTATTTCTCACAAAGCCAGGATTGTGTGATACTTTATTAAAGCTTAAAATTAATGTGTTATCTGCAGATAAAACAATTCAAAGAATAGGGGAGACGTTATCAGTTTCACAAACCTCAGGTGCTACATATCAATGGTTTGCCTGTGATAGAGATACCATTGCTATTTCCGGTGCGAATGCTGCTGTTTTTATACCTTCTCAAAATGGTCATTATCTTGTGAAGATTCAACTTGGTCAATGCGAATTTATCAGTACTTGTTTTGAATATATAAAAACAAACAATTTAGAAGCTTTAGATTTACCTATAAGAATTTATCCAAATCCATTTGGAGAATCATTTTCTATTGTCCATAATGAAGTAGAAACTTTGAGTGTTGACATTTTAAATACCATGTCACATGTAATATCCAAGATTAAATTATTCAAAGGCTCTAATACTGTAGATTTGTCAATGCATCCTAGTGGTTTATACTTTTTAAAGGTCACATATCAAAATCGAACTTCAATAGTGCCTATTATCAAAAAATGATTTTTCTGATAATATATGGTTAAATATTAAAATTTTTGAACTTTTGTAAATAGAATACTGTATTAATCAGTGTAGTTATAACTCTTTTCAATGCGTCAATTAAAAATAACAGCCAATATCACTTCCAGAGAAAGTCTGGCATTAGAAAAATATTTAAATGATATTGGCAAAATTGATTTATTGACACCTGAGCAGGAAACTGATTTGGCAAAAAGAATTAAATCGGGTGATGATTCTGCATTGGAAACGTTGACAAAAGCTAATTTAAGATTTGTCGTTTCCGTAGCAAAGCAATATCAAAATCAAGGTTTGTCTCTTTCTGACTTAATCAACGAAGGAAATGTAGGGTTAATGAAAGCCGCTAGGCGATTTGATGAAACCAAAGGCTTCAAATTTATTAGTTATGCCGTTTGGTGGATTCGACAATCAATATTACAAGCAATTGTTGAATATTCTAGAATGGTCAGAATACCCTTAAATAGGTTGACCGCATATAACAAAGTAAATGAAGCTTGGGTTAGTTTTGTACAGAAATTTGAACGGGAGCCGAGCAATGAAGAATTAGCTGACATATTGGGTGTGTCAGAAAAAGAGATAGCATTAATGCTTAGAGGAAATCAAAGACATATTTCAGTTGATGCTCCTTTGTCTGATGACGATAGTGCCGTATCTATGCTGGATATGATGTCGTATGGCGAAGAGAATACACCAGATTTAAAACTTATGGAAGAATCTCTCCGGATTGATATCTTTGAAGGATTAGAGGTACTTTCTCCCCGTGAAGGTGAAATTATTAAATCTTTCTATGGACTAGGAGGTATCAAAGCCATGTCATTAGAAGAAATTGCAGACATGTATGATATGTCGAAAGAACGAGTTCGTCAAATTAAAGAAAAGTCTCTTAGAAGGATGAGAAGATTACTCAAACAAAATCTGCTCAAAAGTTTTACTGATATTTAGAGTTGCGTCCTCAAACCTTCAAACAACCAATTAGCCAACGCTTGTCTATTGTAATAATGTACTAGTCTTTCCTGATCTTTTGGATTTCGAATATTTGCCAATTCAATGAACAAAGTAGTAGGTCTTAAATTTCTAACCATGTATATGTTTCTATCTTCGATAAAACCATGGTAACCTCTGTTCTTTTGGTGAATATCGTATTTGCGTTCAAATACTTTGTGCACATTTTCAGCCAATTTTTTCCCGTCCTTGTCATTCTTATTAAAATAAAAAAATACGTCCTGTCTCAAAGAAGCATTCCGACTGTCGACATGAATTTCAATAGCTTTTTGATGTTTATAACCTTGTTTTTTATATTTTTCATACAATGAATTTACAGAGGAAACTCTCTGTCTTAATCTTTCTTTTTGTGAGCGTGGGATTTTAGCACCATTGTGTAATTTTTCAGTACAATCGCAAGGTAAATATTTTTCGTCCCTAATGCCATCTCTTTCATCTTGAACTACCATATGAACAATAGCACCGTGTTGCATGAGGTTTCTAGCTAAACGAAGTGCTACGTCATATGCATATTCATCTTCACAAAATGTTTCCCCATCCTTTTTATAAACGGCACCCGGGTCAGGACCTCCATGCCCACTAATGATATAAAAAACTTGATTTTTTAAGCTGTAATCTTCAATCCAAACTTCCTCAAAGCTTTTTCCCATGAGTGGTACTCTTTTCATATTAATGCCTGTGTTTTTAAAGGAAGACTTACCAGAAAAACCATTATCTGTTGTGGTAGAATTGTTTTCGTCATTTCCTTTAGAAACAACTGAGGTATCGGGTTTTGATTCATTTTCGGTCGAGGGTGCACTACTTCCCTCACAAGAAATATATTCATCAGGAACCCAAAGAATATTACTTTGTTTGTAATGCGTTTGTCTTACACCTGCTTTATGAAGTTCTATATTGTAATCTTCAATTTTTTTGGCTAAGTTATAGTCAGAAATACCGATAGTTGACCGGATGGTTTTACCGTCAAACCTGTATATTTTTACGGGTATATAGTATTTTCTATTGGCAATAAGAATTTGTTCATTTTTAATCTTGTTGATGTTGAGAAACAATTCTAAGTTACAAGTATTCACATTTAAGTGATACTTCTTTAAAAGAAGTGTAAGGTTATCGCCTTTTTCTACGGTTACAGAAAAATACTCACTAGCTTTTACTGAAGTTATACTAGCCAGAATTAAAAAAAGACTTAATATTCGGTTCATCGGAATCATGGTAAAAGTATTTGTGGCAAAAATAACATATTATTTTAAATTATAATATATAATTGACACTAAATATTCTTTTTAGATAAAAAAAAGGCAGTACAATTGGAATCGTACTGCCTTTTTTAGAAATATTTAAGTTATTTTACTTTTCTAAATCTTCAATTCTTATTTTGTACGCATTAGATTTCTCAAGATCTCCTTGTCTTGCATATATTTCTTTTAAAGCTATAAGAACACTTAAATCTTTATTATTTATACTTTCAGCTTTAATGAAAAATGGTAGGGCTTGTGTAAAATATCCGTCCATTTCTGTTTTTAATAGGTTATATTTTTTAGTGCCAGCAGATGAAAAGTCATTGCTAAGCTCGTTTAGTTTAGTAACCATACTAGCTGCTTTATTGTAGTATAGTGCACCTTGGCTATACATAGCATCAAAATTATTTGGCTCTTTTTCCAACACTTTTCCATATGTTTGAAAAGCTAAATCAAAATATTCATCTGCTTTTTGAATGTTTTCAACATTTCGTTCATTTTGGTTTAATTGATCGTAGACATTGCCTAATGCATTATAGACAGAAATATTATCGGGCTCTTTTTCGATGGCTTTTTTAAGCTTTTCGACTAGCTTATCTAATTTATTGACTTTGATAAAGTAATTGATTTCTGCAAATAAAATTTCATTGTCATCTGGATATAATTTTTTACCAGCATCAAGGTATTCATAAGCTTTAGTTTCATTGTTGTCAATATTTAAATTAAATAAGCCAACATAAACCAAGGGTTGTGCATTTCCTTTTTTAAATAATTTTTCAAAATAAGGTAAAGCCAAAGCGTTGTTGTCACCAAAATATCCACAAACTCCCGTATAAAATATTTGCTCGTGATATAAGGTTGGATCGTCAAGGCGGCTCTTTTCTTTGTTGCTCACTAAAATATCATGCGCTTTGATTGATGCCTCAAAATATTGAAAAGCGTCGTTGTAATTTTGGTCTTGAAATAAAAAAATACCGGTATTATTCAAGTTCTCCTCACATTCGGATATCCCAGTTAAAGCGTCTTTAGTGTGGTATTTTTTGGTGCTCAATTCGATGGCCTTATTAAAAGACATCAAAGCACCCAATGACGCCTCAGGTTTTAAAATATTGTAAGAAGGGTTATCAATTTTCATTTGAATTTCAGACCTGGAAATTTCATTATAAGTTTGGCCTTTTAAGTTCCACGCTTCAGGATCTGCTTTGATTTCAGCATCCATAAAAGCCTCGTCAAGACCGGCCATTGCTTCATCAAGCAGTCCTTGATTGTCTGCCGGAGCAAGGAAGTATTTGCTAACGTTTTTAGAAGCTGTTTTTAAATTTTTTTTTGCGTCCTGAGCCATATTGACTTGAACCATTATCAAAGATAATAAAAGGAAAAAAAATGTTCTCATTATATTGGTATTTCAGTTTGAATGTTATTTGAATCAATTAATTTGTAGACGGATACCAAGGTCTACAACATGTTTATACAAAGTTAAGAATTTATTCAAAAATGTTAAAATTTGTTTAAATTATTCTTCCTCATCAAAAGATGCTTCTTCTCTTCTTAGGACGGTTACGTCGGCGATAGATTCATTGTCATTAATTCTGATCACTTTCACTCCTTGGGTTGCCCTTCCCATTAAACGCACATTTGATACGGGCGTTCTAATGATAATTCCATCAGCGGTAGTAATCATTAAATCGTCAAATTCACTTACCCAAAGTATACCTATTAAATTACCTGTTTTTTGAGTAATGCTGATCGTTTTAACGCCTTTCCCTCCACGGTTGGTGATTCTGTAATCTTCTAATGCCGACCGTTTTCCATTGCCTTTTTCAGAAACCACAAATATTGAATGGGTGGCTGAGGTAGGATCTGCTGCAATCATGCCGATTACTTCGTCATTATCTTTGCCCAATTTCATGCCCTTTACTCCGCTAGCAGTTCTTCCCATTGGTCTTACCTTAGACTCATTAAATCGGATTGCTCTTCCAGCTTTATTTGCCAGGATGATTTCTCTATCACCTGTAGTTAATTTAGCTTCCAATAATTGATCGCCTTCCTGAATCGTAATGGCATTGATACCGTTGGTTCTAGGTCTTGAGAAGGCTTCTACAATCGTCTTTTTCACCATGCCCATTTTGGTAGCAAACATAATATAGTGATTGTTGATGAATTCTTCATCATTCAAATTTTCAATTTTTATATAGGCCCTTACTTTATCATCTTGTGGGATAGATAAAATATTTTGAAGAACCCTTCCTTGAGAAGTTTTGGAAGCTTCGGGAATCTCAAAAGCACGCAACCAAAAACATCTACCCATTTCTGTAAAGAGAAGTAAATAATTATGGTTATTCGCTATAAACAAGTGCTCAATGAAATCGGTATCTCTTGTTTTACTTCCTCGAGATCCTTTTCCTCCACGCGATTGTTGTTTAAACTCGTCCGTTTTAGTTCTTTTAATATAACCCAGGTGAGAAATGGTAATGACGACTTCTTCATTTGGAATTAGGTCTTCTATACTAATTTCGTCGTCGGAGTATGATATGTCAGTTCTTCGTTTATCGCCAAATTTTTCTTTAATCTCATCCAATTCCTCCTTGATAATGCTTCTCTGCAACTCTTCACTAGCAAGGATAGATTTGTAATAAGCGATTTTTTCCAAAACCTCTTTATATTCTTCTCGAACTTTGTCAATTTCTAAGCTAACCAATCTCTGTAATCGCATATCCAAGATGGCTTTGGCCTGGATTTCAGAAAATTTAAAAGCTTCAATTAAACCTTCTCTTGCTTCGTCAACTGTTTTTGACTGTCTAATGATTCGGATTACTTCATCAATATTGTCCAAAGCAATCAGCAAACCTTCTAAAATGTGCGCTCTTTCTTCTGCTTTTTGAAGGTCGTATTTTGTTCGTCTAATAATAACTTCAATCCTAAATTTAATAAATTCTACTAGAATTTGTTTTAAATTCAGCATCACAGGACGTCCGTTGACCAAAGCTATGTTGTTTACACCAAAAGAAGACTGTAAGGGTGTATATTTGTACAATTTGCTTAGGACGACACTTGCCATGATATCCCTGCGTATCTCTACAACAATCCTCAAACCTTTTCTATCAGATTCGTCTCGAATATCTGTAATCCCTTCAATTTTATCTTCATTGACTAGTTCGGCAATTTTAGAGACCAGATTAGCTTTATTGACTTGGTAAGGAATTTCAGTAATGATGATAGTTTCCTTTCCGCCTTGGCCATTTTCTATTTGGCATTTACCTCTAACCACAACCCGGCCTCTTCCGGTTTCAAATGCTTCTTTTACACCTTGATAACCGTAGATGGTACCACCGGTTGGAAAGTCAGGTGCTTTAATATATTCAATTAAATCCTCAATCGTAGCATCAGGATTATCTATTAAATGTTTTGTTCCGTCGATTACCTC
>JBATMZ010000009.1:0-24460 GCA_049290115.1 Saprospiraceae bacterium | reverse complement strand
CATTCCGAACAGAGAAGTTAAGCCCTTCTGCGCCGATGGTACTACATTTGTGGGAGAGTAGGTCGCCGCCTGTTTTATGAGAGCCTTGTTGCTTACGCAGCAAGGCTCTCTCCTTTTATGGTTTTATAGTATTAAAAAAGAATGTCCAAGATTATAAAATTGTTAGGCTTTTACTTGCATTCAACCCAATATCCATTTTTTTGTTGTACTTCTGTATAATATAGAATATGGAATCAAACCAACAATTAGACAACTTTAACCCCAACGATCCCGGCAGCCCCGATAGTAACATATTTGGACTACCTTTCGATTCTTCTACAGCCAATTTGGTGATAATCCCTGTACCTTGGGATGTTACTGTATCCTATTCCAAAGGAACGGCTAAAGGACCTAAAGCAATTTTTGACGCTTCCTTCCAAGTAGATCTTTACGATCCCTTGATTAAAGATGCTTGGAGACTTGGAATTGCCATGGATGATATTGACCTCAACATCTGGAAAAAAAGTAAAACACTACGAAAAGAAGTAGAAATCTACTTAGACTTCCTTCTTTCAGGCAAAGATCCGAATAAAAGTAAATCAATGTCTACGATATTGGAAACAATCAACAAAGGTTGCTCCTGGCTGCATAAAGAAGTTGAAAAAAAAGCCCTTCACTATTTAAATAAAGGAAAATCGGTGGCCTTAATAGGTGGAGATCACAGTACACCCCTAGGTTTGATGAAAGCACTTTCTAAAAAGTACGAAAATTTCGGTATCCTTCAAATCGATGCACATGCCGACTTAAGAAATGCTTATGAGGGATTTACCTATTCCCACGCTTCTATTATGTACAATGCCCTACAAATACCTTCAATAAAACAATTGGTCCAAATAGGCGTAAGGGATTATTGTGAAGAAGAAGTAAATCTTATTCAAAATGACGCTCGTATCCATACCTTTTACGATAAATCCATAAAACATCAACAATATAAAGGCTCATCCTGGGAAGAAATCTGTCGTGAAATCATAACAAAATTACCACAGCATGTTTATATTAGTTTTGACATAGACGGACTTGACCCAAAATATTGCCCTAATACAGGGACTCCTGTGCCTGGAGGCCTAGAATTCGAACAAACCCTATTTCTTTTTGAAGAATTAGTAAAAAGTGGTAAAAAAATCATAGGATTTGATATTAACGAAGTGGCACCCTCCAAAAAGGACGAATGGGACGCTAATGTTGGAGCTAGATTATTGTATAGAATGGCTAATATTATGTTTCTTAGTCAAGGATAATAATTACCTTGAAAAGGCAAAAAACCTCCTTCTTTTCCTTAATTTGTCACTTTATTGCTTTTCATTATGATATTTCTCATCGTCGTGAAAAACTTTTCTAAAATATATTGTTTTAACTTTGATACTTCCTATCTTAGCGACAAAATTAATGAAATTAAAAATAGCCAAAAACAACACAACGTTTTGAACGCAATTTAAGATTATTCATACCCATAACATATCAATCAATCCAAATGGATCCACTAAAGGAAAAATTTTACCTAAAATCGAAAGCACTTAAAGAAGAACTAAAAACACTCGTTAAAGAAAAAGGCGATGTGGTAGTGGATCAAATTACTGTAGAACAAATCGTTGGTGGAATGCGAAGCCTAAAATCCATGATTTGGGACAATTCTTCTCTCGATTCTGAAAAGGGTATTACATTTAGAGGATATAATATCACACAATTAAGAGAATTACTTCCCCGTGTACCCCAAGGAAAAGAACCACTCCCCGAAGGCCTTTTTTGGTTGATGATGGTAGGAGAAATACCTACGGATGACGAAGTGTATACTTTTTCTAAAGCATTGAGAAAAAGAGAACATGTAGATGAAGGGGTATTTAAAGTAATTGATGCGCTTTCCATCGATACGCATCCTATGACCCAATTTAGTATTTCTATCATGGCCATGCAACCAGGTAGTATTTTTGCAAAACGGTATGAAGAGGGTATGAGCAAAAATGACTACTGGGATGCCATGTACGAGGATAGTCTTAACCTTATAGCCAAACTTCCAATCGTTGCTTCCTACATTTATCGTCGAACTTACCATAATGGGTATCACATACCCTCAGATCCAGATTTAGATTGGGCCGGAAATTTTGCACATATGTTGGGAATTGATACCCGAGATTTTAAAGCATTAATGCGATTGTACATGACCATACATGCCGATCACGAAGGTGGAAATGCGTCCGCTCATACTATGCATTTAGTTGGTTCTACTTTGAGTGATGCATATCTGTCATTAGCGGCATCCATGAATTCACTGGCCGGTCCTTTACACGGTCTTGCTAATCAGGAGGTCATCAAATGGATAATGGAAATGGTCGACGAACTAAAAACTCAAAGACCTTCCAAAGACGAGATTAGAGAATATGTTTTAAAAACAATCAACGAAGGAAAAGTGATTCCTGGTTATGGTCATGCCGTATTAAGACAGCCAGATCCTAGGTTTTTAGAGCAAAAACGATTCGCAGAAAATAATATTCCTTCTGACCCTACAGTACAAATTGTTTGGAATTTATTCGAAATTGTTCCAGAAGTCTTAGGAGAATTAGGAAAAGTGAAAAACCCTTGGCCCAATGTAGATGCTCATTCTGGAGCGTTATTAGTACATTACGGACTTAAACAATATAACTTTTATACCGTATTGTTTGGCGTAAGTCGTGCCCTTGGCGTTTGTGCCGGATTGTGTTGGGATAGAGCACTAGGTTTATCCTTAGAAAGACCCAAATCGGTGACCACAAATTGGTTAAAAACATTTGTAAACAAATCATAAACGAACAAAAAATGAACTTTCCAAAGGATGTAAAGTATACCAAAGAACATGAATGGGTGAGAATGGACGGTGATATTGCCGTCGTAGGAGTGACTGATTTTGCCCAAAGCGAATTAGGAGAACTAGTCTACATTGAAGTAGACTCTGTTGACAACAACTTAAAAAAAGATGATATTTTTGGCACAGTAGAAGCGGTTAAAACAACGTCAGATCTTTTTATGCCTATCTCAGGAACTGTTCTAGAATTTAATAATGAATTATCAGAAAGTGGTGGCGATAACCCTGGAATTATCAACGAAGATCCTTATGGAAAAGGTTGGATTATAAAAATTAAACCGTCGGATATAAGCGAGTTAGATAACCTCATGGACGCAGATACTTACGCTGCATTAGTAGGGTAAAAAATTATATTTTCAAAAAAAGGAAAGTCTTACATCAGATTTTCCTTTTTTTATATCACAACCTATGATTAATAGAAAGGAAGTCATCTTAGCGCATGTTTCTGTCCACCTTGTCGGAAATGAGCAAGAAGGTATAGAAACTATAATGACTTCTTCTCCTATCGATATTTCCGAAGAACAAGTATACCAACAACTACTGTCCTACTTTTTAGATCAATTTAAAGAACCTGAATTTTACCAATTTTTGCCCGTCGGAGATACCCTGGAAAACAATTTTATGTACAGGCAAATAAGTGTTTTAACTGACGAAAATAGTGATTTTCATTCCGAAAGTATTCATATAGTCAAATGGCTCATCAATCAATCTACACATCATTATATTAAATCTGGAGAACTACTTGTCTTCCAAGTAAAAAATGTATTGGTAGAAGATGAAATGATGGATGCTATTGGTGTTTTTAAAGTAGATAATAAAGATTCTTTTCTCTCCTTTGTCCAAGACACAAACGGTAATATTTCTGTAGAATGTCAAAACGGTATTCACACTCAAAAATTGGATAAAGCTTGTATCATTTTTAATACTGACCAGGAAGTAGGATATAAAATACTCAACATCGATCACAGTAATCGATTTAAAGATGCTAAATATTGGAGGGAAGACTTTCTACATATTACACCTAGAATCGATGCTTATCAAAACACTAAACAATATATCCAACTTACCAAAGAATTTGTCAACGAAAGATTACCCAAACAGTTTGATGCCGATAAAACAGCCCAAGTTCAGGTCATGCAAAGATCTTTGGATTATTTTCAAAAAGCAGAACAATTTGAAAGCCAAGAATATGCTTCCAAAATATTTAAAGATGATAAAATCGTAGAAGCTTTTCAGGAATTTAAAGGCGACTATGAAAATTACAAACAAATTGAATTGTACAACGAATTTGATATTTCCGACTCAGCCGTCAAAAAACAAAGCAGGGTCTTTAAGTCTATTATAAAACTAGATAAAAATTTTCATATTTATGTCCACGGCAATCGAAATATGATTGAAAAAGGAACGGCCGACGATGGTCGAAAATATTATGTTTTATACTACGACGAAGAACATTAATCGTTTTTTCGTGGCATCAAACTAGGCCTAAAACTTCCATGATTTGTTCGCCGTGAGATTTTGTAATTACCTTGTCAATTAAGTGGGTTACTATCCCCATTTCATCCACAACAATAGCAGACCGATAAACCCCATTTACTTGTTTTCCCATAAACATTTTAGGGCCAAATAGACCAAAATCCAACAGCATTGTTTTATCTTTATCTGCCAATAATGGGTAACCTATATTATACTTTTCCTTAAATTTGCCATGTTTTTTGACCGTATCTGGACTGAGGCCATAAACCAAATATCCCTTACTTTTTAGTTTCGCATAATACTCATTTAGACTACAAACTTGTTTGTTACATGATGGTGTATCATCCTTCGCATACACGGTAAATATCACTTTATTTCCCAATATTGTTTCATTATTTACGCAGTTTCCTTCGTCATCAACAACTTCAAATTTAGGTAATTTTTTCCCAATGTTTACATTCATAATCATTTGATTTTATAGTGATATCCTAACGTTTAATCCATTTTTTAGTTTATAAATACTTACATTTACGGACTTTTTCCGATAAAATTAATAGCCACCTTCTTTCAATAATTTTGAATCAAGTATGTAATATGAACAAAATATTTTATTTTTTTAAATATAACTGTTTTGTCCTATTTTTATGGATATTACCTATGTCATTATCTGCACAAATGTTGACATGCAAAGTTAATGATGCGCAAAACGTACCAATATCACGAGCTTATATCAGTGTTGAGCTTGCTGATGGGGTTCCTCAAGCACATTTAAGTGATTCTGCCGGGTACTTTTATCTAGAAAACATTCCTTATGGAAAAGTTCAACTCGAAATAGCTAAAGAAGGATATTTAACGGTGCACATGGCCGCTTGGTATAATATCCAGACCAGGGATGTTTTACAAATTACCATGGAAAAAGACTACAATATTCTCATGGATTCATTGACGATTACTGCTTCATCGCAATTGTCGGATTACGATGGAACCGTGACGATGAACCGTTCTCAATATAAAACCATGGCAGGTTCTTTTCAGGATCCATCCAGAGTTTTACTTCATTTTCCTGGATTTACAACGGACAATGATGGCACCAACAGTTTTACGTTTCGTGGACTACCCAATTATACCTCCTATTGGCAAATATTTGATGCAGAAATATTAAATCCGAACCATCTCAGCACAGCTGGAAATAGAGGTGATGCCGCCAGTCCTAACTACGGAGGTGTCAACGTACTATCCAGTTCGGTAATCAGTCAATATAGTTTTCAACCCATTTCAAACACAATCTCCCAAAGCAATTCTACCAGTGGAGTTTCGAATGTCAACTTGTCAAACAATCTTAGAAATTTTGCGGATTTCAGCCTGATAGGTGTCGAAGCTGGTCTTTGTGCTAAAATTGGAAATAAGTCAATCTACGGCACTGCACGTTATAGTTTTGTTGGGTTGTTAGAAAAATTGGGTATACCTTTTGGAAATGAATCTATCAATTATCAAGATGTTACCTTACATGCAGAGATAATAAAAAAAGAAAAAATTACCTTAAGGGGATACGTTATTTATGGGCAGAGTAGTAATATACACAAGGCAATTCCCGAAGAGGAAACTAAGACAACTATTAAAGATTTCAAAAATATACATTATCAAAGTAACCTTGGAATCATAGGAATTCAATCCCGTATAGATTTGAAAAAAAATCAGTTTATAAACATTACCTTAAATCAATCCTTCCGAAGGGATCAAAGAGAAGAAGCTTTAGACCCAATATATATTAACAAATTTTTTATTTGGCCAATCGATCGCAATGATATTTCAGCCTTACATTCATCACATTTACAGTACAATTTTGTTGAAAGTAATCAACATTTTCAGGTAGGTTTTAGAAATAGTATCGTGTATCAGCCATCAAGTGCAATAAGTCAAGGATTAAATTCCTTTAATCATAATAGGTTTTATCCATATATACATTACTGTTACATACTTAAATCTTGGCGTTTTAACGGAGGAATTGCCCTACATTCCATTGTTGAAAAGGATAAATATTATGGTGAGTCATCAGACATATTTAATTATTCTTTTGGTTTCCAAAAGAATTTCCCATCTAGAGTTTTTATTCGTTTTCAACAGAGATATTCTGATCAACTTATAGGTAACATTATACCGTTAACTTGGGGATATCAGCATCAGGAATTTATTCATATGAAAACCCATGCCTCCGAACTTTCCATTGGAAAAAACACCAAACAATTATCATGGCGACTGACAGGATTTTACAATGTAGTCAAAGACAATAATGGCACGTTTAATGATTATAATTCACTTGTAACTACTTTTAATGGACTTGATTATGGGATAGAATCGGAAACAAATACTTGGGGTGGTCCTGGTTTTATCGATGGACGCTCTTATGGAATCGAAGCTTGGACGTTAATGTCTTTTTCTTTGGGAAATCGAACCCAATTGGAGAGTATGGCTAATGTAGCCTACACATCTTCGAAAACCAACAGTTTGAACTATATTGACCCTATGTGGATTCCATCAAAAAACGATATAGGGTATTCTGGTAGTTTTTCTACCTATCTAACGGTTCAAGACAAACTAAAAGAGTGGAATATTGGGTTTGTTTTTCATGGCCGTGAAGGAATGAGAGAATATGAAATTGTAGATAATACCGGACCTACATACTATACTTTAGATGGAATGACCCATCAGTTAGACCCATACATGAGAGTAGATTTCAGAACTGTATTTACCAAAAAGGGGGGAAATAAACGACAGCATAGAATTTCACTGGATATTCAAAATGTCATGAACAGAATGAACCCTGGATTTACCTATATCGATGAATTTCTTAAAAGGCCAAAACACATCAACCAACTGGGACTCATACCGGTATTAGGTTACCGTTTTGAATATTAAAAATTGTACAATTATTTAGCTTAAAAAACGTTATAAGGCTTAGCTTTTTGCCTATTGATACAAAATGCATTCTGAATTCAGTTATTACATTTTAATTACATATATTTGCCCTTCAAATATATAAAATATTTACGTATGTCGTCTTTAAAAAAATATATATCCTTAACAAGTATCCTGGTATTTCTCACGACCTTTTTCGTGTATTACCATTCTGTTGAGCGAACTGGCAGTTTATGGGATTGTGGAGAATTTATATTAGGTGCGTACAAACTACAAGTAGTGCATCCACCTGGAGCAGGACTTTTTTTATTGGTTGGTCGAATTTTTACTTGGTTGGCAGAATTAATTTCCAACGATCCGTCTGATATCGCATTTGCCATTAACTTGATGTCTGCGTTTTGTACATCATTAGCTGCCGTATTTATTGCCCAAATCACCATGATGTTGGGCAAATTGTTTTTTACGACAAAGGACGAAGAACCAACCATGTCAGATTCTGTTGCTTTATCTTTCGCTGGATTGGTAGCAGGATTAAGTACAGCTTTTGCTACCTCTATTTGGTTTTCTGCGGTTGAAGGTGAAGTGTATGCTATGTCCACTATGTTTACCGCTTTGACGTTTTGGTCGGCGATTAAATATTACATGAATACCGATGAGGACAAAGCTCAAAGGTGGCTGTTGTTCAGTGTTTTTGCTGGAGCGTTATCTATTGGCGTACATTTACTGAGTATCCTTACTTTTCCAACAATAGGTTTACTGGTTTATTTAAAAAGATATAAAAACCACAACTGGATGGGTGCCTTTGCAGCTTTGGCAGCAGGAGGAGGTGCTATGATATTTTTACAGCGTTTTATCATTGCTGGTATTCCTGCTCTGTGGAAAAACATGGAGCTTTTTACTGTAAATTCTCTAGGACTTCCTTTTCATACAGGATTAATTCCTACCGTTTTATTATTAGCAGGATTAATATACTATATATTGCGTTATGCACATAAAAATGGTAGTCAGACTTTGCAAAATATTGCCATTGCAGGCACCTTAATGGTGATAGGATTTTCGACTGTTGGGGTAGTTGTCATCAGAGCCAATGCGGATACGCCAGTGAATATGAACGTTCCAAGTGATGCTATGCGTTTACTACCCTATTTAAACAGAGAACAATATGGTGAAAGAGCTTTGTTATTTGGCCCGCACTATGGTGCTAAAGTGAAGGACGCAACCCGAACGGAAAGATATGGCCGGGTTGGTAAAAAATACGAAATTGTAGACGAAAAACTAGAGTACGTTTACGACAATAGAGATAAAATGTTGTTCCCTAGGATTGGACATTCCGACAGGGTTGAATTGCACAACACATGGAGGGAAGCCCTTGGTGGGAATAGCAAAGGCGCCCCAAGCATGGGTTACAACCTTAGTTTCTTGTGGAATTACCAGATAAATTGGATGTATGTTCGATATTTTATGTGGAATTTTGCAGGTAAACAGAACGGCGAACAAGGATTTTTTCCTTGGGATGTACGTAGTGGTCACTGGCAATCTGGAATCAATTTGGTGGATGAAGCCAAATTATACGAAATGGATAGCTTGCCAGATACCATGAAAAATGATTTTTCATTAAATACCTACTACTTCCTTCCTTTGATTTTTGGAATTTTTGGACTTCTATTCCACTTTAGACAAAGACCTAAAGAAATGGGTGCATTGGCCTTTTTATTTCTAATTACAGGAATTGGTATCATCATATTTTCAAATCAACCACCCAACGAACCTAGAGAAAGAGACTATGTTTTGGCAGGTTCTTTTATGACGTTCTGTATTTGGATTGGCTTTGGTGTATTGGCTCTATACTACTACCTCAGCAAAAAAATGCCAGGAATGGCTTCCGCCGGTCTAGCTGGAATATTAGTCTTATCAGCACCTATTTTGATGGCCACTCAAAATTTTGATGACCATAGCCGTAAACATCACTACGGCTCGAGAGATTATGCATCCAATTTTTTAAATAGTGTAGAGCCGAACAGTGTCATTTTTACGTATGGAGACAATGATACATATCCGCTTTGGTATGCACAGGAAGTAGAAGGCATTAGAAGAGATGTCCGTGTCGTCAATCTAAGTCTTATTGCTGTAGATTGGTACATCAACAAACTTCGTAGCAAAGTCAATGATTCTGCGCCACTTAAATTGCAATTATCTGAAGATGATTACAGAGGTAAAAAAAGAAATCAGATATTTTTTACCGACCAACTTGGTGGAGATTTAAATAGTCCGATGAATGTATTTCAAGCATTAAGGTTTGTCAAAGACCCTAAAAATACTATAAACGGACAAACCATCTTGAATAGCCAAAGATTGTATTTGCCAGTTGATAGAGCCAAATATAACGCCCTTGGTTTACAAACCATTGATACGTCAGAATGGGTCAATCAATTGGAGTTTAACTTTTCTGGAAAAGATTATATTACCAAAGACGATTTGGCTATCATGGATTTAATCGTATCCAACTTTTACGAAAGACCTATTTACTTTTCTATAACCTGTCAATCCGACAAATTGCTTGGTTTAAATGCCAATGTAGAATTAGAAGGTCTAGCCTTGAGGATTTCGCCGACTAATACAAGGATTAAATCTCAGCTACCAAGTATTTATGGTTTTGGCGACATCGACCTCGAAAAAACTTATGACATTGTCATGAATAAATGGAAATGGGGGAATTTTGATAAAATGCCTTTATTTATCGACCGTAGTTACATGGCTGAAACACAAGCGATGAAATTGGTGATGCTAAGAGCCGCTATCGAATTTGACAGAGCAGGTGACAAAAAGAGGTCTGTCGAAATGGCCAATAAATATTTTGAAGCATTCCCACATATGAACTTCCCATACGACTATGGTATTATGCCATTTATCAATGTACTGGTGCAAGCACAATCGTGGGAAGATGTTAAAAAACACGTCAGGATTTTGGCCAACGAAACAAGACAGTACCTTGACTTTTACGAGTCTCAAACTAGTCAGGATGTTTTGGACAATTTCAAACAAGATTATCAAGCTAGAATGAGTACGGTCGAAGATGTTTTAGAAAGTGCTAAAAAGACGGGAGACCCTACTTTTATCAAGGAAATGGAAGAATTGATGGGACCCTATACTCAACAACCTGAAACACCTTTACCCAATGGAATACAATAAAATAGCCCTTGGAGGTGACCATGCTGGATTTGAATACAAAGAAGCCGTCGTAGCATACCTTCGAAAGAAAAAGGTAGAGATTATAGATTTTGGCCCTAACAGTCTTGATTCTGTAGACTACCCTGACTTCGCCCACCCGGTAGGTAAATCTGTTGATAGTGGTAAAACCCCTCTAGGTATTGTCATTTGCGGAAGTGGCAATGGAGTTTGTATGACGGTTAATAAATACAAAAATGTACGTGGCGCTTTATGTTGGAACAAAGAACTTGCCCGTTTGGCGAGGACGCACAACAATGCCAATGTATTGTGTATTCCTGCTAGGTTTGTTAGTTTGACGATGGCCAAAGCTATGGTCAAAGTATTTTTAGAAACCGCCTTTGAAGGTGGAAGGCATGCCAAACGAGTAGAAAAAATATAGTAGATTTATAGTTTTCTGACTACAAATTTATATGGCTCACACTGGTATTTACACGGTTTCTGACGGTTTTACTCTGTTTTTCTACAGAGGATTACAGCATGTGTCGATGTTTGATTTTCTAGTGTGGGATAAGGTAATTTCCAAATTAAAAAATCTTTGAATCCAACTTCTTGAAGTGCAAGTTGAATGATTTCCAAACGATGTACATAAAAGAGTGTTTTATCACCTGTAGAACCTATTTTAACTCCAGATGTGGTTGGGTCGCCCTCTTCAAAACTTAGGTAGAAAATTCCTTTAGTGTTTAATAAAAGATGGCAATCGAGTAGCCATTTATTGACTTTTTCATGTGGTAAAAAAGGAATTCCAAAACCACAGATGATGCCGTCATATTTGTTTGGAAGTTGGCCGATATCTTCCATATTCATCACTATTCCTACCAAACTTGGCACCATAACTTCTGCTTTTGCCACCATATTTGGCGAAGCGTCTAGGCCTGTGATGTGTATACTATTTTGTTTGGTTTTTAGGTAATGGGCTATATTGCCTGGACCACAACATAAGTCTAAAATATTTGGATTTGGGTGGGAAAGTAATGTTAAAAACTGGTCATACGATTCATCATATATTTGGATTGCAGAAAACTTTTCCCAATAGATATCGGCGAGTTTGTCCCAAGTTTTGAAGGTTTCTTGTTGTAGATTAGCCATATAATTTAAATTCTATCCATTTATTAAATTCTGTCATAAAGGATACAATTTACTCATTTGGCTAGACTCGTTACCAATTATCACTCATATTTGTTTACTTATTCTACATAATAATTTGATCAAATGAATGTATAAATTATATAAATGTCTTTTTTTTCTTTACTAAATAGAAATCAATTTCTAATCTTTCAATCACCTGTGGATGTTAGGTAAAGCCGTTTTGACAAAAAACAAGCTACTACAACAATTGATAAAATCGTTTTATTCACCATTGGAAGTAAAAAAAATCGATATGCTGGTTTTGCCAGATCTGTGTAAAGTAAGCGCACAGGTGAGATCATTCCTATCACGACTCCAAAATTAGGTGAACCTGTACCAAGGTTAGGAAAGGATAATTTTTCATACCATTGAACAATCAGTCCGAACCCATTCACCTCACAATTAAAGATTTTAACACTGAATGGACATAATTCCAAAATAGAAATAACCGTATATAATAAAATGGGTATAATCCAGCATTAAGGCAACAAGTATGGAAGTATGCTTAAAGTACAAACAGAAAATTGGCCTGGTGGCCTATATTATATAAGGTGTTTTGAAGTCAAAAATAAATATGAAAATATGAAAGTCATTATTCTGTAAATCCTTATTTCTTCCTCTCTTTCCCTTTTTCCGAAAGGATCATAGCATTATGCCGGGTAAATTTTTTGATATATTCTACTTTACGGAAACGAAGGGCAGACCAATTTTCATCAATAGCCACCATGCGCACTGGTTCGAGGTTGTACTTTCCAATGGCTTGAAAACCATTATCCCGATTAAATTCGCAGGTATATTTTTTGGAAGTTGATTTAGGATAGGCATACCACAATAAGGCATCAACATGTAATTCGGGAAATATTTTTTGAATACTCTGTTCAATTTCATTAAGTTTGGTCACAAAAACGAGGATAAATTGAATCGGGTGACCTTGTGTAACCTCATTGGTATTTACATAACAGAGCTTTGACATTTCTTTCATTTCTTCATTCATTTCTTGAGGAGGGTTGAGGATACATATTTCAGGAAATGCCTTGTAATTCAATTTTTTAAAAAGTGGTGTCATCATTTAACTGTTAATAGGTACAAAGTTAAAAACTTAACGAATTGTCATTTGTATTGGTTTTTAATAATTTATTCTTCTTTCCGATGAATTATTATTTTCTATCATTATCATTGCAATCTAAATCATTATCAAATCATTAGAAACAATATGGACAATTATTTCAAAAAAGAAGATCTAAAAAAGTTTGGCAATATCACCGAACTGCAACCTGAAATGGGAAAAAAGTTTTTTGATTATTACGGTGAAGTTTTTAAAGAAGGTGCGCTATCCGTTCGGGAAAAAAGCTTAATCGCTTTGGCTGTAGCACACGCCGTTCAGTGCCCTTATTGCATGGATGCTTATACTTCCGAATGTTTATCCTCTGGGTGTGATGAAGAACAAATGATGGAGGCTGTGCACGTTGCTGCTGCCATCAAAGGAGGCGCTACCTTGGTCAATGCCGTGCCCATGATGAATACCATCAAGGCAAAACTTATGTAATCTTCAAAAAAATTCCCTTATGGGTGTTAAACAAAAAAGCAAGTCGCTGAGTGCGGCACATAAACCACTTTCTAATACTTTTTTTCAGTTGCAAGTACTGAATGGTAAAGAGATAGTTTCAGACAAATTCGAACCTTTTATTTCCAAGGTAGGAGCGTTTATTACACCAAAACATCCCGAAGTTTTTCAAATCAATATAGGAAAGCTGTGTAATCAAACCTGTGCACATTGTCATGTCGATGCTGGTCCCGATAAAAAGACCGAAAACATGTCCAAGGAGACACTGGAAAAATGCCTAGACATTCTCAAAAATACAGATATTCCAATGGTTGATATCACTGGAGGAGCACCAGAGATGAATCCTCATTTCAAGTGGTTTGTAGAAGAGTGTAGAAAACTGGGCAAAAAAGTCATGAATCGGTGCAATTTGACTATTATCGAGTCCAATCCAAAATACTACGATTTACCTGAATTTTTTGCAAAAAATGAGGTACATATGGTTTCTTCCCTACCTTATTTTACAAAAAATCGCACGGACAGTCAACGAGGAGATGGCGTTTTTGAAGATAGTATCAAGGCTTTACAGCGTTTAAATGCAGTTGGTTATGGAATGGAAGGATCCTCTTTACAATTAGACTTGGTTTATAACCCTTCAGGAGCGTTTTTGCCTGGAGATCAGTTAGCCTTGGAGCATGAATTCAAAACCCAGATGAAAAGGCGGTATAATGTCGAATTTAATCATCTATTTGTTATTACAAATCTACCCATCAGCCGATTTTTGGATTACTTAATAGAATCCGGAAATTACCACGATTACATGACAGAGTTGGTCGAGGCATACAACCCTTCTACTATTGAAGGATTGATGTGCCGATTCACCTTGTCAATTAGTTGGGATGGTTATATCTACGACTGTGATTTTAACCAAATGCTGGACTTAAAAGTCGAAGGAAATGCCCAACATATTGATCATTTTAATCTTGACGAATTAATGAAAAGAAAAGTTGTCCTCAACCAACATTGCTACGGATGTACTGCTGGAGCAGGTAGTAGTTGTGGTGGCGAGATCATTTAAATTAATCTTCTAGTAATGGATGATATTTTTCTTTAATCACATTGATGTGCGATCTTTGGTGTCCTAGTAAAATAAATGGAATGGCGGCTACTGGATATTCTCCATTAGAGACAACACACATTCTAGTCAACATTTGATTGGTAAAAGAACGGAATAATCGCATGAGTGAGTCGTGGGTATGTTGCAATTCTTCGATCAACTCAAGGACACTTCTTCGATTAGCTTCAGAGACTGAGGCATAAGCATTTTCATCAAAGGAAATAACCTTTTGGGATTCTCCTCGTGCAAAAACAAGTGCACGAAACATAAAAACCCTTTCTGTATCGATGATATGTTGAAGTATTTCTTTTACCGTCCATTTATCTGGTGCATACACACTATGTCCCAATTTATCCCAATCTGCTATTGGAATAATGCGAAGATCATGGATACTTTGTTGGATGGCATCGTAGTATTGTACATCTTGGCATAAGTTGATGTATTTTTCAAAGTAAGCAGGTATAGGTTTGATTTCCGATCGTTTCATTCTTTAAATTATGGTGTTAAAAAATTAATTTTTGTAATAAAATTTGAATATTGTATGTGAATATTAAACAATATAATACCTTTGTTTAAAATTAGTCTAAATAAACATGATGACGTTTTTGGACCAAAAAGACACGTTTATAACAAAGGTTTCTAGCAAAAAAGAGCCTCAAATGGGTTATTATTCGCTTCATGTTCTCCAAAACGGGGTTATTTTCCCTTTTGAAATGAAAAAATGCTGTAAAAAATATAAAAAAGGCAAACGTTGTAAAAAATGCCCAGCCCAATAATTTAATATTAATTTATCCATAAATCTCTGTAATGCTATCGCGGATATTGTTTTCGTGCAAAGCCGCATTGGACATTTCTTCGAGGCAACTTACGGTCTTTTTTATCACATTCGTCATAGTAGAAACAGAAATAACCCCATTAGTGTTTACCGTTAATTGGTCGTAAAGAAAATCTATTGTTTGATGATAAAATAAATCTAGGTCACGATGCCATTTTTCTTTCACATTATGTTTATTCTCTGAAGAAATATGTTTTGTATAGATCGTAATTTTTTCTACACTAAATTCTTTTAGTTTAAGAAGGATTTTAGCTGGAATTTCTTCGTCACTATCTTCCAATTCTTTTACATTACTGATAATATCTTTCATATTCTTGGCCGCATAAACGAGTGACCTTAAGCGAATCATATGGGCTGCCAAAAGGTTGGATTCAGCATCAGATAGTGTTCGTGATTGCAATTTTTTATAAAATGTTGTCACTTCATCTTCAGTTTTTTTCATTATATTGTACGTTGTCAAAGGGTTGTCTTCCTTTTGAAACCATACACTACGAGTATTTTCCGGACCATGGTTTGGGTCTGAAATGTGTAATACTTTATACACAAAACTTTTAGTCAAATTAAACACATTTTTTATCTCATTGTCCAAGGCAGTTAAAGCCACATCGGTAACTTCTGTAGAGACCTTATTGATAAATTTACTGTCTCCTTCAGTTACTTTTTCTTTAAACAATTTACTTAATTCTAGACTAAACCGATTTAAAAATGGAAAAAAGAGCATTACCCCTAAAAGATTCATCACTGTATTGAAGGCAGAAACTTGAAAAATTGGGTCTGAAATGTGAAAACTTTCGGTTAAAAGTCTGAGTACGGGTACTAACAAAATAAAAGCAATTAGTCCTCCAATCACGTTAAACACTATGTGACTCAAGGCCAATCTTTTTTTGTCGGCAGTTCCTCCTAGAGAGGCCAAAACCAAGGTGACGGTCGTACCAATATTTCCACCTATAGCCAAAACACAGGCTTGTTCGATGTCGATCATGTTGCCATGAAGTGCGCTTAATACAATGACCATCATCGCAGAACTCGATTGAATTAGGGCTGTAATGACAATGCCAAGAAGAATATACATCCACAAGCCAAAGGAAGCATAATATGAAAAATTTACATTTTGGGTATAGGTTTCCACGGCACTTTTCAGAAAATCAATACCTAAAAAAATAAGTCCAAAACCGATCATAAAACTCCCTATGTTTTTGAACATGGGTCGGTTGTCCATAAACAAGTATGTCAAAGAACCAATGGCCAAAAAAGGAAATGAAAAAGCCGAAATATCTAATTTAAACCCTAAAAAAGCAACAATCCAAGCTGTGGAAGTTGTACCAATATTGGCACCGAAAACGATACTAATCGCATTTCTAAGCTTAAGGATACCTCCACCCAAAAATGCAGAAGCCAACAAAGTAACTAGGCTGCTCGATTGCAAAACAGATGAAGCTAAAGTGCCTGTTAAAATACCTTTCAAAGGTGTATTGGTAAAATCACGAAGAATCGTTTTGAACGACTTTCCCGCCAAGCCGTTGATGCCTTTTTCAAGATGGTACATACCAAATAAAAAGATCCCTAATCCAGCAAGGAACATCCAAAAGTCAAAATGTGGGTTTAACTTATCCAAAATTCTATATAGTATGAAAAATTAATATTCGGCGTACAAAGTTTGAAAATATATTTTATACCATCACTACAAATGATTGAAATATTTTTAGATCCAAAGTTTAGTGCCGCATTGCACATAAACCAACATTTTATTAAAAACATTTAATGCTGTATTTAATATATTAATTAGTTATTTATTTGTTAATTTATTACATAGATCATATATATATGTTATATAAATAGACTCTTACTATTTAATAGTATACAAGACTCGCAAATGTCTTCTTAGGCATTATACAAAGTTTAGAAAGGCATTTATTCTCTATCAAGTCATAGTAATATGAAAACCCTTTATTTTTCAAAAAAAAATTATTTTATGTGTACTCTTTTTTGGTTGTGATTAATTTGATGACTCTCCCTGTGGACCTAAAGAAACATATGATTTATACTTGCTTGGAGAAAGTATTAAGGATACTAGTACGGGGTGTTATTACTCTTATCTTGATGGAAATGACCGTGTCTTCTAATAGGCGAATTGGTGAAAAATATATGTCCTGATGAGCATGTCAAAATAAATATTTGAGTTGCCTTGAATCATATTACAACCACAGGAATTCAAGCCAGAGCAAGGGTGGATTGGTTGTTTTTTTTAAAAAATATTCCAATGACACAATCTGGGGAAGATTTAAAAGGAAATGGAGAGGTAGAACTTAAACAAGCTTTTGACACTGATCCAGCTTGGTTTGTCCCCGTTTTAGAAGTATTTTTTCAACTAAAGGTCATTATCATTTAGATACTGCTTTTTTAAAACAAAACGTTATTTCAGTGGAGTTTAGGGCAAAATACAGAAAATTTTAAATGGTTTTTACCATCTAGTGATCTACTTAAACAATAGACATTAGCTATGAAATTTTTGCAATTCTTTTAATCACAATTTCTTGGTCTGAAAAGATCATCCATGAAAAGTCGTAGACGTAATATACAAATTTATTTTGGGTATTGATATGATAGGATGTGATATAGTGCCAATTAAATTTTTTTGTATCTAAAAACACTCTTGGTATTTTTTTATACGCTGTATTTTTTCCCAGAATTTCTAAAAGAATGGATCGATTGCGATGAAGGATTTTATCAATTTTTTCTGCGGCAGTCAGCGTTACTTTGTTTAGTTTTTTATGGTAAATAGTTTTACACCTTACACAACAAAATATTTTGTCGGTTCGGCCTACAAAAGAGCTATAACACAATTTGCATTTTCGTTTCATTTAGTTTAGTTTTCATCAATAGTAAAGTAAAAGTAATTTTTTCAACAGTTTAAAACAAGCTAAATTATAAAAACCTACGTGTAAATCGAACATCATTACGGCAATAAAAATATAGTCGTGCTAATTTCAAATGTAGTAAATTTAGATTCTTGTAGTTTATATAAGACTTACAACGGTTCTGAAACGATTAAGTTTATCATAAGCCTCGATATTACCAATTTATAAGACATGCTTTAACATAGCAACTTGAAACAATTCCTGCAACGGTTCCGTAACGATTATGTATTATAATATCCTGAAAATTAACAATTTATAAGACATGCTTTTATAAAGCAACCTGAAACAATCCCCGCAACGGTTCCGAAACCATTATGTGTTGTATTAGCCTCAATATTAAAAATTGGGATTGTTTGCTTTTAATTGGAAATAATATCAATCCCCGCAACCGTTCTGAAACGATTATGTGTTATAATGTCCTGAATATTAACAATTCATAAGACATGCTTTAACAAAGAAACTTGAAACAATTCCTGCAACGGTTCCGAAACCAATATGTGTTGTAATAGCCTCAATCTTAAAAATTGGTATTGTATGCTTTTAATTGGAAATAATACCAATCCCCGCAACCGTTCTGAAGCGATTATGTATTATAATGTCTTGAATATTAACTATTTATAAGACATGCTTTTATAAAGCAACCTGAAACAATCCCCGCAACGGTTCTGAAACGATTATGTGTTGTAAAATTTAATTTTCCTGCAAAACCATGTAGTAAATCATCGTTTTGCAGATTTGCGATGGTCGGGCTTTTTACCGAAAATGATCATTCATAGAACTGAACTTTCTGTAATTACAAAACTGCCTGCGAAGCAATCAACCCCGCCTATTGCAAATATGCTGCTATGTGTTCGTGCTAGTGCTCAACCAAAGAATAACTGTTTAAAGTTCTTCCGAAAGCTTGTTTTTTGTGATGTCTGTTTATTCAACCTTATCAAGTCTACTTGTTATATGATAAGTGAAGTGCTCTTGCTGCAACTAATAAAGCAACAAATGCAAATAGCAATCGCAAATGTTCTCCGAATACCCACTTGTTTACCAAGTCCAATGTTTTAAGTGATTCTAAAGTTATTTCCTTACTCCAAAACAGATAGTTATTTATTGGAAGGAAATAAAGCATGGTGAACAGAAATGTACCCAAAGTAAGGACAAGGTGGACACTCAGCAGTATCTGAATCCGCTTGTCAGATTTCCAATATGCAAAAAAGCTAACTACCGACATCAATACTGAAGCAGGAACAGCTACCCGAAAGAAATTCCCAGGGTCAGCGTTAATGAAAAAATTTCTATAATTTGTTAGTAATTCTACACTACCTTCCCTCCAATTTGACATTACGACAAAAAAATCAAACAAGTGTCCAGTTAAATAAGCTGTAGAAATTAAAGTATTAAACCAGAGAAATATTCTTTTTGTCATGTTGATTAATTTTAATTACATTTTCCGATCCAAAGTGAGCCACTTTTGAGGATGATCTGACGGGTTAAATAATTCAATTTTTACTACCTGAACTTTTTTAGGATTTAGTATTACAAAAGTAACTAAAAAGCGCTCATAAACCACTTTATTTTTTGCAATTTTCTCATGGACTCCCCGATCATTTCTATTTTATGTGCCTAATGGATGATTCTGTCAAATATGGCATCTGCTAGGGTATCCTCATTAATGGATTGATGCCATGCAGAAACGGGTAGTTGAAAGGTTTTATTAGTTGAGTGGCTGTTGTGTCCGTCCTCTATAATTTGCAACAAAGCTAGTCTTGCCGAAACATCCAAGGAGTTACTCCCCAATCATCCAGTATAAGTAAGTTTTTATTTTTAATCCTGTACACATCTTTGCGAAAGCTGCTTTAAAGTCTGTCGGATTTTAGTTTCCCCAATTATGAGTTTGAAAGGTTGATTTTGTCGTTTGGGAAAACTGTCAAAGTGTTAAATCCCAAGTCCTTCCGGAAATCAATTTTAGGTCGGATAAGTAAGCCTGCCAGTCTTTATTAGTGGTGCGGATGGGCAAAATTAAATGTGGTGTTTTTGGGTTAGCTTTTGTCGTCTAATGTGAGCACAAATGTTGGTTGTTGCTCAGTCGTCCTAAAATGAAGCATAACTTGTTTATTGTAATCATAAAACTTCCGTCCTTTAAATTTTAATTTCCTTCAGGCTGGTCAAATCTAATAAATATCTGGATGATGTTTTTCCTTTTTTTACTTTATCCGTTTCACAACCGTTCTGGAACGACTAAGATGTCAACAAATTGAATATAAATCCTTTAAGCCCTACTATTTTAATGGTTTATTTGCATTTTTGTCAAAAAATAATAAAATGGTTACTGTTAAAAAAATTATCCATCGGGACAAAACTTGCATTTTGTTAATGTGCACGCTTCATGATATGAATATTGAAAAAATTAGAAATTTGCCCGAATGTAAATACAGCCGCACCCATAATGGCTGGTATATTCCCTATGAAAAAGAAAACTGGCATCATTTTATTCAAACAGGATTACCTTACGTGACGGAATCTTACGGCACCACGAGCCGTGCAGAACCATTACTCAAAATTACCGCCAAAGTGACTGGGCAAGATCAGGAGTCTGATGTTAAGCCAGAAAAAAATGTAATACATCAAATTGAGATCCACTATAATAATCAAAGATTATGGGTAAAAATACCCTATCGTCCCACAGATGTTTCAATGCTTAAAAACCTGCATGGTGCTTACTGGAATAATGGACAGAAATTATGGAGTGTTATCGGAAATACTGACAATCTAGCCAAACTTCAATCACATTTTAATTATTGGAGTCCTGAAATATATGGTCGTATTTATAATCTGATTCTCGAAACTTGTGATCCCAAAATTGTTGAAATATTCAAAACTCCTGAATATAAAGATTTTATATGTGTAAAACTCAAAGGATATGGTATTGATCAACATTTTATTCGACAAATCGCAAGTGCAAAATATGACCCGGAGTATAAAAGATGGGTTGTTCCAAAAGAAGATTCAATTATTGCCGCAATATTAACGCACTTTACCAGTAATGGCACAAAAGTTTTTAATCGCCTTTGTCAAAAAAATAAACAATACAACAAAACAAACTTTAGTAATAACGAAAAACAACAACACATTATATCAAAATTTTCACTTGACTATCAGGAATTAGTCAAACAATTTACTGATGTTATGCTCAGGAGAAATAACAGCTGGAGCACGATATATACTTATGTACCCGAAATTATAAAATATGCAAAAGCACTTGGAATACAAAATATTGCAAAAGCAGACCATACTTTAATAAATGAATATTTTAACCAACTGGCAGGAAAAAAAATAGCCGTTAGTACCATTCATACTGCTATAAATGCGGTCAAATACTATTATCATAAGGTCATCTTTAGGATGGACCTTAAAATAGAACATCTCGTCAGGCCAAAAAAAGGGTTTCATTTGCCCACAATACTAAGTAAACAAGAGGTAAACCGACTATTAGAATGTGTCTCCAATACCAAACATATCGTCTTGCTTTTTGTCCTATATGGTGGAGGTCTCAGACTCAATGAAGTGATCTCCCTGCAAGTGAATGATATATGGTGGGACAGAAACCAATTGCTGGTACGCAGTGGCAAAGGAAATAAAGACCGGGTTGTTATGCTCAGTCAGACCCTTAAACAATTATTGAGACAATATTTTAATGAGTATATGCCACAACAATGGTTGTTTGAGGGACAAGACAGGAATACTCAATACTCCACACGAAGCGTACAGAACGTGGTAAAAAAAGCGGTTAAAAAAGCAGGTATTACCAAAAAGGTAAGTCCGCATACCTTGCGGCACTGTTTTGCAACACACCTTTTGGATGCTGGCATCCAATTGCCTTATATACAGACATTACTTGGTCATAAGGACGTGAAGACGACGATGATATACACGCATGTCACTACCCATAGTATCGCACATGTCTTGAGTCCTTTGGACAGCTTGTCACCTTCTGTAACTCGACCCTGAAAGCAAGGTCAGACGATACTTACTGTTGAACAAAAAGATTAGGCAGTACCATGCCGTTCACCCTTTTTGTTTCCTTTAAAGCCCCTGGTGGTATGCGTGGCATAGGTTATACGGCGGCAATGCCGGCTCCAACATCAGTAAAAACGTCAAAACAGAAGTTCATTTGATGGATAATCTTTTACAAATCAATGATTTGTATGGGTTTACTGTTTGCTATTTATAAAAATTTGAAGTAAACATAATGTTTTTCATAAAAAATAATATATTTGGTGCGCAGATTAAATAGTTAGGTGCAAGCGTAGGACGACCGACAGAGCAGACATAAACCGACAAGAAATAGGAATGAAAAACGTAATTTTACGACTTTAACGAACAGACTAATAATAAATGGCAAAGAAAGCAGCAAACTTAAATTTAAGAAAGGCAAGCACAGCAAAGAAAGATGAGTTCTATACACAACTCTCTGACATTGAAAGTGAGTTAAAGCACTACAAAAAACACTTTAAAGACAAAGTAGTTTATTGCAACTGTGACGACCCAAGAGTAAGCAACTTCTTTCACTACTTCTCTCACAACTTTGGAAAATTAGGACTTAAAAAACTAATTACTACTTGCTATAAAAGCCAAAGTATGGACTTATTCAGCGAAAATAAATCTGAAGAAGCTATTTATCTTGAATATACTGGTGACAATAACGGAAACAATGTTCCAGACCCTGACGAAATTGGAATAAAAAAATTAAAAAGTGACGGTGATTTTCGTAGCAAAGAAAGTATCGCCTTGCTAAAGCAAGCCGATATTGTTGTTACCAATCCACCGTTTTCATTGTTCCGTGAATATGTAGCACAACTGATAGAACACGACAAGAAATTTATAATTGTTGGACACCAAAATGCAATTTCATATAAAGAAATTTTCAAACTGATTAAGGAAGATAAAATGTGGTTAGGTTATGGTTTCAAAGGTGGAGCTGCACATTTTATAAATAAACACTACGAAGATTACGCAACAGCAGGAAACCACCAAGAAGGAATGATTAGAGTTTCTGGCGTTACTTGGTTCACAAACCTTGACATTTCAAAACGACACGAAGATTTAATTTTATACAAAACTTATAACCCAAAAGAATATCCAAAGTTTGACCACTATGATGCAATCAACGTAGATAAAACAAATGAAATTCCAATGGACTACAAAGGAAATATTGGTGTTCCTATTACATTTTTGAACAAGTATAGTCCAGAACAATTTGAAATTATTGACGGACTTAACAGATACAGTATTTTAGATGGACCAACTCCTGAAACACAAGGCAAATATTTATCTCAAGTAAACGGAAACCCGATTTATGTGAGAATAGTCATAAAGAACAAGAAAATATGAACATAGAACTTAAAGAAATAAAAGTCCGTGACCTAACAAAAGGCTATCAAGACAACGAAGAAAATGGTGTAATCGGTTATGATGAAAAATTGGATATTCGTCCACCTTTTCAGCGTGAATTTGTTTACGACATTAAGGAAAGAAACGCAGTTTTGAATACTTTACAAAAAGACTTTCCACTCAATGTAATGTATTGGGCAGTTCGTGAAGATGGAAACTTTGAAGTTATTGACGGACAACAAAGAACTATTTCAATTTGTCAATATGTAAACGGTGATTTTTCAATTGATGGTTTAGCCTTTCATAATCTACCAAAAGACAAACAAGAACAAATATTAAACTATACTTTAATGGTATATTTTTGTTCAGGAACTGACAGTGAAAAATTAGACTGGTTTGAAACAATCAATATTGCTGGTAAAGTTTTAACTAATCAAGAATTAAGAAATGCGGTTTATTCAGGCTCTTGGGTTTCTGATGCTAAACGCTACTTTTCAAAAAACAGCAGACCTAAAATTGGAGACGATTATTTAAGTGGTTCGGCTAACCGACAAGAATATTTAGAAACTGCGATTAATTGGATTTCAAATGGAGATATAAAAAATTATATGTCCAAAAACCAACACGAGCCAAACGCAAATGAACTTTGGTTATATTTCCAAGCAGTTATTAATTGGGTAAAAGCAACATTCCCAAAATATCGTAGAGAAATGAAAGGTATAGAATGGGGATTTCTTTACAACGAGTTTAAAGACAAAAAATTAGACCCGAAAAAATTAGAAGACGAAGTTTCTGAGCTTATGGAAGACGAAGATGTTGGAAATAAAAAAGGAATTTACACTTATGTTTTAACTCGAAAAGAAAAGCATTTAAACATTCGTGCTTTTAGCCCAAACCAAAAACGTGAAGCATACGAAAGACAAAAAGGTATTTGCATAGTTTGCAAAGAACCTTTTGAAATTGAAGGAATGGAAGCCGACCACATTACGCCTTGGCACGAAGGCGGAAAGACTTCTGCTGACAATTGTCAAATGTTATGTAAAGA
>JBATMZ010000008.1:0-8869 GCA_049290115.1 Saprospiraceae bacterium | reverse complement strand
AAGGAAGGGTCTATGCCATTTGGAAGAACGATCATGTCACAATCTACCTGAGCGAATTCCATGTACTTTTTATCTTGTTCGGATATTATCGTAAAATGATCAAAATCTGTAGTCAAACTTTTTTCATATGCCTTCATCAATTTCGCCTCTCTCCAATACACCATTCTAAGTAAACCGCCAGCTACGTTAGCTCTTTTTTCCATTCCGAAACCAAAAGCATCCATAAAGTCCAAGGTTTTAGGATAGGGTAAATTTCGGGCATAAGGAGCCATACGTGCCAACTGGCAAAAGACATGATCAGGTTGTATCGCGGCCAACGAAGCGGTAATCTTTTTCTGAATTTTATGATTAAAAAAAAATAGAACTTGCATGGGTATTCCTGAAAAAAGTCCCGATATCAAGGAATATATTCGACTAAAATAATCTAATTTAAAAAAATGTAGTTCTTTGATCAGAGGAAGTACTTGTTCAAAATCAGCTTTATTTGTAGTCCCTTCCCCAATAGCAAATAAATAAATATCAAATGTTTTGGACAAAGTTTTTATCTGGTGATATAAACGCAGTTTATCCCCTTTTTCTATCGGATATGGAAACCTCGATGTCAAAAAAGCTACCTTAGACCTAATTCTCTCCAGTTCTGGTTCCATTATTCACCGTATGAAATACTTAAAGCAGGGGTAATTCCCAATACTTGGTGAACAGATCCTGCCGTTTTGACGAAACACTTTTGAAAAACACGGTAACTTATTCCAAAAGCATAAAACTGTGCGCTTGGATTAAACCCAATTTGCATTGCTAAAGGATCTATAATTTGGTAGGAAATACCAAATTTATACTCCCACTGTGGTCGAGATAGAGACTTGTCTAGTTCCGAAAATAAAGCCACCTTTTGGGATGGTGAATAAGTTAGTCCTAATCCTGCTCGTGTTGCTATTTCACTATTTTCACTAATAGACACAATGGCTGGACTAAAAATTCGAGTTGACACCTTAAATTGATGATTTATTTTTACTGTACCTCCTATGGAAAAAGTGCCTGTTACCTTCGAACCAGTTTGTTGAAAATAAAATCCAACTACTGACAACATCCCGCCAATGGACACCGAATTATTTAACTTCCTGCCATAGGCCAATCCATACAGTTGTTCGTTGTATACTTCAGTTCCAAATTGAGAAAAAACAAAACCAATCGTACCAAAATTAAAATTTTTAGCCGCACTAACTTGAATACTCGATAAATCCTCGAGGTTAAATCGTCTTTCGTAACTCACATCAACCATCCATTTATTGATACTGGACAATCCCGCTGGATTATTGTAAATGGCAGAGATACCTTCTACAGACATTCCTGCCCTACCCAACCCATTAAAATGAGCACCACCCATGCTTGTAAAATGGAATTGTGAAAATCCACTTCTCACAAAAAACAAACTCAAGATAATTAGAAGTATGTACCGCATATTCATTTAAAATGTAAAAGTACAATTAAAACCTAAAACGATAAAATAAAAGTAATTTGATTCAAAGCAACAACTAACTCATGGGAAAAAAGTCCTGTAAAAAAGACATGAAGCTGTATTAAAATTAGCTCTTGGTTGTTGTATTATTACAATATAATTTAAATATAATTCTACTAAAATGTGATACTACGATATAACGGGCAATTAAGAGTTACCCAAAAAAGTAGACTATTAAAAAGTAGAGAAAGTTTTCACATCAATTTACATAAATTACCGCAGTTCATGTCAAAATATTTAAAAAAAAATACGCCCACCATTATTACTAAGGATGGGCGTATTTGTCAATCAAAACTGACAAAATTACTTTTATTTTACGGAATCAACCACCGCTTTAAACGTGTCCGGGTGATTCATGGCAAGGTCTGCTAAAACTTTCCTGTTCAAATCAACACTTTTAGAATGAATGGCAAACATAAATTTAGAATAAGACATACCGTGCATTCTAGCTGCAGCATTAATCCTAACAATCCACAATCTTCTAAAAGCTCGTTTTTTATTTCTTCTGTCTCGAAATGAGTAAAGCATTGCTTTTTCAACTGCATTTTTTGCAACTGTGTACACCTTACTTCTTGCGCCGTAATAACCTTTGGCCGCTTTTAAAATTTTTTTTCGTCTAGCCCTGGAGGCTACCGCATTAACTGATCTAGGCATATTATTTTGTTTAGTTCAATATAGGGACTCTAAAGTACTTTGATTCCTATATTCTCGTTAATAAAAAGATACATTAAAGACAAAGCAACCTTTTGATTTTAGATTCATCCGCTTCACTAACTAGCGTCGAACCTAATAATCTCGTTTTAGCCTTGTTGGACTTCTTTCTCATCAAGTGTCTCATATTGGCCTGAAACCTTTTCACTTTACCGCTACCGGTTAATGAAAAACGCTTCTTCGCACTTGAATGGGTTTTCATTTTAGGCATAACTTACTCAATTTTTTATGAAGGGACAAAGGTACATATTTTTAGAATAATCAAACAAGTTTTGTCACTTCTTTTTTTTAGACTCTATAGAAAACCATTTTATTATTATAATTTTGTCCTTCAATATATAATTATAATGCTCAAAATCCTCGACAGGCTCATTTCAAAAAGTTTTATCGGGCCTTCCCTACTCTCCTTTTTTGTTGCATTATTTGTCCTCGTCATGCAATTCCTTTGGAAATATATTGATGAAATTCTTGGCAAAGGTTTTACTGTCTTTGACTTGATCGAATTGATTTTTTATTTTAGTGTGACTTTGATACCCATGGCATTACCTATTACCATCTTGATTTCTTCCGTCATGGTTTACGGGGATATGGCAGAAAAATACGAAATTTCGAGCTTCAAATCTGCTGGTGTTTCTATGTTAAGGTTACTACTCCCTGGACTTAGTATTGCTGTTCTCGTAGCTATGTTTTCTTTTGTTTCTTCCAATTTATTGAAACCGAATGCAAATTTCCAATTTCAAAAAAGGCTGACCTCGCTTAGAAATCAAAAAACAGCTTTGGCTTTTGAAGAAGGTATTTTTAATGATTCTTTTGATGACGTTCTTATAAAAATAGGAAATATTGATAAAAATGGCAGGGATATAAACGACATTATTGTCTTCGACCATTTAGGTAATGACAAATCAAAAGTCAATATTGTAAAAGCTAAAAGTGGTAAAATGTACACTGGTGGAGAAGGAAAGTACTTTGTGATGGAACTAGATACTGGTCTTCAATACCTAGAGCCAGAAGCAAGATCAAACCACAATCGAAACAAGTCTTATCCTTTTCTAAGGACTGAATTTGTCAAATGGGAAAAAATATTTGATATGTCCCAGTTTGATTTGGACGATGGTTTTACCCAGTTTAATCGTAAACGTGAAGAGTTGCTGAACACTTTTCAACTCATTCGTTCTGTGGATAGCTTCAATGTCGAAATTTCTAAAAATAAAGAGATTTTAAAAAAAGAAATTCACAAAAAATTGGACATTAGTTTTCATGGTGTCAACAAAAATAACGCACAACCGCTTGATAAAATCGACGCCTATGATTCATTTAAAACTTCGAAACCACTATTATCTGATTCATTCGATCAAGACAGTCAAACTGTCCAACATAATATGTCCTTTTCGCAAAGTGTTCCATTTGACAAACACCATAATAAATTAAAATTCCAAGATAAAAAAACTGGTAAACCTGAAATTGAAGGTAAAGACCAACACAACATTATCGTTCAAAAAGATTTAAAGCAATCTTTTACTATGCTCCAAACTGTGCCTGACCAGCTACAAATTGATATCGTAAACAATGCAGTGACAAGTTTAAATATTAATCGAGATCGTTGGGTAAGCTATGGCTATAATATGAAGGATTATCAGAAAACTAAAGAAAAATATTTACTTCATTTGCATCAACATTATAGTTGGGCCGTCATATGCCTCCTCTTTTTAATGATCGGTGCACCCATGGGCTCAATCATTCGAAAAGGTGGATATGGCTACCCTTTTTTAGTGGCCGTACTTTTTTACATGGTTTTTATCATTAGCACCATATTTAGTACAAAATTGGTGAGATCTGAAAGTATGGGTGGAATGATGGCGGCCTGGCTTCCATGTCTCATTCAAGCACCTTTCGCTATCCTTCTCACTTTTTTTGCATTGAACGATATTCAGGTTAAAGAGTTTTTTATTCAAAAATTAAGGTTTTTACCGAAACTTCCTTCATTAAAAAAGAAGTAATCCTTAAAATTATTTGTATCTATTATAGTTAGAACCTCACTTTATGTCTGGATACTTCCCATGTCTTTTCATCTAGTGTCCTAGGAAAAAGTATCAAAAAAAAACATATCATCCTACTAAATTTACCATGAATTTAGCAATCCAACTGCCTTTTAATTTCTAGTATCACTTCGGGAAAAAAATGGATAAAATGAGGTTCCATTTTGGACTCCAAAACGATTAAATCTTGGACTGCATTTTCCATATTCGAAGGAAAAGAGAGTCTTTTCATCAACATGATAAAGGTTTTTTCTAACCTTTCAATCGTTTGACAACTATATAAAAAGTCATCTTCCACCATCCTGCGAAATATATTGCTGGCTTTTGAAGGCACGGAATCGGCATGTTTTAACAATACCTCGTACGTTTTATCACAAAATATTCGTTGGGAAATATCAGAAAACTTTTCCCAATGTTTGCCCAAAAAATAGTCATAATAAATATCTATCACTACAGGTGCATATTTGCCTTGTGACGGATATAAATGCTTCAAATTTTCTAAATGAATTGAGTGATGATCCGTGAAAAAGTCTATCTTTCGGTGAATCTTAATTCCTTTTTTGTAGTTTTCACTCAGTTGCAACAATTCCCTATTTTTTAATAAATCACCTAAAATATTACCTACAAGTATGTACTCATTTTGGCATGATAAAAAAGAATGGGCTAAATAATTCATTATTCTTTAGAGTGTAATTTCTTCTTCGCGTCGTATATTTTTAAAATCGACAGCACTTACTTCAGAAATACCAGGTTCCTGCATATACACACCATACAAAATATTGACTTCCACCATCGTAGATTTATTGTGGGTCACTATGATAAACTGCGATTCGGTACTAAACTTTTGAACAATGCGGTTAAATTTCTGAATATTGGCATCGTCCAAAGGAGCATCCACTTCATCAAAAATACAGAATGGTGCTGGCTTGAGTAAATATAGCGCAAATAATAAAGCCGTTGCTGTCAAAGTTTTTTCGCCTCCTGACAATTGACTTATTGACTTTGGTTTTTTCCCCTTGGGCTTGGCTATAATTTCAATTTCTGACTCCAAAGGCTGCCCAGGGTTTTCCAAAACCAAATCACAAGTATCGTCATCCGTAAACAACTCCCTAAAAACAGAAATAAAGTTATTCCTAATTTGATCAAATGCTTCTTGGAATTGCAAAGTTGCCGTATTTTCAATTTCAACGATGGTCTCCATCAATGATGCTTTTGCAGCCACAATATCATTTCTTTGTTTTTGAATGGATTCATATCGATCATTCATCTCATTATACGCTTCAAGGGCAAGTGGATTTACATCGCCAAATTGGGAAATTCTAGCTTTCAATTTCTCCATATTTTCCTGTAGCTCTTCTATATTTATGGATGGGTCTGCTTCAAGATTTATAATATCATTAATGGGGATATTGAATTCAATTTTAAGCCTTTCGCCGATGCCATTTATTTTGAACTTTAACTCCGTAAATTCATCCTTCAAGTTTTGAATTTGTTGTTGATGTTGTTGTTGTTCTTTCTGCAAAATCCTTAAAGAATCTTCTAAGTCCGTGATTCCATTTTTAGTCTGAAAATACGTTTGTTCAAAACTAGTCAATGAATCGCTAAACTTCTTTTTCTCTTCGTACATTATTACCAAAGACCCATCCAATTGCGCCAAATTATCAGCTATATCAATAGATTCTCTTTCTTCAGCCATAAATCGATATCGGTCGTTTTCCAACTTTTTTGCAAACTCTTCTGTCCGAGATTTTTTATACTCCCAATCTTTTTGTAAGTTCTCAAGTAAGTTTTGATGGCGGATTAACTGGATATTATCCTGATTAAATTTTTCAGAAGCTTTTGCCAGCTCTTCACTTAACTTGTTGACTTCAGAATCCTCTATATTTTCACTACTATTAAGTAATTCTTTTGCCTTCGTTTTTTCGATAATGACTCGTTTTTTTTCTTCTATTTGTTGATCAATAAGTTTAATTGAAGCCACAAACTCCTTGATTTTCTGAATCGCTTCTTCGTTATACTTATTAAATGCATCCAATTGAACCTGTGCTTTCACGATTTGTTGATTCAATTGATTGATTTCTTCAGTCATAACTTGAAGGGTATTTTTAGCATGGTTTTGTTTCAATAAAGAAATTTGGTCATTTACTTTTTCAACCTCAACTTCCAGTGAAGTTTTATCTTTTTGAAGTGATTGAATCGTTTTGGCTAGCTGTTCTAAATTCCGTTTTCTACCGATCTTTTTACCTTCAAACAAACCAATAGATCCTCCTGAAATGGTAAATTTTGTTTGTGTAAAATGTCCGTGTTTGGACAAAATAACCCAATCATCGTTTCGAAGTGAAAGTAATTGAATATCTCTTGGTTCCCCGTCAAACACATAACAATCATTCAATAAAAAATCCAACAAATTTTTATATTTTGGGTCAATCTTAACAAAATTTCCAGCAGGTGTCAATGAAGCGGGTGCCTTGTCGTTGGATTTAATTTTTACAAATTGACTATTCATAAAAAAATTGGCTTTCCCTCTTTGAGCTTTACCAAGCAACTGGATAGCCTGGTAAGCTTCATCGATTGTACTTACCACAAAATAATTAAGGTAAGGTTCGAGGTAGGATTCGATGGCCGCTTTATATTCTTCCTCGACATCCAGGATATCGCCTAAAATAATAGGATCCTTTTGCCATGTTTCATGAAGGAATTTAATAGATTCAGGGTAACCCTCAAAACTTTCGACCATACTTTTCAATAGGTCGTATTCATTTTGTTTACTATCCAAGTTTCTATTGAAATTAGAAAGTTTTTCACGTTGACTTTCTGCTTTTTTTTCTAGAATTTCAATTTGGTTTGTTCTCTCGTTTTCACTAGATTCCAATTTCTTTACGGTGCTATTTTTTTCATTAAGTATAGTAGACAACTCTTCAAAGGATAACTTAATTTCTTCATTTTGTTTTTGTTTTAGCACTATATCTTCTTGGGTACGAAGTATTTCATTTTCATGATTATCCGATTTATTTTTGAGAATAGCCAAATCTCTTTCCACTTCGTACTGTTCTTTTTCAAGAGATTGTATCAGTTTTTGTTTTTCGTCAAAATCGTTTTTGACCAACAAATATTTCTCTTTTAAACCTATATGAAAAGTTTTGGAAGATTCCAATACGTTTTTCAAGATTAGGTTTGCTCCCATTTCATCCTCAATTCGTTGTTTCAGCTTAAGCGTTTCTGTTTGAAGGAGGGCAATTTCTTGATCAGATTCTTTAATAGTTTTGGTCAATGTTTCCTTTGACTGTATTTTAAACCCAGCCTTTTGGTTCAACAAAACTTTTTCATTTTCTACAGCCCTGATTTTAGATACCAAATCGTTTAATGATTTTTGGCGTTCATTTAAAGTCACTTCTTTATCTAGATGTAATTTTTTTTCTTTTTCAAGTAGTGCTTGAAGTCCAATTTCTTTGGTGTCATTTTCTCGATATTCATCTTGCTTTTGACGTAAAATTTCAGCTACTTCCTTGTATCGCTCTTTGGAAGCTTGTATAGCGTGAACCGCATGTTTTATACTCAATTCTTTATACTGCTCCTTTAAATCATTAAATTTCTGGGCTCTTTTGGCTTGTTTTTCTAAAATTTTTACATTCCCTTCAATTTCAAATAATAAATCCTCAATCCTGTTTAAATCCTCTTCCGTATTTTTTAATTTTTGAAGTGTTTCCCTTTTCCTCATTTTATATTTGGAAATACCCGCTGCTTGTTCAAACATTCGCCGTCTTGCATTTTCCTTGTTTTCCAAAATATCATCCACCATACCCAAAGCTATTATGGCATAGCTATTGGATCCAATCCCCGTATCAATAAAAAGAGAGGTTATATCTTTCAATCGACAGACAACATTATTTAACCTATATTCCGATTCTCCACTTCTATATAAAGTACGTGAAACAGTAATAAACTGATATTCCGAGGGTAAAATATTTTTTGTGTTTTCAAAGGTCAATGCTACCATTGCGGAAGCGGCTTCCTTTTTGGATTTAGTGCCGTTAAAAATAACGTCTACCATACTCTCAAGTCTCAGTTCTTTACTTTTTTGTTCGCCAAGAACCCACCTTATCGCATCGACAATATTGGATTTACCACTACCATTAGGACCTACGATTCCAATCACATCGTCATTGAAGTGGAGCATAGTGTCATTTGCAAAACTCTTAAATCCTTTTATTTGTAAACTTTTAAGCCTCATAAGACGCGAATTTAGAATTAAAATTACAAGTCTAGAGACATTTAATTTCATATAAAAAAAATGATTTTTGGCCCTTTGTCCATCTCTATAGACTTCAATTTATTGTAATCTTTTGTCAGTTTGACTTTAACATTTTAAAAAAAATCATAATATCAAAATGAATACGTAGTAAAAATTCTTTCGATTTATGAACTTTTTTTTTGTAATTTGCTTTTAAACGTCTAATATTGTGCGATTTTTAAAAAATATATAAAATTTTCCATATATGTCTTTACATAACGTTACCGTAAGATATAATGATGAGGACTTGGCTGAGTTCAAAACTGTCATTTCCTCCAAGTTGTCTAAAGCTATGGATCAGTACCAGAGTTTAAA
>JBATMZ010000007.1:0-1670 GCA_049290115.1 Saprospiraceae bacterium | reverse complement strand
GCCTTCCTTTCCTAAAAACAAAAGGGCATGACTCAGCCGGTTGTGCTGCACCATTTGAACCAGCTGTTCCTTGGTTTCTTTTTGACCCGTGATGGAGTGGAATTGCATGGGTGCAAAGATAGTTGATGTGGCCGGTTTGAAAACTCATAACCCAGGTAAGCTTATAAAAAAGCGATTACAATTTCCCAACAATCTCCTCACTCATAGGCTTCACTTTGCTTTTAAAATGAGCAACCAATTTTCCTTTTTCGTCTAATAAAAATTTATTGAAGTTCCAGCTGATCTTTGCGTTCATAACGCCGTTCTGACTCTTATTGCAAAGCCATTCGTATATGGGAGCGATGTTTTTGCCTTTAACTGATATTTTTGCCGCCATGGGAAAGCTTACGCCATAATTCTTTTTGCAAAATGCTTCAATGGATTCATTACTGCCGGGCTCCTGCGATAAAAAATTATTGGCCGGAAAGCCAACGATCACCAGGTTGTCTTTATAAGTTTCGTAGAGTTTTTCAAGATCCCCGTACTGTGGTGTAAAGCCACATTTGCTGGCTGTGTTTACGATTAATATTTTCTTGCCTTTAAAATCAGCAAAATCAATGGTATCGCCATTCAGCGCTTCAACCTTAAAATCGTAAATGGTATGGGTTTGAAAATTGTGTTCATCTTTTGAAAACCAACTGCCCCAGAAAAAAGCTATCGTCAATGCGGTTAATTTGATCATTATTATAATTTGGCTGTTATTTCCTCACTCATCGGCTCCACCTTGCTTGGGAAATAATTTAAAAGATTTCCATTTTCGTCCAGCAAAAATTTACCAAAATTCCATTTGATCTCGGCATCTATAACCCCGTTTTCTGTTTTGTTGCACAGCCACTTGTAAATAGGTGCCATGTCATCACCCTTTACCGAAACTTTGGCTGCCATTGGAAAGCTTACACCATAGTTCTTCTTACAGAATTCCTGGATTTCGGCTGCAGTACCGGGCTCCTGTCCGCCAAAATTGTTTGCCGGAAAACCAACGATTACCAGCTTGTCTTTATAAGTTTCGTAAAGTTTTTGCAATCCTTCATACTGTTTGGTATAACCACATTTGCTGGCTGTATTCACAATCAGTATCTTTTTGCCCTTGAAAGCACTGAAATCAATGGTACTGCCTTCGAGCCCCTCTACCTTAAAATCGTAAATAGATGTTGAATAACTGCTTGATTGGTTTTTTGTGGCCACAACATTACTGTTATTGGCCTGCAGGTTGCAGGAAATTAATGCGGCGCTGATAGCTAATAATTTGATCATCGTTTAGTTCGTTTGTTAATGTTAACAGAATTATCGTAAAATTGTTTAACAGTCCAGAACTGCATACCAACTTCCAACTCCCGACTCCCGCCTCTCTACTGCTTCTCATAACACCCTAAATCGGGCAACCCCACATTTCGGTTTTTATCATCTAAGTCTTTTAGAAAAGTTGTTGTTGCACCTACATTGATTCCGGGCGCAAAAGCATCTTTGGTTATTCTGAAATCAAAAATGCGTTTGAAAACTTCGATGCTGTCGAAAGATGGATTGGCATTTACGATATTACCCGATAATGTGCTGTTCAACGGATCAGTTTCGGCCCGGTAAATATTTTTTTCAAACAAAACCGCAAACGGATTTGAACCATTTTTGTTAAC
>JBATMZ010000006.1:0-5040 GCA_049290115.1 Saprospiraceae bacterium | reverse complement strand
GCTCCCCCCTTCCTTTTCAAGGGAAGGGGTCGGGGGTTGGGTAGAAATAGACGAAAAAGGAAACACTAGATTTATAGTTTTTACTCACCCCCCTGCCCCTCTCTTAATATAGAGGGGTGTTCAAGTTGTCGTATGGTAAAGTTTTAGTTTTTTGATGGACTTTTTTTAGTCATATTCTTTCCTGTAAACTGCTGCTCCCCCCTTCCTTTTCAAGGGAAGGGGTTGGGGGTTGGGTAAAACTTAAAACAGCAAGTTTCAGTACTATAAATTGAAGTTCAATATTTATTCTTATCTAGAACATCTCCTGTCGCTCTGCCTCCAGAATTCGACCTTAGTCATTTTAAAAAGAAAACTGTCACGAACGTTTTACTAGTCGTCCTGCTATAAAAAGCCTAACTAATCTATCCCTATAAACTTATGGGTTTGCACACTAAGTTTCCACTTAGGGTTTTGGAGACAATATTGTACACAGGCGGTGGTGTGTTCGGATTGGTTTTTGTCGTCTAAGGGTTGGAGAAAGAAGTTTTGGAAATCAAAATGTTCGAATTGTTTGGGATGGTTTTCTAGTTGGGGATATACGAGTTTTAGTTCGTGGCCTTGGGTCACGACGATACCCGTATTGGCTTTGGGGCTGACACAAATCCAGTCGATATTTTTAGGTAAATCTATGGTCCCATTGGTTTCGATGGCCATTTCGATGTTTTGTTTATGGAAATAATCGACCAATTCCTGGTCAAGTTGCAAAGCTGGCTCTCCTCCCGTACACACCACGAAGACGGGTTGATTATTTTCCTTAGGCCACAAAGAAGTGATGATGTCAGCTAAGGCTTCTTTGGTATATTTTCCACCAAAACGACCGTCCATTCCCCAAAAGTCGGTATCGCAAAACTTGCAGGTGGCTTTGTCACGATCTTTTTCAAGGCCAGTCCATAGGTTACATCCTGAAAACCGGCAAAAAACGGCGGGCCGTCCGGTATGGAATCCTTCACCTTGGATGGTGTAGTATATTTCTTTTATTTTATACACAGTAAAGTCGTTAGGATATAATGGCAGTCGCTTCGATTTCGACTAAAATCTCGGGGTTAATCATGGAGGAAACGGCCACCATAGTACATACAGGTTTTATGGTCGAAAAACTCTCACCATGGGCTCGAGCAACTTCGTGCCAGTCATTGACGTTGCGCAAATAGATTCGGGTACGGATGACATCTTCCATGTTGGAATCCAGCTGCTTGAGTGCGTTATCAATAATCCTTAAAATGTATTTGGCTTGCTGGTAGGGATCGTTGGTATGGATGACTTCCCCATTTTTAACGGCGGCAGTACCGGCTATTTCGATGACATTACCCACTTTAATAGCTCGGGAATACCCTACGATATTTTCCCATACAGCACTCGAACTTAATTTTGTTTTCATACTCTTTATTTACGATTCAAAAGAAGTTTTTGTCATTTAATCAAGAACCATAGGGTAATTTTATACCTACTTTATTTCTGCCAAATATACAACAAAAAAATGTTGGGTTGGGTTGATGGGAGAATTGATTGATTTGCTGGATTTGTGGGATTTGTTTGATTTGGCCATCCCATTGGCTGTCGTGGGTCTATTTGTTGATTGGATTAAGAGACGATTTGTCTATGTAATGAGCTTGCTAAAAAAAAAACACGCTACCTTTCGATAACGTGCCTTTATGAAAACTAACAAACGCCTCTAGCAAACTAAAAAATAGGTGTATCTTCTTTTTGTACGACTATTGGAGCTTTTTTACTTACCACAGAACGCAACGACACGGGTTTGTTGTAGTCGTCCGTCAATCCGTTCAAGTCTTTGATGATTAGTTCGTAAACGAGATTGTCAGGAGATACCCGGGCGAAGGATTCAGTGTCTTTTACAAGTTCTAAATAAGCCGCTCGGATGACTTTCTTCTTTTCATTTGATTTGATGAGGGGAAGGGCTGTACGAGATCTCATGACGTGTTGTTCGTCAAACTCATTGTTGAGTGCTTCCAGTGGTTTTATCCATGCCTGGAGATCCAAAGCGACTACCGCTTCTTGTAATGGAACTTCCGAAGTCCAATCATGAATCATGGCATTAATCAAGGCTGTTTTTTCCTGGTTACTGGCTTTCTTCAAGTTGCCACAATGCATACGGAAGTTGGCCATTATTAAGTTGGCCGCTTTTGCTTTTGTTGGATCCTCAAATAGCTGTTGAGATTCTAAATAACTCCTGAGCCCTGTTACGGTTTTACTCCTTTTGCTAGACAATTCTTTGAGCACACCTGTGATTTTATGCCCTGTTGCATTAACAAAGACAATGTCGAGTTCAACCAACGACAATTGTAAGGTAGATAGCCTCTTTTCAAGACCTAGTGAGGGTGCATTATGTGTTTGATACACACTGACCACATTTTTCATAAATTGGAGAAACTCTCCGCTTCTGTAGCTACTTAAGGTAGCAGTTTTTAATTTTTTCATGATACATGAATTTAAAAATGAATAAATAATAAAACAATATTAAATCACCTTCCTATTGTAGAATACCATGTTTTGGTTTTGAATAGTTTCTCCAAGGTTTAGTACGGTGATTTTCGCTGGTCATGAAACGTTTTTCATGTTAACCTTTGATACGGACAAAGATGTAGAGAAGTTTTCGTCAAATTTTGCATCAAAAAAAAAATCTCATGCGAATTCCGCATTTTTTTGGACAGTTTTGGCGATTTTTGACAAATCTCATGCGGATTTCGCATTTTTTTTAAAAATAATTGCGATATTAACATTTATTATATGTGTAATTACACCTAAAAAGGGGTAATATTTTCATAAAAAGTTAAGATTGAATCCAAAATCTTATGATGAGGGCACTTTTTTATTAAATTATCTACGTGAGAATTGGTTTTTATAGGTTGATTAAGACTTTTTTTGGTTTTGATCATGAAAAATATCAGAAAGGTTGATAGTTTGCCATTTGGAAGATACAAAGCGCCATGGAAGTTCGAAATCCTTGGAATCAAGCCAAAAAAATACAGGGAAAGCATGAAATCCCTGGAATCAGGCCAATAAAATGCAGGGAAAGCATGAAATCCTTGGAATCAAGCCAATAAAATGCAGGGAAAGCATGAAATCCTTGGAATCAGGCCAATAAAATGCAGGGAAAGTATGAAATCCTTGGATTCAAGCCAATAAAATACAGGGAAAGCATGAAATCCTTGGAATCAGGCCAATAAAATGCAGGGAAAGCATGAAATCCTTGGATTCAAGCCAATAAAATGCAGGGAAAGTATGAAATTAGTAGATTTGTTTGATTTGCTGAGGGGACGATTGGATGATTTGGAGTGGTACCTATTTATTCAGCTCTCTATCAATTTGGCTTATACAATTTTCGACATCCTTTTTTAATGCTTTATAATTTTTCAACATGTATTTGCGAATAAAGATATTTGTCGTCAATACATTTTTAAATTGATCATTGTTAAATATATTTTGTTTGTCGATTGGTTCTGCTTTTTTCCAGATAGTATGAATCCTAAACGCTTTATTTACTTCCGGCATAAATAAATTATATTGAAATGGATGGTCATCTTGTAATTCGAAATCACTAATATTATGATAAGAAAACGAATAAAGAAAAGTTATATTTTGTCTCAACGAATCATTGCTTATTATTTCTAGTCCCTTAGATTTTAAATTTTCTATGCCACTTGTGTTGGCAAGTGTTCTTGTAGTAAAAAATAGATTGCCAAAATGAAAATTAAGGGAATCATGTTCGCCAATTTCTTTCAGGACATATTTGAGGACAATTTCATAGGATTGTAGTCTTGTTTCGTTAAAGTCTATATTAAACTGAAGGTCAGGCAAATCCGAAATCAGGTTATTTTTTATTTCATTGAGATACTTTTTTTCTAGTTTTTGTAACTGGTTATTGTTGTTCCAATTATTGATTTGAAGTGCAATGAGGATTCCTAAAACAACAAGTACTATCTCGCCAATAGCATATTTGAGATATTTTCCTGCATTACCTTCGGATATTAAACTCAACCTTATTTTTCTAAAAATTTGGATCATGGGTTATGGTTACTTCTTTTCGTATTTAATTTTGATAATTATTTTAAATTTAATTTCCAATGGATTAAAGTTTTCGTTTCGCCAATTTTTAAAAAATGGTTCTTCAATAAAATGGTAAAAGAACCGATATTTTCTTTTTCTGTTGACGCTATAATTGAAAATATTTTAGGCTGAGATTTTGCCCATGCTATCATTCCACCAACGGCTTCTGTCATAAATCCTTTTTTTTGAAATTCTTCATACGTACCATATCCAATTTCAATTTCTCCAACCGAATTGACCCCTCCTACGAAACATAAATCCCCAACCATTTTGTTTTCATCTTTTGAAATGATAGTCCAAAGCGTTGAATACAAATAGTCTTTTGTTGTGTCTGCTACGTTGGGTAAAATAGTTTGTTCCAAAGCTTCTTTAAGTTCAGGTGCTATTGTCCTTGTCGATGATTGAACATTCAATTCTTCCTCTAAAGAGTTGTCACATTTAGTGTATTTTACTAATTGTTGATATGATAATGGCTTTATAATGAGCCTTTTTGTTTCAATCATTTTTGGTTGACTATTTTTCAGAACTCAAAAGTACATAAGTTTGGTTGGATTTGAATGAATTAACTATTTGATGAGGGGATGATTTGAAAATTGAGTGAATGGATGCACCCCATTAAACTGGTTTGATTACTATGATTTAATACATAGCTAAAACCAATGTGAATCGTGTTTATGACCGCCATACTATAGCCTGAGGCTATTAAAATTGTTGGATATGTAGGATTTGACAATTTGATGAAGAGCCGATTTAATGAATGGATGAGTTACTAGGCTACTAAACATACATATAAGTTTCATTCTCATAAGTCATTAGTTGAATATTGTCCAAAACTCGTTTCATTTAGGTTTTCCAAAAGGTAAGGGCAAACAACCAATTAAGTGGATATACTAATATAATGTGGAATCTAAGGTGTATGTATACTCCACGCATAGC
>JBATMZ010000005.1:0-49187 GCA_049290115.1 Saprospiraceae bacterium | reverse complement strand
CCGCAAACGTAACACCTAATTCTGCTGGAACATGGTCAAGTAGTAATACATCAGTAGCTTCCATAACAAATGCTGGTCTTGTCACTAGTTTAACAGTTGGTTCGGTTACTTTAACTTATACAAGAACAGCGGATGGTTGTTCAAACTCAACACCTTTTACAGTGAACGCCAGTCCATCATCACCTGTCATTGGCACCATCACACAACCAACATGTACAACCCCTACTGGTAGTGTAATATTATCTGGTCTGCCTTCAACTGGAAATTGGACGATAACAAGAAGTCCGGGATTGGTTACCTATTCTGGAACAGGAACTTCTTATACTGTTACATCACTTCCTAATGATAATACTTATACTTTTAGCGTAACAAATCAAAATAACTGTGTATCTAATAGTTCTACTAATGTAGTCATCAACGATATACCTAGCACTCCTACTTTAGGTGGCGATGATTTTGTGTGTGTTGGATTAACTGGTAACGTTACCCCAACCACCAATGGAACATGGTCAAGTAGTAATTCAACTATAGCATCAGTAACAAGCACAGGTGTAGTGACGGGTAATACTCCAGGAATGGTGATACTTACTTTTACAAGAAATAGTAATGGTTGTTCTGCTACCAAAGAATTTACAGTTTCAGCACTTCCAAATGCCCCAATTGTAGGTGTTATAACCCAACCTAACTGTTCGACAACAACAGGAAGTGTGGTTCTTAATGGCCTTCCAAGCTTAGGCTCATGGACCCTTACTAGAAGTCCAGGAAATGTTACATATACTGGATCTGGTTCTTCTTATACTGTCAATAGCCTTACGGCAAATACAAGCTATACTTTCACTGTTAGAAACATGTATAATTGTACATCTACTTCATCTTCGAATGTTGCCATTTTAGCAATTCCAACTTCACCTTCCGTCAATATCGATTATCTTGGATCTGTTTGCCTTACGGCGAATAAACAGATTTCTGGAACGATAACAGGTGGTGTTTCACCGTATTATTACAACTGGACTGGCCCCTCAGGGTTTATAGGATCAACGCAAAATATATCAATAACAAATAATGGCAATTACTATTTAACTATAACAGATTCGAATTTTTGTACAGCGGTTACTTCAGGTTATATTTATGAATCATATTCTCCCTTAATCGTTTCCCTAAATACAGAAGTGTGTGAAGGTCAAAGTGCCACTTTAAATATAAATAGTTCATCAGCAATAAGTTACCAATGGAGTAGTAATGCTAATAATACTACTACTTCAAGTGTAACGGTCATCCCAACATTTCCATCGAGTACCTATCAGGTAACCGTAACTAATGATTTGGGCTGTACAGCAGTACCTTCAATAACCATCAATGTCATTGCAAAACCAATTGTATCAATCTCTGGACCAAATGAAATTTGTGAAGGGGAGACAAGTGAAGTTTCTCCTACAACGGGGGGTACTTGGATTAGTACAAATCCAAGCGTTGCTTTGGTAAATCAAAGTGGAATTGTCACTGGTGTTAGTGGTGGAACCGCAACTTTTATCTATACAAGTTCTACAACCAATTGTGTTTCTAATCCGACTACAGCCATATTAGTTAACCCTAAACCAAATCCAGTAGTAACTGGCCCATCCAATATTTGTATAGGGTCAACAACTACTTTATCTCCTACAACTGGAGGTTCATGGTATTCAACAAACCCATCGGTAGCTACGGTTACCAATGAGGGTATCGTGACAGGTATTGGTCAAGGATCAGTCCAGTTTTATTTTATAGAATCAACTTTTTTGTGCACATCTAATTTGTCAGAAACCATTGCAGTTGACAATATATCAGATGTTATTCTTAGTGGTCAAAGCCAAGCTTGTATTTCTACAAATATTGTATTATCAGCCACAGTTCCAGGTGGTGTGTGGACTAGTTCGAATCCATCTATTGCCACTATTAATAATTCAGGAATCGTGACAGGAGTCTCTCCTGGAACGGTGAACATAATGTATAATTATAATGCTGGATCGTGTTCGAGCCAAGGAAGCAAAGAAATAATTATTCACCCAAAACCAAACATTCAGCTCAATGGTGAAAACGAAATATGTGTCGGAGACACAACCTCTTTCACGCCTAATATTAATGGAGTTTGGACTAGTTCAAATTCATCAATTGCCTCCATTACAAACTCAGGTTTGGTTACAGGATTGCAGGTGGGTTATGCTACATTTACTTATCAAGATGATGTGACAGGTTGTATTTCAGATGCTTCGTCTTCTATTTCAGTTCAAGCAGCACCTACCTTAACATTAATCGGTTCTCCTAATATTTGTATTGGTGGCACTACTTCCTTTTTACCAAGTAGTGGTGGAAATTGGACCTCTAGTAATCCTTCAGTTGCCTCCATTTCAAATGATGGTATTGTGACAGGATTTTCCGTAGGAAGTGCTTATTTTACTTTTACACCAAATGGATCAAGTTGTACTTCTACATCCAATATGCCAATAAACGTAGGAAGTATTCCAACAGCAACTCTTGACTTTCACGGAAGTGTTTGCTTAACGGACACATCAAAAATAAGTGTTATTCCAAGTGGGGGCACACCATTGTATTCCTATAATTGGGTTGGACCGCTAGGGTTTACAGCAACTTCTCCATTGGTAAACATATCCAATAACGGAACTTACTATGTCACCGTAACAGACAATTATGGATGCAAAGCCAATGTCTCAGGTTACATATACCAAAGATTTGAACCGTACATGGTTAACCTTAGTACAACCGTTTGTCAAGGACAAAATGTTCAACTTTCAGTCAATGCCCCTTCTGCCACCGCGTACTTGTGGAGCAGTAATGCAAATAATGCCAATACACCAAATGTCACTGTAGTACCTCTTTTCCCAAGTTCTATTTATTACGTTACAGTTACGAATGCTCAGGGATGTAATGCCATTGCCAATGCAAATATTTTGGTAAATGCAAAACCAGAAATTTTTATGGTTGGCCCTAGCCCAATATGTGTAGGTCAATCGACGAATATGTCTCCAACAACTGGAGGCACTTGGGTTTCTCTAAATCCATCAGTTGCCACCATTAATAACGCCGGTGTCGTTTCTTCTCATGCTGCAGGGAGTGTTCGATTTCTATTTTCACAAACATCCACAGGGTGTATTTCTGATACGTCATCAATATTAAATATTAGTGCCACTCAGATTGTAAGCCTAAATGGTCCTTCATCAATTTGTATTGGTAGTCAAACACAATTGAATCCTGGTACAGGCGGTATTTGGACTTCTTCAAATCCGACGATTGCCAATGTAAATTCATCAGGTTTGGTAACTGGTTATAGCCCAGGTGTTGCTAGTTTTAGTTTTGTGAATTATGTCGGTTGCCTCTCTTCAAACACAATCAATGTTACTGTTCACGACAATCCATCTATTGTTTTAAATGGCCAAAGTCAAATATGTGTAGGATCAACAACCCAGTTTTTACCTTCCACTGGAGGCACCTGGACAAGCACTAACATTGCGGTCGCAACCATTAATAATGCTGGATTAGTCACAGGTATCACGCCTGGAACTTCAAGATTTTTATATACGAATAGCTTCACAGGATGTACTTCGGATTCATCAGTGGTAATTACCATTATTTCAGGTGTGCCAGTTGTTATTACTGGCTCTAATCCAATTTGTGTTGGATTTACTTCAACTTTATCTCCTAGTTCGGGAGGTACTTGGATCAGTAATCATCCTTCTATCGCTAGTGTCACAAATAGTGGAGTAGTAACAGGATTAAGTCAAGGTACTGCTACTTTCACCTTTACACAATTTAGTACAGGATGTCCTTCGCTTCCAACAGAAATTATGACAATAAACCCACGACCTTCAGTCGAAATAACAGGACCTAATAATATATGTATTGGTGGTACAAGTACATTAACTCCATTTAATGGAGGCGTCTGGTCATCTTCCAATCCAGCGATAGCGACTGTGACAAATGGTGGCCTCATAACTGGAATTTCTACCGGTTTAGCAAACTTTACTTTTACCCAATCATCTACAGGATGTATTTCCTTACCGACCTCAAATATTGTCGTAATTGCAAAACCTTCGATAACCTTAGGGACAAGTTCTATTTGTATTGGTAGCACAACTACCCTGCAACCTAATTCAGGGGGAACATGGATTTCTTTAAATCCTACCGTTGCTTCTGTCAATAATTCAGGAATTGTATCAGGAATATCAGCAGGTACGGCACAGTTTACGTTTACTTCTAGTTCAACTGGATGTACATCCAATCCAAGTACTCCACTTACTGTACTACCAAAACCAGGAGTAAGTATTACTGGTCCCTCGACCATATGTCAAGGATTTACATCTCAATTAAGTCCAACAACCGGAGGAAACTGGGTTAGTCTAAACCCAAATATTGCTACTGTTACCAACAGTGGTTTAGTTGTTGGAATTTCTAATGGTACAGCTCAATTTGTATTCACTTCGAATCAAGGATGTGTATCAGACCCTACTGGACAACTTACCGTAAATGGTAAACCAATCGTTTCCATTTCAGGACCACCGAATATTTGTATTGGCAATACGACACAACTAAACCCATCGTCTGGAGGAAATTGGGTTTCAGGAAACCCTTCCATTGCGACCGTTAGTGTATCTGGATTGGTAACAGGGGTTGCAACAGGAAATGTTAAATTTATATTTACCAATACAACAACCGGATGCGTGTCGGATTCATCGTCCTCTGTAACTATACATTCAAAGCCTATGACAACTCTGATAGGAAATCCAAATATTTGTATAGGCCATACTTCCCAATTGAGTCCAACTGTTGGAGGTACATGGACATCATTGAACCCAACCATAGCGACGGTTTCAAATACTGGTTTGGTAACGGGAATGAGTGCTGGTCAGGCAAGTTTTAAATTTGTTCAAACAAGCACCGGTTGCGAATCAACAGTCAATAATATCATAACTGTTTTACCTCGTCCAACAGTTCAACTTACAGGAACGTCCATGATTTGTATTGGGAATACAACGACATTAACTCCGTCAACTGGAGGATCGTGGGCTTCACTTAATATTGCCATTGCTACCATTACTAATGCTGGCATTGTAACTGGAGTAGGACCTGGTACAACCCAGTTTGTGTTTACAAGTCTACCTTCAGGATGTACGTCTTTGCCTTCAGTCCCTGTGAGTGTATTGCCAAAACCATCTACAATATTAAACGGTAGTCCTCAAATTTGTATTGGAGGAAATACTCAATTCATTCCGAACTCTGGGGGAACTTGGACTTCACTAAATCCAAGTATTGCCATCATTTCTAACACAGGTTTAGTTACAGGGATAAGTCCTGGAAGTGCACAATTTATGTTTACTGACCTTTCGACTGGATGTGTTTCAAATCCAACAACCCCTGTTATGGTCAATGCGCCGATTAATGTTTCTGTGTCTGGCCCAACGAGTATTTGTTTGGGATATAACACGACATTATCTGCATCGGCATCAGGTATTTGGTATAGCACAAGAAGTGATATTGCTACGACCACTACAAATGGTTTTGTGACGGGTATAGCCCCTGGTAAAGTATCCTTTTATTTTGTGGAATCATCAACTGGTTGTATTTCATATCTTCCAGATGACTTTATCAATGTAACACAGTGTATTGATCCTGACTTTAATGTGACAATGGTCAATGTTCCCGTTAATGGAAATGTGTTTACTAATGATGAAGTTCCCTTAGGAACCACTTATTTAAATACGGTATATCTTTTGTCAAAACCAGATCAAAGTACATCTTCTCTTGTAATGAATACAAATGGGACATATACATTCCAAGCGAATTTACCCGGAATTTATGCGTACCATATCATGATTTGTTTACCAGGAATGAGTATCAACTGTCCTATGTCTACATTGGTTTTCACGGTTATAAATCCAAATTTGCAAGAACAAAGTATTGTACCCAACTTAGATTTGGTTTATACATACGAAAATTATCCCGTAATTATTCAAACTATACAAAATGACAAATGCATTGCAGGTTCAAGTTGTGCGATTGATCCTTCATTGATTTTGATGGAAGTTCATCCAAATAATGGAAATGCTTCTTTGATGGCCGATGGAAGTATTCAATATACTCCAGCTTCAAACTTTATAGGTATGGACACCATTTACTATAAAGTTTGTGCCGGAGACAATAATAATCACTGTTTAATTTCAAGACAAATCATCACTGTTATGGCCAACAATGCCAATAATGCATTGGCAGCTTCAGATGACTTTTTTGTAATCTCTAAAGGTCAGTCTTTAAATAATGGTAAATTGCTTACAAATGACAAAGATCCAGAACAAGGAGAGATATCAATAGTACCTTTCGGCAGTATAGGTGCCCCTATAAATATATCGAATGGATCTTATTATATTACAAGTGAAGGGGAGTTATTTTTTACTCCTGTACCATCATATACGGGGCCAGTAGATATAACCTATATCATTTGCGATCCTTTAAATCACTGTGTCAAAGCAACAGCTCATATTTTAGTCTTAGACAATTTAAAACTTAGAATTCGAGCTTATTTAGAAGGACCATTGATGGAAAACGCCAATGCTATAGGAACGAACAATAGACCATTAATGAGGGACAATCTGAGATTCAGTCCTTATACCGGCAGTAATCATATCCCATCAAGTGACCCCTATTCTTATCCTACAACCTATTTTGACATCAGTTATAGGTATACCCATGTAGGAATGGGTGCACAAAGTCAATGGAGAAATATACCCAATCCAGCCGCTGTTTTTGCCGTCGTTGGTGAAAACGCTATAGTTGATTGGGTATTTATAGAGTTACGATCACCATCTGATAGTTCATTGATTTTAGCTACCAGATCTGCCCTTATTCAGCGAGATGGAGACGTTGTCGATCTGGATGGTGTTAGTCCAGTTGAATTTCCTGGCATTAAGTTGGATAGTTGTTATATCGTCTTAAATCACAGAAACCACTTTGCCGTAATGTCACAAGTCGTGTCCACATCCGATATACTTGATTTTACGTCTCCACTAACACCAACGTTTGATTTTGGCAATAATAACAATGAGGATTTGGATTATACTGGTCTAGCTCAAAAGGCAGATGTAATTCCAGGCTATATGGCTATGTGGGGAGGAGATTTTGACGGTAATGGTAGAATCAAATTTGTCAATCCTGATGATGACCAAAACTTCCTTTTCTTTGAAGTATTGTCTTTTCCTGCCAACCTAGAATTTATGGCCAATTTCAATTTTGTTTACGGTTATTTACAAGGTGATTTTGACCTAAATGGTAAAGCAAAATACGACAATCCAGACGATGATAAAAATATGTTGTTTTACCAAGTATTGTTTCATCCTTTGAATTATAACTTCATTTCAAATTTTAACTTTATCATACAACAAGTACCTTTAGGTAGAATTAATTAATTCCAGGTTATATACACTTGTTATAAAACGAACTAAAAGGAGGGCTCTTGCTCTCTTTTTTTTTGTCCAATAATTTGATAAAACGCCTTAAACTTATCCGTAAAATGGAATATTTAAATGAATTTACGTTAAATTTTTCTTAAAGTACGAATATTTTCGTAGTAAATTATTGCAACTACGAATGATTTCGTATACATTTGCCGATAGAATAAAAAAGCGCATGCATAAACCTACAGAATCAGAATTGGAAATTTTAAAAGTGCTTTGGCAAAATGGACCATCAACCGTCAGATTTGTCAATGAGTTCCTCAATCTAAAAAGGGAGGTTGGCTACACTACTACATTAAAACTATTACAAATCATGCATGAAAAAGGATTGACAAGTCGAGACACAGACAATAAAACTCATATATACAAAGCGCTCATCAACGAAGCCGATACCAAAAACAAAATGATTGATGACTTTGTCAATAATTTATTTCACGGCTCCGCTATGAATATGGTTATGCAAACCTTGGGCAACTCGAAAGTGAGTCATTCTGATATCGACGAACTAAAAGCCATTATACAAAAAATAGAAAAAGAAGATTCTTCATCCGACAATAGTTAAACCATGATTCCTAATTTTTCACTTTTATTTGGACAAAATATTTTGGATGCCCTTGGAATGGTATTTCTACATAGCCTATGGCAATTTACTGTCATTGCAACAATTCTTTCTTGGTTCATAAAAAAGAACATCGTTTTTCGTTCTCCTGCACGTTACGCTATATCATTGTTGACGATGACGAGTATGGTTCTAACGGCAATATTGACTTTTTTTTATTATTTCGAGTTCGAGACCGTCACCACAATCAACCCAAATATATTCATCATAGATGATTATTTTACTGACTCAACTTTTGTCCAATCTGTCAAACAAGCCGGAATTTCATTATTCGAAATATACCAACCATGGGTTTTATCCCTGTGGATGTTTGGTGTAGTACTGCTTGGCGTAAAACTGACTGGTTCATTAATTTATATTGAATGGCTCAAAAAGAAAGCACATTATCCAGGTAATGAAAATACCATCTTCCAGCAATGGCAAACGCTCAGAAATTCATTGGGCATTCAAAAAAATATTCGTTTAGGATTTTCAAATCACATCGACTCACCTGTTTTAGTGGGGCAGATAAAGCCTTTGATTTTATTTCCTTTCAGCCTAATCAATCACCTAAATCCAAGAGAAGTAGAATTTATACTTTTACACGAATTAGCCCATTATGCAAGATGTGATTGGTGGGCAAACGTCCTTCAATCTATCGTAGAAGTTGTTTTTTATTACCATCCGGCCGTCTATTATGTTTCACGAATCATCCGAGAACAAAGAGAAAATTGTTGTGATGAATATGCCATTCAAACCTTAGGAGGCGACCAAATAAATTATGCTAAAACCCTTATAAAATTACAAGAAAGTAGTCTTGGGAATACTCCTGGGATGGCGCTTGCATTTGCACATAAAAATCAAATTTTTGTTGACCGTATTAAAAATATATTAAAAATGAATCAAAGAAAAAATACCAAAAACGAAAACATCCTCATTGGATTAATCATCGTTACCTCCTTATTATTTGCAAGTAAAGTAACCATTGCTAACCATCTAAATTTTCAAAAATCATCGGACTATCTAAGCCACTTTTTTGATTTCAAATCTAATCCAGCGACGACTATTGACTCAATTCCAGTCAAAAAAGAAAAGATGATCATCATCAAAAAAGAAGATGAAAAAGAAGTAAAAGTTGAAATGGAAAACGGAGAAATTAAACTTTTAGAAATCGATGGTAAAAAAATAGCTCCTGAAGAATATCATAAATACAAAGAAGAAACCAAAGACATCAAAATGAAAACCATCCGTCGCCACGAAGGTCCTGGTTTTGGAGTACATGTATATGGTATGGGCGATAAAGATTTTGAATGGAATGGAAACATCGACATGAATTTTGACAGTTTGTTTCAGGGCATAGATTGGGCAAATTCTGAAGAAAGAAAAATTTGGTCTGAAAACATGAAACGAGAAATGAAGGAAATGAAGGAAGGACTTAAACAGAAAAATTTTCATTTTTTCCATAGCGACTCCATGATGGGACACCGTTTTCCAGAAAAACAAATGAAGTTTTACTTTAACGACGACGAACATGATTTCGAAGATGAAAGAGTGTTCGAATTTGAAGGTTCAGGAGATCATAATATGGTGAAAAAGTATCGATTTAATGATGGAGGCGAATTATTAGGTAAAAGAACTGTAAGTGAAGTCTTAGGCAGCCAATTGAGCAAAGATGGGTTTTTATTACCCAACCAAGAAAACAAAGTCGAACTCACTGGGAAATATTTAAAAATAAATGGTGAAAAACAGCCTTCGAATATTTGGAATAAATACAAAAGAATTTTTGAAGTAGAAAGTGGCACTATCCTAGAAAAAAAATCTAAAATTTCTTTCAGTTTCCAAACCAAAGAAAAGAAGAAGAAAATGATTTACTACAAATAAGTAGCTAAAGCTTTTAATTATATCTTTTAACCTTCCTAAACTAGTTTTGGGAAGGTTTTTTTCTAAGCCATTTTTTCATCTCCATCCCCACCCTTTCAGCTTCTTCTTCTTGAGGAAAATGGCCACATGTGTTTAGCTCAATCGTAAAATTATTATCAAATCCTGTTTGAAATTTTGAAAGATACTGAGGTCTAATCACCGGGTCTTTTAATCCCCAAATAAATAAGGTGGGTTTGTCTGAAATGGAAGCTCTTTTATTCCACAATTCTTCAAACCAGTCTTGGTCATTTAAAAGTGATTTGGCAAAGGCTAATGCCCCATATCTCTGGTTTTTACTGGCAAATGGTTTGGTGTATTGGCCAAGTAAAAATTTTGATAGCTTATGTTCTCCAAATGATTTTGGTAAAATAAATCTTGGTGAAAAATTAAAGTATAGATACAAAAGCGGTAACAATGGACTTTTCAAAACCTTTGTTAATTTGATGAATTCTGGATCCGTTTTAGTGCTCCACAACCAAGAGTTGAGAATGACGATGTTTTTAATTTTTCCGGGATGATTGATCCCAAACTGCAAACCTATCGGACCACCAAAATCATGTACAACTAAAGTAATGTTTTCTAGTTTTTGGTCAACCACAAACTTTTCAAGTGTTTTGCTGTGATTTTGGGACGAATAGTCATAATTTTTGGGTTTGTCAGAAAGTCCGAAGCCTATATGATCTATGGCTATACAACGAAAATCTTCCTTGCATTTTTTTATAATATTGCGAAAATCAAAACTCCAGGAAGGCGTGCCATGAATAAACAATATAATGTCTCCTTGCCCTTCGTCAATGTAGTGGAGTTTATGCCCATCAATGTCAAAATATTTGGATGAAAATGGATATTCGTCTTTGTTAAGCCAATGGTGTTTCATATTATTTATTGCGACAAAGTTCGCCATTGCTTCACCATTAATTATTGGTCTATACCAACATTAAAATTTTACGTGGTTAAACAGTTTGCTGAAATTGGTCGGATCAATCCCCAAATAAGAAGCAATATATTTATGAGGGACTAATTGAAGTAAAAACGAACTCCTTTGACAAAACGTTTTATACCTTTCTGCCATAGTCAAAGAATGTAACTCTTGGTGCCTTTTGATGATGCCCGCCAATGCATATTCCGTCATTTTTCTAAACAATCTTTCTATCGGTTGAGATTGGTCAAAAAGCTGTTGCAAAGCGTCAAAATGAATGTACTTCACCTCACTGTCCGTCAAACAAGTTAGATAATAAGTAGAAGGCACTTGCAATGAAAAAGACTCTGGAATCGCACACAAATTGGGTGAATAAGTAAATGCGATAACTTGCATTTTATCATCATTTTCGAAGTAAGACATTTGTATGCCTCGCTCTACAAAATAAAGTTCTTTTTGTACCTGACCAGGCACAATGAGTAATTCGCCCTTTTTAAAAGATTTGGTTCTGAGGTTTTTTGTGAGTAAATCGTAATCCTCTGGATTTAGAGGATGAAAGTTATTCAGATAGTTATAATGTTCCATATCTATTGCTCATCAAAATTATAAACCATGGTTAAAGCAGCTAATTTAATTTTTTAATCTTAAAACAATATAGTCGATTTATATGATAATTTTAAATATCGTCGTTTTTGAAGATAAATGTTTTTCCAATCACACACCTCAGACACTAACATTTTCATGATATATTCATATCCAGCAAACAAATTAAATTTATTCAAACTACCTCAATTCTAGGATTAATTTACCCTTTTTTTTAACGTTATTTTATATCACTTGTTGCAACACAATTATACTCCCTATGTTATATACCAAGATTACAACAAATAAATATGCGCTTATTATCCTTAATTGGTATGTTCACCTTGCTTTTGTTTACATCATGCAAAGATAAAAATACAACTACATCAACCCAACAAAAATCATCCAATAACACGCTGGAAGTCAACGGAATTATAGCACGAGCCGTCTCCAAGACGGAAAATATAAAAACCACAGGCACTACACTATCCAATGAAAAAGTAGACCTTAAAAGCGAAATTACTGGCAGAATTGTCAGTATCCATTTCAAGGAAGGTTCAATTGTAAAAAAAGGCCAATTACTCTTTAAATTGGACAACTCCGAACTAGTCGCCGAGAAAAAAATGCTACTCCTTCAAATCGACCTGGATGCTACCAAAGAAAGAAGACAAAAACAGCTTTTGGAAGCTCGTGCCATTTCTGCCGAAGATTATGATATCACACTAGGAAATCTAAATATTCTCAAAGCAAACCTAGATATTCTACAAGCCAAAATAGATAAAACTTTAATCTCTGCCCCTTTTACCGGTTTGATTGGTTTTCGAAAAGTGAGCGAAGGTGCCATGATAACACCTACCGATATTTTATCCACTTTACAAAGTATTCAACCCTTAAAAATTGAATTTACCATTCCTGAAAAAATGAGCGGCAACTTAAAAGTAGGTAAAGACATTCAATTTTTTCTCGCTATAGACTCCAAGGCAAGGAAAGCAAAAATCTATGCAATCGACCCACAAATTGACCTGTCGTCGAGGTCACTGATGTTGCGTGCTACCTACCAAAACCCCAATGGTGATATTCTGCCAGGTGCTTTTGCCGATATCGAAATCGCCGAAGCTATAACGGGTAGTTTTATCGAAGTGCCCTCGATGGCCTACGTTCCTGATATCAATGGCGCCCTTGTATACACGCTGTCCAATGGACGAGTCAAAATCAACAAAGTTATGGCTGCTTCGCGCAATGAAAAATCGGTTTTTATCGAATCAGGCTTAAACCAAGGCGACACCATCATCACGTCTGGCCTTCTACAAATAAAACCCGAAATGCCTATAAAAGTCGTGATTCAGGACGCCAAAAACTAAACCATGAATTTACCGGAAATTAGCATAAAACGCCCTGTCTTAGCGATTGTTATGTCGCTATTTATCATCCTATTTGGATTAATTGGTTACCTTAGTACAGGTGTAAGGGATTATCCTAACACGGATACACCCATCGTCACTGTGAGTACTTCCTACCCAGGTGCCAATAGTGAAGTCATCATTTCTCAAATCACGGAACCCCTTGAAGAATCAATCAATGGAGTAGACGGTATTAAAAACCTTACATCCACAAGTAGTGATGGTAGGTCGACAATTGTCGTCGAATTTAAACTCGAGATGGACATCGAGGCCGCAGCCAACGATGTGCGGGATCGGGTTTCAAGGGCACAAAGACAACTTCCTCCAGACGCCGACCCTCCAGTTGTGAGTAAATCTGATGCTGGTGGTAATTTTATATTATCCATGACAGTTCAAAGTGAACAAAGGAATTTACTAGAACTTTCGGAAATAGGCAATAACGTTTTTAAGGAGCGGCTCCAAACGATTCCCGGCATTTCCGAAATTAGAATTTGGGGAGAAAAAAAATATGCCATGCGCCTCAAAATGGATCCAGTGAAAATGGCTTCCCTCGGCATAACACCTGTCGATATCCGCAATTCATTACTAGCTGCCAATGTGGAATTGCCTTCTGGTAGGATTGAAGGAACAACGACAGAATTATCTATCAGAACATTTGGTCGAATCCAAACAGCCGAGGAGTTTAATGACATGGTAATCAAAGAAGAAAACAATAGAATCATTCGTTTTCGAGACGTAGGTTATGCTGAACTATCACCTGAAAATGAAAGAACACTGCTACGAGGAAATAATAAAGTTCCTATGATTGGTATCGCCGTCAATCCTCAACCTGGCGCCAACTATATCGCAATAGCCGACGAGTTTTACAGAAGAGTTGACCTCATCAAAAAGGACTTGCCCAAAGATTTAAAACTAGGGTATGCCCTAGACACAACCATCGGTATTCGAAAAGCCATCGTAGAAGTGGAAGAAACCATTTTAATCGCTTTTGGCTTGGTGGTTTTGGTCATATTTGTTTTTCTACGAAACTGGAGATCAACACTCATTCCTGTGGTAGCTATTCCCATATCCTTGGTGAGTACCTTTTTTATCATGTATGTTTCGGGTTTTTCCATCAATATTTTGACCTTGCTGGGAATCGTCCTTGCTACAGGTCTTGTTGTAGATGATGCCATCGTCGTCCTAGAAAATATTTATCAAAAAATAGAAGATGGCATGTCTCCACGAGAGGCTGCTTTTAAGGGTTCGAATGAGATTGTTTTTGCTATTATTTCGACGACCATTACCCTAGTTGTAGTGTTTTTACCCATTATGTTCCTACAAGGATTAAGTGGAAGGCTCTTCCGCGAATTTGGTGTTGTAGTCGCAGGAGCCGTTCTTGTGTCCGCATTTGTGTCCTTGACCCTTACGCCAATGATGAGTGCTTACTTGCTAAAATCGGGTGATCACGATGCTTGGTTTTATAAAAAAACTGAACCATTTTTCCTAGGCCTTACTACTTTATACGAAAAAGTTTTGATTTGGTTTATGCGATTTCGTTGGGTAGCCATAGTCATCATTTTGATTACTTCTGGATTGTTGTACAGTTTAGGCGGACAACTAAAATCCGAACTAGCACCTCTTGAAGATAAAAGTAGATTCGCCATCAACGCCACGGCGCCAGAAGGGACCTCTTTTGAATTTATGAATAACTTTACGAGTAAGTTGATCGATGAAGCGGAAATTTTGCCAGAAAATAGAGGCATCTTATCCGTAACAGCTCCTAGTTTTGGTTCTTCTGTGGCTGCTAATTCATCCTTTGTTAGGGTAACCCTCAGCGATCCGGAAAACAGGAATCGCAGTCAAATGATGATAGTGGATTCCCTTACGAAAGTCCTACAAAGAGAAACGGAAGCCAGAATTTTTATTTCGCAGGAACAAACCATCGGAGACCGACGTGCTGGTTTACCTGTACAGTTTGTTATCCAAGCACCAACTTTCGATAGTTTGAAAACAGTTATCCCCAAATTTTTAGAAAGGGCAAGGGAAAATAAAAAATTTCAAGCCGTTGATATTAATTTAAAATTTAATAAGCCGGAGTTAAAAGTAGAGATCGATAGAAATAGAGCTGCTACATTAGGCGTAAGTATTTTTGATATTGCTCAAACATTACAATTGTATTTTGCCGAACAAAGACTAGGCTATTTTATAAAAGATGGAAAACAATATGATGTCATTGGTCAAGCTACCAAGGAGGATAGAAATGATCCATCTGACCTCAATAAAATCTATTTGCGTTCGAATAAAGGCATCATGGTACAGTTGTCCAATTTGATCAATATCACCGAACAAAGCAACCCACCTCAATTGTATCGTCACAATCGTTATGTTTCAGCAACGATTTCTGCTGGGCTACCTACAGGTGTATCTTTAGAAGAAGGTATCGAAGAAATGAATGCTATCGCAGGAGAAGTTTTAAATGAAAATTTTACGACAGACTTATCGGGACCGTCTAAGGAATTTGTGGAGAGTTCTTCTACCCTACTTTTTGCTTTTATTTTGGCATTGTTGCTGGTATACTTGATTTTGTCAGCGCAGTTTGAATCCTTTATCGACCCAATCATTATCATGTTTACAGTGCCTTTAGCCCTCTTTGGAGCTGTATTTGCGTTATGGTGGACAGATTCTACCTTAAATATTTTTAGTCAAATTGGTATCATCGTATTGATTGGTATAGTCACCAAAAATGGTATTCTTATTGTGGAATTTGCCAATCAAAAAATGGAACAAGGACTTTCGATTTTACAAGCAGTCCAAGAAGCCGCCATTTCCAGATTACGGCCAATTTTAATGACGAGTTTGGCCACCATTTTAGGCGCACTTCCCATTGCTTTAGCCCTTGGAGCTGCTTCAACATCCAGGGTATCCATGGGAATTGCGATCATAGGTGGGCTTATGTTTTCATTGATACTCACCTTGTTTGTCATCCCAGCACTCTACACTTTTTTAAAATATGTTCAAGTTAAAAAACATGCGTAGTCTTTTCATTTTTCTCCTAGTTTTTGTTTCTTTTTTGGGTCAAAGCCAACAATTACTTTCTTTGGAAGAAGCCATCCAAATAGGACTACAAAATCGTTATGATATTACCATCGCAACTAACCAACAAAACATTGCTGAGATCAATGACAATTACGGCAATGCAGGTTTTTATCCTATTATAGCCGTAGAAGCTGGTCAGAATTTCAACCTCAATAATACCAAACAAGAACTCTTTAGCGGTGATGTGCGGGAAGGAAATAATGTAAGTTCCAATGCGACCAATGCAGCCATAGTATTGGATTGGACATTTTTTGATGGAATGAATATGTTTATCCAAAAAGATCGTTTAGAAGCGGAATCAAGCCGAAGTCTCGACGAACTAAAACTCATCACCGAAGCTGCCGTGTTGGAAATACGGTTGGCTTTTCTTGCCATTCAAGAGATGAAAGATCGTATCCAAATCATCCAAGAAGCCATCGACGTTTCAAATGAAAGAAAAAACCTTGTTCAAACCCAATTTAAAGTAGGTACTGCTTCAGCCCAAGCCCTTTTACAAGCCCAAGTTGATATAAATTCTGACAGTTTGGCATTAGAAAATGTTTTGGTAGATTATAAAAATGCCATCGTCGTTTTGAACCAATCTCTGAATCGAGAACCTTCCACAACGTTTGATATCTTACCTACATCTTTATTGGTTGCAACCTATGACTATGAAAATATGGTGGAAGTTTTATTGGCGCAAAATAAAAATATTTCTATGGCTAGGTGGAATGAAAAATTGGCTCATCTTTCGATGAAGTCAACCAAAAGTCAACAACTTCCAAGCCTTAGTTTTGGGACAGGATACACCTATGGTCGGTCAGAAGCAGAAATAGGCATTCTTAAATTTAATCGCAATTTGGGCTTAAACTACGGCCTAACAGCAAGGTGGAATATTTTTGATGGATTTCGGGTAAAAAATCAAACCCAAACAGCCAAAATCCAAATGCAAAATGCAACCTTAACTCGACAACAATGGGAAATGGATTTGAAGAGTAATATCTATGCAAATATCGATCAAATGAAATCACTTCAAAACATCATTCGTGTCAGCGAAGGCAATGTGAGTATAGCCCGAGAAAATGTGACGATTGCGGTAGACAAACTCAAAATTGGTAGTTTGACGCCATTGGAATTGAGAACAGCTCAACAAGATCTAATCAATATTTCCTTCCAGCAACTTATGGTTGTTTATCAACTCAAACGACTGGAGTGGAATTTACTTTTCACTTCTGGACAAATAAAAATATAGCTCAATTTGGTCAGTTGCAAAAATAAATATGAATAGGGAAATATTGTATGTAAATAGTTTCAGTAAATTACTGTCAATGCTATGAAATTAGGTTTTCAAATTCTTCTAACTTATCAAATTGTTTCTTACTACTTTTATTCGTAGCGCAATGCATCGATAGGGTCAAGCTTAGAAGCCTTTAAAGCTGGGTAAAGACCTGATACTAAGCCAACAATTAAACAAACGATCATAGCGAGCAACATCCAATTCCAAGGGATAAAAAAACGACCTTTTACCGCAAAAGTGACAATTGTCCCAAATCCTATCCCAAGGAAGATACCTACAATACCACCCATCAAACAGATAATAATGGCTTCAATTAAAAACTGTCTTAAAATGACTTTTCTAGATGCGCCTATGGCTTTTCGGATGCCTATTTCTTTGGTTCGCTCTGTGACGGTAACCAACATAATATTCATCAATCCTATAGAAGCACCTAGTAAGGTCAACATAGCAATGATGATGGTGCCAAGGCGTAGATTGGTCGTCATTTCCTTTAGTTGGTTTAAAATCCCATCGCTCTTCCGTAATTCAAAATCATTGTCTTCTCCTATGCGCAATTTGCGGACGTTTCGCATGACACCAATTGCTTCATCAACAGCATTGTCTATTCTATTTGACTGAGCTACAGCCACACTGATGTTATAATTTTTATCTGCATAACCATATAACGTTTTGGAATTATATAATGGAATCATCACTTGACGGTCACTCGAACCGCCAGAGGTATTTCCTTTTGGTTTTAATACACCCAACACGACATATCTGTCAGCATTGATAAATATTGTTTTTTGTAATGCTTTTTCGTAATTTTTTCCAAAAAGTTCCATGGCAATTTCACTGCCCAACAAAACTTTATAACTATTGGCATTTACTTCACTCGCCGTAAAATTTCTGCCAAATTCGATTTCAAACGAAGAAGTGGTAAGAAAACTTTCATCGATTCCTTGCACCCTTGTGGTAGGATTGGTCTTTTTTTCACCGTATTTAATAGTAGCGTCATTTGCACAACGGGCATCTGTGCTAACCGTGTACCCTTTTTGTTGAAAAAACTGTTTAAATTCATACGCCTGATCGTAATAAATTGGGTCACTAATTTTATCGACCCTATGACCTGAGGACCTAATGGTTTCAGATGCAGGGCGGATATTAAAAGAATTGGCTCCTAATTTATTAAAGTTATCGCTCATAGAAAACAGAATACTGTCAATAGCTGTCAGAATACCCACGAGGCAGGCAATACCAACGGCAATAATCAATAAAGTCAAAAATGATCTTAAAAAATTAGATTTGATCGAGCCAATAGCTAGCTTTACATTTTCCCAAAAATCCATGGTCGTGTATTAAAAAGATAAAATTAAGAAAAATCTAACCGTCTTAGGCATAATATCGAAATAAGGCGTCATTTTTTAGACGAAAGCGAACGTAATACGTAGAAATAAAAAGTATTAAAAAAATCACTGTAATTCAATCCTAAGAAACATAAAAAACAATTCATCTAAATTTTGAAGGAATGGATTAATTTTGAAGTCAAAAAAAAAATCTAGATTTTAACCGTGAAAGAAGATAAAGTTTTGTAGTACTCCCTATTGTTTGATCCAAAAGTTAAGGTTTCTAAGTTAATTTTGTTTGTGAATAAATAAGGGTACATGCTACTTTTTGCTCAGTGAACAGATGATATCTTTAGCCTTAAAAGTGCCTCTGGATTTCATTTGCTTTGTTTTGTCCTAATGATCAAATTTAAAAACTTTTTTTAACTTAACGCCTGATCTTAATTTTGGGTAGTGTTACAACCAGCTAAAAAATATTTAAACGCTCAGTTACTTTAAAACATAAACATGGCATTAGAAAAAATAATCCAAATACTCATTTACCTCCACATTGGATTTGGTACGATCGCCTTATTATCAGGTTTGTTGGCACTAAGTTCAAAAAAAGGGCACCGTCTTCATAAAAAATCGGGTAAAATATTTTATTACAGTATGCTTTTTTCTGCCTTCATTTCATTAATAATAGCTTCAATGCCTGCACATCAAAACCCCTTTTTATTTGCGATTGGCATTTTTAGCGCTTATTTTATCTTGAGTGGGTATCGAAGCCTTAGGTTTAAACAAAAAGAATTTGATACTGGCCTGGACAAAATTATCGCATACACCATCATTTTAACAGGTATAGGCATGATGTTATTTCCAATCTTATTTTTGGGTAAGTTAAATATTGTTCTATTAGTATTTGGTCTGATATCATTGACATTTGGGATTCGAGATGTAAATTTACTACGTGACCCAGAAAACTTGAAACGCAATTGGTTAACATTGCACTTAGGAAAAATGACGGGTGGATACATTGCCGCCGTATCCGCTTTTTTTGTGGTTAATGAAATACTTCCCGGAATATGGAATTGGTTTGTTCCAGGTATAGTTGGTGGTTTTTACATCACGTATTGGACGAGAAAATTAAATAAAAAGTAGGAAAACGTTCCAACTAATTGACCTCAAAACTCGTCTTTTTGTCAGATTACTTTTGACATCAATTTTCGTGTCAAAACAATCGGAAGTACAATTTCTACATAAATGTTTTCGTTGATAATACGTTGAGTTAAATATCATTTATAAAAGTGGTCAAAAAATTTTATGCTCAAATTAAAATTATTCTACATTTACCTTAAAAGCATCCATATGAATAAAATTAGCTTATTTTTTATACTCGTTCTTTTCAATTCTTGTGTCAGTACAACACAGTTTACCAAATTTTCCGAATTAGAGAAACCACCTTCTGAAATGCTTGCTAAGATATGTGTTGTCCGTCCCTCTATCATAGCAAGTGCCATACAAATGAGCGTCTATTGTGACGAAAACTTAATCGGAAAGACCGGGCCAAAAGGCTATTTAAGTTGGGAGGTTCAGGAAGGTGAACATATAGTAAGAACCCATGCAGAAAACAAAGATTATTTTAACATTTATGCCAAAGCTGGGAAAACCTATTACATCAAACAATCTCCTAAAATGGGCTGGTTATATTCCCGTGTTTCACTTAAAGAAATGCAGGAAAAGGATGGAAAAACTACGGTTTCAAAATTAAAAAAACCTACCTTAAATTTTGCTGAATAAATGAGAAAAAACATGTTGTCCAAAATAAAAATCAATCACCGTTTTACTAATCAAATAAAATTAATTTCAACCATCGTTTTGTGTTGTTGTTTAGCTGGCTATAGTCAAGAAATAAAGCCATTTAATCCAAGCTTACACGCACTACAAAATGTTAGAGATTTTTGTATTTCACCAAATAATGAAGAAGCATTTTTTAGTGTTCAAAGCCCAAATCAAGATCTTTCCCAAATAGCAACCATTAGAATGGAAAATGGACATTGGACCGAACCAGAACTACTACCTTTTTGTGATGCTTTTATGTATTTGGAACCGTTTTTATCGTATGATGGCACTAAACTTTATTTCGCTTCAGACAGACCTCTGGATGATTCTATAAAAGTCAAAAAAGATTTTGACATTTGGTATGTAGAAAGAAAGGATAATCGTGGAGAATGGTCAAAACCGATGAATATAGGAAGTCCCGTTAATTCGACATTTGATGAATTTTATCCAACACTTGCTTTAAACAACAACCTTTATTTTACTATGGACGCTGCATCAGGCCTAGGCAAAGATGATATTTATTTTTGTGAATGGAAGGGTTCAGAATATTCAATACCCGTACTTTTAAATGAAAATATCAATAGCGAAGGTTATGAATTTAATGCCTTTATTTCGAAAGATGAATCCTTCTTAATGTACACTAAATATAATGCGCTAGGTGGTTTCGGAAGTGGTGATTTATACATTTCCAGAAAAAATGAAAACGGCGAATGGCAGACTGCCAAAAACCTTGGGCAGGTCATCAATTCTAAGTACATGGAATACTGTCCATTTTATGATGCTACTAATGAAATACTCTATTTTACAAGTAAACGAAATACCTTGACTAGTCAAAAATTTGAAAACTTTTCAACTTTTAAATCCTACATCCAAGAAGGAGAAAACGGCTTGAGTAGGATTTATTATTGTAATATTAGTCTATACTAAGCGATCTCACCATTTACGAATTTGCTTGTTCTAATCCATATTTAGCATTGGGTTGGGACATATGACAAGATTTGTCCTATTTGCACAAAATAAAAAATGGCTATTTTTATTTAAAGTTTATTAAAAATACCATTACATTTGATTTACTGCAAAAACAACTGAAATAAATAAGAACAAACAAACTATATTAAAAAATTATAGGTATAACTTGTAAATCGATTTTTTATGAAAAAATAATTTTATTTGTTATCTTTGGTGTATGTCTAAATTCTTCGCTTTTGAGTCAACCCAAATCCTTTGCGGTTCATTTGTCCAATCTCCTTTTTTTATTCCAATGAGCGGGAATAAAATTTGAATGCAGGTGTAAACAAACGGGAATAGTACTGTCTGGTATGCAGGATTACACCAAAGTATTTATAGAAGGAAATGTGGGCTTAAAATTGATATATTCTCCGGTAAAAAGGCATGAATGGTTTCACATTACTGGCCCTGCAAGTTTTTTAGACATTCGGTTTATTGTCGGCTTTCAATTTTAATTTTCAATTCACTTATGTAATACTTTACCATTATGAACATTAAATCCATCTACGTAAATCTCCCGGTTAAAAATCTCAAAAAAACGAGAGACTTTTGGACAGCATTAGGTTTTACATTTAACGAACAATTTAGCGATGAAAAAGCGCTATGTTTGGTCTTGCAAGAAGGTGTCATGTATTCTATGCTCATCACACACGAATTTTTTTCAACGTTTACCAATCGAAGTATAGCGGATAATTTAACGACGCAAGTATTAATAGCTATTGAAGTGGAAAGTAAAGAAATGGTGGATGACATCATGAAAAAAGCCTTAGAAAATGGTGGAAGTCGCTACCGGGACAATGCCGATCATGGATGGATGTATTACGACAGTTTTGCTGATATAGACGGCCATCAATGGGAAGTTATGTTTATGGATCCATCTAAAATCCCTTCTTGATTTATTGAAGAAAAAAGTACCTAAAATCAACAGATTCAAAAAAATTTATGTCTGATATTGACCAAATACTTTCAAATATTAGCCATAGGCCATTCCCTAAACCTTCCCAAACTTGGTCTTATTATCAGGAATGGAACGACGTACTTTTTTTACATTGGAAAGTGCCCTTTGATATCCTTAGAAAGTTAGTTCCCGAGGGCCTAGTGCTAGATGTTTTTGATGGAGATGTATATGTTTCTTTGGTGGCATTTACAATGCAAAAAATTAGACCAAAAAATGTACCAAACATAAAATGTATTTCTGATTTTGATGAAATCAATATTCGAACGTATGTTCAAAAAAATAGTAAACAAGGCGTTTATTTCTTGAATATTGAAGCAGGAAAACTATTGTCCGTTTATATTGCTAAAATATTATCTGGTTTACCTTATGAAAAAACATCGATGGTTAGAACTAAAAATTTCTTTACCTCAAAAAATAAATTGAAAGACTATTTTTTTGAAATTGACTATTGTAAAGGCGAACAAGTAATTCCAAAAACGGAATTAGACAGATGGCTTACTGAACGATATTGTTTGTTTTTAGAAAAAAATAAAAACCTCTTCTGCTACGACATTCATCACAAAGAATGGGAAATTAAACCTTTAGAAGTAAAAAGTTTGAAGCTAGATTATCACCTGAAAGGAATCCAATTGTCTCCATATCAGCCTTACCTAGCCTTCTATTCAGAAGGTGTAAAAGTAGTAGCTTGGGGTCGAAAAAGGTTAATTTAACCTTCAAATAAAAAAATAAATATTGGATTTTTAAAAACAATTTGTTTATTTTGTTAGTTATCCTAACTATAATCTCTTTTGGCAATTTTGCCTTCACAATATAAACCATCATCGAATGAGTAAATCTATTTTTTATCACGCAGGATGTCCTGTATGTGTAAGTGCAGAACACGACATTATTAATCTTCTTGGATCCAATAATGTTGAAGTAGTTCACTTTGGAACGGACAAATCCAGAATTGTTGAAGCAGAACAAGCAGGTGTAAAATCTGTTCCCGCTTTAATTACGCCAAACGGAAATGTATTGCACATTAATTTTGGAGCTTCAATAAATGAAGTAAAAGGTTAAAAAATTTGTCCCACATAGTTAGGTTAACTATCTTTGTGGGACTTTTAAATTCTTAAAAATGAATCATGTATTTATCTTACTGTGTATATTGACGCTACAACCTGTTCAAGCTCAATATAACCGTTCACATATAACTTCAACCAAAATGAAAGTATCCGTTTGGGACACCTATGTAACTAAAAAAGATGGAAGTGTCATGCATTTTGACATTATAGCTCCTGCAGATGTAAAAGACCCTGATATCATTTACAATTACGGTAAAATCTATTTAAAATCAAAAGGACAAGAAGGTCAACCATTAACCTCTAAACAATGCAGGTTTTGTCACTTCGAAATGGTAAAACCTCATTGGGAAATAGAAATAAATCTAAACGGTTATTTTATTTTGGAAATGGAAAATTGCCAATGAGCCAGTCTCCTTTTGATTTATCCCACCAAAATAAAAGTATTGAAAGTAAGATAGTGGCATCTCTCGAACGAATTTCACAAGCGTTTAGGGTCATGTTATGGAATGAAAGCAAAGATTTTTCCTTAACCCCAATTCAAATCCAGGTGTTGATTTTTTTACTTCATCACTCAGAAGAAAAACGAAAAGTAACTTATCTTTCCCAGGAGTTTAATATGACCAAGGCGACCATTAGTGAAACCATTAAAATCTTAGAACAAAAAAAACTTATTTCGAAAGAATCCGAACTGCTTGACACAAGAAGCTATATTATTCATCTCACGGAAAATGGAAAAAATATAGCCCAGCAAACCTCAATGTTTACCAAACAATTACAAGTTCCCATTGACAAATTAAATACTGAAGACAAGGAAAATTTGTTGTTAAGTTTAATTAGTGTTATTCAACACTTAAATGAGTCAGGCATTGTGACCATTCAACGAATGTGTTTTACTTGTGCTCATTACAAGCAAGGAATTAAGGGGCAAGAACATTTTTGTACACTTCTAAACCAAAAACTGGAGAGAAATGAGTTGAGAATTGACTGCCCCGAACATTTACCAAAATAAAAAACTCCTATTTTTGATTTGTCATTAGATGTTAAGTCTCCCTCTGTAGTGATAAAAATCATTATTTCACATAAATAAAATGAGTACCTTTGAAGTGTCCTTAATGAAGAAGATTCAATGATGAAGAAATAAGATTTTTTTTTCATGTTGCCATTTTCGAAAACAAGGCAAGTTATATTTTATTCATTCTACAATATTTCAAATGAACATCCAATTAAGAAATCTAGTTTTTGTTTCAATCTTGGTATTTTTAGGTATAACGGCAAACGCACAATCTAGGAATATTCCATTGTTGGTAACCGTCGGGCCAACGACTACATTTTTGGACAATGGGCTTGGTCTACATTTTGGCCTTAACCCTTCTTATGTTTTGTTTCCAAGATTTTCGTTAGAAGGTCAGGTTTCGTATTTACACACCTCTATAGGTTCTTCTTTTTTGTCTGGTGAAAGAGGTTCTATAAATGCTTTCAGCACAATGGCAGGTGGACGTTTATACTTAAACAATGATTCAGAAAAAATAAGATACTATATCAACATCCTTGTCGGCTGGAATTATTTCAGAGAAAAAATAGATGGCGTCAAAAAAGATGGAGAATATGGTTTTGGATATGGTGGTGGTGCTTATGTAGAATTGAACAGGTTGGTTTTAGGATTATCATCTGAAAGTCCTCAAAATCTTGTCCTTAAATTAGGTTATAGTTTTTAATCTACATTCATTTGATTATGTATTCCAAAATATCAAATGAAAAGTAATTTGATGGAAAACATAAGCCACAAAAACGACAACATAAGGATAGTATGGTTTATGCTTGTTTCGATCGTAGAATATGAGTCTTGCTAGGATTAAATAAGTAATCCCGTACTGAATATTTTGAGTGATAACTGCATTCAAATTAAAAATATAAGGACCAATTCGACCTATGGTTGGTCCAAGCAATACCAAGGAACTACCAATCATATATCGCATGTGTTTAGACACATCACATTTGTGATACATAGCTAATCCATAAAAAAGCAAAAGTAATATACTGTCAGACAAAGGGAAAAACACATTTCTTGGATCATTGGAATGAAATAAGCGTATAATTTGTGGAATAAAGGATAAGATAAGTAGTCCGAATACTCCATAAGACATCTTTCCAACTATTCTATGAAGTTCATTTTTATTATACCTTATGAGAAAAGGTTGTACGATAAGAAACAACACCCAAACTAAAGCAATGACGGCATGAAGATGAATATAGATACCAAAGTTTTCTTTAAAATCGGGAAACTGGATTAAGTATGATTTATAAAATCCGACAAAAGACAAGGGTATTAATAGTAATAAGAAATATCCAACATTTTTATATGCTTTCTCCATAAAGTAAAATTTTGATTTCTAAACTTTCAAAAGGTAAATATATCACAAACCAACTACCTTACATTGGATTTTCCCACCTATTTACTTTGTCATAATTTCTAGGGTAGTTCTTTTACCTTAAATAATGTGTGGTATACATCAACTGAAACTCATCTCCATAAAACAAGAAATTTTTACTAACTTTGTGCTTCTTATTTCACTTTAATGATAGAATCAATGAATCATATAAACCGTAATACCACAAAGGTTTACTTGCTAATTTTATCCATATTATTCGTCTTTGTTTTTCCACTTGATGTCAAAGCAGGCGAAGGCATGTGGTTACCCCAATTATTGAAATCTCTGAATGAAAAAGAGATGAAAAAAATGGGTATGAAAATTTCAGCTGAAGATATTTATAGTATTAATAAAGGTTCACTCAAAGATGCCATAGCTCAATTTGACAACAAATGCACTTCGGAGCTCATTTCGTCGAAAGGGCTACTCCTTACCAACCACCATTGTGGTTTCGACCAAATACAAAATCATTCATCCATTGAAAATAATTTGATAAAACACGGATTTTGGGCTAAAACCTATGCTGACGAGCTTCCCAATCCAGGATTGACCGCTACTTTTATTGACTACATCGACGATGTGACAGAAAAAGCACTTGCAGGAGTTTACCCAGATATGTCGGCCAGTGAACGACAATCAATGGTGGATAAAAATATTGAAAAATTGACAGCCTCATATAGTCTTCAAAAATTTCAAAAAGTATTTGTCAGAGCATTTTTCGACGGAAATAAATATTATGCCTTTGTCAATACTACCTTCAATGATGTTCGATTAGTAGGCACACCACCAGAATCAATTGGAAAGTTTGGCGCAGATACAGACAATTGGGTCTGGCCTCGACACACTGGAGATTTTGCCTTTTTTAGAATTTATGCAGACAAAAACAACAAACCTGCTGAATATTCCAAAGATAACATCCCCTACACACCCAAACACTACCTTTCTATTTCATTGGATGGTGTTAAAGAGGGAGATTTTACCATGGTTTTTGGTTTTCCAAGACGTACTTATCAATATTTACCCAAAATAGCGGTGGAACAAATTTTGAAGTCGACAAATCCTGCCAAAATAAATATCCGAGAAACTGCTTTGCAAATTATGGATAAATACATGAGAGCAGATGAAAAAACTAAAATTCAATACGCCTCTAAATATAACTCTATATCCAATCATCATAAAAAGTGGATTGGTGAAAATTTAGGTTTAAATAAGTCAAAAGCCTTAGATAAAAAAGCAAAATACGAAGCGGAATTTTCCAAAAGAATCAATAATACAGGTCCTTATCAAAAGGTGCTAAAAGAATTAAATATATTGTACGACTCTATTGCGCCTTATGCATTGGCAAGGGAATATTATAGTGAAATCGTCCAACGAAATGTCGAATTATCGACATATATGTTCCGTTTGAATCGTTTGGTTAGTGCTTATGAAAACGGTGGAGAAGCTGGATTACAGAAAATTTTACCCACTATAAAAAATGGAGTAAATGATTTTTACAAAGATTTAAATGTCCAAATAGATGCAGAAAAACTTGGTGCTTTATTGACCTTGTATGTAGATAAATTGCCTGCGAGATTTGTACCCGATTTATTAAGAAGGGAAAATCTAGGTATGAAACCCAATGAATCGTACGCTTCCATGGCCAATGATTTGTACAAACAATCTTCTTTGACGTCAGCACAGGAATTGAACACTTTATTCAGCAATGAACCTAAAGTAATCGTCCAACAAATCAAGTCTGATCCGTTTTTCGGAACTATAATAGAATGGGCAAAATATGCCAGTACGGCTTATTTAACGCCTTATAATCAATGGAAAACAGAGATCGACATCAAACAGGCACTGTACACCAAAGCACAATTAGAAACATTTCCTGATAAACGATTTTATCCCGATGCTAACAGTACTATGCGGGTTACTTACGGCAATGTGATGGGCTACTCACCTAGAGATGGGATGAAAAATTTACCTCGAACGTATATCGATGGTGTTATCGAAAAATATGTCCCCGGGGATTACGAATTTGATTTACCAGAAAGATATATCCAACTATACGAAGAAAAAAACTTTGGCCCATACACCGATAAAAAAGGAAGATTACCCGTATGTTTCACGGCATCAAACCATACTACGGGGGGAAATAGTGGTAGCCCAGCAATTAATGCAAAGGGTCATTTGATAGGTATCAATTTTGATAGGGTTTGGGAAGGCACCATGAGTGATTACAATTACGACACATCCATTTGTAGGAATATCATGGTAGATGCCCGGTATATTTTATGGGTTGTAGATATATATGCAGGTGCTGGACATTTGGTCGATGAAATGACTTTGATCCATTCCAAAAAATCAAAAAAAAGAAATAAGAAAAAAAGGAAACTGAAGGTTTCACAATAGAATGGCGAAAAGAAAAAAGCAGGTTTTATCAAACCTTTTAATAACAGGAATTGCGGACAAAGGAAAAGCAATAGGTAAATCAGAAGCAGGGCACGTAGTATTTGTAGAAGGAGTAGTACCAGGAGATGTAGCCGATGTACTTGTCCTACGGAAAAAAAAATCTTTTTATGAAGCCATTCCACTAGAAATCAAGCAGTTTTCTCCTGATAGGATTACACCCGAATGTCAACATTTTGGCGTTTGTGGTGGATGTAAATGGCAAAACTTATCCTACGAAAAACAACTCGAACATAAGTTTATCGTAGTTCGAGATGCCATGCAACGGATTGCTAAATTGACCCCGACCTTAGTGCAACCCGTATTGGGAAATGCAACTCCTTTCTACTATCGCAATAAATTGGAATATAGCTTTTCAGATAAAAGATGGATTACAGAAAAGGAAGCAGAAACTGAAACTGTATTTGACAATCATAATGCTTTAGGATTTCACAGACCCGGATTTTTTGATAAAATTGTAGACATCCAGACTTGTTTATTACAAGAAAATAAATCCGACGCTATTCGAAATTTTGTTAGAGAATTTACCCTAAAACACGGTTATTCCTTTTACAATACTCGAGGGCATAACGGGTTAATGCGCAATATGTTTGTTCGCAATACAACCTTAAACCAATGGATGATCATTGTTGTATTTGGACAAGAAGATAGTGAAAAAATTCAAGCCCTTATGGAGGCAATAAATAAACAGTTTCCAGAAATAAATTCATTGTCATACATTGTCAATTTAAAATGGAATGATAGCATCTACGACCAGGAAATAATTCATTATAAAGGTGAAGAATACATTGAAGAAACCCTTGGAAATATCAACTATCACATTGGACCCAAGTCCTTTTTTCAGACCAATACACTGCAAGCTATCCGATTATTTGATTTAGCTGAGTCTATGGCAAATTTAAAGCCGACAGACAATGTGTACGATCTATACACAGGTCTAGGTAGTATTGCATTATATATTGCCGACAAGGTAAAGCAAGTGGTAGGTATTGAAGAAGTGGCTGCCGCTATTGAAGACGCTGAGGTCAATAAAAAGCTCAACGATATACACAATGCTACGTTTTACGCTGGAGATGTCAAAGATGTTTTAGATCCGACTTTCGTAGAAAAACATGGTAAACCAGACCTCATTATCACCGATCCGCCAAGAGCTGGCATGCATGAAAATGTAGTCAAAACCTTATTGACATTAGAAGCACCAAAAATCGTTTACATCAGCTGTAATCCTGCCACGCAGGCTAGAGATTTATATTTATTGAAAGAAAAATATGATGTAGTGAACATTCAACCTGTGGATATGTTTCCCCACACCCACCATATAGAGTGTGTGGCTTTACTCGAACTAAAAAAATAGCGTATGGAAGGTGGAGAGAAGTTTTTATTACTGGAAAATGACATCAAACCCTATAAAAAAATTTTATCACAAGCATCGGATGTTGTTATGGATGAAAATGTGTCCAAATACCCTATTTTTGTTTTCCACCAACAAGAAGTAGAAATAGGCATTGCGTTGATTGAAACAAATAGTTCCTCTTTTAAATGGAACGTCAATGTGTCCACTTTAGAAGAATTTGTTTCCAAGGGAATTGTCTTTGAAGGCAAAATTGATGAGTTCAGGCAAAATTACAAAGACCCTGACGTTTTCTTATGTATCTTTTCATTGAGTGAATTAGGCGCTCAGTTTTTATACGTACCCCGCCATTAACCGATTCATTAAAATATTCTACATGTACAAATGGGGAGAAAACACGTTTTAAGGCTGTTTTTTAATACTTGCCACAATACAATCCGAAGGTGAAGTAGGTAAAAAATGATTAATATCATGTGTTAAATGAAGGTTAAGCTGACCCCATCCAAATAATAAACTATAAATAAATCTTATTTTTGTCTTATGAAAGCTCGTGTAGCCAAAATATTGATGATTATTTTCCTTTTGTCTTTTTCCCCCTTTCGGGAATTTGTTAAAATGCCATTGGTATTGGTTCACTTTCTACAACACCAAGCGGAAACGCCGGATATATCCTTTTTGGAGTTTTTTGATATGCATTATTTACAAGATGTTGTCATGGATAAAGATGCCCATCAAGACAAACAACTACCTTTTAAAACAATGCAAAACTGCTACATGCCCGTTTTTGTTTTTAGAGATGAATCCAGAATACACACTTTTTTCACCCCCTATGGAAATCAAATAAATGTTAAAATACCTACTTTAAACCAATTTTATTATAAAAATCCCGGTGCAGCCTCAATTTTCCACCCTCCTAAAGTTGCCTAATCATTAAACCGACGAAATTCTTTCGTACCTTTTAATTAAGATTGACCACTCAATGCACTAGTCATTTATTAGACTTTAGTTTGGAATATCATTTCATTCTACCTAGTAACGTAGGGAGCGCATAAATCTTAAAAATTTAATCCGAAGGAGTCAAGGTTGGCTTTCCACTCTTGTCTTTGACATGAAGGAACGTAGAGATAATTTATTTCAAATCATCATCCATCAATTTTAGGTTATGGCCTGAAAGGCAATCCTCAAAATAATAATGATGAGATCATGCAACCATTAAATTCATGCTAAACTATATAATCCACTTTTCTGTAAAAAATAAGGCTATCATTGGTTTAGGAACACTCTTATTGATTATTTTAGGAATGTACCAAGTGACCAAACTTCCCATTGATGCTGTACCAGATATAACTGACAATCAAGTTTTGGTGATAACCCAGGCTCCTTCCTTTGGTGCTTTAGACATCGAGCGACTGGTTACTTATCCTATTGAACAAGCAAATTGTAACATTCCTGGTCTAAAAGAAATTCGAAGTTTTTCTAGGTTTGGACTTTCATTAGTTACGATTGTATTTCAAGATGAAATCGATGTTTATTGGGCCAGACAACAAGTTTCTGAAAGGCTTTTAACACTTCAAAATGTAATACCTGCGGAGATTGGAAAACCCGAATTAGGACCTATTGCTACCGGTTTAGGCGAAATCTATCAATATGTCGTCAAACCAAAAAAAGGTTACGAACAAAAATTTGATGTCACAGAATTGCGAACTATCCAGGATTGGATCATCCGAAGACAGTTGTTAGGCGTCAAGGGAGTTGCTGAAGTTTCTTCCTTCGGTGGAAAAGTAAAACAATTTCAAGTTGTGGTCACACCAGGAAAACTAGATGCTTTAGACGTAACAATTGAAGATATTTTTCTAGCTCTAGAATCTAATAATCAAAATACAGGAGGTGGATATATTGAAAAAAATGCGAGTGTTCTGTACATTAGAACAGAAGGACTTATTCGACAGGTATCTGATATTGAAAATATTCCTATTAAAAATGTTGGTGGCGTCCCATTACTCATAAGAGATGTAGCTGACGTTGAAATTGGTGAAGCAACAAGGTATGGTGCCGTAACTTACAACGATCAGGGAGAAGTAGCTGGGGCCATTGTCATGATGCTCAAGGGAGCTAATAGTAATGAAGTAATCAAGGATGTGAAAATTAGGATTGACGAAATCAGACAAACCCTTCCTGAAGGTGTGGAGATTGAGCCATTTCTCGATCGAACCAAAATGGTTAATAATGCCATTGGTACCGTTATGAAAAACCTAATTGAAGGAGCGCTCATTGTAATTTTTATCTTAATACTCTTCCTAGGAAATGTAAGGGCTGGATTCCTCGTAGCCTCTGTAATTCCCTTGTCCATGTTGTTTGCCGTCATTATGATGAATGTGTTTAACGTCAGTGGCAATCTCATGAGTCTGGGTGCCATAGATTTTGGTTTAATTGTAGATGGAGCGGTCATTATCGTAGAGGCCGTTATGCACCAATTACATCAACGCAAACTAATATCTGGAAATACCCAGATTTCAAATGAACACCTTGATAATGAAGTGAAGTCTTCGGCGAGTAAAATGGTGAATAGTACCGTCTTTGCTCAAATTATAATCCTAATCGTCTATGTGCCTATTTTAGTATTGGAAGGGATTGAAGGCAAGATGTTTTTACCGATGGCCCAAACAGTCATTTTTGCTTTGACTGGGGCCTTCATTCTTTCCATCACTTACATCCCTATGATGACCACTTTGGTCTTCAGAAATGGTAGCCAGAATTCCTTTTCTTTTTCAGAAAAAATGATGGGGACATTGGAAAATTTGTACGAAAAGACTTTGCCTTTGTTTCTCGCCATTCCTAAATTGACACTATCGTTTGTATTGGGTTTATTTGTCATTTCATTATTTATAATGTCTAGGCTGGGAGGAGAATTTATTCCTCAATTGGAGGAAGGAGACTTTGCCGTAGATACAAGGGTTTTAACCGGTAGTAACCTCAACACAACGGTCGAGTTTACACAAAAGGCGGCCCATATCTTACTTAATAAATTTCCCGAAGTTGAAAAAGTAGTGACCAAAATAGGTAGTGGAGAAGTTCCTACTGACCCTATGCCGATGGAAGCCAGTGATATGATGGTCATTATGAAACCAAAAAAAGAATGGAAGCAGGCAAAGACATTTGATGAAATGGCCGATAAAATGGGAGAAGCATTAAAAGTTGTTCCCGGAATTACAACAGGATTTCAATATCCCGTACAGATGAGGTTTAATGAATTAATGACGGGTGCTAGACAAGATGTAGTGTTAAAACTGTTTGGTGATAATTTGGATTCTCTAGCTTACTATGCCCATATAATTGGAGAATTGGTCAAAACAGTCAACGGCTCTAAAGATTTATATGTGGAACCAATTACGGGTATTCCTCAGGTAGTCATCCACTATAATCGCGAAGCACTGAATCAATATGATGTGGATATATTCACCACAAATAAAATTGTAAATATGTCATTTGCTGGACAATCAACTGGCGTCGTGTACGATGGTGAAAAGAGGTTTGATCTTGTGGTAAAACTGAAAGATTTGGCTAGAAAAAATGAAGATGATATTCGAAATATACTCATTCCTTTACAAAATGGTCAACAAATACCCCTATCAAAATTGGCATTGGTAAACATACAGAATGGGCCAAATCAGATACAACGAGAAGATGCTAGACGAAGAATCGTTATTGGTTTTAACGTGGGTGACAGGGACGTTCAGAGTTTGGTCGACGAAGTGAAAAGTAAAGTATCAAAAAACGTTTCTTTCCCTACTGGTTATTCCATCACGTATGGAGGAAATTTCGAGAATCTAGAAAGAGCCCAAAACCGACTTTTAATTGTAGTGCCTTTGGCTTTGTTGTTTATCTTATTTTTATTATACATGGCTTTTAATTCCCTCAAACACGGTTTGTTGATATTCACCGCCGTTCCTTTGTCGGCAATGGGGGGTATTTTATTTTTAGCCTTACGAGGCATGCCATTTAGTATTAGTGCAGGTGTAGGTTTTATCGCCCTTTTTGGTGTAGCAGTATTAAACGGAATTGTATTAATTGCCGAATTTAATCGACTTAAAAAAGCTGGCAATTACGATATCAAACATATTGTACAAACAGGATCTAAAAAACGACTTCGTCCGGTATTATTAACGGCTTTAGTGGCTTCCCTGGGGTTTTTACCGATGGCCTTAAGTCAAGGAGCTGGGGCAGAAGTTCAACGTCCCTTAGCAACGGTAGTCATAGGAGGATTGCTGGTAGCAACTTTTTTGACATTGGTAGTATTGCCTATTTTATATGTATTATTTGAAAAACCAACTCCAAACGGAACTTTTGACACACAATAAATCAAAGTAAAAATGATTCAAAATATTATAAAAAATAAATTATTTATTCCAATAAGGATTGATTTACAACGGAATATATATTTCGCTGTATTGATGTTTACCCTTAGTTTAGGCTTAAGCCAATCACCTATTCCACTGGAAGAAGCTTTTGCCATAGCTAAAGAAAACAACCATAAAGTTCGAGCTCAAAACTTATCCACAGCTTTTCACCAAAAATCTATTGGTAGTGTTTCCTTTTTGACACCTACACAAATTACGGCTGAATATGGTCAAATCAACAGCTTTTATCGAGATAATGGATTTAGTGTCCAACAAGGTTTTAAATTACCTTTTGTTTACCTTCATCAAAAAGCTGAAAAAAGCGAACAATTGAAAAGTGCCCAAAATCGAAGAGTATACACCATTAAACAAGTAGAACAAAATATCGAGTTGGTTTATGAAAAATATACTTTTTTGGCTGCCAAAATCGAATTATTACAACAATGGGATAGTTTATACAAAAAGTTAGAAACACAGGCAAATATACGATTTCAATCAGGCGAAAGTAACGTACTAGAGACATTAAATATTCAACAAAAGGTCGAACAAAATCAAATCCTTTTGCAACAAACAAAAACTGAATTAGACCTAGTTATTCAAGAATTTCAATGGATATTGAATGCCAAAACTTTTTACATTCCTACATTGAAAAAAATGGAATTAAGGGCTTTTAATACTTTGATTGATCCATCTTTTACGGCAAATCACCCTTTGATAAGAATAGCAGAACAAGAAATCAATATTGCTAAAGCGGTTTTACAAAATGTGTCGGACTTAAGATATCCAGAAATTACGCTTGACTACCAAAATATGTCCATGAGAGGTACAGGAGCGGACGATCTTATTTACGGTAAAAAAGATCGATTTCACAACATTCAACTTGGCGTTTCCATACCCATTTTACATAACGGATTAAGTGCGCAAAAGAAAGCAAATGAAATTTTAGTAGAACAAAAATCTGAAGAATTTTTCGAAGTTAAAAAGGAAATGGAAACAAAAATTCAACAAGTAAATATAACCGTTCGTGAGACCATTCGTCAAGTAAAAACATTTGAAAATACTTTATTGCCCAATGCAGCATTGATAGAAAAAACTGCCCTGACCATGTATAAGTCCGGTGAAATTAATTATCTGGATTTCATGATTATTATAGAAAAATCTTTTGAAACAAAAATGTTGTACCTCCAAACAGTGGCTTTGGCAAATGAACAAATTATTGGTTTAAATTATCTCACTTTATCCTTTTAAAATAAAAAAAATGAAAAACAATAAATACATCCTTTTTATAGGAATATTTCTTTTTATGACACAGTTTTGGGCTTGTCGCCAAAATAATGAAGAGCCCATTCAAGCGCCCTCCCCCGAAACGACCAATGATTTGGTTTCATTGACGCAAGAACAACTAAACATGATTGAGATACAAACTGACAGCCTTCGAATGGAGTCTGTGCAACATGTATTAAACTTAAGGGGTCATATTGTGACTGCACCAGATCAAAAGATGTCCATTCACAGTCCAATATCTGGGTATATAAAATCGATAAAATGGCTTCCAGGAATGTGGGTAGAAAAAGGAAGTCCATTGGTTCAAATTGAGGATTTGGCCATTATTCAATTACAACAAGAATATTTAAAAGCAAGAGATGAATTATTGTATGCCGAAAAAGAATTTAACCGCCAAAAAGACATTTTTGACAAGCAAGCCGGAAGTGAAAAAGTCTATTTTAAATCGGAGGAAAATATGCAATTAAAAAAAATTGAAGTGAAGGCTTTATCAGAAAAACTCAAATTATTGAATATTTTACCATCGTCCTTGGACAGTAAAACTTTAGGTAGGAGCATATCTATATTTGCACCTTTTTCAGGATACATCTTTTCAGTCGACGTGAACAGAGGGCAATATATTGATCCAACCAAAGAAATGCTGACTTTGGTCTCTGACCAACAAGTTTTATTGCAGTTAAAAGTATTTGAAAAGGATATTCCTTTGATTAAAAAAAGACAAAAAATCAAAGCATTTTTACCTAATATGCCAACTTCCTCGTGGAACGGTGTTGTTACAGAAAAAGGTATAAACGTCGATGAAAAAGGACAAACGGATGTGTATTGTACCCTTGATGTAGAGGATAAAAGTTTGATGACAACTGGATCTTTTATGACAGCTGAAGTGGTGGCTAATCATAAGTTGATGTATGTTATTGATGAAAAAGCTGTTGTCCAATTCGATAAAAAGTCTTTTGTTTTCATAAAAAATAAGGCTACTGAATTTCAGATGATTGAAGTAGCACAAGGAAGAAGTAGAAACAACAAAACAGAAATATTAAATGGTGATGTACTAAAAGATAAAGTTATAGTGACCACAGGCGCTTATACTTTGTTGATGAAATTAAAAAATATAGAAGATTAAAAACCCTAAATGTAAGTATCATGAAAAATTATATCATTTTAATAAACCTATTTTTTGTTTTGGCTTTACATGCCCAAGAAAACCAATTTACCTTTTTACTCAAACCTATTGATATCTCTGGTTTAGCTGGTGTCCAATCCTATGGGCTTGGTCAGTATGAAGGCAACTGGTTTATTTTTGGTGGGAGGCTTGATGGACTTCATCAACGGCAACCCTTTGCTTCCTTTGATATAGCTGGACACAATAACCAAATCATCATGATAGACCCCAAATCACACCAAGTGTGGAAAAGAAGTGTAAATGAACTACCTGTTTCGATTCGGGAGCCAATGACTTCCACAAATATGCAATTTTTGCAAGAAGGTGAATCATTGATTCTCATAGGTGGGTATGGTTATAGTCCTACAATAGGTGATCATACAACGTATAAAACAATAACCATGGTCCACTTGCCTACTTTATATATTGCCTTGCAAAATAATGCACCTATTTCAGACGCTTTTCGACAAATAAGTGATGACAAATTTCAGGTTACCGGCGGATATTTAGGCAAGATAAATGACCATTATTTCCTAGTAGGCGGTCAGAAATTTCTAGGAAGATACAACCCAATGGGACCAACACACGGTCCTGGTTTTCTACAAGAATATACAGATGCCATTAAAAAATTTAAAGTTCAAACAACTGGCAATTCCTTTCAAATAAGCGATTTTGTCGAATGGAAAGACACTGATTTATTACATCGACGAGATTACAATATGGCGGCTCAGATTTTACCAGATGGAAGCCAAGGTCTGACAGCTTTTTCAGGTGTATTCAAACATGATGTAGATTTACCATTCTTAAATTGCGTACAAATTAGGGAAAATGGCTTTGAACTCCAAGCAGATTTTCAGCAATTATTAAATCACTATCATTGCGCACATCTTACGGCATACGATAATATTCACAAAGAGATGTACACCGTTTTTTTTGGTGGTATTGCTCAATATTATGAAGAAAATGGAATACTTGTAAAGGATGACAATGTACCATTTGTTAAAACAATTGCCACTGTTTGGAGAGATGTAAATGGACAAATGAAAGAGAAAAAATTGCCTGTGGAAATGCCAGTTTTATTAGGTTCAGGAGCAGAATTTATACCTATGACATCAAATAAAACTTATGCCAATGGTGTCCTAAAATATCACGAATTAAGTTCTGATACAACACAAGTAGGTTATATTTTTGGTGGTATTGCCAGCACAGGTAAAAATATATTTTTCATTAACGACGGAACACAAAGTTCAGCGTCATCCGTATTTTTTGAAGTGTCATTGGTGAAAGTTAAAAGTACGAGTGTTTTAGAATACGAAGTTCCGAAAAATCTCTTGATGTTAGAAGTGTTTCCCAATCCCGCTTCGGACGAAATTCAAATTTCCTTTACACTTGATAAAATGATGGATATTGAACTTACCTTGGCAGATGATAGCGCAAAAATATTTTGTTCTGAAAAATGGCCCAAAATGCCTAAAGGAGCACACTCGATTACTAAAAATATAAGTTTGATGAGTAGTGGTGTCATTCATGTCATTTTGAGCAATGGACCGTCTAAATACACACAAAAAGTGGTTAAATTGTAATGTAAATGAATGAGGTTCTCGTCTCAAAATATTTTCTTTTTTCATTAGCATTTAAAATTCTAAATATTTTTCATCTTATAAAACATACATCATGAATTCAGCACATTTTCACCTTTTGGTCAATCATTTTCCGATTATTGTTCCTATTATCGCCTTATTAATTCTTGTGGGAGGTTTTATTTTTCGTTCTGAAATAGTCAAAAGAACAGCCTTGGTTTTGTTTGTTTTTGGTGCAGTGGCCACCTTTCCCACTATGTTTTCAGGGGAGGAGGCTGAAGAAATCGTCGAAAAAATACCTGGCATAACAGAATCAGTCATCGAACATCACGAAGAAATGGCAGAGACTTTTGCCTTTTCCAATTATGGATTGGGTTTACTTGCATTATTTGCTCTTTGGGCAGAATGGAAAAAGAAATCATTTGCCAAATTGACCATCTATGTTATAGCTATTTTTGCCATTGTGGTTATCTTTTTGGGAAGTAGGGCAGGAACTTCTGGAGGTGAGATAAGGCACACAGAAATCAGAGATTCTTATCAAATGAACATGAATAATAATCAAAATGTAGATTTAGAAAAGGAAGACAACGATGATTAAATCAAAGCGATGGTTTGCGGTTTGTCAAACCAAACTTTGTTGAGAAATTATAGAGATTTTTACTATTGGAAAACAAAACCAAGTTTTTCCAAAGCTTTTTTGTACTTTTTATCTGACATATTTCGCTTGGCTTTTTTGACAAGGTGGATATTTAAAGAATCTCTTTGTTCGACGGCAATCGAAAGATTGAGTACTTTGAGGTTTTGCATTTCCAACTCTTCAAGTAGGTTTTTTGTAATTTCAGCAAATACTTTATGTGATTTTGTCAGATAATCATTTTTGCGGGAAACGGTATCGTGCAAGGTCTTGACATACATTAGGTCAGTTTCTAAACCTCGAATTTTTTCATTTTTAAATTGAACTTCTCTGTTGAGGTATTCGATTTTTAAATCTTGTTTTTCAATGGCATTTTGAAGATTTGAGATTGCTTTTTCCAACTGGAATATGGTTGAGTCTTTTTGTTCCATTTTTGTTTGCAACAAGTTAATGTCTACCTCTTTCAGCATCAAAGTATGTTGAATATTCTTATATTTTTTAGAGGAAACACATGATGCCAGTAGACATGAAATCAATCCAAGGAAAAATATTAATTTTATATTGACTTTCATCGTATTAAATATTGTTATTAATTATAATATAATTGTAGAACTTGATCGACCAACATGATAACTCCTTCCATACATGTCAGAGACAGGAACAAAAGTGTCAGAGATTTCCAAGCGGCATGGTACCATTTGTCCTTATATAATTGAAAAGAAAGAATAAAAAAGATATACCATTCAGCCAATAAAATCAAAAAGTTTTTTATAAAAAACAGAGGGTTCATTAAGGCGGTAGCCAAACTCAATCCTGTTTCCAAGACCATTAAAAATCCTAGTAAAAAAGTCATGGCTGTTGCTTTTTCGACCATATTGTAAGCAGACTTCTGATAAAACAATTTGGCCAAGACCGCATAAAATGGAATAAAAAGTAGGTTAAAAAATTTGCCGTAACTACCCAGAAAATTTTCTAGAACCATCTCATTTTCCAATTGCAACATTTGGCTAGCTTGCAACTCAATATCATTAACATACAAACTGTCGATGGCAAAAAATTGGTATACAAAAACATACACGCCAAAACAAAAAATAAGATATTTTAGAGGAACGGCTGTTCTCGATCTCGACCCACCAATATATGCTTTAATAAAGGGTATCGGTCGCAAAAAAAGTTCTTTGGTCGTATTTGAAACTCGGTCTTCCCACTCAATAATGGTCGTGAATAGGGTTGATAAACTTATTTTGTATGGTTTTAGTAAACCACCACAATCGGAACAGTATTCGCCATGATCCAAAAAACCACAATTGGGGCATTCAGTAGTTTGTTGTATTGGCTGGGTTGGTTTAAGAGAATGTTCCATAAAAATTTCGTTGACAAATGTTTACCTTTCTTTTAACGTCGCAAAAGTAAAGGAGAAACTTGTTGCCAAAAAAAATAAAGTCAGGAATGCCTCTAAACAATAACTGAAGTGTAGGCAAATAGATTTGAACCGTAGACTATAGGGCATATGGCAATTGCCAGAAGCAATTGTTAATCCAACCTGCCCCGGCAGGGAGGACGCTAAGTTTATCGAATTGTAGAATCCAATTCTAAATACAAAAAAGGACTATCTTAGGGGATAAATCTTAAGGTTTCTTTTTATCGTCCTCAACCAATCTGATTTTGTTTTCAGTCAATTGTTGATCATGGATCACCGATGGAGCGTCAATCATCATATCTCGTCCTTGATTGTTTTTCGGGAAAGCGATAAAATCCCGTATTGAGGATTGCCCATTCATCACAGCGCACAGGCGATCAAACCCAAAAGCAATTCCGCCGTGTGGTGGAGCGCCGTATTCAAATGCTCCCATCAAAAATCCAAACTGGTTTTCGGCTTCTTCTTTGGTGAACCCAAGGAGGTCGAAGTTTTTACTTTGTAAGGCTCTGTCGTGTATTCTTATTGAACCTCCTCCAATTTCCGCACCATTGATAACCAAATCATAGGCATCGGCACGTAGACTCTTCATGGTTTCATGGTCTCCGTCCAACATCCTAGAAATATCTTCTTTTTTAGGAGATGTAAAAGGATGGTGCATAGCATGAAAACGACTTGATTCTTCGTCCCATTCCAATAGAGGAAAATCAATCACCCAAAGTGGTTTGAAATCTCCTGGTTGGATGAGTTCCATTCGTTTGCCCATTTCAAGGCGTAGTTCACTGAGCTGTTTTCTTGTTTTGTCTGTCTCGCCAGACATCATAAAAGCAACGTCACCTTTGCTTCCACCCATTAGGGCGAACCACGATTTTAAGGTTTCGTCGTCGTAAAATTTGCCAATGGTAGACTTAATGCTGTCGTCATCCATCCACTTGACATATACCAATCCTTTAGCACCAATTTGTGGTCTTTGTACCCATTCCGTAAGGTCTTTCATATCCTTGTTAGAATACGATTCTGCGATACCTTTGGCAACAAATCCAACGATGAGTTCAGCGCTATCAAATACAGCGAAATCATAACCTTTGGCCTTATCGTTGAGTTCGTGAAACTCCATGTCAAATCTTAAATCGGGTTTGTCAGAACCGTATTTTTGTAGTGCCTCGTCGTATGACATTCTCGGGAATGTACCGAGCTCAATGTTTAGTGTATTTTTAAATAAATATTGGGTCAAACCTTCAAAAGTTTGTAAAATATCTTCGATGTGTACAAAGGCCATTTCGCAGTCTATTTGAGTGAACTCTGGTTGTCGGTCAGCCCTTAAATCCTCGTCTCGAAAACATTTGACAATTTGAAAATATTTGTCTAATCCTGCGACCATGAGAATTTGTTTGAAGGTCTGTGGACTTTGTGGAAGTGCATAAAACTGTCCTGGATTGAGTCGGCTAGGTACAATAAAATCTCTGGCTCCTTCCGGTGTACTTTTGATCAAAAAAGGTGTTTCGATTTCGATAAAACCTTGGCTGTCCAGATATTTTCGGGTTTCGATGGCCAATTTAGATCGAAATATTATATTTTGTTGTACGGGATTTCTCCTTAAATCGAGGTATCGATACTTCATCCGTATATCGTCGCCGCCGTCTGTTTCGTCTTCAATTGTAAAGGGTGGAACTTTAGACTCATTGAGAATGGTTAATTCCGACACTTCAATTTCTATGTCTCCTGTCAATCTTTGAGCGTTTTTGCTCGACCTTTCACGAACGATGCCCGTAGCTTGCACGACAAATTCCCTACCTAGTTTTCTAGCTTTTTCAGTAAGAGCAGGGTTTTCATCCATATTAAATACCAATTGAGTGATGCCATAACGATCCCGCACATCGGTAAAGGTCAATCCGCCTAAATCTCTACTTTTTTGGATCCAACCACACAAGGTCACTTGTTGGCCTATATCACTCATGCGCAATTCTCCACAATTTTTTGTCCTGTACATAGGTAATGATTGTTCTTTAGTTTCAGGGGGCAAAGGTAATATTAATGTGTTAAATTGTATAAAACGTTATATTGAAATATCTTTTTGTTTACATTTGATGGTTTTACAAGATTAATTTTTAAAATGGCAGGGGTTTATATTCCTTTATGGAAAAAATGGTGGAGCTACATTTCAGAAGTAGAATTGGAAACTGCCTCTTCTGAATACAACGAATCGTTGATGGTGTCTTTGAGTCAGGGGCGCTTGCAACTTTCTACCAAGGAGGCAATTTATTCTTATGCCGACAAATACGACAATTTTCGGGAGTGTTTTCAAAAGATGACATTACCAAAACATGCAGAGTTATTGTTACTTGGTTTTGGTTTGGGGAGTATTCCTTTTATGTTGGAGAAAAAATTTGGTAAAAAGTACAATTATACTGGGGTGGAAATTGATGAAACGGTGATTTATCTTGCCAGTAAATATGTATTGTCAAATTTGAATAGCGACATACAACTTATCCATGCAGATGCATATTCTTTTGTACATGTTGACCAAAATCAATATGACATCATTGCCATGGACATTTTTATCAGTGAAAAAATACCTTTGGAATTTGAATCAATGGAATTTTTACAAGACCTTAGCAATAAGTTGCTTCCAAATGGAATTATGTTATTCAATCGGCTTGCCAAAACGAAGGAAGAACTAGAAAAGACGCAACAATATTTTCAAGAAATATTTCTTAAAATATTTCCTAATGCAGATTTTGTTGAAGTAAAGGGAAATCATGTATTGACAAACCGAAAAATAGAGTAGCGGGTTGCTCATAAAGTACAACAAAAATAAGCCAGCGTGAAGAAGGTTTTTTTAGTCGAACAATTATGCTTTTTGTACACATTTTCCATGATATGGTGGTTTTTGTCCATGATACGGCAACCATTGGTATAAAACATTAATTCACCTGTTTCGGGGTGGCTCAGGACGCTTGATGAAAGCATTTCAAAAGGAATAGGGTGTTTTTCTAATAAAGGAGGCGATTGATTAAAACGAAGTATCATACCTTCTGCAGCGTCATCAAAACCACCTTCTTTAGAAGTATTATATTCATATCCAAGTATCCAGGTATAATCATATTTTTGTGACCATGCCGAAGGAGGAAAAGAAATATTTAATATCAAGAATAATGAGACAATTGATTTCATGAATTAAGTAATCCTATATTTCACAATATAGGATATTCAAAATAATAAATGGTAATATTTTTTTCAAAACTGTCTTATGAATGACTGTAAATGTAAGGTTGTTGCCTTGATTATGACATTTTTCCTGTCCAAATAAAATTTGGAATCAAATTTCCGTTTATAAATGACCCCAATACAAAAGTACTACCTGAAAATACTCCAACAGCGTATCTACCCTTCTCCCATATACGCTTCCATAGGTGGGCAAACGCAGATTAAATTTCTATCACCATAAGCCCCGTCAATCCTAGATACAGTAGGCCAGAATTTGTATCTTTCCCGTAAATATGCGATCGGAAAAGCAGCTTTTTCTCTTGAATAAGACATGATCCAGTCATCTGACATAACAATCTCCGCTGTATGTGGTGCATTGGCCAATACATTGCCTTCTGCAGGAAATTTACCGTATGCGATTTCATCGATTTCTTCTCTTATTTGCAACAAGGCATCACAAAACCGATCCAACTCGGCTTTATCTTCGCTTTCAGTTGGTTCGACCATAATCGTTCCCGCTACAGGAAAAGACAAGGTAGGTGCATGGAAACCATAGTCCATCAATCTTTTGGCCACGTCTTCTGCACTGACAAATGCTTTTAATGGCCGCAAATCAATGATCATCTCATGTGCTGCCCTGCCTTTTTCACCAGAATACAATATGTCGTATTTACCTTCTAAACGTGCCTTCATATAGTTGGCATTTAAAATGGCATATTTGGTGGATAACGTCACGCCTTCTTTACCCAACATGCGGATATATCCGTAGGAAATCAACAAAATTGAAGCACTTCCCCAAGGTGCTGCTGATACCGCATGGTTGGCTTTTTTACCACCTGTTTTCGCAAAAACATGACCTGGCAAGTAGGGCGACAATTTATGGTTTACACAAATAGGCCCCATCCCTGGACCACCTCCTCCATGAGGGATAGCAAAAGTTTTATGTAAATTTAAATGACAAACATCAGCGCCAATCAGTCCTGGACTAGTCAATCCTACTTGTGCATTCATATTGGCGCCGTCCATATACACCAAACCGCCATGGTCGTGTATCGTTTTACAAATTTCTTTAATGGATGTCTCAAACACGCCGTGGGTACTTGGGTAAGTGACCATGAGGCAAGACAGGGTATCCTTGTATTGTTTGGCTTTGGCTTTCAAGTCTTCGACGTCGATATTTCCTTTTTCGTCACAGGCGACGACCACGACTTCCATGCCACACATGACGGCACTAGCAGGATTGGTCCCATGAGCGGAGGACGGTATCAAGGCCACGTTTCTTTGTTTTTGTTTATGGGCCAGGTGGTAGGAGCGAATTGTGAGCAGTCCGGCATATTCACCCTGGGCACCTGAATTGGGTTGCAGCGAACAAGCATCAAAGCCTGTGATTTCACTTAGGTAGTCGGATAATTCTTCAAATATCTGGAGATAACCGGAAGTTTGACTGGCCGGGGAAAATGGATGAATATTGGCAAATTCAGGCCAGGATACGGGAAACATTTCGGAAGCGGCGTTGAGCTTCATGGTGCAGGAACCCAATGAAATCATAGAGTGGACAAGTGATAGGTCCTTGTTTTCCAGACTCTTGATATACCGCATCATCTTGGATTCAGAATGATAAGATGAAAATACCGGATGTGTCAGAAATTCGGATGTTCGTTTCAACGAGCCAAAATTACCGGCCTTGATTTTTGGATTGCTTGGCTGAGACTGAAGGTTGAGTGCATAACAAAAAACGCGGATGATGTCGTACACATCATCATGTGATGTAGTCTCGTCTAGAGAAATGATGACTTGGTTTCCCTTAAAATAGAAGTTCATCAACAGTTTGTTAGTCCATTTCTGGATGGCCTTCTTATGTTTTGGATCAATAGTCACACAGACCGTATCAAAAAACAAGTCGTGATTTACTTGGACACCCATGGCTGCTAAACGGGTTGCCAAATCCCTTGCTTTCAAATGGATTTGAAGGGCAATATCTTTTAATCCATTAGGGCCGTGATACACGGCGTACATGCCTGCCATGACAGCCAATAAGGCTTGCGCTGTACAGATGTTGGAAGTGGCTTTTTCCCTACGAATGTGCTGTTCCCGTGTTTGTAATGCCATCCGGAGGGCAGGTTTTTCGTATTGGTCTACAGATACACCAATGATCCGTCCCGGAATAATTCTTTTATGTTCGTCCTTAGTTGCAAAAAATGCCGCATGTGGACCACCAAATCCCATGGGAACTCCAAGTCTTTGTGAGTTACCAACAACGACATCAGCTCCCCATTCTCCTGGAGGAGTTAATAACGTCAAACTCAAAAGATCACTACAAACGACAACTTGTATTTCTAAATCGTTGCACTTTTTTGCTATTTTTCTAAAATCTTCAACATTACCTTCTGCATTTGGATATTGTAGGATGATACCAAAAAAATCTTCGTCATAATCAAAATGGTGAATATCTCCCGTGACGATTTCGATATGAAGTGGTTTTGACCTGGTTTTTAAGACGTCCAGAGTTTGTTTGAAAACATGCTGATCGACAAAAATCTTTTTAGAAGGATTGCTCTTTCTCTTTTTATTTCGAATACTTTCACACATAGCCATTGCTTCGGCGGCGGCTGTTCCTTCATCTAATAGCGAAGCATTGGCGATGGGAAGTCCTGTCAAATCAGAGACCATCGTCTGGAAATTTAATAAAGCCTCCAGTCTTCCTTGGGCTATTTCAGCCTGGTAAGGTGTGTATTGCGTGTACCAACCCGGATTGTGAAAAATATTTCTGGCGATGACACTGGGTGTATTGGTATTGTAATATCCTTGACCGATATACGATTTGAAGACCTTGTTTTTATCCGCAATACTTTGAAGCATTTTCATGTATTCAAACTCAGAAAGAGCCTCCGGTAAATTAAGTTCTTTTTTCATCCGAATGCCAGATGGAACAGTTTCGTCTATGAGTTGATCGAGGTTTTTTACACCAATCGTTTTCAGCATTGATTCAAGTTCGAAGGGTGTAATGCCGATATGTCTTTTTACGAAATGGTTAGCTGTTTGGTCTATCATGTGGTATATGGTATGTTTCTATAAAAATAAGCTACGAAGGTAAAAATAATTCACATCTTCCTAAAGTAAAAATGGTCAAATAGTTTAAAAATATGACGAAAATCCTGTTATAAATGTGAAGATAAAGGTTTTGATAAAACGCAAAAATGTCAATTTGATTTAAAAGGAAATACGATCAAATAGTTAAGTGTCTAATAGGATATTATTAAAGAACACTATTAGAATGTCTTTTTTAAATTTTACTCCATTCAAATTCAAGATGCACAAATGGCAATAATTCTGATTTTATTATTTGAGAAGTCTAAACATAAGAAATTTATTAGGGAAATTATCTCTATTGGGGCAACACTATGTGATTGAGATCAGCCTTGGCTTTAAACGTTTGGTTAACTGGTTAAATTTTTTACATTTTTACTATTTTGTAGGAATAGTGGCTTGATTTATTATGAATAATAACAAAGTACAATCCCGGAACAAGAGAAGAAACATCTAGTTCTGTGCCGGGATGGTTGCGTGATAAGACAATCCTCCCACTCGCATCCATGACGTCTATTCGTTCTACGTTTTTTCTTGAACTCCAGGAAATTTTGTCCAAAACAGGATTGGAAAAGAAGGTAAAATCGTCTGAAATATCTTGATCTTCTGCCGAAGAAATGCAAGCAGATATCAAGTAGTTTTTGTCGCAATTCGCGCCATTGTTTTGTATGACGACACTGTCAGGATACGTCTCTAATGCCTTACAAATGTAGGGACTGATACAATCGGCTAGGAAGGGGTTACCTGTGATAATAACCCTTTGTTTAATTAGGATTGTATCCTTAATTGGAAATTCCGGAATATGGAAGGTATCCAAAATATCAAGATCAACAAAGTGTTTATTGTTATTTATATAAAGAGCTGTGGTCACTTCCTGGAGGTTTGGAAATAAAACATTAATATTTTTTAAGTTTTCCATATTATGGAAGCTTAACGATTTTAATGATTTGATTTCTGTAAAGAAGCCATAATTATTTAAGTCATAATTTTCTGCACCAATCTGTAGCAGGTCAATTTGACTTAAAGAATTCATAGATGTATAATCACAAGACTTATTTAAGGTAATTATAACTCTTCTTATTTTTGCATTTGGAAGAATCCCCTTAATGGTTACGTTTTCATTTCTGGTAAAAACAAATTGACCGAAATCAACAATATTAGTTGGAATCAGATTGGCTGTTGTATTTGATATTTTATTATTGTATACAGTAATATTTAATCCATTTTTGCTTGTAAAAGAAGTCAGACCTGATAACTTTCCACTTCCTACAACACTTAATGAGGAGTCAATATGTTTTATGTTCGAGAATACTGAAAGATCTATTTGTTGTCTTGCAAAATAAAAACTCAGATTATTTATTGTGTCTAAATTCAAAAAAGGCTCAAAATTGTTAAGTTGTACCATATTAAATCTTCCCACTTTGACAAGGTTATTGAGTCCGGTTATGGAATGTAAACTATCCATGCGTTGGATTATGAGTTCACCCAGTTCCTTAATCTGATATAATGAGTCAAGATTGTACACCCAATTGCAATCATCATCAATTTCTACTGAAAATATTTTAGGACAATGTCCATACTTTTTAGGGAAAGAATCTACTTGAGCTTGGGAGCAGAGTTTTATAAATCCGCAGTCAAATTGAGCATGCAAATTTATTGAAATTAAAAAAATAAAAACTGAAAAGAAGATGACCTTCATCTTTATAAAATTTTTGCCAATAGAAGATGATAAATATTAGATATTAGAAATAGAGTTTAAAAATAATATTATTTTTAAAACAAAGTATACTATCCCATACTTTGCATATCGACCAACTTGCGATACACATTATCCTCCAACATCAACGTTTGGTGATTTCCTTTTTGAATGATTTTCCCCTTGTCCATGACTATGATGGTATCGGCGTTTTGGATGGTCGACAATCTATGTGCGATGACGATAGAAGTTCTGCCAGTCATCAATTTTGTCAAGGCTTCCTGGACTAATTTTTCGGATTCAGAATCTAAGGCGGAAGTAGCTTCGTCTAAAATCAAAATAGGTGGGTCTCTAAGGACAGCTCTTGCTATCGTAAGTCTTTGTTTTTGCCCACCACTTAATTTCATTCCTCTATCACCTATGACGGTATCGTAACCTTGGGGCATAGCTGAAATAAAATCGTGGGCATTGGCAATTTTGGCCGCTTCCATAATGGCTTCTTCCGTGGCTTCTTTTCCAAAAGTGATATTATTACGAACCGTATCGTGAAATAAAATAGCTTCTTGGCTGACCATGCCAAACAAGTTTCGAAGACATGCTAAATCAACCTCTTTAATATTCACATCATCCAAAAAAATAGTCCCTGAAGATGGGTCATAAAACCTCGGCAACATGTCTGTCAAGGTAGATTTTCCGGCACCAGAAGAACCTACAATCGCTAGTACATTTCCTTTTGGAATAGTCAAATTTATACCGTCTAACACAATATCACTATCGTCCTGATACTTAAATTTAACATTGTCAAACTGAATATTATTAGAAAAATTTGGGATAAAAACCGGATCGTTAGGTTGCTTTATCGGGTTGGGCGTGTACAATATGGTCTCTACCCTCTCTAAAGCACCTAGTCCTTTTTGGATGTTATAATAGGCAGAAGAAAAGGATTTGGACGGTTCGATGACCTGGTAAAAAGCAAAAACAAACGTAAAAAATGTTTCAGGTTGCAATTGATTTTCAAAGACCAATACACTTCCATAATAC
>JBATMZ010000004.1:0-12105 GCA_049290115.1 Saprospiraceae bacterium | reverse complement strand
TCTAATTGCAATGATTCTCCAGTGGGTAATTTCATTCGCTCTGAACCAATCAATTGATACCCTCTAAATTGGTCACCTACGTAATAATTATTGTATTCGTCCCAGCGAAAAGATCTGTGGGTAGCAGCGATACCACCTTCAAGTCTAAGGGTAGTACTAAAAGGATAGTGGGCAAATGCAGATAATCCTTTGTCAAAAACCCTAATCAAATTGGTTGTTTCAATGATTCCCTGAATTTGTTGGCCGTTTACTTCAAACACACCAGAACCGTAATTTTGATAACCTGCCCGCAAAGGAATATGCATAATTCCTACGCCCCATGCAATTCGATTTTCTCTGTTTATATAAGATGTGGTTCCTCCAATGTCAAGTATTTCTCCATTCATGGAAAGTTGGGTAAACAATTGATTCTCACCTAAAACATCTCCAAATATCATGGCAATTCCTCCGCCCATTCCTACATTATTACTAAAAGACCCGGTATTCGTGCCCATACCAACCATCCCAGCACCTCCGGTAATGTAGTCAAGTTTGAAATTTGGTTTATACTTAATATTTTTGGTTATTAAGGTATCGGTTTGCAAAGGGACATCAACATCATTGAAGTGATTTCCGACCAAGTCATTGGTAAGGCTTTTGAGTGGAGGAAGACTTCCAGCAGTTAAATTTATGGTTTGAATATCGGCTACAGGTTTTTTGAGCAAACGATCACTATTACTTTGATAAATTGAATATTCATTATTATAAAAATGAGAAAAAACGACCCTGTCTCGTTTGGTACTGGCGGACATCATAGGACTATGGCCGCCTATCCCACTTAGTCCTGTCCACACTTCCGTTTTTTGCTGTACTTCTCCATTTACCATATTGTAGGAATACATATTTCTGAACCCATCCCTGTCACTTATAAAAAGGATGTTTCCTTCATGGTCGAATACAGGATTGAGGTTGTCTGCACCTTGGAAAATATCTAATGTTTTTATTTCGCTAGTATTCAAATCCATCAGGGCAATATCAAAAGAATAACGTCCATTTTGTCTACCGTTTTCCATGGAATTTTTATCGTAACAAAATACTAGATATTGACCGTCAGGAGAACAAGAAATCATGGTTTCGCTATATTTATCTTGTGTTAGTTGTGTTACTTTATTACTTTTAATATTGAATTTAAAAATATCAATTTGCCCGTTTACAAGTCCAGTTAAAAAGATATCTTTACCGTCCGAACTATACGCTGGATTTACAAAGGCGGGGACACCTGGAATTTTGAGTGTTTCAAGGGTTTTTCCAGAATTTACATCTACAATAACTAAATTATTATCTCCTTTTTTTACCCCAACAAAAGCAAATTTTTCACTATCTGGAGACCAAGTTCCCGATGTTTCCATTACGTTTATATAATCGAGGTCACCCATACCAGTTGATGAAGTTACTTTACGAATGATATCGCCTCTTTGGGCATCAGCCAAGTATAAATCCGTCGTAAATACATTTTTTTCGCTAAGAAATATGACATATTTACCATTTGGACTAATCGAAGGGGACAAATTCATTTGACCACTATTTTCTTTGGATATTATTTTTCTGCCTTGTGGTTTTTCTTTGACACCATTAAGATTATAAAGATCTTTCAAATCCCTGTGCCAGGCTTCGGAAAGTGTTTTATTATCTACCCCTAAGGCATCAATAAATCCCAAGTCTAAGCCAAATTTTGCTGTACTGAGAAATAAATCACCTAGTTTATCATCTCCGAATATGCCACCAATATAGGCTATCAATGAATGTCCATATCGATAAGGGAAATACCGATAGTTATCCATTTTGTTGATCATAGGTAAATTATCATTTAGGATTGCATCACGCATCCACATTGCGGTAAATGGATCCACTCTACTTAAGGAAAAATATTCAGCCATACCTTCAATCATCCAAAGGGGAAGATTTGATAAAGATTGTAAGTTTGTTGAATCTCCAGTTTGTATATTATTAAACTGAAACGCATGTACAAGTTCGTGGGCAAGTACGTGATGTGTTGCTTGATTGGAGAAAGCAAGTGGAAGGATAACTCGATTTTTAAGTGCTTCGGTGACCCCACCTGTTCCAATACCTATTTGACCAGAAATGGTATTGGTTTGTTGAAAGTCTGCGTGATCATTGTATAGGATAATTGGATTTTTAAAATTGATTTCTTGATTAAAAATATTTTTATGGTTTTGATACCATTGTTCGGATACGATAGATAAGTGATCAATTAATTCAGGGTTTTTGGTATAATGGTGAATTTTGAAATGTGGGCTTTCTACGACCTTAAAATCAAAATTTTGGTAAACAGGTTTATTTCGTCCAAAAGTTTGAGCTTTCAACTGAATACTGAAACAAATAAACAAAAAAAATAGGATTATTTTTTTCATGATACAAGCTTTAAGATACATTAAAATAGAGCGAAATATTATTGGATTTTCTTTATAAAATAAATTCTTATTGAAGTAAATTGTTTTATTAAAATGATCAAATATTTTGACTATAAAATAGGAGATTTCATGTTTATAACGAAATTGAGTTAAAAATTAATGCAATATTAACGTTAAAATAGTCAGAATTTGAGAAAAAATTAAAATAAAAAAGTTATCACAATTTTCAGAATGACAATGAGTTATAAATATTTCACAGTAGAAAGGCAGCGCATAGTGTTAATTTAAAGTTAAGATATTTACAAAAATGTTTGCATAAGTTTAACAAATGTAATTTTTTTGCTGTTCGAAGTATATTTTTTAATTTAATCTTTTATTATTTAATAACAAAACAAATTAGTATGAAACGAGTCGTATTTTCATTGTTGATCGGATTCCTTTCGATCAGTATGACATATGGCCAATCTAGAGTTTCCGGAAAAGTAACAGATATTTCCGGAGAGGCTTTGATTGGAGCCAGTGTCGTTGTTAAAGAGAGTCCTGCCGCCGGTACCATCACAGACGTAGATGGTATGTATGAATTGAATATTCCTGCAGGAGGATCAACTTTGGTTTTTTCCTATACTGGATATGACACAAAAGAGATGTCCTTGACAGGTGCTTCTGTTGTAAACGTAAGTTTGGAAGAAGGTAGAGTTTTAGATGAAGTTGTGATAGTTGGGTATGGAGCTCAATCTAAAAAAGATGTTACGGGATCTATTTCCAAAGTTAGAGGTGATGATTTGGCGAATTTGGTTTCTCCAAGTTTTGTACAACAATTAGCTGGTCGAGCATCTGGAGTTCAAATTCAAAATACATCTGGGATTTTGGGTTCAGCGCCACAAATTAGAATTAGGGGTGTCAACTCTATTTCTTCCGGAACCCAGCCCTTGATTGTATTGGATGGTGTTCCAATTATTACAGGGGATGTAGGTGGTTTTACTCCTGCAAATGCGCTTGGAGATATTAATCCTGCAGATATTGAATCTTTTGAAATATTAAAGGATGGTGCAGCTACTGCGATTTATGGTTCTAGAGCAGCAAATGGGATTATCTTAATTACCACAAAAAAGGGTTCAAAAGGGAAAGCCCAATTTAATTATGATTTTAACTATGGTGTCGCAAGTGCGGTAAAATTATTTGATTTATTGAATGCCAACGAATTTGTTGAAATTCAGAATCAAAAATATGTTAATGCAGGATCTAATCCAGTGGCAAATTTGCAAACAAGAGCTGATGGCTCGGTTGTAGAGACAGATTGGATGGACTTAGTTTTTCGAAATGCAGCTCAAAAAACACATTCTTTATCAGTAAGTGGGGGGATAGACAAAACCAATTATTTTTTCTCTTTCGGGTATTCCGACATGGAAGGAATTGCATTGGGAAATGAACTGAGAAGATATAGTTTTAGAGCCAATATTGAACAAAAAGTTAATAATTGGTTGTCGGCTGGTTTTTCAAGTGGGGTTACTAGGCAAGAAAATTTTGGACCGTTAACTGGGTCAAATAATTTATCCGGAAATATTTTTGGTGCCATGAGAATGTTACCAAATGTCGAAGGAAGAGACCCTAATCATCCAACAGGTTATAATTTGGATTTAATCAATCCAAGATCGTTAGGTAGGGGAGCAAATGGAGTTGAGATTTCCAACGGTATTCCAAATTTATTATTTGTATTAGAAAATGACAGAAGGGCTTCCAAGTCATGGAGATTGTTAGGTAATGCCTACTTAGAAGCAAATATTTACAAAGGTCTTAAATTTAGAACACAATTGGGAATTGATGGGAATTATGTGGACGATTATTTATTTCAAGATCCAAGACATGGTGATGGATTTAGTGCAAATGGAAGAATTTCACAAGCATTTAGCCCATTTACTAGATGGAATTGGCAGAATATTTTAACCTATGACAACACATTTGGTGATAATCATAATTTAGGGTTAACCCTTGTTCAAGAATATCAAAAACAAAGGAGTACATTTTTTCAATCTACTGTGACAAATATTTCTGACTTATTTTTCCAAGAAAATATAGTAACCGGTACTTTTGCAACACCTGAAGCTTTTGGGGGCATAAATGAAAATGGTTTAGCTTCATACTTAGGAAGAGCCAATTATAATTATGCTCGTAAATATTATTTGAGCGCTTCAATAAGGAGAGATGAGTTGTCAGCTTTGGCACCTGGAAACCGAATTGGATATTTTCCAGGAGCATCTTTTGCTTATAGAATTTCTGAAGAGCCATTCTGGGAAAATGTTAGTAATGTAATTTCTGATTTTAGAATTAGAGGATCGGTAGCTCAAACAGGAAATACTAATATTGGTAATTATCCTTATGTAGGATCTTATGGATCAGCTTTATATGGTACCCAAAATGGAATATCATATAATAATTTTGGTAATGATGAGCTAAAATGGGAAGCACAAACAAAATTAGACTTCGGTGTTGATTTTGGTATCATAGATAATCGATATAATTTAAGTGTTGCCTACTGGATACAAGATAATGATGATATTATATTACAAGCTCCGGTTGCTCCTTCATTAGGAGTTCCAGGGAATTTTGTAAATAGAAATATAGGCAGAGTAAAAGGTAATGGACTAGAGTTAACCATTGATGCGGCACTTCTCAACAAAAGTAAATTGAAATGGAATGCAAGTTTAAATTTTTCAACCCAAAATAACGAGGTTGTTAACTTAGTAAATGGTCAAGACATTATTACTAATTATAACATTATCAGAGAAGGTGAAGCCATTAGGTCTCTTTACGGTTACGAATATGTAGGTGTTAATGCCGCCAATGGAAATCCTATGTACGAGACTTACAATAAGGATGAAAATGGAAATATCACAGAAACCATTATTGTACAAGGCAACATAACTAACCAAACATATTATGTGTTCAACCCAGATAACCCAACTGAATTGGCCACGACAAGACCGCTAAATGCATCACGAGACAGAAAAATTTTAGGATCAGCTATTCCAACATGGTTTGGAGGATTTGATAATAATTTTGAATATGGAAATTTCGACTTAAATATCTTTTTAAGATTTTCTGGAGGAAATCATATCATGAATCGTACAAGAGCAGACTTAATGAGTCAGGCTTTTAATAATAATGGAACAGACATCTTAGGTAGATGGCAGAGCGTTGAAAATCCAGGGGATGGACAAACACCAAAGATGTGGTTGAACAGAGATGCATTTATCAATAATCCAGACTTCGCATCTACAAGATGGGTGGAAAAAGGTGACTTTTTAAGATTACAAAACATTTCAATTGGATACAAACTTCCAAGTGCTGTTTTGAAGAAGTTAAATTTTACTTCGTTAAAAGTATATGTACAAGGTCAAAACTTGATGACATTTACTGGGTATAGTGGTTTGGATCCAGAAACATCAACTGCCTTTTCTACATCTACGGGATTTGGAGAAGACTTTAATGGAAATCCACAACAAAAAGTGATTTCTGGAGGTATTAAATTAGGATTTTAATAAATTAAATTGATTTAAAATGAAATATAAAATCATCAAAAAAATAATGAGTAAGTTGCCATCAGTAATTATGGTAGCAGCTATTTTATCTATTTCTTCATGCGACAAGGACGTTTCAGATTTACAGCCTTTTGATAGGATTACAGAATCTCTTGCGTTTTCTTCTCCATCTAGAATAGAATTGTCTATGGTTGGTGTTTATGACGCGATTCAGAGTGGAACATATGCTGGTGGAGCTGTAAGAGGATATCCTTTTGGCGCAGCTAATGTTGAACAAGGTGACATGAGAGGCGAAGATATGTTAAACGTTGCCGCATTTTATGCTATAACGTATGAAGCCAATTATAATACAAATACCGCCAATAATGTTTGGCAGTGGAACACGCTTTATACTGCAATAAACAAAGCTAATTTAATTATTGAAGGAGTTCAAGCCGCAGCTTCAAATGGAATTTTGTCAGAGGCAGATGCCGCAGCGTATCAAGGAGAAGCTCGATTCATAAGAGCACTTTGCCATCATGAATTGTTAATTCATTTTGCCCGACCTTATAAACATACAAGTGATGCTTCACATTTTGGAGTTCCTTATCGCACGACTGCCATTAATACCGCTTCAAGATTGGAATCTGAAGTTCAGAAAGGTAGAAATACGGTTGCAGAATGTTACACATTGATGTTAGAAGACCTCAATTTTGCAGAACAAAACCTACCCTTAACTAGAGCGGGTACTAAAAATATTAGCAGAGCAACTAAGGCTGCTTCTATTGCTTTGAAAAGTAGAGTATTGTTGCACAAGGGAGATTGGAGTGGCGTTATAACTGAAGGCAATAAAATTTTAAATGGACAGGCGGGTACTTATTCGTTAATGTCATCTCCTGATGGTGTATTTGCAAATAATTCTACAAATTCAGAATCAATTTTTTCTGTAGAAAACTCAGCAACAGATAATTCAGGGGTAAATGGAGCTTTACCTGTTATGATGTCAGTATCACCAGGTCGTGCATTGATTGCAATTTCTCCAATTATGTTTAATCATCCAAACTGGTTACAATCTGACTTAAGAAGAACACAATTAGTGTCAGAATCAGGAGCAGGATTTTTTAGTAATAAATATAGAAAAATCACAACTCAAGATGATTGGAATCCTATCTTAAGATTGGCAGAGGTTGTTTTGAACAATGCGGAAGCTTATGCGAGAACTCAAAACACAACAGAAGGATTAAATTTGTTGAATACAGTTCGAAATCGTGCAGTAGTTGATGCAGCTGATCAATTTACAAGTTCAAGTTTTGCAGATAGCAAAGCTTTGATTGACGCTATCTTATTTGAAAGACGAATTGAATTGCTAGGTGAAGGTAGAAGATGGCCAGATATTCATAGACTATCTCAAGACCCTAATCATTCATTAAACGGAATACCTGCTAAAGTTGCTTTTGGAAATACCACAAAAGCAAGTTGGGCATATGGTTTAAATTACACAAATGGAGTTTACACAGGTCAATTGACCATTAATTCCAAACCTTATGATGATTTCCGATTTTTGTGGCCTATTCCTCAAGATGAGTTGAATACGAATCAGGTTTTAAGAGATCAACAAAATCCTGGGTATTAACCTACAAAGTGCAAATATTGAAACAAGAGGAGCGGCAATAACCGCTCCTCTTTTATTTTAGATAAATAAAAATACTTTAATGTACTAAGGATTTTAAATTGTGAGGGTAATACGAGAGGTACATTTTAATAAATTTCGAAAAAATTTATTGGTAGATGAACGTATAATATAAACGAAATCAAATATATATATATATTAAAATAGTTATTTTTTTACGCGAAACAGTGGTAATTAGTTATTTTTAGAGGGTGATTGGCAGCGTTTAGTATTAAAATAATGTTAATAAAGAGTTACGGATATTTGCAATTAGTTAACAAATTTTGCTACATTAGCGACTTTTTAAATTGTAAAACCATATTTTTAATAATCAAAATAATTTACGTATGAAGCAAGTCGTATTATCCATTTTGACCTTGATTATCTCGGTCAGTATGACGTATGGACAGTCAAGAGTGACCGGTAAGGTTACGGATGACGCAGGGGAGTCTTTAATAGGCGCCAGTGTCGTAGTTAAAGAATCCCCATCGGTTGGTACCATTACCGACATTGATGGTATGTATGAGGTTGTTGTACCTGCGGGTGGCATCACTTTGGTATTTTCCTATACGGGATATACTACAAAGGAAATGGTTATCGGAGGTGCATCGGTATTAAATGCAACACTAAGTGAAGGAAAACTTCTTGACGAAGTGGTTGTAACTGCATTAGGTATTAAAAGAAATTCTAGGGAAGTTGCTTATGCAAATCAAAGTGTAAGCTCTGAGGAATTATTGTCATTACCTAACAAAAACGCTTTAGAAGCGCTAAGGGGAAAAACTGCTGGGGTGAAAATCACCACAGCTTCTGGTTCAGTGGGAGCCTCAAGCAGAATTGTATTGAGGGGTGAGAGTTCACTTACGGGTAATAATAATGCATTGATTGTTGTGGATGGTATTCCTATCGACAACAATGCAACTAGTGGTGGTAGTGGTACTGCACAATCTGGTTATGCTGACTTTGGAAACAGGTTTAATGACATCAACCCTGAAGACATCGAAAGTGTAACTGTATTAAAAGGTCCAGCTGCCACGAGTGTGTACGGTTCAAGAGGAGCTGCAGGTGTTGTTTTGGTTACTACCAAAAGAGGTGGTGATGGAAACAAAAAGAATTTTAAAGTTGGAATAAACTCTTCTTATTCAAGAGAGAAGGCTTATGTATTGTTGGAAAGACAAGACAAATTCGGACAAGGATACGATAATGCCCACTTTGATTCTGGTGAAAACTGGTCATGGGGACCAGCCTTTGATGATGTTGTCAGACCATGGACATCTCCAATAGATATTGATGGTGATGGTGCTTTAGAAGCATTAGTAAGACCTTATAGTGCAGTTCCAAAACAAATTGATAATTTCTTTAATGTTGGAAGTACTTTAAACAATAACATTTACATGTCAGGTTCGAACGGAGGATTTTCGTTTTATGCATCTTATGGTAATTTAGCTCAAGACGGTATTTTAGAAAATACATCTTACAATCGTAACACGATTAATCTGAAAGCTAGTAGCGAATTATCTAAAAAATTGACAGCTGATTTTGGAATCAACTTTTCAAGATCAAAAATCAATACAGCACAAGAAGGATACCGACCATTTGATGGCCAAAATGCTTATGCAAATGCTATTCAGGCTCCTGTAAACATACCTTACAATGAATTGCGTGATTATAACAATCCTTACCATGGATTAACAGGATATTACGGATCATACAGCACGAATCCTTATTACATTTTGAATGAATTCGGTAATACTGGAAATTTTGATAATTTATTGACCAACGTTGGATTAACCTATAAGTTATTCAAAAATTTTGTGTTAGCTGGTCGAGTTGGTATCAACTCTATTTCAGGTCAAACTGAAACCACAGTTCCAGTTTTCGCATATACAGACCACATTATATGGGGTGATGATTTGGTTCAATCAGCTAGAGGTGATAGATACTCTTCAACGGGTGAATACAGCAAATCAAATTTAAGAAACACAAATTTAGACGCTTCTTTAATTGGAACGTATACTACGGATTTGAATAGTGATTTTAACCTTGAGGTTTCTGGAGGATATAATCTATTTGACAGAAGAGAATCTAGAGTTACAGGAGAATCTGTAGGTGGATTAGTTGTTCCAGGTTGGTACAATTTCAGCAACAGTAGTCAAACTCCTAGATCAAGTGAATTTTCCTCAAAATATCAATTGTACGGTATTTTAGGTTCTGCTAAAGTAGGATATAGAAATAAAGCATTTTTAGAATATTCTGCTAGAAATGACTGGTCTTCTACACTTCCGGCTGAAAACAATAGTTTCTTCTACCAGTCTATAGGAGCTTCAGTAATCATGTCTGAATTTTTAAATCTTGAAGATAGTGGATTATTTAGTTTCTGGAAATTGAGAGGTTCATTTGGAACAACGGGTAAAGATGCTAGTTTGTATTTATTACAATCTACTTATGATGGTAACCCTGTCATTCAGACTTTAGGCAATAACCACGATTTATTTTTCCCTTTGAATGGACAATCTGGTTTTTCAGTTAACAACAGAATTGGTAATCCAAACTTGAAACCTGAAATAACAAGAACATTTGAAATTGGAACAGACATTGGGTTATGGGACAATAGAGTAAACATCGAATATACATACTATAGTAGTGTTCACTCTGACCAAATTATCACGGTCAATTTGCCTGCTTCAACAGGATTTGGTTTGACATCAGCTAATATTGGTGAAATGACAAATAAGGGTCATGAATTGGGCCTTAGATTAACACCAGTGTTAACAAATAATTTCAAATGGAATCTAAATGTAATTTATTCTCAGAATACAAATGAAGTTGTTAAGATTTCTGATGCACAAGATGAGTTGGTTGTTGGTGGCCCTTATACCAATGGTTCAATTTCAATTGTAGCTAAAGAGGGTTTACCTTTCGGTACTTTTAGAAGCACAGTTCCTGAAATGGTCGATGGTCAAATGGTAGTTGACGATTCAGGTATTCCGGTATTAACAGCTGACGAGAAATTTTTAGGTTCATACCAACCGAAATATTTAGCAAGTTTTGGTACAGATTTTACTTATAAAGGAGTGAGACTTGGTGCTTTGTTGGATATCAAAAAAGGTGGAACTTTCTTGTCAATTACAAAAAATCAAACCGAATTTAACGGAACAGCTCTTTCTACTTTAATCGGAAACAGAGAGCCTTTTGTCATTGAAAATTCAGTTGTTTCAAATGGTGATGGTACGTATTCTCCAAATACTACAGAAGTTACAGCACAAGATCTTTATGCAGTAAGTGACATTTATTTTGGTGGAAACAGTGTATTATTGGATGCAAGTTTCATTAAATTGAGAGAATTAACATTAGGTTATACTTTTCCAAAATCAATATTAGCTAAAACTCCATTTTCTCAATTAAATGTAGATTTATATGCTAGTAATTTGAAATTCTGGTTGCCAGAAGAAAATACTTATGCCGATCCTGAGATTAACGGACCTTCTTTAACAGGTAATGCTACAGGTGTAGAAACAACACAAACGCCTCCTGCAAGAAGTTATGGTATTAAGTTGGGAATTGTATTTTAATAAAATTAAAAAGATATCAATATGTATAAATTTAAAAAATATTTACTATTACTTTTTACGATAACAGTAATAGCATCATGCTCGGAAGAATTAAGCGATTTAAATATAGATCCGAATAATTCACCAAATGCAAACCCTGCACAGGTTTTATCAAGTGCACAAGGGTTTTTGGGTTGGACCGTAGATGGTCAATTTAATGTTCGTTCAGCGTTATGGGCTCAATATTGGACATGGGGACCTGGTGTAGCTATTGGAAATATTGAAAGATATGTTTCTGATGGTACAGATTACGACAATGGTTGGACTCGTTTGTATAACGGAGCTTTGGCTGATTTAGATTTTATTGAAAATTCAGATGCAAAAGTTCATGCGGGTATTGCTAAAATAATGAAAGCTTATATATTTCAAAGTTTAGTCGACCATTTTGGTGATATTCCATTTAGCGAAGCCTTAAAAGGAGCTTCTGATGGTAACTTTGCACCCAAATATGATGACGACCAAGAAGTGTATAATGCACTTATTCCAATGATTAATGATGGTATTAAGTTATTAGGAACAGCTGGATCAATTTCAGTTGGTGCTGAGGATTATATTTACGGAGGAAATGTAGGTAAATGGACAAAATTTGCCAATTCATTAAAACTTAGAATTTTAATGAGACAATCGAACGTAAAAGATGTTTCTGCAGAAGTGAAAGCGCTAGTAAGTGCTGGAAATTTTATTGAAAGTTCCGCCGACATGGCAGCTATGCCTTTTACTGGAGTTTCTGGTTCCGAAAATCCTATGTATGCTTCATTTGAAAGAAGTTTAGGTTTGTTTTATGTTGCCAGTAATTCAACATTGAATTTATTGCAGGATTTAAATGATCCAAGAATTGGTAAGTTTTACAATCCTGCCACAGCAACAAGTACTTTTGTTGGAATACACCAGGGATCTAT
>JBATMZ010000003.1:0-2970 GCA_049290115.1 Saprospiraceae bacterium | reverse complement strand
ATAAAGTGTATTTTTTTGGATTTGAAACGATGTACCGACTATTTTTGGACATAAGAAAGGTCAAAATATGTCAATTTTGGGACTACCTTTTCATTTTTCGATCCCAAAATCACATTACTTTTTCCTTCCAACAGGAAAAGTTTTCTGACTTTTTTCAAATACATATGGACATAACACATAAACCATATCCAAAGATTTATTATGTTTGTTTTGGCAAAAGACCGGCGGAAAAAACAAAGGGACAAAAGTAAGAAAATAGGGTCAGGGAACAAAAAACCGTGTATAAACGTTTTTTAACATATACAAACGTTTAAAAGCGTATACAATAAATATATAAGCGCAACTTATGGTGTACATAAAACATATTGAATACCAATAACTTGGGAGATTATTGGAGGAACAGAGTGTCGGGAATTAGTAAGTTATGATCAATTATGAGAGAATTTAAAATACATATAAGTTTTATTGTACTATTGATGGCAATCAATTATGTTTCAGCACAAAATGTAATAGAAATTGAAGTTGATAGCATTCATTGTAATGATTCAACCTGCCATTTATTAAACTTTTCCGAAGACCAAATTTACAGCTGTAGCTTTCTTTCATTAGAACTTGCTGCATATCGATACAATCAAACTATAGAATGCTCCTATGATAGAAAATTAAATGTGGCAAGAGAAACTTCAAATACCCTCAACTTAAAAAAGATTACAACTTTGAAAGAATTCAAGTTATGGGTATCAAATCTAAATTTAGCTTCCAATTTTTCTAATAATGGCATGAAATTCAAGGAGCAATTTCAAGCTTTAAATGAAAGGCATGGAGTAATAGTGTCTGAAAATCTTGAATCAAGGGATAAAAATAAAATAGGAATATATCAGATCACACCAATATTAATAAATAGTGAATATTATGTTGCAGGATTAATAAGAATTGATGATTATGAAGTTGAACATTTAATATTTCCGGACAAGAATAAAGCCAGCTTGATGCATTATTTCAATAGATTGTATTTACCTGCATCAAACACATATGAAATTGACCAGAAAGAGTTATATAAGGATATATTCAGAACATATAAAGTCCGTAACTTCAAATCAAAGAAGGTTCTTACAAATTCCATTTCATCTGATCCAATATTGGATGGTGAATATGATGATATCATTTTAAACTATCCTTTCATAGTAACTAAAGTAACCGATAACATAAGTATCTATGATGAAACTTTACGAGACATTACTCCAAACAATTTAATAGAGGCTTACCAAAGTTTCGGTTCTTTACAATTAATCATAGATAATGAAGTTAAATGGATAAATTCTGAGAAAATGATTTCTGATACAATGCCTAAAATTGAAAGAGTGTTAGATTGTGGTAATGTACCATGCCAAGAGAAATCAATCATAAACTCTAATCATGGTTTTGTTGAAATTATAAGAAATTGTGAATACACCACATTTGATAATAGTTCGACAAAAGATTCTGTCATTTTTGACCTAAACAGAAACTTGCAATCAATTAAGTATTTGAACAATAAAACTAATAGAATTTTCTCAGTAGATTGTTTTATGGAATTTTACTGCAATCCAACTAATCTTTTCTACTTTAAAACTGAGAATAACAGTCAAGGTATATTCAAAAGAGTAGATGAAAAGCAAGAAACCATAGATAAAATATGGGCAAACAAATCTTTGTCACATCAAGAACAATGGAAATTAGTTAAACCTATAAGGGATTCTTTAGAAGTATCTTATAGAGATGAAATACTATTTGAAGGTAATTTTGAAGATATAATACTATCAGATTATAACAAGCCAATCGTTTTTAAAGAAAATGGGAATTACGGTATATTCCCGTTAATGCAAAAGGCCAAATACAAATCAATTAAACCTTTTATCGGCAATTTTGCTGAAGTAGTATTTAAAAACAATGATGAAGGTTGGATAGATTTAAATGGGAAAGAAATAAGAAAAAAAGGTAACTGATCATAACAATAGACATGATGTAATCCTCCCTTTGGTCGGACTCCACATGTCATTGACCGTTAGCTGCAACCGTGCTGACAGAACAAACTTAACAACGACAAACAAAAATATGGTCGAAGAAACGCTTAAAGCAATTGCAGGTCAACTTAGACAACCGACAGGCGAATATGCAATTCAGGTTGGCGAAAAAATGAATGAAGCCAATTTACATATAAACCTAAATACCTTTGAAGCACTTCATTTGACGACAGGCGACAATATTCTTGAAATTGGAATGGGCAACGGATATTTTGTAAAAAACATTTTATCGGCAGACAATTCTATAAAATATACAGGTTGCGACTTTTCTGAAATAATGGTTGACGAAGCTCGTAACCGAAATGAAAAATATGTAGCAAATGGACAAGCCGAATTTCATAACGCAGACGCAAACGAACTTCCATTTGACTCAGTTTCCTTTGACAAAGTATTTTCAATCAACACCATTTACTTTTGGGACAATCCGCAAATAGTTCTTGCTGAAATATGGAGGGTTTTAAAACCAAAAGGACAAGTTACTATTTCAGTTAGACCAAAATCTATTATGGAGCATTACCCATTTGTGAAATATGGTTTTAAAACATTCGCAAAAGACGACTTGACAGAATTAATTGCGAAAAATAATTTTAGAGTAGTTGACATTATAGAAAAAGACGAACCAGAAGTAGAGATAAACGGAGAGCTAACAAAAACAGCGACATTACTAATAAGAGCAGAAAAATAATGACGAACGAAAAAACGTCGAGTAGGTAAAGGACAATCTCACCCCCAAACCTCTCTTAGAACCGTAGGTGAACCTCTCGATTCATACGGCTCTTCTTCCTCCAAATCTACTGAGGTCGAAAACCTTCATACAACCAGTGTTCAAACAAATTGGGAAAGTCCTTTGATAGGCGTTGCAAAAACTTATACGCAACATACCATCGTTGTTTCCGGTACCTGCGGT
>JBATMZ010000002.1:0-2820 GCA_049290115.1 Saprospiraceae bacterium | reverse complement strand
GTTACAGGTGGTATTGGTGCTGGTATCAACTCCTCACCAACCATAATAAACAATACTGTTATAACTCAAAATGGTTATTCTGGATTTGGAGATGGATTTCATATTATATCAACCTTAAAAGGTAATTTATTTATTTCATTAGGTAGTTCATCCTGGGCTGGTATAGAATCATATCACGATACTCTTGATAATAATATCGTTTATGGAAATTGGGATACTGGGATGTATGTAGTAGGGACCCAATCAGCAGATGCTATTGTTAGAAATAATCATTTAGAAAAAACTCAAGATGCTCTCCGGTATGGTGGATCAGGAAGTAGCGTACCGCCAGTATTTCAGTATAACAATCTGTGGAATAATAACCGGAACTACATAAACTTTACAGGTGATTCAACAAACATCTATTCTGATCCAATGTTTACAGATGTTGATAGTATGGATTTTCACTTACAGAAGTACTCACCTTTAATAGATGCGGGTGATCCAGCAATTCTGGATAAAGACGGAAGTAGAAGTGATATTGGAATTTATGGTGGTCCTTTTGGCGAAGATTATAAGTATTTTGATTTGGCACCCCGATCTCCAATAAATGTAACCGGTGTACTTGATTCTGAAATGATAACGATCAAATGGAATCCAAACACAGAAGCAGATTTTAGGTATTACAAAATCTTCAGGGATACAACAGAGGGTTTCATTGCAGATTCAACAACTTTTGTATTAAGCATAACGGATACAATTTATTCACACATAATTCCGCCGGGTGTAAATAAGTACTACTACAAATTAACAGCAGTAGATAACCAGGGCAACGAATCAGAACCAAGTACAGAATTATTCATTAACATCACCTCCATTGATGACTATCCAATTACAATAAATGACTATTTGCTTTATCAAAATTATCCTAATCCTTTCAATCCATCCACAAAAATAAGTTACAGGTTAAAAGAAAGAGGGTATGTAAAATTATATGTTTATGATATTAAAGGAGAGCTTGTTTCAGTACTTGTTAATCAGAACCAGGAAGCCGGATTCTACGAAGTAGAATTTAACGTAGCGCAGGAATCCCTTCCTGCGATTGCAAGTGGTATTTACATTTACCAAATAATGGTAAGGAATGAAAACAACATCCCGGTTTTTTCTGATCTTAAAAAGATGGTTTTTGTTAAGTAGGGGAAGGACTCCTGTCCGCCCGATTTGAAGAATTAAGAATGAATAACCTGACTGCCGTCAGGCAGGTTAACAATTAAGCAATACAACAATTTGGCAATAGAGCAATCCGCCAGAGGCGGACAGTTAACCAATATGAAAATAAAAAAACACTGGCTTGCAGTATAATTAACAAATTAGCTTTAACAACATCAGTGGAGGAGTGAAATGAAACAGGCAAAACAATTTTTGTTTCTGTTAGCTTTATTAGTTTTATTTTCAGAATTCAAGGTAAATGCTCAATCACAGGAATTCCCCCTGGCGGCATATCTATATTCTTCAAAAAGGAGTGAAACAACTTATTACCAAAACTACTGGCAGATGAAGCAATTAGGGTTAAACACAGTAATACAGCGTAGTATAGTTGAAGTACCTTCAATTGATCAAGAAAGCAACTTTGACAGTCTAATGCAGTTTAATACCATTATCGCATTGAATGATTCTACAACCGATGCCTATAATGAAAACAATATAGACTGGATATATTACTTTACAAATGCACTATACACTAAATGGGAGGCAGAGGGCAGCCCTTACTTTAGTGAAAATGAACCTGTGGGTGTAAAACATAATAGTGTGGGTTATCCAACCTCTGATGGATATGGATGGAGCAGCGGCGGCTCTATTTCAGATATTGGAAAATTCTTTATTCTTGGTCCAAATTATCAACAGTATATGAAATATGTTTATACAAATAAATTTGAAGGAGAAAATCCTTTAATAAGCTATAAAACAAATTTCAGTATGAAATTAGCTCAGGATCAAACAGACTCATTTCCTGTGGCAAGACTAATTGTATCAGTTAAGAACGATTCAGATGGAACTGAAACAACTTTAATAGATTCAACTATTTATTCAAACCAACTTACTACTACTGCTTACACAAGTATAATATGTAAACCATATGATTACTTAAGATTTCAATCAGTAAACAATGAAGGATCAAATTATAACGGCGCCCCACCGGGACCAGCCTGGTACGCACCACAAGGCATTGCTTCAACAGATTTTCTTAATGAAAACCTGAAGATTCAATTTAAGGTACAGAAGTTGGCTCAGGCTGAAGTTATTGTTGACTATATTGAAGTTTATGACGCAGGTCTTAACAGTATTTGGGACGGATGGTTTGTTACACGCTTACAAGAAGTAATAGACAATATTTTTTATTACAATCAAAAATTCTCCTCACTAGGAAGTAAGTTTAAATATTATCATACAATGGATGAGCCAAATTCAATAGATTGCTTTGAACCAATAAGAAGGGTTCAGTCTATTTTAGACTCATTAAATACAGGGCGAGATTTAATAACACATTTTTGTACAGGGTGGGATAATAAGAGAGATGGTGTGAACGCTTTAGAAAAATGGTTAAAAATAGCAAAACCAAAAAAACTTAACCACTTTTAGTCTTCTAAAATCTCGCACTTAAACCAAATAAAAGTTAAATTGGGTCTGTAAAAAACTTCAACTCATTGAGGTAACAATGAAACCAAAATTCTTCTTTTTTCTTCTCCTCTCATTGTACATTGTAAATTGCACATCCTACATTGAAGCGCAAGCGACAATAAGGTACGTTAGCAAAACCGGCAGCAGTGCGCCACCCTACAC
>JBATMZ010000001.1:0-2687 GCA_049290115.1 Saprospiraceae bacterium | reverse complement strand
TGACATCTGGTTCTCAACTGTTTTAGGACTTATATTCAATTTTTCTGCAATTTGGCTGTAAGTTAAACCATTTATTTTGGACAATTCAAAGACCTCACGACATTTTGGCGGTAAATGTCGCAGTGACGAATAAATTTGGCCAATTTTAACCCAATCAGCCCATTCTTTTTCCAATAGTGCTTGTTCATTTTCAATCAAACTTAATTTGCCTAAAGTTTCCAATTTTTTCTTTATTGAAATATTTTTTCTTATTTCTTCCAGTGCTCTGTTTTTAGTAGATGTATATAGATAACTTTTAACGTTTTTTTTAACTACCAAAGTGTCTTTGTGCTTCCACACATTTAAAAATACATCCTGAACAATATCTTTTACCACCATTTCATCCAAAATAATACTATAAGCAAAATTACACAATGGATTGTAATACAATGCAAACAACTCTTTAAATTGATTTGAATTCAAAGTGGTTTTTCTTTATTTGTTTCAATTTCAGTAACGGATACGGTCTCGATTACGTCGTTGCAAACGGTTATTTTTTTTTACTTTATTCGAAAAAGTCTTTTTAGTGACATTTATTTAAGGCTATTGTTTTTTGATAGAGCTCAGCAACAGTTAAGCTAGAATTTCCAATAAAGATGGAATCATTTATGACAGCCACAGGCCTTTTTAAATATGTATAGTGCTCTAGTAACAATTTTTTATAATCTTCTTCAGATTTTGGTTTTGAATTAATTTCCAATAATCTAAGTTTTTGGGCGTTCTTATTAAACAATGCTTCATAACTGCCCGAAAGTGCGCTTAATTCTTCTAATTGTGGCTTGGTTAAGGGAAATTCTTTAATGTTTATCAAATGAAAATTATGAGGATGCATTCCTTTTAAAATACGTTGGCAGGTATCACAACTTTTTAAATAATAAAATAGCCATTTTTCTTTTTTGACACTTTTGTCCATATTTCTAATAATTTCTGTAATGAAATCTTTGCAAATGTACATGATTTCCATTATATTATTACTTCTTAAAATATTTTATGTTTCATAAATATTACTACCTTTGTGACTCAAAAATAACAAGGTATTGATGTTAAATAATTATACAATGAACAAGATATTTGGATTACTCTTACTCGTATTTATCGGAACGTTTGGTGCATGTAAAAAAGCAGAAACACCGGCGACAACCTCCTTAACTGCCGATACTACCAGTATTAAAATTGTATTTGTCGATTTAGATACATTACTAGAAAAATATCAATTGTATTTGGATAAAAAAGCACAATTAGAACAACAATCAAAGTCTGCTGAAAATGCATTAGCAGGGAAAATAGAAGCATTCCAAAAAAGGGCACAAAAGTTTCAAGCTGAGGTGATGGAAATACAGCAAAAAGCCAACACCTACGCCCCTGTGGAATTAAAAAAGCTTGAAGAAAAATTTGGAAAACAACAAGAAAGTTTAGGTAGAGAAGAGGAAGCTCTTATGAAACAACGCGAAAGTGTTGCTATAGAATTGGAGAAAAAATTGGTGGAAACACAAAATGATATTCAAAAAAACCTGGATGACTACTTAGAAAAGATCGCCACAGAAAAAGGTTATTCCTACATCTTGAAAAAAGGTAGTTTAGGTGGTGTTATGTTTGGCGATAAACGCTTGGACATTACCATGGAAACGGCAGATGCTTTAAATAAGGAATATGAAAATAGTAAAAAATAATTATACAAATAAATTGTATTTGGCGATGCAATAAATGGCACGAAAGCCATCTTTCCATCCTATTTTTTTACCTTCCTCATACGTTCTTCCATAGTAGGATATACCCACTTCATAGATCCTAATCCCTGGAATTCTCGATATTTTGGCCGTTACTTCAGGTTCAAAACCAAATCTACATTCTTTTAAATCTAAAGATTGTAAGCATTTAGTATTAAATAATTTATAACAAGTTTCCATATCGGTCAGATTGAGGTTGGTTAGTAAATTCGACAAAAATGTCAAAAATTTATTACCAATGGTGTGCCAGAAAAACAAGATTCTGTGCGGATTTCCCCCTATAAACCTCGATCCATACACTACATCAGCCTTATCCAACAAAACTGGTTTTAGTAAGTCATTATACTCAGCTGGATCATATTCTAAATCTGCATCTTGGATGATAGTATATTCGCCAGTAGCCATTGAAATGCCAGTGTGTAATGCGGCTCCTTTGCCCCGATTTTTTTCATGGCAAAAATATTTTATATTAAGCGAGGAATTTTCATCCATGTATTTTTGAATAGTAGTTTCAGTATTGTCCGTCGAACAATCATTGACAATAATAATCTCTTTTAGGATATTGCCCAAAAGCTCTACCTCTTTGACCTTATTTAAAATGAAGTGAATAGTTTTTCCTTCATTATAAGCTGGAATGACAATAGATAATTTTTGTATTTGCATTTGATCCATTAATTAGTAACCTAGGACTGCTGGGTATGTATCTCCTTGTGGAATTTGAAAACCCAGTTGTATTGATTTTTGGTAATCATCTTTCGCCTTCACTATGTCTTGTAATAGATAATGAGTTTTACTCCTTTCGTAATAGAACATTGCTTTATTATCATTCAATTTAATCGCTTGATTGTAGGCAGGAAGAGCTAATTGATTTTGCGATAACACCCGATGGGCACGACCTTTTTCGTACCACATGTCTGGATC